>CAYPOR010000001.1:0-96724 GCA_964412445.1 uncultured Nitrospira sp.
CTCTTTCGTGTAATGCACGATATTGCTGGTCTTCACATAATCATTGACGGACAAAGCCGAGAAGAACCGCGCAGACCCGCCGGTCGGCAACACATGGTTCGGTCCGGCAATATAATCCGCCACCGACGGTGGCGTATGCCGCCCCAGGAACAACGCTCCGGCATGGCGGACTTTTTCCAAATAGTCGAAGGGATTGTCTACCGAAAGCGTGAGATGCTCGGCGGCAATCTCGTTCGCCAACTCAATAGCTTCATCCATCGTCGTGACGACGAAGGCCACCGCATGCCGCGCGATCGATTTCGACGCGATCTTTTCCCGCTGAAGCCCTTTCAACTGACTCTCGATCAATTTCGACACATCTTTGGCGAGCCGCTCGGACGTCGTCACCAGAAACACCTGCGCGTCTTCATCATGCTCGGCTTCGCAGAGCAGATCCGCAGCGACATGAGCCGGCTTCGCGTCATCGTCGGCGACTACCAGCAACTCGCTTGGCCCGGCAATCATATCGATACCGACCGTTCCGTAGAGCACGCGCTTCGCCGTCGCCACATAGATATTGCCCGGCCCGACGATCTTATCGACCTTCGCGATCGTCTTGGTGCCATACGCCAGCGCCGCAACCGCCTGTACGCCGCCGACACGATAGATCTCCGTCACTCCGGCGATATCCGCCGCGACCAGCAAGTACGGGTTGATGGGCCCCTTCTGCGGCGGCGTGACCATCACGATCCGCTCAACACCGGCAACCTTGGCGGGAATGGCGCACATGAGCACAGACGAGGGATAGACCGCTTTGCCACCGGGAACATAGACTCCCACCGCATCCACCGGCGTGACCACCTGCCCCAACGTCGCGGCTTCATCCTGATACATCCAGGTCTTCGTGCGCTGGCGTTCATGAAACGCAGTGACCCGCTGCGCGGCGAACCGCAGGGCATCGCCCTCCTCTTTCCGGATGTGGTGATAGGCTTCCTTGATTTCTTCGGAGGACACTCTGAGCGCGTCAGCCTTGAGCGCAACGCGGTCGAACTGTTTGGTATAGCGCAAGACGGCACGATCGCCGCCCCGTTGCACCGCCTGAAGAATCGTCCGGACGGTTTTTTCAACCGCGCTGCCCTGCACCGCCCCTCGCAAAACGACTTTCTTTACCGTTGCGGCAAACGATCGATCAGCCTGCGTCAGAATTTTCATGCGCGACCCTTCGCTGAGGTGGAGGCTCGTTTCGATCCTGCCATGCCGCGAGGCATCGACGATCCCTTCTGAGAAGCCGCCACGGCCTTCCGCAGCCGGCGAATCATATCCATCAGTGGTGCATGTTTGAGCTTGAGACTGGCCCGATTCACGATGAAACGCGCCGTCGACTGGGCAATCAGGTCAACTTCGACGAGATCGTGCGCCTTGAGCGTACTGCCGGTCTCGACGAGATCGACGATCCGGTCGGCCAGTCCGACGACCGGCGCCAACTCGATCGAGCCGTACAGTTTGATGATTTCGACCGGGACCCCGCGCTGGTTGAAAAAGCGCTCGGTGATCCTGGGATATTTCGTCGCAACACGCACCTTGGATGAGAGCCGGTCGCACGCGACCTCGGCCCGGAGCGCGGCGACCGAGATTCTACACGCTCCAAACAGTAAATCCAACGGCTCATAGACGTCGCTGTCCTGCTCCATCAGCACGTCTTTTCCGACGATGCCCGCGTCAGCGCCCCCGTATTCCACATAGGTCGGGACATCGCTCGGGCGCACGATCAAAAACGTGGTGTCGATCTCAGGACATGGGAAAATCAGCCGCCGGCTTTCCCCCACCAACCCGGCCGTTTCATAGCCGGCCAGGCGGAACAGGTCCAGTGTCGGCTCGATCAACTTCCCCTTGGAGAGCGCAATCGTCAGCATAAATTCCTCTAACGGGCTCCGGTCACAGAGCTCGCCTTTCGGCGTTCGATGTTCGCCCCGACCGCCCGCAGTTTTTCCTCAATCCGTTCATACCCGCGATCGAGGTGATACACCCGCTGCACTTCGGTTGTACCTTCGGCGGCCAAACCGGCCAGGATCAGCCCCGCGCTGGCTCGAAGGTCCGAGGCCATGACCGGTGCTCCCGTCAAGACCGGCCGCCCCGTAACTACCAATCGATTGCCTTCGACCCGAATATCGGCGCCCATCCGCCGTAACTCTTCGACATGCATAAAGCGGCTTTCAAAGACCGTCTCCGTCACGACGCTCGTGCCTTCCGTGAGCGCCATCAGCGCCACCATCTGCGCCTGCATATCCGTCGGAAATCCCGGAAACGGCAGGGTCCTGACATCCGTTCCCTTCAGCCGGCCGTTCCGCTTGATCCGCACCGTTTGCTCACCCACCTGAATATCCGCACCCGCTTCCCGCAACTTCATCAGGACCGCTTCAAGATGCGGCGGACGGCAATGGGTAATGGTGACATCTCCATCCGTAATCGCCCCTGCCACGAGATGCGTGCCGGCTTCAATCCGATCGGGGATGACCTCATGATCGGCCCCGTGCAGTTCCCGCACCCCTTCAATCGTGAGCACATCCGTCCCGGCTCCGGCAATCCGGGCGCCGCGCTTCGTCAGGAACTCGGCTAGATCCACAATCTCCGGCTCTTTTGCCGCATTTTCGATGACGCTCGTTCCCTCGGCGAGAGACGCGGCCATCATCAGATTTTCCGTTCCGGTCACCGTCGGGGTATCGCAATAGATCCGCGCCCCCTTCAACCGTTTCGCTCTTGCGGTGATATACCCATGCTCGATGGAAATGTCAGCTCCTAATTTTGCCAAGCCGGCCAAATGGAGATTTACCGGCCGCGACCCGATCGCACAGCCGCCGGGCAGCGACACCTTCGCCTCCCCCCAACGCGCAAGCAACGGCCCCAGCACCAGTACGGAAGCCCGCATGGTTTTCACCAGGTCATACGGCGCCTCGGTGGAGTGAATGACATCAGCTTTAATCACGGCACGGTTGGCCTCATGGGAGACCTGCGCTCCCAAGATGCCCAGGAGCTTTCCCATTGTCAGCACATCGACGACGCGGGGAACATTCGTAATGACACATTCCCCTCCGCCTAGGATGGTCGACGCCAGAATCGGGAGAGCCGAATTCTTCGCCCCGCTGACACGGACTTCTCCACGCAACCGGTTTCCGCCCGTAATGACAATCTCATCCATCGATATCTAGCTTTCTATTTCAACCGTTGGGCCATGACCACCCGCTCAATCTCTGCCGCGTCTTCGATGACCTCCAGGGCCGCATATCCGCCAATCTGTTCTGCCAGCCGCCGAACCGCCGCCGCTTGACCGGCACCGATTTCCATGACCAGCAGCCCGCCCGGAACGAGAAGCTGCCGGGACTCACGCAACAACCGCTCATGAAATTCCGTTCCCTGCTCCCCTCCTACCAAAGCCATGCGCGGTTCGAATACGCGCACCTCCGGCTCCAGACCGGCCCAATCTGCCTGTGAAATATAGGGAGGATTCGAGACGATGACATGGACAGAGCGAGCGGCCATCCGCTCGTTGAGCGGCGCCAAGAGATCCCCCTCCAACCATTCAATCCGGTCGTGCACTGCATGTCGCATCGCGTTGCGCCGCGCAACCGCCAACGCCTCCGGCGACCGGTCAATCGCCATGACACGCCGCCCCTTCAGACACGTGGCCAGGGTGATCGCCACACAGCCGGAACCAGTCCCCACATCGACGATGGTGGCATCAGACAAGGCTTGTGCGTAGGCAACCACGTGACGGATCAACAGTTCCGTCTCAGGACGGGGGATCAACACGGCGGGATTGACGGTAAATTCGAGTCCGCAAAACTCCTGTGTGCCGAGCAGATACTGCAACGGCTCACGAGCCGCTCGCCGGGCGATCATGGATTCGGCACGGGCGCAGTCATCAGACCCAACCACCCGCTCCGACTCACTGACCAGCTGATGGCGTCGCAGCCCGAGCGCGTGTTCCAGCAGCCACATCGCTTCCTGCGCCCCGTTCCTGACCCCGGCTTGGACCAAAGACTGCCGAGCCCATGCAACGAGGGCACCCACCGTCTTCAGCTCTGGCATGACAAGGGCCGCCATTGTCCCCTACACGTTGGCTGTGTCGATCTGCTGCTGTTGGGCTTTCAAGGCCTGGACGAATTCATCCAGATCGCCTTCCATCACCAATTCCAGCTTATGCAACGTCACCCCGACCCGATGGTCCGTCACACGGTTCTGCGGAAAGTTATAGGTGCGGATCTTCTCGCTCCGCTCGCCGGTTCCAACCTGCGACTTTCTACTCTGAGCGATCTCCGCCTCGTGTTTTTCCCGCTCCGCATCGACGATTCTCGCACGCAGGGTCCGCATCGCCTTCGTGCGGTTCTTGAGCTGCGACCGCTCATCCTGGCAGCTCACCACGACCCCGGTAGGGATATGGGTGATCCGCACCGCCGATTTGGTCGTATTGACGCTCTGCCCGCCGGCGCCTGACGAACAGAACGTATCGATCCGGAGATCTCCGGGATCGATCTTGACGTCGACCTCGTCGACTTCCGGCATGACAGCCACCGTGACGGTGGAGGTATGGATCCGGCCGGCTGCTTCCGTCACCGGCACCCGCTGCACACGATGCACCCCGGCTTCATACTTGAACTGGCTGTAGGCCCCCTTGCCCTCGATCAATGCCGTGATGTTCTTGAATCCTCCGACCCCGTTCTCTGCGGCCTCGACCGTGTCGACCTTGAAGCCTTTCTTCTCCGCATACCTGACGTAGGCGCGAAACAATTCCCCGGCGAACAGCCCGGCTTCGTCGCCACCGGTGCCTGCCCGGATTTCCAGGAGCAGGCTCTTCTCATCCCGCGGATCTTTTGGAATCAACAGCTCCTTGACTTGCTCTTCCATGGCCTCCTGCTGCCGCTGCAACTCAGCGGTTTCGTCGGCAGCCATGGCATGCATCTCACTGCCGGCTGACGGATCGGCCAGAATGTGCGCCGCCTCTTCCAACTGCCTGATATTGCCGCGATAGATTTCAAACAGCTGAGCCGCCGGCTCAAGATCCACGCGTTCTTTACTGAGCTTGTGGAGTTGCGCCGGCTGACTGACGACAGAGGGATCCATGAGTTGATCGGTCAACTCTTGAAAACGCGACGCCACAGATTCCCATTTCTTGAGTAAAGCGGCTTCCATCGTTCTCGTTCCTCAAGCGCTGCCACACATCCGGACCGGGCCGTAAAAACAAAGAGACCCTGCTCCAAAGCGAAGCAGGGTCTCTTCTATGACACGTAGAGCGGCTACTTGTCCTTCTTCGCGTACTTCTTTTTGAACCGTTCGACCCGTCCTTCGGTATCGATAATTTTTTGCGTGCCGGTAAAGAACGGATGACAGGCACCGCAAATATCGACGCTGATTTCCCCGATGGTCGTGCGCGTCTTGAATGAGTTGCCACAAGCGCAATGGACCGTGGCTTCCCGATACATTGGATGAATACCCTTTTGCATGACCTACGACTCCTTGCCAAACATTCGCTCAGACTCCTGGCCCCACGCCAGGAGCGATACACTCTATCCGAACCTCAATGGTAGAAACAAGCGTTTCCTACCGATTCATGGATTGCAGGAATTCCTGATTGGTTTTGGTCCCGCTGATCTTGTCCATGAGGAACTCCATCGCCTCCATCGTTCCCAACGGGCTGAGGACCTTCCGCAAGATCCACATCTTATTGAGCCGGTCCTTGTCCACCAGCAGCTCTTCTTTTCTGGTTCCGGACTTGCTGATATCGATCGCCGGAAACAGGCGCTTGTCGGCAAGGCGGCGATCCAGATGGACTTCCATGTTGCCGGTTCCCTTGAACTCTTCGAAGATCACGTCGTCCATGCGGCTGCCGGTATCGACCAGCGCGGAGGCCATGATCGTCAAGCTCCCGCCGTGTTCAATGTTGCGAGCCGCGCCGAAGAACCGCTTCGGCCGCTGCAGGGCGTTGGAATCGAGACCGCCGGAGAGCACCTTGCCGCTGGGCGGGGCGATCGTATTGTAGGCCCGCGCAAGACGCGTAATGCTGTCCAGGAGGATCACCACGTCTTTTTTATGCTCCACCAGTCGCTTGGCCTTTTCCAGCACCATTTCGGCAACCTGCGCATGGCGCTGCGCCGGTTCATCGAACGTCGAACTGATGACCTCGGCCTTGACCTGCCGCTGCCAGTCGGTGACTTCTTCCGGACGCTCGTCGATCAAGAGGACGATCAACGTGACTTCCTTGTGATTCTTTAGGATGGCGCGCGCAAGGGCCTGGAGCAGCATCGTCTTACCGGTGCGGGGCGCGGCCACGATCAATCCGCGCTGCCCTTTGCCGATCGGAGTCGTCAAATCCATCACGCGCGTACAATATTCTTCGCGGTCGAATTCCAGATTGAGTCGTTCTTCGGGATAGAGCGGGGTCAGGTTGTCGAAGAGAATCTTATCGCGGGACACTTCCGGATCTTCGTAATTCACCTTCTCGACTTTGAGCAGGGCAAAGTACCGCTCGCTTTCTTTCGGCGGCCTGATCTGCCCGGAGACGGTGTCACCGGTACGGAGATTGAATCGGCGGATCTGAGACGGAGAAATATAGATATCGTCGGGCCCAGGGAGGTAGTTGGAGTCGGGCGCGCGCAAAAATCCAAAGCCGTCCGGAAGCGTTTCCAGCACACCTTCGCCGTACACGACGCCGTTCTTTTCAGTCTGCCCCTGAAGAATAGCGAAGATGAGTTCCTGCTTGCGCAGGTTGGCCGAGCCTTCGATCTTCAGGTCACGCGCCACCTCATTCAGATCGGCGATCGATTTCTGCTTCAACTCCGCCAGATACATGACCTCTCCCTTAGCAGCTTGCATAACTCTCCTATCGAGCCATTGGCTCTGTTGTCATGAGAAACGACTGACCAGATTGATTGACCATGCGCGGAACAGATGTGTGTTTATAGTTTGAGCCAGCGATAATCGTAATTGGGGAGGTCGATTCGTACCGTATTCTGGTTATGCAAGCTTTTTAGTATTGAAGATTCAGACCGTGGTCTCCGAAACGCCTGAGCGATTGGATGCAATCAATGGATGTTAGTGGCGTTCGCCTTCTACTTCGATGCTGACACCGACTCGTGTGGTTTCGATTCGAGAAAGGTTCCGGAGGTTGAAATTACGTGGAGAGCGATTCGCATCAAATGTGAATGCTAGAGCGGATGATACGCATGCCTTTATCCGTTGTCAACAGAACAATAGACTTTTTTCAACTCCTATTTGTTTCACGAAAAGCGGCCTCCTCCCATTGAACCGGAAAATCGGCTGTGATACACAGCGCAAAGGAGTATTTGCATATGGCCGAAGATCGAGACGAAGACAGTCCGGGGCGGGTGTTTACGCTTTTCGAAGCCAATCAACTCATTCCGCAGCTCCAGCGGCACCTTGAAACCATCAAGCAATTCAAGGTTATCCTGGTCCGGACTCGCGAAGAAGTCCGCAAAGCATCGGACCGGGCGGCCTATGGTGGCGGAACCTCGGTGGGCCCCCAGTACGTGCTCAGCCTGCAAACCATCAGCTCAAACCTTCAGGCCATTCATGAGCTCGGCGTTCATGTCAAAGATATCGATCTCGGACTGTGTGACTTTCCTCATGCGCGCGATGGACGAATCGTATATCTGTGCTGGAAGCTTGGAGAGACTGAAATCCGCTGGTGGCATGAAGTGACGGACGGGTACAAAGACCGTTGTCCGCTTGAAGACCCTGCTTAGGCGCACATCCACACCGCCCGCATTGAATAAGACTCCCCACAAAGGATACCTTCTGATGAAATTTGTCATTCTTGGATACGATGGCCCTGAGGGGGAAGCGAAACGAAAGATTTACCGTCCGGCCCACCTTGCGAATCTTGAGCCGTTGGCACAGCAAGGCCGCATCATTCTTGCCGGCCCTCTCACAGATAAGACCGGCAGTTTGATGGTGCTGGAATTCGAGACACAGGCTGAGGCGGAACAATTCGCCAGCCAGGACCCCTATACAATAAACGGGGTCTTTGAGCGGGTAGAAGTCCATCCGTTCACTCAAGTTTTACCCAAATAAAATCAGATCTTTGGCGTTTCCAACCCGCCGTCAGAATACGTTTACGCTTCCAGAAAAATCCCGGACAGAGACCATACCTTGGGTGCATTGTCGAGCCGGCGCGCGCGAGGTATAGTTCCTTCTATGATTCGCGTACTGATCCTGGCTTGCCTGAGCCTCTCCATCCCATTGACATGGAATGCCAACGCGGCGGAAACAACCATCCTGGCCGAAAGCCGCTATGTCATGGCAGACGGCGACACCTTGGCCGTCGCGGAAGAGCGCGTCATCCAGCGTGCCCAACGTAAAGCCGTCGAGGAAGCAGGAGTCTATCTCGAATCGACTTCCCACGACTATGAAGCGGTTCGAAACGGGAAAAGCACCCAGATCAGTTCGCTGGAAATCCGGACACTCGCAGCAGCAATCACTAAAACAGATATCCTGGAGTCTCGGCGCAGTTTTGAAAATGACCGGCCGGTCTTCACGGTCCGTATCCGGGCCGTCGTCAACCTGGATCAGCTTCAAGATGCTATTCGCCGGTGGCGTTCGGAAGAACAGCTGGCCGCACATTTCCGGCAGCTTCAAAAAGAAAACACGGAGCTGAAAGCACAGCTCCGGGAGATGCAAACACCGGTCTCCGGAGTTCGCACCCTCATCATCGAACCGCCGGGCCACGCAGGCCCCCAGAACCTCGCACGCCGTCTCGTCGACGACGCCGTACATTCACACAATCTCCGCCAAAAAATCGACCTCACCTCACAGGCCGCCGCTCTGGACTCCCAGTACGTGGATCCGCTGATCGTGCGGGGACAGACCTACCTCCGGCTGGCATCTCTGGCCTACGCCAACAAATCTCGTCCGAGTGAATATTCCGAGTACATCGACAATGCCCGGATGGATTTTGACCGTGCCCTGCTTCTCGACACAAAGAACCTCTGGGCACTGCTCGGTCAGGGTGATGTGAGCACATGGTTGGACCGGCACGAGGCGGCGGAACAGGCCTACAAACAGGCCCTGGAGATCGACCCGTTTTTCGATATCGCCCGCCAGCGGCTCATCCGCGTGACCACCGCTCAAGCCCGCTCCCTGATGTCCGGCAAACAATGGGCCCCGGCCCTGACCGTTCTGAACAGGCTACTCGACTCCTCCACCCCTAATAGCTGGATTCCTCTTCAGAAAGAAGCCTATCTGCTCCGGGCCGAACTCCATCACAAGCAGCACCAGTCCGCACGGGCTATTGACGATTTGACCGTCGTCCTGGGAGTCGACCCGTCTCATGTCCAGGCACTCCTCCTGCGAGGCAAACTCTACCAGGAACACCTCCAGGGGCGTCTCGCCAAAGAGGACTTTGAACAAGCCTGCATCCTCGGCGCATCAGCCGCATGCGAACAGCTTCCATAACCGGCCTCCGAGAAGACTGCCGGACACATTTTTGTCTTGTTGAATACAGGGACATCCGGCCTTTCCTCGTTTGACAAGGAAAAAGCCGGCCACCTATAATGGCCGTCCAACTCACGATTGAATTGCACAGTTCCTGTTCTGCAGGTGGGCGTCCCTAAAGGCCTAATCCGAGTCCGCCTTCATAGCCCAAAAGCTCCGGGAGGTGGGCCTTCTGTGAGGTTGCAGAAGGCGCAGGGAAAAGCTTAGAGTGTTGATAGGATCAAGTCGTGGAAAATGCGTCGTTCTTAGGTCTTTCACCCTTTTGCCCGGAGAGTAAGTCGTAATGAGTCAATACCGCGTGCTCCCAGGACCAGAACACTTTCTGCCGCCAGCAGCCGCCAGCATGGGAATCCGGTTGCCAAACCCGGGTGAAGCCCATATCAACGGCGTCATTGTTTCCGAAGAAAAAGCCTATGAAGAAGCTGCAAAGCAATTCTTGATGGCCAAAGTCCCGACCCTTTTCCCCGGTCCCTTGGTACTCTGGGCCTGGAATGAAAAGGCCGCCAAGAAGGCGACGGCGATCCGCCACTTATACAACACCCTGAAAGAGTGCGTGCAGCCCGGCCAGAAGCCGATGCTGATTCCCATGCCGGACTATCGCCCCAAATATCCGAAGATCAATCCTGAAGTCGAAATCAATCCCAACCACCCGAATCTCACCATCTGGCACAACAAGATCGATTGCTGCATGTTCATCGGGGTGCATTGCCACCAGGCGAACCTGTCGCTCAAGATCATTCGGGGCGGGACCTCATGCTATACGATCGCAATGTGTGCGCAGGCCGGCCATGAAGACGCGATGCTCTCATTCCGTGATGCAACCGTCGAAAAAATCATGACCCTGGCAGACTGGGTGAAAAAGTTGAAAGGGACAGTCCAACCACGGCTGACGTCAGCCAAGAGCGGGGCTTCAAACTAAGCCGTTTGAACTTCTGCATAGCGTGAAAGGAGGCTGGGTCATGGCAGATACACACTCAGTCATTGGTACGAAAAACAAAAAGGGCCAGACATATACCGATACCTGGAAGATGATGAACGAGGCGCCTCGGACGCCTTCGTTCTACACCGGCAGCGAAGTCATCAAGGAAGCGGTCCGCCGCGCCAGTTGCGACGTCATGATCGCCTACCCGATCACTCCGCAGAGTGAAGCGGCCGCATTGATCGGCGAACTCTTTGCTGAGGGATACATCGGCGATTACTTCCGCGGCGAAAGTGAATTTGCCGTGATGTCTCAATGCGCCGGAGCGGCATTCGGAGGAGCGCGCGTCTTTACGACGACCGCGGGCCCCGGCACGATGCGCGCCATGGAAAACTTCCCCATGTGGTCCGGAGCACGGTTGCCGATTCAAATGATCGTCACCTGCCGCGGCATCAACTCGCCGCTGTCGATTCAGCCCGACACGCTGGAAATCGCGTACCTGCTGAATACCGGCATGCTGGTCTGGCATGCGGAAACCGCGCAAGACTTCTTCGATTGGATTCTCAAGGGCTACATGGTGTCGGAAGAGCCGGACGTGCATTTACCGCTCGCGCTCTGCTGCGACGGATTCTTTGTCACGCACACAAAAGACGTCGTCAACCTCACGCCGGCCGACATGTGCCTGCCTCCTTACGATCCGTACCGCTCGCCCGTCCCCTGCATGGACATGGAATGTCCGCCGGTCCGGATGATGCGCGATCCGTTCGTCATGAAGAGCAACTATATCAGCTACGCCACCCATGCCAGCTGGCAACAAGAAGTCTGGGCGGCCGTCGAACGCTCCAGAAAGCATTCGATCAAGTGGCTTAACGGGTTGATCGATTCCGAGAACACCGATGCGGACATCGTGATCGTGGCTTCAGGCACGGCCGTCTCACAGGGCCGCGAAGCGATCCGTCTGTTGGAAGATGAAGGCATCCGTTGCGGTCTGGTGAAGGTGAAGACGTTGCGGCCCTGGCCGGAAGAAGAAATCCGCGAAGCGACGAAAAACGCCAAACATATCTTCGTGCCGGAATTCAACGTGACCGGATGGCTGGCTAAAGAAATCAAGGCGACCATCCCCAATCATCATCGTGTCCATGCCGGTCCGCACGTCTGCGGAGGCATGACCATGCCGCCGGAAATCATCGTATCCGAGATCAAGACGGTTCTGGGAATGAAGTCCATTTCCATGGCCGGTCGCGGAAGCTGAGGACAAGCGCATAGCAGCAGACGACCCTATTTCGAACGACTCGCCCTGAGGAGGCATATATGAGCAAGGAACGCATTCAGATCTCTGAAGCCCTGTACGACATCATGCCGTCGGATTACCAGGACCTGGTCAAGAGCGCGACCTACGGCAAGGAAGACCGCGGCTGGAAAGACATCGGAAACAGCAAGGAACTCATTGAGCAGCACTCGCTGTGCGCCGGCTGTCCCGAGTCCATGGCCTTCCGTTACATCCTGGCGTCGCTCCCTAACCCGGAAGACACGGTCATGGTCGGCTCCACCGGTTGCACCAGCTTGGTGTTCCCAATGGTGGCCGTTCACAACATCCACTCGCTCTTCGGCAACCAGAACGCCATCGCATCAGGACTGAAGCGCGCGCTGAGTGTTCGCTTCCCCGGACGGACCAAGGATGTGGTCGTCCTGGCCGGCGACGGTGCCACCGTCGATATCGGTCTCGACATGACCCTCCAGGCCTGGTTCCGTCAGGAAAAATTCACCACCATCTGCTTCGACAACGAACTCTACGCCAACACCGGCGGCCAGGAGAGCGGACTCATGCAGAAGGGGTTCGTCGCCAAAATGGCTCCGGTCGGCAAGCTGTTCGACAAGGTTCGGCTGCCGGAAATCGCCCGCGAGTCCGGCTGCCACTATGTCGTCAACTGCACGGTCAGCAAGCCGTCCCTGGTCGAGAAAGTCATTCGTAACGCCGTGCATATCGCCCGCGAAATCGGTCCGACCTATCTCCAGCTCTATACGCCCTGCATTCTGGAAATCGGAAAGAACAGCATGGAAGGCCTCCAGGAAATGCGCGATTCTGAGAAGCCGACCGAGCGGTTTGCCTACAAGGAGTATGTCAGCGAACCGGCCAAGCAATTGCTGGCCGAACTGGCAGCGAAGGATAAAGAACGGAAAGCAGCCGCCAAGCAATTGGCCGGGCAAGCCTAACGAAACCGGAGGTTGTCCATGATTAAGAAGAGACTGAATATCCGGATGTCGGGCTTAGGCGGACAGGGCGCAGTCACCGCTGCGCATGTCCTGGCTATGGCCGCCAACCGGGACGGAAAGTTTTCGATCTCCAACCCCTTCTTCGGGGCCGAAAAACGAATGGCACCGGCAGAAAGCTATTGCCGTATCGGGATCGAACGGATCTATGACCGCGGCGAATTGGTATTCCCGGACGTGATCCAGGTATTTCATCCCCAAGTCATCACGATGGGAAAAAGCTACACGATGCCGTTTTATTCCGGCGTGAAGGAAGGCGGAGTCGTGATCATCAACTCCGCTCAGCCTCTTCTGTCAGAAGAAGACATCCAGCGGCTCAAAGACCTCAATGTCGCCCTGTTTTACATCGCCGGCACCGAGCTCGCGATCGAAGTCGCCGGCACAGAGCTGTCGACCAACATGGCCATGATCGGGTCCGTAGCTGGTATCACCAAGTGCGTCTCCATGGAGGCCTTGGACGGAGCGCTGCAAGAGCGATTCGGGAAGAAGTTCGTTGCCTCCGGCGGTACCGCCTCCCTGGACGAAGCCATCAAGAAAAAGTTCGCCAAGAAGGAAATGCTGTTGGCGAAGAATCTGGCCACCGTCAAGGCGGCGTATGAAATCGCCAGTGAATGGGCGGACAAGAACAAGATCGAGTTACGAGTCGGCAATCCTGCCGTGGCCGCGTAAAAGAAGGAACTACGTCGCATGTATAACGTAGCGCAAGTGATCGACGAAAAGTGCACGGCAAAGAAGGGCTGCCGTCTCTGCATCATGTATTGCCCGGAGGCGAACTGTCTGGACCTCAACTCCTCCAAGATGGTCGCGGAGGTCAATATCGACCGCTGCAAAGGTTGCGAACTCTGCGTCGTTGTCTGCGACGCGGCCAAGCATAATGCCATCACCATGCAGGCAGTCAGTGCTACTGGACAGCTGATCGCCAAGAAAGGTGAGTCAGCAGCTCTAGGACAAGCCTACCAAGGCTAGCCCAACGCGATGTAACATGGGAAACCCCATAGCGTCCGCGCTATGGGGTTTTTTGTTGAGAAATGAGGTGTGCCGATGGACGAAGAAGATAACGTGATCAACGAGCTCCTCGGTGAGATCGCCGGCCTGATCACGCAATATCCCAAGGCCCTTGAACAGCGCGCGGCACAGATCCAGACAACGGGAAAAGACCCCGAGCTGGTCGAAAAGCTCGTCAAAGCGGCGGATACGATGCGGGACAGCGGGAACCTCTACCTCACCTGGGCCAAGCACTATGCCGCGTTGGCCGAAGGAAACACGGACGCGTCTTCGGACGAGGATGAAACAGAGGACTTTGACGTCTAAAAAAGACTCCCCCTCCGCAAGAAGTTTTGCTAGAATGGGCTTCGCTTCCTTTGAAATCTCCGTTCCCCGGTAGCTCAGTTGGTAGAGCAGCCGGCTGTTAACCGGCTGGTCGCAGGTTCGAGTCCTGCCCGGGGAGCCAATAAAGAAAGAGGGCTGACGGCCGCAGGCCGTCAGCCCTCTTTGCTTTTCACCTCCTGATCCTCTTACGCCGCAAGCGTCGACGGCCGCTGATACACCCCACGCGCGGCGACGCCGCTTTTCAGCACGATCTCGCAAATATGATCCAGCCGCTCGATATGCTCGTACGCAGCCCAGGGATCAGCGGCGACCGCACAGACGCCATGATTCGCCTGGCCGACGATATCGAATTCCAGCGTGCCGTCCTTGTGCAATCCCATGCACTCGGCCGTCACATCCGCCAGCTCGCGCGAGAGCGCCGGTAACGCAGGCACCGTCCGGCCAACGCGCGTGTAGCGGGAGATCTCCGGAAACTCGGCACTCATGGCCTGCAAGTCCACTCCTGCGTAAATCGCCGCGACAATGTGGGTCGCATGGACGTGGACCACCGTCCGTGTCTTCTTCGAATCCCGTTGCAGGTTCCAATGCATCCACAACTCGCCCGACGGTTGCTGTCCGTCTCGAATTTTCGGAATCGCAAGACCGGTGACGGGATCGTTGACGATCTCGAGCCTGACCACATGCTCGGGGTGAACGATCGTCTTCCGCCACCCGGAAGGCGTGATATAGAGATACTTGCCCTCGCGTTTCCGCATGCTGATATTGCCGTCTCTGGTCGTAATCCACCCCCGCTCATAGACCCGCCGCATCACATCGCCGATTGCTGTTAACATGTCGCCTCCTTATACGAACTCCCGGAGTCCGTTATCGGCGGGTCATGATCCAGGCTTGAGAGCCGGCGGTCATGGTCCCTGTAGAACTTTCTGTATACGTTCACGGCCGGATATTGTTTATGATGGGGGCAGATGAACCACGCCCATCACTTCACTCCGCCGGTCCTGCTCCGTAACGCGCACCTCATGACCCTTGCGCCACGGTACTGGCCGCGGGATACCTCTCTGCGGCAGATCCCGCAGCACGAGCGTCTCTTCGCCACCGAACCCGGCACTCAGCTCCTCGGGTTCTGTCACTGGCAGCCGCAACGCGAGGACGCGCCCACGATCGTTCTGGTGCACGGGCTGGAGGGTTGCGCGGACTCGCATTATATGCGTGGCATCGCAGCCAAGGCCTACCGGTGTGGATTCAATGTCGTGCGGATGAACCAACGGACCTGCGGCGGCACCGAACACCTTACGCCGACGCTCTACAACAGCGGACTGAGCAGTGACTATCGCGAAATCGTCCAAGAACTGGCGACGGTAGACGGCCTGAGGCGTATCTGGCTGGCGGGCTATTCGATGGGCGGTAATCTGGTGCTGAAAGCAGCCGGTGAAATAGGAAGTACGGCGCCGGCCTTCGCGGGAGTCGTCGCGGTATGCCCGAATATCGATCCGACTCAATGCGTGGCGGCCTTGGAACAGCCACGCAACTGGATCTATCACCAGCACTTCCTGTCACAACTCAAAGCACGCATGAAACGGAAAGCCGGACTTTTCCCTGGCAAGTGGGACCTGCGTGCAATGGGTTCGATGAAGACGATCAGCCAGTTCGACGACTATTACACCGCTCGCGATGGAGGCTATCGGGACGGAGCCGATTACTACAACCGTGCAGGAGCCCGTCACGTGCTCAGACGGATCGCCGTTCCGGCATTGATCATTACCGCCCAGGACGACCCGTTCATCCCTTACGCTTTGTTCACCCGTCCGGAGCTTATCGAGAACCAATTCATCGCGCTCTTGGCTCCACGCCATGGCGGCCACTGCGGATTCTTCAGCCTGAGCCACAACGGTGAAGACGCCTACTGGGCGGAAAACCGAATTATCGAGTTTGCGAGTCGCGCGCGGTAACTGACTTGGCGGCCCCAGATATGAGGCCGCCACAGGGGAGGGAGAGCTAGGCGGCTTTCTTCAAACGCTGTGAATCGGTCGCAGCAACGAGCGGCGCGCAGGTTGTGACCCAGGTCATAATGAGCCAGGCGACGGCAGCCACAATGCCCACGATAAACATCCAGTTATACATCCCTTTGGCGGACTTGGTCAGAAACGGTCCCCCGACCAGCAACAGGACACCGTAGGCCAGAATCACCGTAACCAGCGTCGTCACCGGAAGAATCAACGCCCGATAGGGCGACAACCATTTCAAATCTTCTGGAAGGTCCGCCGCCAGCTGGCGCGCGCCAATCCATGCCAGTGCCATCGCGCAACTATAGCCAAGGAACTGGACCAGATCTGAAGCTGTTAACTTTCCCACAGCCGTCTCGCGAAAGAGCGGGACCTGTCCAAGAATCAGGGCGAATGCGCATGACAGCATCATCGCCACTCCGTATTGCATCATCCACGTCCGTGCTTTCATAGTGACCCTCCTGCCGGCCACGGGGAACATCGACCGCGCCTTGCCAAGCATACCATCCAGACGGCCATTTCATAGAATCAACGTGTTATGCGCGCACGCGGTGAGATGAGCGAGTGACTGTCCGGTCAAACGGATTGGAGGTAGGTGCGAACGTCCTGAACATACGTTTTGAACGGGTCGGGCATGGGAAACGGCGTACGGCCGTTGACCTGAAAGATCGACCAGTTGATGACATACGCCGGAAAAAAATGTTCTCCCGGCGACGGATCGCCGATACCCTTCGCCGGACCGGCCGACAACAAATGCCGCACCAATTCACCACGGCCGAAGGCGCGCGTATTGCGCGGGGGATGTTCCATCGCCAGCGTAATCGCCTTGTCCGTCGTCATGCGAGGCGCCCGCCCCTCTTCGAGCAACCCGAAGTAGAGGCCGCGATCAACGTGCAAATTATGATACTCGAGATCAAGGCTCTTGAGCGCCGGATCCTGCCACTCCAGCTGTTCGGCGTCACGAAAGGATTCAAGCAGCCATAATTTTGAGGCCCAATCGACCCGTCCGACCAGCTTGGCATAGTCGCCGCGCAAATCCGTCAGGACCGATTCCCACTGATCGAGCACCCAGTCCGTCTCCTCATCCTGCCCGGCATAGGCCTCCCGCGCGGCCGCGAGAAACTGCTCCTGAAGATCGACCGCCGACATCGTCCTGCCCGATTGCAGCCGCACGATCCATTGGCGCGTCTGATCCTGCGAAATCTCTTGTAGCGTTTCGACCGGCTCATCGAGTTCCACACCGGACGGCGCCTTTCCCTCCTCGATCAGCTGCAAGACCAATCCCGTCGTGCCCATTTTGAGCGCCGTCGCGACTTCGGCCATGTTCGAATCGCCGAGCAGCAGATGGATGCGCCGGTATTGATTGGGATCCGCCAGCGGCTCGTCCCTGGTATTGACGATCGCGCGGTTCTGCTGCACCCACTCGAAGAAATCGTTCACGATATGATCAGCCCGCTGCGAAATCTGATACGGAATCGTCGTCTGGGGGCCGTGCGAACGGAGCGCCCCGCGCGGCACGATCAGACGATCCATTTGAATCCAGGCATCCTGCGGATTGGCCGATCCGATACGGCCGGAGCCGGTGAAAATCTGTCTGGTGACCAGGAACGTCACCAGCGGACTCAGCCCTCTCCGGCTGAATGGAAACCGGCGGGTGACCAGATAGTTTTCGTGCGATCCGAACGTCGCGTCCGTCTCGTGATCGATATTGTTCTTGATGAGCGAAATGGTCTCGCCGAATCCCAAGGCTTCGATCGCCTCCTGCAGCAATTGATCGCCTGCCCGGTCGACCGCAACAAGATCGACGAGCGACTGGCATTCCGGCGAGGCATACTCCAGATGCCCCATGTCGAGATACATCCGGCCGGCATTGGTGAGAAACCCTCCGTTCCCCGGCGGCTCGTCGTGCCCGCGATGGTGGAGATCCAGCACGCCCCGGTGCCGGGCATGAAACAGATGATCGAGGATCTTGTGGGCGAACCAGGTAGGCGAGTGATCGGGACGATCCTCATTGACGAGGAGTCCGTACTCCGTTTCTATTCCGAAAATACGGTTTAACATATCAGCGCGTCACAACGGCCTGAAGATCGCCGGGAAGCAGTCGGGAAAGTTCGGCCGGCTTCAGCGCACGATATTTGGATGAACCGGCCTGCTGCCGCTCCAGGACCGCGCATTCCAGCGTCTTATCCGCCAATACCTCACGAAGATGCGCGTGCAACGCCGCCAGATCGGGAATCGATGCCGCCGCTCCGCGACCGGCCTCCTGCACTTCATCAATCGCCGCCTCGGCCGGATCCTGTTGATGCGCAAGCGACCCGATAGCCCAGGCGCGCAGCGCCAACAGCAAGCCCTGCTCAAGCGGACAGGCGGACGGCTTCTGCGCCTTCAGATATTCCTGCATACGCGCTTGCGCGGTCTTCGTCGCAGCCAGCACGGCATAATCTTTGAGTTCTTCAAACGTCCCGTCATAATTGATCGTGAGCAGCGTATCCTTCTCCGGCCTCTGGCCCAGCTCGGCCAGCAGAATCCTGACGATGAACGGCGCCTTATAGACCTCTTCAAAAGCCTGTTTGATGACCGGAGCGATTCCGTATTTCACCAGGCGGGAGCCGGTCACATCTGACGGAGACCGATTGAACCCCTCGGTGTGCGCCATCTCCAACAAGCTGAACCGGAGTTTTTCCAGATCCGCCGGATGCCCCATGCCTCCCAGGGCGATGCGATCGTAAATCTCGTACAGCTTCGACGTGCCCTTGCTGACGGTCGTCAGCAGCAGGCCCCCGTCGTAGCCCAGGGCCACCACCGGACTCCCCTGCCGAAACTGCTCATCGAGATAAGTCCGGCGGTTGCCGACTGCTTCGACCCACCGGTACGGTTCTTCATACATGGCGCGACACCTTCGTTTCGAACAATTGTTTCAATGTGGAGTCCGGGACGGTCCTCAACCCTTCCTGCGTAATGAACTTGACGACCGGATAGAGACTTGCTTCCCGATTCACCCCGCCGGTAGCCGAATCGAACTCAGCAGCACTGGTCAAGAGGCGCAACGCCTGCACAGTCGCCTCTTCCTCCGTCAGCGCGGCCAGGGGACGTTCGCCCCAGGTGTTCACATAGTGCAGAATCCCGCGGATGGTCGGCGACCCGGAACCGGAGACCGCATACTCGACACCTTCAAACTCGGCCCCGAGAATGTCGTAGAAGAAGATCTTGGCCGCCCCCTGCTCGAAGTCATAGCCGGCAAACACGGGCACCACAGCGCCGGTCCCCGCCAGTGCCGCGGCGACATTTTCTTTTAACAGCTTCGACACCGCGCGCAGCTTTCCCTCGAAGCTCAATTCCTGCAGCTGAGTCCGCCGGTAGTATTTAAACGAGTGTTCAAGCACCCGCACCATCTCATAAGCCGTGGCCGGAACCCCCGCAATGGCCATGACGCTGTGCCGGTCGATTTCGAGGACCTTGTCCGTCCGGTCATACATCACCATATTGCCGGCCGTCGCCCGGCGATCGCCGGCGACGAGAACGCCGTCACGATACTTGAACGCGAGAATCGTCGTCGCAGTCGGCAGCTCGACTCCCGATCCGGCAGCCGCCGGCTGGCCGAACTGATAACCCTGCTCCTTCAACAGCTGATAAAAATCCCCCTGCATCCCCATCGGTTCACCTTAGTGCTGAGTAAAAAGTGCTGAGTGCTGAGTTTTGAACCCTGAACCTGGCGTTTCGCTCAGCACTCAGGACCCAGCACTTTTTCAACTATTCCCCCGTCCGCTGCCGGTACCGCTCCGCCTGCTTCGGATCGACCTTCTTCATCCGCTTCATCAAACTGTCCTTGTCGGGCGATCCGGTATCGGGACGCTTCGGGCCGCCGCCCTCTTCCGACGGGCTCGGCGCCTTCGGCATCGGATCACCCGGTCCCTCGCGCCGCTCAGGCATCATGTGATAGATCATGACTGTGATTCCTTTCGTATCTCCCAGGCGGCCAGACCATCGGCCGGAGCAGCCGCCCGTTCAAAAATTTCCGCACAGGCCCTCACCTCGCCCGGATCGAACAGGTCGCCCATCTCCAGCACTTTTCCCTTGCCCTTCAACCCGCCCGCGAACTGAATCCGTTCCCACTGCATCGCCTTGATCTGATCGGGAAACCGCCGCACACAGAGTCCGCGCAGCCCGCCTCGGGTATCACCAGGACCGGCCGACAGCGCCTGCTCAATGTCGGCCTCCGTCGTCATGCGCCAGGCCTTGCCTTCGGCTTCCAACCCGAGATACAGCCCGCGGTCCGCATTCACATTGTGATACTCGAGATCCAGACTGGCCATCCAAGGATCATCCCAGCCGATGCGTTCTTCCCGGATGAACGTCTCGAACAACCAGAGTTTGGTCACCCAATCGAGCTTGCCGACCAGCCGGCCGCGATCCTGTTTGAGCAACTCCAAGGTGTCGCCCCATTCGCGCAACACCCAGTCCGTGTCCGCATCGGCGCCGGCCAGCATGCGCCTGGCCGCCGTGTAATACTGCTCCTGAATCTCGATCCCGGAAAGAGCCGACCCTTGCTTCTGCCTCACGGCGGCCTTGAGGTCGGGATCCCGGGAAATCTGCTTCACCGCTGCAACCGGATCGGCCAGTTCAATCGCCGGGGCCGCACCCCGGTCGATCAACTCCAGCACCAATTGCGTCGTGCCGACCTTCAACGCCGTGGCATACTCGCACATATTGGCATCGCCGATGATCAGATGCAGCCGCCGGTACTTCGTCCGGTCGGCATGCGGCTCATCCCTGGTGTTCAGAACGGGCCGGTTATGCATCGTATCGACGCTCAGATCCGTCTCCATGAAATCGGCCCGCTGGGAGAGCTGATACTGCCCCGGAACGAATCCGCTTTCCTGCGCCTCGATGCCGACCTTTCCCGCACCGGCAATCACCTGGCGGCTCACGAGGAACGGGAGGAGCCCTGCGACCAGTTGCGGGAACGGAATCGAGCGCGACACGAGATAATTGTCGTGACAGCCGTAACTATGGCCGTGCAGATCGGTGTTGTTCTTGTACAGCTGTACGTGCGGCCCGCCCAGAGCGCGATTTCTCCGCTCAGCCGCGCGCTGCACCACCCGCTCGCCGGCCCGATCGTGGGCGAGCAGATCGCGCAAGGTCCGGCATTCCGGAGTCGAATATTCCGGATGGGTATGGTCGTTATAAAACCGGGCGCCGTTCGGCAGCACCAGGTCGCTTTTCATCTCATGAAATGAAAAGGGCCGGTGCGCATCGATCCTGGCGAAGTCGTCTTCTTCCTTATCCTGTTGGAGTCCGGACACCCGGAATCCACGGGCGTCGTCGTGCGGATCTTCGCCGCCATAATCCCAGCGCCGTTCGAACGACGCCGTCAAATGGGCGCGCACCAGCTCCATGGACTCGACGACCGGATCCACTTCCTCAAGATCCTCGCGCGTAATCCCGTACTCTGTTTCAATCCCGTAGAGTCGCATGACTAGATAATCTGATTGACCAAGCGCTCTTCCGTCTGCCGGCCGCGCCGGAAGGACGACACGCCGACGACCTGCTCGGGGTGATGATCGAGCAGCTTCAACCACTCTTCCGCCGCGTCGTCCGGCGGCAGCATCTCCCCTTCGCGGAATTCTTCCGACACAGAATCGGTGAGGTCCTTTGCGATGAGCCCCGCCGACTGTCCCGACTGGATCATGCGATCGATCGCTTTTTCCTTCGCGCGCTGGACGATCGAGGAAAGAATCGCCCCGCTCACGAGATCGCCCCGATAGAGCACCTTGTGTTGGCCGCTCCGGAGCCGGATCGAGAGGAGGCGGTTCTCGTCCATCCGTTTGTAAATCTGTTCGATGACCTCTTCCACCAGCGAGGCAACGGCCTTCGCCTTGTCCCCGCCCTGCCCGGCAACGAGCGCCTGATCCAGCGGCAATTCGTTCGTGAGATACACCTTCAGAATCTCCGCAGCCGACTCGCGATTCGGACGGCTAACCTTGATCTTGCGGTCGATCCGCCCGGGCCGCAGGACCGCGGGATCGATCAGATCCGGCCGGTTCGACGCGAGAATGATCACGACATCCCGCAGCGATTCAATCCCGTCCATCTCGGAGCAGAACATCGGCACCAGCGTGCTCGAAATATTGAACGAGCGCGACGCCCGTCTGGTTCCCAGAATCGACTCGGCCTCGTCGATGAAAATAAACGGCAGCGCGCCCTCGCGCCGGCGGGCTCTGGCCTTGGCAAAGAGATCGCGAACCATGCGCTCCGACTCGCCGAGCCACATGTTCAGAATTTCAGGCCCTTTGATATGGAGGAATGCGCCGCCGGTGATCGCGGGCAGCGTCTCAGTCTTTCCGCCGGCCGCCATCGACTCGCTCACAAGCTTCGAGAGGCTGGCGGCGGCAGCCTGGCCGATCAGTGTTTTCCCGCAGCCCGGAGGGCCGTAGAGCAGAAAGCCCTTCGGCTGCGTGAACTTGAACTGCTGAAACGTCTCCGCGTGCATCAGCGGATATTCGATCGCCTTGCGGATGGCGCTGATCGCGTCCTGCTGGCCGCCGATCTGCTCCCAGCTCACCGTCGGCACTTCATCGAGGACATGGGTCTTGGCTTTGCGGTCTTCCAGCTTCTCGATCGCGATCCGGTGCCCCGGATCGATCCGCAGTTCATCTCCGGCCTTCAACTCCACCCCGACCAGGTCGCTCGACCGTTGCAGGATCAGCGACTGGCGGCCCATCTCCTGCTCGAAGCGCAGACGGCCATCCGGTAATGCTTCCGTCAGCTTGAGCACCGGCCCGTTCAGGTCATAGCCCAGCGTCTTGATGACCGCATAGGCTTCGTTCACCAGAATCTGCGCGCCGATCTTCAACTCAGCGGCAGCCACACGAGGATCCACATTCGCGTAATACTCGGCCCCGCCGACCACGATCCTGGCCAGGCCCTCGCCCGGCAGATCGAGCAACGTGCCGATCCGGTTGGCCGGCGCCGTCAGCTTCGCCACGACCTCGCTGATTTTTTTATATTCGGCTTCCCGCTGCTGCTGACCGGCGGCGGCCAGCATGACGGAGTGCCGGAGTTTGTAGAGAATCTGCTGACGGGGATCGTTCTCAGGAAAGGAGGCCAGGCACTGCTCGATGAGATCGAGGGGGTCTGCGGTCGCCTGCGCCGGTCGCTTCGCTGCTCCGGCCTGCCCTGTATCGTCTGGTCGATGGTCGCTCATAGCAATCTCCAGGTTGGTCAGGCGTCATCATAACAACATGTCGAAGCCGGACGCTACCGGCGTCAGTTGACCGCCTGGAGGGTAAGGGAGAGCTGCTGCCGTTTGTTCGCGCGGAGAATCTCGAGCGTCACCTGATCGCCGACCTTATGCGCCTCCATGACATCCATCATGTCGTCGATCGTCTCGACCGGCTTCCCGTCGATGGCGACCACGATGTCGCCGAGTTCGATCCGGCCGGCCTGCGTCTCCCGCGCGCCCCGCAGCCCGGCGCGATCGGCACTCCCGCCGCGCGCCACCTTCCCGATCACCAGCCCCTTGATGCCCCACCGTTTGACGATGGAATCAGGCACCAGCGACACGCCCAATCCCGGCCTGATGAGCTTCCCGTGCTTGATCAGCTCCGGCACGATACGATTCACCGTGTCCACCGGAACCGCGAACCCGATGCCGGCATAGGCGCCGCTGGGACTGACGATTTGCGTGTTCACGCCGATCAGCCGCCCGCTGCTGTCGAGCAGCGGCCCGCCGGAGTTGCCCGGATTGATCGCCGCGTCGGTTTGTACCACGCCCTCGATCGTCCGGTTCGACATCGACTTGATGGTCCGTCCCAGCGCGCTCACCACCCCCGTCGTCAGGGTATGGTCCAGCCCGAAGGGATTGCCGATCGCCAGGACTTTCTGCCCGACCCGCAAATCGTGCGACGCGCCGATCGCCAGCGGCTCCAGCAGAGTCTCCGGAACCTTGATCTGGAGCACCGCCAGGTCATGATCCGGATCGGCCCCCACGATCTTGGCCTGGTGCTCGCTCCGGTCGGCCAGCGTCACCTTGATCGCATCGGCCCCGTAGATGACATGAAAATTTGTGACGATATAGCCCTGCTTGCTCCAGATAAATCCGGAGCCGGAGCCCTGCGGGACTTCCATCGTATCGAAGGACCAGATGTCGCGTTGAATGGCGGTATTGGCGATGAAAACGACCGACTTGGTGGCCCGCTCGAACACCGCCATGGTCGCGCGCTCGTCCGGGCTGAGTTCGGCCGGGGCGGGCGTCACCGGCCTGGGTCTGCCATCCGCGCCGTCGTACGCCCCGCCGAGCGGTTTGCCCCACTCGGCTCCCGTGGCCCATGCGCCACAGGCCAGCACGGCGGCACCCGCTGTCGCGCGCACAAGCCCTCGCATGACGGACCGCAGCCTCATGATCACTCACCGATGATTTGGAAGATCAACTCGCGCGTGCGTGAACGCGTATCGAAATCGACCACGACGATCTGCTGCCAGGTGCCCAGCAGCAGCGCGCCCCCGGAAAACGGAATCGTGACGGACGGCCCCTGCAACTGCCCGCGAAGGTGGCTGTGCCCGTTGTCTTCGCCGGCATTTCTCGTATTGTGCTGCCACGCCGGATCGGCCGGCACCGCTCGATCCCAAAACGTTTTCGTGTCGGCGCGAATGCCCGGCTCGTCTTCGATGATCATGACCGACGCCGTCGTGTGCTTCACGAACACCGTGACGATCCCGGCGCGCAGACCCGAATCGGCAACCGCGGCCTGCACCGGCTTCGTCAGATTCTCGATGTGCGTGTCGCCGCGCAGATCCACCCGGGAGACAACGGTGTTCACAGTCATGTCAATGCTCCATCCGGCGCAGAAACTTCCGCTCGGCCGGCGAGAGACGGCAGCCGCGCGCCTCTTCCAGCACCCGATCGAACTCGCCGCCGGCGGCCAATCCACGCAACGCCGACATCACCGTCCGGCTCAAGATACCTTCCCGCTGCAACGTCTCCAGATAGGCAAACGCATCGGCGAGCGTTTCCTTCTTGCGCACGTAGTAATCGCGCCCGCGCTGCTGATTGCTGTAAGCCTCGAACTGTTCGCAGGCGACCAGGATTTCCGCCAACTGCTTCACCCAGGCCGGAGCCGCAGCCAGTTTTTCAGGATAATAATAGTAGAGCATCACCCGCTGCATCCAGGGCTCCCACCGCACGCCCATCCGCGTGATCTCGCCGCGCACGGTCCGCAGCCGGCGCGAGAGCCGCCGCGCATAGCCCAGCCGCATCTCGACCTGCTCGCTTGCCCAGGCCGTCATGGGAATGCCTGCCGCATCGAGATCGCCGCGATACCGGCGCAAGAACGCTTCGGTCTCGCGTCCATACCGGGTTTCCGGATGCAGGGCCCGCCATTCGCGCGGCCTGGTCGGAATCCCCTGCGCTTTCGCCCAGGACCAGATTTTCCCGAACAGCGCCCGGTCCAGGCCGGCCCGGCCCAAATCGTGAAGCACGCAGGCAATCTGATACTGGCGGACCCGCGCGGAATCATGGCCCAGCGCGGCCGCCACCGCGGCACACATGCGCGCAGTGCGCACGGCATGCGGCCGGTCGTATCCACGAATGATGCGGCGCGGAATCGTCGGATGCGGATAGTCGTAGAGACGCAGCAGCCGGGCGACGAGAGCGTTGGAAATCAACAACGGAGCGCGAGACGTGTTGACTGTCATGTGTTGTGCAACCGGAAGGACATCGAAATCGACATCGACTGCGGCGAGAATAGCGTCAGGCGAAACGAGGTGTCAAGACAACGCCCCCGTCCCGGGACTCGATCAATTCATCGATTCTTGCTATGCTGCGCCGTGTCCTTCCGTAATCGATTCTCCCGAGATCCGAGGCGCGCCATGACCTGCACAAAACCGCCGTTCACGCTGCTGGCCGGCCTGGCGCTGTTCGCCGCGGCCATCGGGTACGGGACGGATTCGCCGGCATCCCCGTTCGAGCAGCTCACCGATCTGACCGGAAAGGTCCCGGTCATCGTCACCCTGACGGGACGCGACAATTTTACGAGCGAATACCGCTACGACGTCAGCGTCCGCAATCTGACCGCCGATCCGCTGATCGCCGACTCGCTGCTCGTCGTCCTCGATAAAATTACGAACCTGGCCGGAGAAGACCATGAGGCCCTGACGAACGAACCCTTCCTCAACCGGTTCGACGTCCTCGGACAGGATGGCGCAACCGACGACGGCAAACCCTTCTTCCGCATTCCACCCGGCAGCACCGCGGACATCGCTTCACAGACCACCAGCCGCGCCGCCTCCGTCCGGATCCGCAACCGGGACTACGTCGCCGTCTTCACGCCGGTCTTCAAAGTCTACGGCAACAAACGGCCGCCGCCCGAACCGAAACAGCCGGCCGTCCAGGCGCAGCCCGCTCCCCCTCAACGCCAGACGGACAAGCAGACCGAACGATTGCTCCAGTTACTGCTTAAGAAGGGCGTCATTACGGAAGAGGAGTGGCGCAAAGCCAATCAACCATGACCGAGCCGACCTGCAAAGCCTGTCAGGGCACCTGGCCGCGCGCCGACCACTTCATCGCCGACCTGGGGCTGTCCCAGGCCTACCTGCACGAAGACCAGTTCTTTCCCGGCTGGACGGTCGTCGTCTTCCGGCGCCACGCCACCGAACTGTTTCACCTGGCGCCGACCGAGCGTATTCAGCTGATGGAAGAGGTCACGCTCGTGGCCAAAACGCTTGCACAGGTCTTTGGCGCCAGGAAAATCAATTACGAACTGTTGGGCAATCAACTGCCGCATATCCACTGGCATCTCGTCCCCCGCCTGACGACGGATCCGGCCCCGCTGGAACCGGTCTGGCGGGTACCGCACGACCCGGTATACCCGACCGGCGAAATCCTTCAGGCCCGCATTGAACAGCTCAAAACAGGACTGACCAAGGCGCGCTAGCCCGATACTGCACGCGCCCTGCTCCGCCCTCGATTCACGGCCAGTCATCGGGAGTCCGCTGCTGCCGCGCAAGTGCTATAATCATCTCCGTACATACCTAGCCGGGAGGGTCACAGGTTTCGATGTCTCGTCGCATGGTATCCGTGGCCATCCTTATTGTCCCGCTGTTCGGTGCACTTCCCGGTGAGCCGTTCGCTCAAACTGCGGACGAACAGATGGCCGCACCGCCGACGCCCGAATCTCCCTCCCCCGTTCTCAATGCGGATCCCGATCCGGCCAGCCAACATCCGGTACAAGACGAACACCGCCTCGCCGAATCGACCGGGCAGGCGCGCACCGATGCGGTCGCCGAGCTGAGCGAGCTGCGCGGCGCCGTCAGAACGTTCCCGGCCGACGCGGCGGCGCGCTTGCAATTGGCGCAAGGGCTCTATCGCGTCGGCGACCTCGACGCCGCGCTCGACGAATGCCGCATCGCGCTCAAACTGCAGCCGAATCATCCCGAGGCGCTGCTGCAACTCGGCATCGTCTTCATGACGAAACAGGACGGGCATGCCGCCGCCACCGCCCTGATGGAGGCCATTCTCCTCAACCCCGAACTCACCCATGCGCACTACAGTCTCGGCAGCGTCCAGTACTCGCTCGGCAACCTCAAAGCCGCGGCGCAATCCTACCGGCGGGCGCTCGAACTGCAGCCGCACTTCCCCGACGCCCGCTATCGGCTCGCGCTGGTGTTGAAGCTGACGAATCGCGATCAGGAAGCGGCGCAGTTCATGGAAGAAGCGGCCGCCGGCGGAGTCCCGCAGGCGCAATTCTTTTCAGGGAACGCCTACAAAAGCGGCCAGGGTGTCGCGAAGGATCTCGGGCGGGCCGTGTTCTGGTGGACCAGAGCGGTTGAATTCGGCCACCAGCAAGCGGCGGATGCCCTCGTGAAACTCCGGCGGCAGGCGCTGGCGGCCGATCGGACCGATCGACGGCGCAACGAGGCACTCGAAGGGTTTCGCGCCTACCGCGTCCTGCTCTGGGAAGAATTCCCGGACTACAGTCGCTCAGGAGACAGCGACACGGTGGGCGTTGCGCTGCGTAAAGACAACCGGACCGATGTCGCGGTCCCGGTGCTCCTTCAAGAAAGCTATGCGCTGAGCGACGTCGCGCTGGCCGAACTCGCTGGACTGTACGAAGCCGGATGGGCCGGGCATCTCGCGCCCTTCGACAAAAAGATTTTCACCTGCATCGAGACCCTCGCCGGTGAGGGCTTCGCGCCGGCCAAGAAAGCGCTCGCGCGCATCCACGGCCTGGGCCTCGGGGTGGCTCCGGATCGGGTCAAAGCGAAAGCCTCGCTCAAAGGCCTCCCGAAGCCGGACGCAACCGCGCTGATCGACGAACTGGGCCTCCGATAATTTCCATGCTCGACCGGCACACACTCTGGCGGTTCTTCATTACCTCGCTGCCGCTCCAGGCGCTTACGATCGGACTCCTCGCCGCCGTGTCAAGCCACCTGCTCTGGCTCGCCGCCCCCGCGACCTTCACCGCCCTCGACTGGACCGCCTACGACACCTGGCTGCGCCATCGCGCACGCATTGCTGCGAGTCCCGCCCTGACGATCGTCGTACGCGACCCTGCAAGCAGCGGGCAGTTCGGAACCGGGCCGTTGGACCGGGCCGTCCTGGCTCAACTGATCGCCGCCGCCCATGACGCGGGGGCCGCCGCCATCGGTCTCGACCATCGTCTCGACCATGCCAGTCCTGCGCATCTGGGCGGAGCCGCCAGCGATGCGCTGCTCCTGGAGGCCATCAACACCGCCGGCCGCGTCGTGACCGTCTACGATGAAGAAGCCCCGCTGGCATCGGATTCAATTATTCAAGGACACCTCGCCCTGTCCTCTCACAGCGATCACGTGGCCCGCGCCGTTCCGCTCTTCATCGAACAAGGCTCCCGAATGACGCCGTCGTTCGGACTGGCGTTGTTTGCAAGCGCGACGAATCAGCCGCCGGCCGGCGCGACCGGCGACACACAGCTCATCAACCCGGTCGGCGGAGGTACATTGACCGACTTGCCGGCCATCCCGCTGTCGTCGGTATGGAACGCCCTCCAACAGCACGATACGGCCGCCCTCGACGGATGGTTCAAAGGCCACGTCGTGACCATTCTGTCGCAGGCCTCCGCCTCGACACCCTGGCTGCTGCCGACCGGGCAATCCGTCGACGGCATGACCGCACACCTTCATCTCCTCAACAACCTGCTCACCGGCGACCGGCTCTGCCGGATCGGGGCCGCCGGACGCGGCAGTCTCGCCATCGTCGTCGCGGCCCTCGTCGCCTGGTGCCTGCTGTACTTCCGCGGAACGGCCAGTCTGCTGCTCGCGGCCGGCGCCATTGCACTCTACGGCGCCGTCGCCGCCGCCGCCCTCGGCGGACTGCATCTCGTGCTGCCGGTCGCGCTGCCGCTCACCGCCGCGCTGTTTGTCCTGCTTGGCACCACCGCCTGGACGCACCTGACAGCGGGCCAGCGCATGAGGCTGCTGGAACAGGACATGCTCCGCATCCGACAGGACACCGCCGCCGTGCGGGAAGCCCTCGTGCTGCGAGAGAATCGCGCCGAAGCCTTGCAGGAAGATCTGGACGCAGCCAAAACCGCCGCGGCGCACTCAGCCGGTAAGCGGCAGGATCTCGCCCGCACCACCGAGTCCCTGCGGGCCGAACTGGCCGAGGTGCAGGCGCAGGAACAGGCCGCCCGCGAACAGCTCGCACGACTGGAGCGGCAACTGCACGATCTGCGAGCCGCCGGCGACGAATCCCGTGCCCTCGGCGACGCCGCGCTCAACCAGCTGGCCGTCGAATGCCGGCAACTCGGCATCATCACCGGAGACGCGTCGCTTCTGCGCCTGTTCCGGGATCTGAAGAAAGGCGCCGGATCGCCCCTGACCGTGCTGCTGCTCGGAGAACCGGGCACCGGCAAGGAACTCCTCGCCCGCGCGGTCCACCGGCTCAGCCCCAGATCGGGCAAGACCTTCATCGCCGTCAATATGGCGGCCATCTCGCCGGAGCTGTTTGAAAGCGAACTCTTCGGCCACACCAAAGGCAGTTTCACCGGCGCCACTGTTGACCGGCGCGGCTATTTCGAACTGGCCGATCACGGCACGATCTTTCTGGACGAAATCGGCGATCTCCGGCTGGATCACCAGAGCAAACTGCTCCGCGTGCTGCAAGAAAAGTCCTTCTATCGCGTGGGCGCGACGACGCCTATCACCGTAGATGTGCGCATCGTCGCCGCGACCAATCGCGACCTGCAACGCGGAGTCTCCGAAGGCTGGTTCCGGGAGGATCTCTATTTCCGGTTGAAAGGATTGGTGTTCAGACTGCCGCCGTTACGGGAGCGCACAGCGGACATCCCCCTGCTGGCCGACGTCTGCCTGGCCGACATCGCGACGCAGATGGGACGGCCGGTCCCGAAACTTTCCAATGAGGCGCTGCGCCTCTTGACCGAACACGACTGGCCGGGCAACGTCCGGGAGTTCCGCCATGCGCTGGAGCGGGCCGTCGCATTGAGCGATGAGCCGGTGCTGACGAAAACGGCCTTCGCCCTGGAAGGATCCGGAGCGCCAGAACCGTCCAGCAGATCGACCCGGACGACTCTGCTGCCGGAGCCCGCCGGCGACGCCGCGGTGCTGAGCTGCCTGCGGCAGCACAGCTTCGATATGCAGGCCACGGCAAAAACGCTGGGCTGGGACCGCAGCACCGTCACCCAGCGATTGAAAGGCCTGTGCTTCCAGGCTCTCGTCGAATCCCGAGGCGACCAGGCCAAAGCCGCGCTCGCCGTCGCCGGCGATCCAAGCCAGTTGAGGACCGTGGAACTGAAGCTGCTGGACTACCACAGCCATCTCATGTCCGTCATTGCCCCGTTCACGAGCGCAGACAAAGCACTCCCCGACTGCAAACGACGTTTCAAGAATCTACCGGACCGGCATTTCGCCTCGGTCGAATGGCTTGTACGCCGGCACTTTTCCCAAACCTCCCGCCCTTAATACTCCACTGCAAAGACGCCGCTTCAAAGACCTACAATGACCCCATCGCCCCATCCGGAAGACGCGCTGATGGGCGAAAGCCCTATGCCGGAGCCTCACCTGCCTGACGGCGCATGCAGTCACTTCTTACACTCTAAAAACCCCCTGCCACAAATCATGGAAACCGTTACTGGAAGCCAACTTTCACCCTCTGCAGAATCGCCACAGATCATGAGGCAGTGTGGCGGCCCAGGCCTACAGCTCGACTGACAACCGGTTCACCAAGCCGGAAACAACCTTGATTATTAGGCTCTTTTCTCATGTCATCTGATTACGTGCCACGGCACCCGGATTGCACAAGTTTCCGCGCCCGCTTAGGACAATATTTATTTTTATTTATTCTTTGGATTTCTTCATGACACCCTCTTCCTACAATAAAGAACTCCGCTTGACTCAGGCCTCTCTGGCTGTCACGACAACCGCCACCGCTCTGCTGATCTGGTCGACCGGTTCGGTCGCCAGAACAGCCTTCGAACAAGGACAGATCAGCCATCTGCTGGAAGCCTTGCTCTTCGGAGCCCTGGCCGGATTCCTGGTCTACGGCAATCTGTGTTACCAGTTGGCGCGGCTTGGGCAGCTGAGACGGGACGCGGCATTCCGGATGACTGCCGCGCAGCCGGCCAGACCCTTCGATCCCCTGTCAGCTCCGGCCCTCACGGTCCTGGTGCCTTCTTACAAAGAAGAACTCCCCGTCATCCGCCAGACGCTCCTGTCCGCCGCACTGCAGAACTACCCGAACAAGCGGGTCGTGCTGCTTCTGGATAATCCGCCCGCCCCCAAGACGTTGTCTGACCGGGCCGAGCTCTGGGCGGCGCGCAATCTCCCCTTTGAATTGCAGACATTGCTTGACGAACCGGCGGCCAGGACGGACCACGCCCGCGCGGCGTTTCTGGCCAGACGATCGAGCGGCACAGTCACCATGGCCGACGAATGCGTGTGGCTCTCGGATTGTTTCCGGTCGGCCGCCCAATGGTTCGAAACCCAGGCGAAGCACTTCCCGACCGATTCGCACACCGATGTCTGGTTTGTCGAACAGATACTCAGCCGGCCGGCCGAATCCTGCCGCGAACAAGCCGCCCGATGGTTCGCCAGACGGAGAGAGCCGGCACCGGCCCCCGACGATCAACTCCTCGCCGGAATCGACGCCGCCTATGCGGAACTGGCCGCCCGTTTCCAGGTCGAGTTCGACGTCTTCGAGCGGAAGCAGTACTGCAACCTGTCGCACGAGCCCAACAAGGCGATGAACTTGAACAGCTACCTGGGCCTGATGGGCAAGCGTGTACGCCCCGTCATGCGCCCGGCGGGGCTTGCGCTGGAAGAGTCCTCCCTGCCGAACGGCAGCCGCCTCATCGCGGATACGCCCTACGTCATCACGCTCGATGCCGACAGCCTGTTGAAACCTCACTACGCCAGCACCCTGGTGCGGCTGATGGAACAGCCGGACTATGCCCGGGTCGCCGTCGCCCAAACGCCCTACAGCGCCTTTCCCAACGCACCGGGCGTGCTGGAGCGAACCGCCGGGGCCACGACCGACATTCAATATCTGGTGCACCAGGGCTTCACCCGGTATGGCGCCACCTTCTGGGTCGGGGCCAATGCCTTGCTGAGAAAGTCGGCGCTCGACGACATCCGCAGCGAATCCGTCGAGGGCGGCCATATTGTTCGCCGCTACATCCAGGACCGGACCGTCATCGAAGACACCGAATCGACCGTCGATCTCCTCGCCAAAGGCTGGTCCCTGCACAATCACCCGGAGCGGCTGGCCTACAGCGCCACCCCGCCGGATTTCGGATCACTGGTCATCCAACGGGCCCGTTGGGCCAACGGAGGCTTGATCATTCTGCCCAAGCTGCTGTCGCTCCTGCGCCGCATGCCGAAGCGGATGAGCACATTGCCGCAAGCCCTGCTGCAGATTCATTATCTGACCTCGCTCGCCTTCGCGCCATTGAGCGTGCTGCTCCTGCTGATCATCCCCTTTTCCTCCGAGTTGATGAATCCCTGGATGCCGCTCGCCGCGCTGCCCTACTTCGCGCTCTACGCCCGCGATCTGGCGAAGATCGGCTATCGCCCGTTCCGGGATCTGTTGCGGGTCTATGCCCTCAATCTGCTGTTGATCCCCATCCACCTCACCGGTGCAATCACGTCGATGCAGCAAGCCATCGCCGGCACGAAGATCCCGTTCCGCCGGACACCCAAGATTTCCGGACGAACCAGAACGGCGGGGTTGGATCTGGCCCTGCAGCTGGGGATGGTCCTCACCAGCGTGACCTTGGGGCTCTTCTACGTTTCCCGGCTGCGATGGATTTCCGGAGCCTTTGCGCTGGCCAACGCCGGCCTCCTGCTTTACGGCATCAGACAATTCATCGGTTTCGCCGAAATGCAGCAGGATCTCAGATTGAGCCTCACTGAAACCTTCGACAGCATCACCGGCAGAATACGCACAACCTGGTCGCCGCTCAGCGCCCGATCACTTGCCCCGCTGACCTTCGCGATGGAACGGAGCAAGGGGTTCGTCCTGCCCGTCCGTGCGCGGATCGCCTCGCGCCAGGCGCTCTGGAGCCTGCTGGTGGTGCTGGAGGCCTTCTCCCCGGCGCTCGCAACCGGCGAATCGACGCTTCCCCTCAATCCCGTACAAATCGAAAATCGCAAACCCGGCACCGGCGCCTGGATCCTCACCAAGCCGGCACGGAACCATGAGATCGAGGGCTATGCCTCGGCCACCAGCGTCAACCGGGGCGAAACCCTTCGCTTCTACGTCAATACACTCGCGCCGACCTACCGGCTCACGATCTATCGTATGGGGTGGTACGGAGGCCTGGGAGCGCGGCAGATATCCGGCCCGACGGAACTACCGGGCTACCGGCAGCCGGCCCCCGTGCACGATCAGGACACCGGATTGATCGAATGCCGGTGGGAACATCCGGCCGTACAGGCAATCCCGACCGGCGGCGAGGGAACGGAGCCCTGGGTATCGGGATACTATCTGGCCAAATTGACCGCGGAACCCACGGGAGAAGAAAGCTACATCCTGTTCATCGTGCGGGACGACCGGCGGCCTTCGACCTATCTCGTCCAGGCCAGTGTGACGACCTATCAAGCCTACAACAATTGGGGCGGCCGCTCGCTCTACTCATTCAACAGCCCCGGAGGCCAGGCCACAAAAGTCTCGTTCAACCGTCCCTACGCAGGCAGCGCCATTCCGGCCGCGGCCACAGGCACCGGCGCGGGCGATTTCCTGATTTCCAATTCGATTCCGCCCGGCTACCAAGCCTCCCCCGCCGGCTGGGAATACAACATGGTCCGCTGGCTGGAGCAGGAAGGCTACGACGTCACCTACGCCACGAATATCGACGTCCATGTGAAGCCTTCGCTGCTCGCCTCCCACAAAGCCTTTCTCTCGCTCGGACACGATGAATACTGGACCGGGGAGATGCGACGCCACATCGAGCAGGCGCGCGACCGGGGCCTGCATCTGGGCATCTTTTCATCGAATACCTGCTATTGGCAAATGCGGCTGGAGCCCAGCCGCCTCACGGGCGAACCGGACCGCACGATGGTCGCCTACAAAGAAAATACGCCGTGGCACGATCCCTTTTCGACCGATCAGAATCCGGAGAACGATCACCTCGTGACGACACGCTGGCGCAGCGCCCCCGTGAATCGCCCGGAAGCGGATCTGCTCGGGTCCATGTATATCGAAGTCGACCATCCCGTCGACGGCGACTTTGTGATCCAGGATGCCGAGCCCTGGCTGCTGGCGAATACCGGACTCAGTACAGGCTCTCTGCTCCCCGGCCTGGCAGGCTACGAAGTCGACGGACTGAGTACGTCCAGCCCGGTTGGCACGAGCGTCGTGGCGAGGATGGTCGATAGCCGGACGCCGGGCGCCGTCACACTCTACCGCGCCGCAAGCGGCGCGCTGGTATTTGCAACAGGATCAATGCAATGGAGCTGGGGGCTCGACGATTACCAGGCCCCGCACCTGCGCACGTCCGTGCTAAATCCGGCGGTCCAACAGATCACCAGAAATGTGCTGGCCCGGTTCGCGCACGCAGACGACTGACTCGTCTCCGATCGAAAGAGGCCGGCGTCATGCCGGCCATCGACTCACCATCCGGCTCACGGGCAACGTAATTCTATGACATCCGGAGCGACACCTCTCCAGACGACCGGACCGCTCCATGGCAGCCCTGCATCCGCCTCACACTCGGCCCGGTTCGACGTCATGCGGGTCGTCGCCTGCCTGGCGGTCATCCTGCTGCACCTGGCCGCCACCGTCGTGATGGAACGCGAATTCCTGGGCAGCATCCACTGGCACATCTCCAATGCCATCGACGCCGCCACCCGCTGGTGCGTGCCGGTGTTCGTCATGCTGAGCGGCGCGCTGCTGCTCGACCCGCAGAAACACGCAAGCCCGCGCGAGTTCTGGACGAAGCGCATGGGCCGGCTGCTGCCCGCCATGCTCGCCTGGCCCGCCATGTATTTTGCCTGGCGCGCCTTCTACTGGCATGAGCCGCTCTCGCCCGGCACCATCGCGCACGACCTGGTCGTCGGCCGGCCCTATGTCCATCTCTACTTTTTGTTTCTTATCGCCGGGCTCTACCTCGTCACGCCATTTCTGGCGAACACCCTCGGCACACTCAGCCTCCCGCAGCTCCGGCACCTGATTCTGATCATGGCCGGCCTGGCCATGGGAGCCAACCTGTTCGACTTTCTCGCGTCCAGCGCTTTCACCATGTTCGTGCCCTATCTGACCTACTACCTCGCCGGCTGGTATTGCGCGCGGCGGTTGCACGATCGCCCAAGCGCCTCCGCGCTGGCCATCGGCCTCGCCGCCGGCCTCACTACCGGACTGACGGCCCTCCTGGTTTCAACCAGAGGATTCGACGACCGCTGGGCCTTCTATTTCTATGAGGACTTCAGCCCCACCGTCATGGTCATGGCCGTAAGCCTCTTTCTCCTGACTTTGCAGGGAACGATCCCGCCACGAATCGAATCTCTCGCCGGGACGCTTGCGCCGCTCACGCTCGGCGTCTACCTGGCCCACCCCATCGTGGTGGAGCTGCTGCGCTACGGCTACTACCTGGCCATCCCGATCCTGCTCCGCCCTCCCTACTATGTACCCGTTACGTTCCTCATCACCTGCGCCATCACCTTCAGCCTCGTCGCCCTCATGCAGCGGGTGCCGGGCCTGCAACGGATCGTCTAGCGAGCGAACCGGGGAAAGTGCTCAGCCAACTCGGTGCCAAAACTAGCGAAGAATTGAGCGCCTGTCGAAGAAAGGCCGTACTCCGGTGAACGAAGGGTTACAGACCTGACGGCTGCCAGGTGGCGGGTTTGAAGTAGGCTCGTGATTGAGTCCCCCTGATGGCGTTACGAACGACGAGAAAATGCTGTTGGCAGGGCAGGCGGTCGATTTCATCGTCGGTGAAGAAGCGCGCACCGGACGTTTCCTCATGATCCGGACGGGGCGTCCCGCAAATGACACGAGCGGCGAACACTGTCGTGACGGCGGCAAGTTGATCGCCATTGTCGTAGGTCTTGGAGAAATGTTCCCCGGCGAAGACTCCGAGAATGCGGGTCAACTCCACAAACACCCCGGCTTCCTCCCAGGTCTCCCGCACCGCCGCGTCAGACGGCAATTCATGCGGGTCGATAATCCCGCTCGGCACTCCCCAGAGGCCGGAGCTGAGGTCCTGCACGAGCAACAGCCGCCCCTGATCGTCATAGGCACAGGTTGAAACAACCGGCAACTGCAGCAACTCCGTGCCGATCTTGGAACGGAGGGATTTGATGAACTCTGGAATAGGCATGAGCGCGACAACCACCAACTTGTTCTGCGTAGGAGCCTACTATTCCGGCCTGAATGGCCTCACATCATAATAGGCAGTGAATCACTGCACACCCGCCGGATCAGTATACCGTTACGGGAGTTTTCCGTTCAGGACGACAGATCACGCAGCGGCCCCGGCTTGCCCTTTTTGCCGAAATAGTACCCGGCCGCAATTCCGGCAGCCCATCCGCACACAATCAGAATGGACATGGCATGCGAATCATGCTTATCGCGGAACATAGGAATTACCATCCCCAACGGCATCGCGCCGCACACAATAAGCATCCAGCCCTGGTTGCCGGAACTGCCGGTCCGTGTGACGGCAAAGGAGAGCGCGAGAAACGGGAGCATCATCAGCAACTGATACGCCCACGGAGTCCCGGCCCACAAGAGGCCGAAACCAAGAAACGACAGCGCAAAGCCGCCGGCGATCGCGGCAAGCCCGAGCACCATCGGCTTCCACTGTGTTCGCGGCGCATCCTCTGTCATCATTCCATTCCTACGTAAGCCGGCAGGCCCACTGTCAGGATTAGCCGTTTTTCAACAGCCACACATGTTCTTTCGCCGGACATTTCCCCTTCAATCCGCCGGGAACATCGGAGCTGACAAGCAACGTGAGGTCGTAGCTATCGGTATAGTGCCGCCGGACTTCGTCGTCGCTCACGGAAAAAGGCGGGCCGCCTGCCATGCTCTGGTCATATTCGTAAGCAATCACCAGCTGCGGCGCGTTATCGGAAATCTGCACGAGATGCTCCGCATATCGATCGCGCATCTCTTTGGGCAGAGCCACCAGCGCAGCCCGGTCATAGATGGCATCGACCGGACCAAGCATGTCGCGAGTCACATCAAAGAGATTGCCAAGAAAGATGTCGACGTTCTGCGCACGGTAACGAGAGACGCGGCCGATCTCGGATATCTTCGGTACCACGCCAAGCCCCGCAAACAACTCCTTCACCGCAATCTCGCTCAACTCCGCTCCGGCCACTCGATAGCCATGAGACAGCAGCCACGCAATATCCAGAGTCTTCCCGCACAACGGCACAAACACCCGGCTGCCTTTGGCCAAGGACAGCTCTTTGAAATATTTGACTAGAAAAGGGTTCGCTTCACGTTCGTGAAACGCAATCTCACCCTTCTCCCATCTCGCTTTCCAAAAATCCGCATCCATAAAACCCCTTAGAACGAACTCGCATGTACAGATGATGTAAGGAGTCTTTTATCTCACAACGATGTGCGTAAGTCTCCCTGTTTGCCAGAATCGCCAATGGTTCCTGTGTGATACCTTTTTCTCTCCTGTTTTCCCCGTCTGCTGCAACTGGACCTTAGACATCATGTGGCCTTGCGCCGGGAAACCACTCGGTATGTTGATCGCCTTGGCGACCGAAATATGTGACTCGCTTGCCTCGAAGATACGCAATGTATCCCTGCACCCCGGCCTGTATGGCCCGCTCGCAAAAGGCCCGAAACTTTTGCCCGTGCTGTTGACTGTCGAGAATCGCCGCCTTAAGTGCGCTCACATCGAAGTCCTCTGATATCGAGGGCAGTCGCTCGAATGTGAGCGGCGCGACCACCGCTGCTCCTGATGCGCTGTAGAAGGTGAATGAGCCTGCGGCGTAGTCGACGTGGTAATACTCGACGCCGTTGGCCATGAGCTTACCCACAGCTTCAGGAAACGGGATCGAACCATCCAGCGTGGCCTTTGCCAGTCCGACAATCTCATTCGCATTCATGACTGACCTTTCAAGTGAAGCGGTATCTTTGATATGACGTCTGCCAAAGGCTTCGCACCGGCAGAAATGTAGAATGCCCCTATGAACGCCCCCCAATGCAGAGCTAGGCAGCGCTCCGTCGTTTGGCGCGGCCGCTTGCGCGGGTAGTGAGGCGTGACGGTTTCTCCGTAAACCGGCCTGTCACAAACTTATGCAACACGCTGGCAATGAGGGTTTGGTACGGCACGCCTTCTTCGGCCGCACGGGTTTGAATATCCATTAGATCGGGTGAGGATAATCTCACATTGACCCTCCGGTCCTTGATGAACGTCGCCCTGGCCGATTCCTTGAAGCTTTTCAGTTCAGCTTTTGATGGCGCAACTGACGTAAACCGGCCCTTCTCATAGTCTTCTGAAATTCGTTCTTCATACGAAGGTCTATGCTTTTTCACTTCACACCGCCTTTCAAATAGTCACGGGTCGCTTTCCTGTTCGGGATAACCGTTTTCAGGAAGTAGGCGTCCGCCTCTTCCACAAACGGGACCAAGTACGCATAGTGTTCGACCGCAACAATGAACATCCGTTGATTCGGATACTTGCCGGGATTGGCATGCGCGACGATGTCGAGCAATCCGTCGGCTTCAATGGCCAGCACAATTTCCTCAAAGGAGATGTCCCGCTCCGCTTTCAGTTGCGCATTCTTCTCGTGACTCCAACGAAACGGCTTCATGCGCCTAGTCTAGCCGAACGTGTGCCTTTTGTCATCACACCTGCGGACGCCGATCGTTAGGTCTACACTCTCTAATTCCTCTTCTCCAACCCCACCCCTTCCTCGCCAGGAAGCCGCCAGACCGTCCTTCACTGCGCGCATTGAGCGACCACCGTTTCATCGTGGGGGCTCAGCGAGCAAGAAGGATGGTCTGGAGACTCCCCCCCTTCCTTTTCTCAGCCTCGGAGGGAAGCGATGGGCACGAAGGCTTTCGACATAGCGCACGATGCCGGCCGATTGGCACACCAGGCGCCGCGGCGCCGTTCTTCTCGCCCTGCAAGGCGCCCGGCCAACGGTACAACGATCAGTTCGTGTCTGAGCCCATCGCATTATGGCGAAGCCGGAGTTGCCCACGCTTCACAGCCGAGGCTCCCTCCTCCCCTCTTGCGGGGCTATCCCCGCATCCCATGCTGGGCTAGGCTTCCCCGCATCGCCTTCACTTCTCCCCAATTCTCTGAACCCCTGAATTTCCCTCACATCTTTCTCAACTCGTTCGCACTTTCCACCGGCACTCCGGTTGCTCAAGCACAGGACCGTCGGCGGGCAGCGCTGACGGCCGGAAAGGAGGTGACGCAGGAACGAGGCCGTCGAAAAAACCAGATCGCCGCCGGATCAGCCGACGAGAGAGATCACAACTTTCAACCATTGAACGTACGAGGAGGAAGCCATCATGCAGAAAGGTCCGTCCCAGGTTTCGTCAGGCAACATCACCCCCGCCGTCATGGGGCCGCAAAGAGACACCAAGGATATCGTCATCCTCTCCAGCCTCGTCCTGATCCTGGCAGGGCTCTCGGCCGTGGCCTGGATCTATACCGAATCCCGAGATCCGAAGGCCCTCACCGCGCCGACAGACAAAGTCGACTCAACCAAGGTGTCGGAACTCCTTCAAAAGGCCAGCGGGCTCTCCCAAGCCGAGGCTTCCATCGCTCCCTCCACCCCGGTGACGGCTCCGGTCTCGACCGTGGCCGACATCATTCACAGCGACGTCTACTTCGAAGTGGGCCGCAAGGGGTTGACGGATGAAGCCAAGGCGCAACTCGCCGCCCAGGCCGACCTGCTCAAGCAGAACCAGGACTATGCGGTGCTGATCCAGGGCTATACCGACCAGCAGGGGTCGGCCACCTACAACAAGAAACTGGGGATGCAGCGGGCCGAAACCGTGAAGCAGGAACTGCTGAACGCCGGGGTCGCCGAACACCAGATGAAAGTCGTCAGCCTCGGTGAAGACGGCGTGCTCTGCGTAGACAACAGCGACGTCTGCCGGCACCTGAATCGGCGGGTGCACCTCGACATCCGGAAGATCGGCCAGGAGCACATGGTCATCCCGACGGTCGCCACCACCACGGCCATCGACCCGGCCGACTCAAGCATCGAGCAACAGGCCTCGGGGCAGCCCGACGGCTCGACCGGCGCCACCTCTCCCTCTTCGCCGGCCGTCACCACGTTTGACCCGGCATCGGGCAGCTAACGTCGATGTCTGGTTCTGCTGCGCGAGGAGTACACCTCGCGCAGCAGCCAAATCCAGCATAGGTACCCCCATCACACTGAATCAGACGAGGACTCTATGACCAGACATCTGTTTCTTCGCGCAACGTTCGCCCTGGTTCTCTCGCTGGGCGCCGGCAGCCTGTCGCTCGCGCCGGCCTGCGGGAATGAACTGGAACAACCGGACCGGACGATTGCGTTGAGTGAAGTGAACGGCGGCAGGCTGCTCTTCAAGACGAATCAGCCCGGCCGCTTTCTTCCCGCCCCTACCCTCAAAACCGACGTCCGCATCTCCGTCACCGGCCTCATCGCCCGCGCCACCGTGTCACAGGAATTTCTGAACCCAAGTCTGGAGAAAGACGCCTGGGCTGAGGGGATCTATGTGTTCCCTCTTCCGGACACCGCCGCAGTCGATCACCTGCGCATGAAGATCGGCGAGCGGATCATCGAAGGCCAGATCAAGGAAAAGATGGAAGCCAAGAAAATCTACGAGCAGGCGAAGCAGGAGGGCAAACGGACCAGCCTGGTCGAGCAGGAGCGACCGAACATCTTTACAACCTCAGTAGCCAACATCGGCCCCGGCGAACGCATCACCGTCGAGATCGAGTATCAGGAGACGATCCGCTACGACCAGGGGGTCTTCTCGTTGCGGTTTCCGATGGTCGTCGGCCCGCGTTACATCCCCGGGACGCCGGTGGTAATGGAGGATCAGCCGCCGGGCAACGGCTGGTCACTCGATACGGATCGCGTGCCGGATGCCTCGCGGATTACGCCGCCGGTGCAGCATCCTGATTATGGCTCAATTAATCCGGTCAGCCTGACCATCGATCTCGCGCCGGGCTTCTCCCTCGGCAAGCTTGAATCGCCCTATCACCAGATCCTCACCATCGCCGAACCGGACGGCCGGCAACACATCACGCTGCGCGAAGATACAGTCCCGGCCGATCGTGATTTCGTTCTGACCTGGAAACCCACGACAGGCCAGGCACCCACCCTCTCCGTCTTTCGTGAACAGCAGGGCGACGAGCAGTATGCCTTTCTGATGGCGATGCCGCCGGTCGGCTCAGATCACTCGCAAGCGCCGGTGGCGCGCGAAACGATCTTCGTCATCGACACTTCCGGCTCCATGTCCGGCACCTCGATTGAGCAGGCCAAGGCCGCGCTGCTGCTCGCCCTGAATCGCCTGACCGCGCAGGATCGCTTCAACGTGATTCAATTCAACAGCGTCACCCATGTGCTGTTTTCCCAAGCGCAGCCGGTGAAACCGGACACGCTGCGCAAGGCCGTACACTACGTCGACAATCTGAAGGCCAACGGCGGTACGGAGATTCTCCCCGCGTTGAAAATGGCCTTGAAAGGCAGCGCGCCTGCCTCGCACCTCCGGCAAATCATCTTCCTGACGGATGGCCAGGTCGGCAACGAGGATGAACTGTTCGAGGTTATCCGCACGCAACTCGGCGCAAGCCGCCTCTTCACCATCGGCATCGGCTCGGCGCCGAACAGCCACTTCATGCACAAGGCGGCGGAATTCGGACGCGGCACCTTCACCCACATCGGCAGCACCAGCGAAGTGAAAGCGCAGATGGATGCCATCTTCCGCAAGCTGGAACGGCCTGCGCTGACGGACCTCCACATCGAGGGCTTAGACGAACAGGTCGAAATGTTTCCCTCCCGCATTCCGGATCTCTATGAGGGCGAACCGGTCCTGGCGGTCTTGAAGGGAACAGCCCTTCCGGACACCGTCACGATCCACGGCCTGATCGGGTCTGCCCCCTGGACGACATCGATCACGCTGAAACACCGTGACAGTCGTGAAGGCTTGTCCGTCTACTGGGCGCGGCAGAAGATCGCCGCCCTGATGGACCAGCAGCGCTATGGGCAAGATGAGGCTGCGACGAGGCAAGCCGTGCTCGATGTGGCCCTCGCCCATCACCTTGTCAGCAAGTACACCAGCCTCGTTGCAGTGGATGTGACGCCGGTGCGCCCGCGCGACCAGGCGCTGCAATCCCATGCGATGAAGACGAATCTGCCGAACGGGCAGGACTATCAGACGATCTTCGGGCTGCCGCAGACCGCCACGAGCGGGCAGCTGCAAATTCTGCTGGGCCTTGCCGCGCTGCTGGCAGCCTGGCTGATGTGGAGCGTGCGGGGATATCGGAAACGCATCGCATGAATCCGATCCGCCCTACTCCCCGCACGCTGACTGCCCTCATAGTGTGCCTCCTCGCCCTCGGTTGTTGGCAGCTCGGGGAGGGATCCTGGATTTATGCGAAGGCCGGGCTCGCGCAGCATTTGCTGCAGCGGGCCTGGTCCCGCACCCTCGCCGGGAAAACCGGCGTGAAACCCTGGCCCTGGGCCGATACTTGGCCGGTGGCGCGGCTGCTCGTGCCCTCGCAGCACATCGATCAGATTGTGCTGGAAGGGGCCTACGGAAGAATGCTGGCCTTCGCGCCAGGCCATGTCGAATCAATGCAGCCGATCGAAACGGCGAGCGCGATCATTTTGACCGGCCATCGCGATACCCATTTCAGATTTTTGCAATGGCTGAAGCCGAACGAGGTGATTGAACTGGAAATGACCACCGGCCACCGCCGGCGCTATCGGGTGGAGAAAACCCGCATCGCAGACTCGCGCAGCGCGTGGATCGGCAACACGCAGGACCAGGCTCAGCTTATTCTGGTGACCTGCTATCCCTTCGATGCGATCCGGACCGGAGGGCCGCTCCGCTACGTGGTCACGGCGATTATTGATTGAGAGGATATTTCCGAGGGAGATGAAAGATGGAGCCGACGACCCGGATTGAACGGGCGACCTGCTGTTTACGAAACAGCTGCTCTACCAACTGAGCTACGTCGGCGATCCTGACCAGCGGAGAATGGCTCGGGGATAATTCTGTGTCCTATCCGGCGAGCCAGTCGTCATGATAGCGGCGCACCCTGCGGCCTGTCAACGAAGGAGCGGGACTCTTTCCGATTTTACTGGCCCGGCCCGACCCCGGCCGGCTGCTGGTTCGCCCCCTCTCCCGAAGCAGGAGCCTCTTTTTTAACCGGCACGACCGGTTTGGGATTGTTGCCTTTGGCCAACGGATGAATCCTGACCAACGCCCCCTGGCCCGGGGCAGGCAGACACACCGGCTCCTGGCTGCTCCCGAATTGCTCCCCCGCCATCCGCGCGACTTCTCCGCGGGCAAACGCGCAGAGTTCTCCCGCCGCCACCGTCCCGTCACGATCCAGGTCGGCCGGTCCTTGCAAGCCCCTGAGCAAGTGGTAGGTGAAGAGTCCGTGCCGTCCCCGTTCATACGCGTGGGTATCTTGGAGCCCGCTGTTTCCGATCATCCACATCATTTTGGAGCCGGCATCCGTTGCGCTGATCTCCCATGACGGAGCGGCACCCGTCGCCGGATCCGACCCCGGCGCATGTTCCAGCGAGGCATCGACCATGAGGATGGCCCGTTGGACCGGCAACCTGGCCAGCGACTCCTGCAGACGCCGCAGGGAGTAGACCCGGCCCCCCGAGGCGGTACTGCCGTCATACGGCACCAGCGAGACCGCGCCGGTCACGCCGTCGATCAGTGCCCGCCCGGAAAAATACACATAGACGACCGTACCGGGATCGCTCCGCTTGGGCAGCCACTCTTCGAATGTTTCGGCCAGGTCCTGCTTGAGCGCATGTCCGTCCACCAGCACCCGCACACGGTCGGCGGACAGCCCTCCGATGGACTGCAGATACGAGGCCATGACCTCGGCATCGCGCGCGGCAAACTTCATGGGCGCCACCTGCGCATCGCGGAAATGGCCCACGCCGATCGCAATGACCACGGCTTTCTGTTGTTTGAGCGCCGCAAAGGCCTTCGGCGGCAGATCGACATCCGCCGGAACCTGGCTCTCGTCGCGGTCGGCCGGCTTGACCATGACCGTAAATTTCTTGAGCGGCGGCAGCTGCGCCATCGGCGAACTGGACCGCAGGCTCAACCATAATTCCCCGCGCAACGGGTCCTTGACGCCGGGGGCCGGCTTGGTCATCGTCGCCCGCTTGATCTCCCCCGGCGGAACATCCCCGATCACAATCGTCGCCGGAAGTTGCGCCGTCAATGTTCCGGTTCCTCCCACCACCACCTCAACGTCTTTCGCCTCGGTCGACCCGTCGTTTTTGACTTCAAGCTCGATCGTGAGCGGCTCGTCGGGCTGAAGAATGTGGTCCCGATTGTCATCGCGCAGGATCGCGCGGAAAGTCAACACCGTCGGAGCAGCCTCGTTCGTTGCATTCACCGTGGACCGCACGGCCGCGGCGACCGGCGCGTCAGGCGGGTGATCGGGTGACACCGGTGAGGTCGGCAGGCTCTGCAGCGGCGACGGAGCCTGAGCGGCCACGCCTGGTCCTTTGCTCCGCTGAGCCCCGGCATACTCACGAATTCTGATCGATTCGCCGGCCTGCTTGGCGGCCCCTTCGGCCACGAGGTCCACGGCGTCCTTCACCACGGCGTCCAGGCCGGTGACATCGCAGGAGGACTCCTGCACGTCCACTTCCCCCAAACCGGAGCTTTGGATTTTTTTCGTCCAGAGCGTCGTGCCATCGTCCGCGACGAACGACACATCGAGTCCGACCGTGACGGTCACGGGATAGGATTTCTTGCCCCGGCGGAGAATCGCCAGATCGATCTGTTTCAGCCCCACCGCCGCTTCGATCGCACCCTCCGCCGGCACGGCGGGATCGAGCAGGACACGCTGAAACACCCGGCCCATTTTCTGCTGGAGCGCGGCCACGAGCGGACTGCCGATCGGCATCGTCACCGACGCCCCGCAGGCGTTCTGATAGGTGACGGTCGTCGTCCCAACCGACGGCGGAAGACGCAAGACGGGCGAGAGCGGGATCGGCGCGATTCCCGCCAATCCGTCGGCTCGCTTGAACCAGACACAGCCGGCCGGCATGGCCAGCAACAGCCCCGCGAGCACGAGCCCGATGGGACCGCGAACATACGGAACAGGCTGTCGGCGTTGCGTCACTCGTTGCACCACTGTTTTATACAGAAAAGGCGGGAGCGATCACAACTCATCCGCCAAATTGACAGCCCGGTTTCCCTGGGCTATCGTCCACATCATGCCGGACCGTCCGATTCCCTCATCGACGCTCACCGTGAGACTGCCCTGGGCGGGATGGCTGCGCCTCATTCGCTTCCGGAACCAGACCGGCACGGCGCTCTTGCTGCTGCCGACCTGCTGGACGCTGGCGCTGGCGGAACGGGGCCTTCCGTCGCCGCGCCTGCTCGGTATTTTTATCGCCGGATCGTTTCTCATGCGCAGCGCCGGCGTGGTGATGAACGATCTCGCCGATCAATCGTTCGATCGCCGGGTCGCTCGAACGAAAACCCGCCCGCTGGCTTCCGGTGAGTTGTCGCAGCAGCAGGCCTTCATCGCACTCGGCCTGCTGCTGCTCCCGGCCGCCGCTCTTCTCTGGTTGCTGAACCCGCTGACGCTGTGGCTCTCACCGGTCGCCCTGATCCTCGCCGCACTCTACCCGTTTTCAAAACGGTACATTCATATTCCCCAGGCGATGCTGGGACTGGCGTTCGGGTGGGGCACGATCATGGCCTGGACGGCGGCGACCGGAACGATCGCGGCGCCCGCCTGGACGGTGTTTGCGGCGACGTTTGTCTGGGCGATCGCCTACGACACCATCTATGCCATCCAGGACCAGGCGGATGACCGGCGCATCGGCGTCAACTCGTCGGCGCTGTTCTTCGGATCCTCCACCTGGATCGCGGTCGGTGTGACCCTCGGGGTCATGCTGCTGCTGTTAACTGCGGCAGGCATACAGACCGGAATAGGCCGGCCCTATTTTCTCGTGCTGAGCGCTGTCGGTGTTTTTTTCGCGATGCAGACGGGACGCCTGCGCGGGGCGGTCACCCCGTCGCAGGCATTCCGGATGTTTCAGGCGCATGTCTGGGTCGGACTGGCGATCTTTGCGGGGATGATCGCCGGATTCGTCTGGTAAGCGCGGATCAGCTGGCAGGCTTGGCAGCCGCCGGCTCTTCCGCTTTCGGTGCGCGCAGCGTGCTCAAATACATGCTGACGGCTTTGGCGTCGGCATCGCTCAGCCCCAGCGCCGGCATTCTGGTCTCCGGCTTCATCGCCTGCGGATTCTTGAGCCACCGGTAGACCCACGTAGCGTTCAAACGGAATCCAGCCCGATCCAGCGCGGGACCGACCTTGCCGCCCTCTCCCCCGATACTATGGCAACCGTTACACCCGTATTTGTTCTGATACAGGCGCTTGCCCAGTTCGGCCTGCTGCGCGGCCTGATCGGCGGTCGCGGTCATGTCTGGACGTGCGACGTTGCCGCCTTTGCCGGGCCGGCCTGAGAAATTATTGAGCGTGACCTGCGCCGCATCGAGATCCTTTTTCGCCTGTGTCATTGCCGCCTGCTCTTTCGCATAGGCGGATTCATCCACATCGACATCCTTCTTCATTTCGGCGCTCTTCTTCTCCGCTTCTTCGCTGGCTTTCTTCTCCGCGGCTTCGTACATCTGCTTGGACGACTCGAACTTCTCCTGTGCGGCCTTCAGGCCTTCGGCCAACTCTTTCTTGCGCTCTTCGACCTTGAACTCCAGCTTCATGCCGTGCAACGTCCGCACATAGCCGACGATCGACCAGATTTCATCCTCGGACAGCGTGTACTTGAACGTGGGCATCGTCGGCACGGCAAAATCATCGTCGCCGATCTTATCGCCGCCAGGGCTGGTGTCCTTCATGTCGCGAGAGATCGTATTGAAAATATCCTCGTCTTTGAACGTCCCCATTTCCGACTTATTCGAGAGATCTTTGGGCTTGGGATCCGGCATGGATGACCAGTTGAAGCCTTCGTTCTGCCGGCCGGTTTCGCCGTGGCAGTGCATGCAGTAATGGGCATAGAGTTCCCGCCCGCGCTTCTGCTGTTCGTTGGCGCAGCCGCCCGCAGTCATGGCCCACACTCCGATGAGGCCGGCGACCGTCCCGATGACTTGTAGTCTTGCCGCCTTCATGCTTCCTGCCCTTTCTTCAATTTGCGGATCAGGACGAACTGGAAGCCCACGGCCAGTCCCACCGCCAACACGGCATAGAGATACGGAGAATAGTCGGGCGGCGGTTCGGCGCGGAAATACCACCAGGAGGACACCGCCTTCTGCGAGCCCTTCTCCACCAGTTCTCCGGAGCCGTCCTTACGGCCGTCCCAGACAGCGAACGCGACGTTAATGAAGTTGCCGGGAATGATTTGCGTATCTTCCTCGGCATGCTCGGTCGCGAGCGGCCTGGAGAACACGACCTTCCAGGTGCCGCTGCTGTAGGCGCCGGACGCCTTCACATCCTGATGGGGCTGCACTTTCAACGTGCCGAACCCCATCGCGTTCATGTCGACGCCCTTCTTGTCCTTGTTCTTCCAATACCAGATATTGACCGGCCCGCCTTCAACCTGCATCATCGGCTGGCCGTGGGCGAAATGCGCCTTTTTGTCGCCGACCATGAACTCCAATGCGGCGGCATCGTCGGGATCTTCCGTGGGATCGGCGTATTCCAGCAGGAATGCGACCTGGTTCCCGTCATGAAGGGCGCGGACTTTCACGTCCTTGACGGTGACTTCCTGGATACGATTCTGCCAATGCACCTGCGGCGACATCGGAAACGACGCCTGCGGCGCGGTGTTCCAGATCGCGGCGTTGGGGTCATCGGTCGGGAGCGCGCCTTTGGCGAGCACGGCCCGTACCGCCACGCTCTGCTGTGCGAAGCCCGGCGTCACACCGGCGGAGAAGAGCGCGACCACGGCGCCTACCGCTCCGATCCAGAAACCCGGCCTATGTCGTTCGGTCACCCTTCTCATACGTGCCTCGTCGCTGCCAGATGGTTACTCCCACGTTCTCGGGGATTGATGAGCGCCGTCGTACTCGCCCATGATGATTTTCCAGATCCACTCGTCGGGCAATTCGACTTCCCAGCGGGGCATGGCGGATTTCCATGGCATGCCCTCGATCGGCAATCCCACGCCGCCCTTCTTGATGCGCCAGAACAAGTAGCTCTCCTGCAACATCGCGATGGTGGTCGGATCGGCAAAGTTCGCCGGCGGCGGGTTGAAGCCGCGCGCGGCCGGACCTTTGCCGTCGAAATTTCCGCCGTGGCAGGGCGAACAGAACGCGGCGTAGAAGCCCTTGCCCTGCATGATGTTCTCCGGCGTCTTGGAGACCGGATTAGACAAGCCGGTATATTCTCCGGGAGGCGCCGGGTGAATGGTACGATTCTCAGCCGGCGGCGCGTCGCTCACGGCGGTGCTGCCGAACGTCTGCCACCCTACAAGCAACGGAAACACGACGAGGACCGCGTAACGGGCCGACGATAACGCGCCAAGATTTTCACCCGTCAGAAACCGTTGAATCGGCCCCCAAAAGGCTTCCTTGGACTCGCTGCTCATCGTGTAGAAAATCACGATTCCAGCCGTGACCAGCATGAGATAGAGGAAAATCAAGCTGGCCGGCAGCGGGGCCGATCCGGGAATATTGGGCACCACGAACTTCAGGAACAAGTAGACGGCAACCAGTAGGATTGCCGGTTTCGTTAACGCTCCCATCGAAGCCTCCTCAGTGTGCCTGTGCGACGGCGACGGGCGCCGCTTCCGCCGCCTTGACCGGTGCGGAAGGCGTCTTACCCGGCATTTCGAGTTCAGACGGATTGACCGAAATCGGTTCTCCGCTCATTTGCTGCAAGAACGCGATGATCGACAGGATTTCGTTCTTGGACAGCCCGATCGGATCCTTGTTGATGTACGGCATACGCGCGGGATATTCCTTCGGGATGCCTTCGTGACGGTAATCAAGGTAGATATAGGCCTGCGGCTGCGTCAGACTTTCGAAGATGAACTCCCGGCTCAGCTTCGCGCCGATGCCCTTGAGATCCGGGCAACGAGCTGATTCGCTCGGGCCGATGGAATGACACAACGCGCACTGGCCCTTGCTGAAGAAAATCTTCTGGCCGATGGACGCCATGTCGGCCGGGGTCTTGATGCTGGCAATGTCGATGCTCTCTTCGGCCGGAGGCAACGACGCCATCTGCGGCACGGCCAGCGCGACCAGAGAAAAAAGGCCGAGGACGATGGACACAAACCCGATCACCCGCAAAAATTGCGAGCGGATAAAGAGCAGGATGAGGACTCCGGACCCGACGACCGAGAGGCCCAGCAACTGTAATTTGACGACTTCACTCATAGGACTCCTCTGAGCAAGACGATCCCGTTAGATCTGCTTGTCCAATGTTTGAGACCCACCTGCCATGGCCGGCAACGCCCCATGGCTGTCGGCGCCCTTTTCCTTGCCGCCATGCGTGTTCTTGCCCTTATCGCCCATGGTCGCCACCCAAAAGATGAACGCCACGATCATGCAGAAGAAGAACGTGTTGGCCGCCATGAGGGCCGCCGCGTAGCCGAGAGCCGGCGAGAACGCATATTGCGACGAATCCCGCATCACGCCGTAGACATGCCAGTGCACGCGCGAAGACGACCGGGCATAGCCCATCAAGGTCATCAGCAGAATGACCATCACCGCGTTCAGGACGAGCGAGTAGCCGGCGCGCGGCGGCATGCGGCCCCAGACCATTTCCGTGGTGGTCTTCGCGCTCTTGAGAATCGCGGAGGTCAACAGCGTGAAGGTCACCAACACGAAGAGGACGATGCCGACCTGCGAGGTCGAGAAGTAGTTGATGCGGATGATGGCCGGCACAAAGTATCCGTAGACGCCGAGCGAAATAACGGCGATACCGGCGATGACGAGCAGCGCATTCATGACGGCTTTCGCGACGCGCGCCCATCCGACCGTAGCCTGCTTACCGGCCTGCCAGTACATCAGAAAGCTCATGAAGGTGACGAGCACCATCAGATTCGAGACTGTCATCTTCGCCGACATGACGCCGAAGACACCTAGCAACGGATGGTGCGTGCCGCCCATCTTCTGGGCTTCTTCGAGGCTCGCGACCAGCGAGTGCGGAGTCATCCAGACGCCGAGGCAGAGCAGGAGAATCACCAACATCGTCAGAATCGGCTTCTTGTATTGTGCTTCCGATCCAGGGATGCGGTGGGTAATACCCATCCAGAAATAGTAGTTCGACCCGAGGAAGAGCACGCCGATGAGCATGGCCTGCAGGATGAACAGCCAGGACAGAAATCCGCCCATCAGGGTGATGCCCATCTGCTGGTTGTACTGATAGATTTCGCGCATGAGCCAGTACCCGGCAAAGGGCAGCGGGAGCAACCCGAAGACGCCGATGAAGTTCCCGACGTAGCCCATCCAGTCGTAATGCTCACGCTCCTCCGGTCCCTTGGCTGACAGATAACGAATGCCGGCGTACGCGCCGCAGATATAGCCGCCGAGCACGACGTTGGCGATCAGGCGATGGATGTTGACCGGCCACCAGGTCGGGTTCCAGGTCGCCGCCCAGGCTCTGGCAAGATCGGAACCTTCGGCGATGACCACCGGACTCGCCTGGAACGTGGCCCAGGAGTTCGGGATGATCATGATGAAAAACGCAAAGAAATTGAGCATGAATCCGAGGAACAGATGGAACACTTTCGAGCCGCCCTCGGACATCGCATCCCACCCGTACCAGTACATGTACAAAGTGGCCGTCTCGAGCAGGAAGAGCGCGCAATACACCATGAACGACGGGAAGAAAATGTCGCTCAGGTACGCCATCAGCTTCGGATAGGCGCCGATCAGGATGAAGAGGAGAATGCCGCCGAAGAGCGCCGTCGTAGAATAGGCCGAACTCAGGAGCTTGGTGAACTCCTTGGCCAGTTTGTCATACCGCTTTTCACCGGTTTTCCAGCCGACGACTTCGCAGAGCCAGGCGAAAATCGGCACGCCGAGCACGAAGCCGGCAAGCAACAGATGCAACTGCGCGATCACCCAGACCAGGTTGCGGCTGCCGACACCAGGAACATCCCGGTAGGCTACGGCCGAGGTGAAGCCAGAATCCGCCGCCAGCCCGACCATCGGAGCGGCAAGCGCTCCCATCGTCGCAACAAAGGCCGCCACTGCAGCAGGCGATCCGGCCACACGCCGAATAAGCCGTTGAATCATTCCAGGCCGTTCCATCATGGATATCACCTCTCCGTCGCCCAGTCTTAGGGTGTTGCTGGCGCCTTCACCGGTGCCTTGGCATCGGCGGGCTTGGCCTTATTACCGGCCTTCCCCTTGTCCTTATCTTTTGCCGCTTCTTCTTCAGCCTTCAGCTTTTCAATCGCGTCCACCTGCGCGGTCAACTGCGCGATTGTCTTCTCATCTTTATTGAGCGTATCGACGGGCTTGTAGAGCGGCGCGGCTTTCACTTCCGGCTTCTTACAACATTCATGCGGGTGGGGCGTACTGACCGGGAGCGCCGACCAGAACAGCATCGAGAGCACCAGGCCGGCCAGTGTCATCGCGGTGAGCATCAGGCCCTGATCGGCCGGCACCCGCATCAAATCCCATCTCATCACCAGCCCCTGATAGTCGCCGACCGCGGGAGCGGCGTCTTGCGCGGCTCTGCGAATCAAGCGCCCGACCAGCGACACGCCGAGCAGCATCATGGCGATCAGCACGCCGCTTGAGATGGTGCCCCAGAGGGACAATTCGATTCCGATTTTCTCCGCGACCGGAACGCCTTTCAGCATCTCGGTTTCGAAGAGGCTGTGCGAGAGGTCGATGGAGGTCTGCGTCGTAAACCCGACTACCAGCCACAACAGCGGCATGAAGAGCGCGCCGGCGATGGCGCTTTTGAGCCAGAGAGAAAGGCCGATGCCGTCTTGCGGCTCACGCCGCAGCTTTTCGAGGAACAATGTTTTCGCCACCACACCGGTCGCCCAGATGTCGATGGGGATGCAGATCAGAAACAGCAGTGCGATACCCGCCCCCTCACCGAGATGCGGCTCAAACAGCATCGCCAGAATGGGCATGGCAAACACCGTCACCGGACTGGCGAGGTACATCAGGAACGCCAGGCCGATACGCGACTCAAAATGAATGAGCCCCAGGGCCATGAACAACAGGCAGATTCCAATCTTGATTGGGAACCCGGTCCAGCAGGTCGACCAGAGGACGTTCAATCCAAGCTTGACGGGAGACGGCAATTCTCGCTCGGTCATAGTTTCATTTGAGGCGCGGTTCACGTCGCCCCACTCGACTAGTCCAAAAATTCCCGGTTGATAATGGCAGCCACGGTAAAGAGGAGAATCATCGCCATCACGACAATCCAGCCGATCAGGGCGATGGGGCGCTTGAAAATATTGCGCTCCGGATCTTTGTCGATGAAGGGCAGCGCGGCCAGCAGGGCCATGAACGCCCCCGGCAATGCGATGGCTCCCAGAAACTGCCCGAACTCTCCGCCGAACATCTTGAGCCGCAACAACTGGAACAGGAACAGGAAGTACCACTCCGGCTCAGGATGATAATCGCCTGGATCCGGCGTCGCCTCTTCGAGGAGCACGACCGGCTCCCAGAAGGCGAGGGCGCAAATCGTAAAGAACACGGCGATCATGCCGACGATGTCTTTCCAGATCTGACGCGGGAAGAAGTAGTCGGTCTTGGCCTTGATTTCCTCGGGTGTCCCGCGGAATGGACCGGCAGGACCGGCGGCTCTGAACAGGAAGATGTGCAACCCGGCCAGCCCCATCAGGGCCGCCGGAAGAATCATGACGTGCACGACAAAGAACCGGCTGAGCGTCATTTGCCCGGGAACCGCACCTCCTTTGAGGAAGCGGGCCATGAAGTCTCCGATGACCGGGGTCTTGTCCATGATTTCCACGCCGACCGTGGTGGCCCAATAAGCCCGCTGATCCCACGGCAGCAGATACCCGGTAAAGCCGAATCCCATGACAATGCCGAAGAGGGCCAGCCCCACCAGCCAGATCAGTTCGCGCGGACTCTTGTAGGCCCCCCAGAGAAAGACCTGCGACATATGGGCGAACACACAGACTACCATCGCGGTCGATCCCCAGAAATGGTAGCTGAGGAGGAACCAGCCGTAGTCGACTTCGTGAATGATGTACTGGGTGCTGGCAAACGCGTGATCGGCGGTCGGCACGTAGTAGAACATCAGCAGGATACCGGTGACCGCCTGCATGATGAAGATGAACAGGAGAATCGAGCCGAACACGTAGGCCCAGCGGGACCCGCCTGGCACCGGCTCATTGAGCATTTTCGCTTGAATCGTCTTGAGCCCCACCCGCTCGTCGACGAAGGCGATCACTTTTTCGAGTGCGGTAAGCCCGGCTGAAGAAGTCGGTGTCTGTTGCATAGTGATCAGATGATCCGGATTTGAGTTTTAGTGCCGGCTTTGAATTCCATATCGATGATTTCCACCTCGCCGCCCGCCGACACCCTGATCGGTAGCGCGTCGAGCGCACGCGGGGCCGGACCATCGAGCACCTTGCCGGACGCATCGTAGATGCTCAAATGACAGGGACACAGAAACACCTGCCCCAGCACTTTATGCTGGCGCCACTTGTAGCCGCAGCCCAGGTGCGGACATTTACCCGAGAAGGCCACGTACGGGAAATCTTTTTTGTTCGTCCAGACGGTCTTACCGAAGGCGTCCTTAAACTCCATGTCCTTGCCCTGGTAGATTTTTTCCTGGACGCCGGGAGTGACCTTCAACACCCAGACGTTTTTCTCGATTTCGGACTCCGGCATGTAAGCTTCTTTGACTTTGCGCTTGTACTTGAACTGGAAGCCGATGTCGTCCTGCTTGATCTTGCTGACGTTGCCGATCTTGAGCCAGCCGTTGTCGAACGGGGAATACATCGGCTTCATGAGATAGCGCAAGACCGGGAAGGCGATCGGGAGGCCGATCAGGAAGCCGATCACGTGTGTGAAATTCATGAAGAAGGTGCGCCGCTTGACGCTCTTCTCTAATTCCGGGAACGGGACCAGCACTTCACCCGGCGTGACATGCACACGCTCTTCCAGGTGGGCGATCTCGACCTCATGGGTCGTCACGAAGTCGTCCCGCTTGAAGGGCGGCAACTCAAGAATGTCGCCGGCCGCCGCGCGCAGCTCGACCAGACTGTCGGTGACCGACTGGACGAAGGCCATCGATACCTGCCGCTCTCCGCTGCCGTTCATCGAGACCACGATATGGCTGATCTCGTGCGAAAGCGGATCGACAACGACCTTCGACACTTCTCCGATTTCACGGTCCGTCGCGCGGACCTTGGATTTAAGTTTCGGCTGCATCATTACTTCATCTTGATGGGTTTCGGTGTATTGACCGACGTGTTCTTGAACGTCGAGAGCCAGGCAGCCAGCGCCTGCACATCCTTCAGCTCCATCAGGTCCTTGTATTTATCCGGCATCTTGCCCTTGTCATACTCGGCATCGAACCCTTCCGCCTTGTACGATTTCGGATCAAGAATCTTCTTCGCGATCTCTTCCTGCGGCAGAAGCGTTCCGATGTTATCCAGCTCAGGTCCCCGCTTCTTTCCGCCCTCACCCTTCAACTTGTGGCAGTTATAACATTCCTGGAGCTGCCACTGCTCTTCACCGATCTTCAGGACATCGCCCCCTGACGCTCCGGCAGAAGCAGGAACCGCCGCAGCCGCGCCGGCATCTTGACCGGCAGCACCCTGCACGGTTCCCAGCGCCTTGATCCGCTCGGTCAGCTCCTTAGCCTTCTGATCCAGCTCCTTCGTGCGCGCAATGACTTCGTCCGCCTTCCAGGGATCCAGGATGTTCGGCTTCCCCTTCAAGATCTTGACGATTTTCCCCTTCTCATCTTCCGGATCGTATTGCGGCCAGAGGGATGCGCCGGAAATGAAGACCGTACAAAGAACCGCATAGAACACCAGAAGCGAGACGAGCGCTTTTCCGCCGCTCATCACTTTCATCGTCGGCGCATCGAGGATCAAGAAAACGATGGTCCCCAGCACGGCATACCCAAAGAAAAGCCATCGGAAGACAGGGGGGAAATCGAACGCCATCGTGGCCATATACAGGCCGGCGCCGATCACGAGTCCGACGATAATCTTGATGATTGCCTTGCCCATAATGCTCCTCGCTCTAAATCCCTATGAATGCACCAGGATAAATTCGAACGCTACTTCGCTCCGGCCGGAACAGGACTGCCCTCCGGCGCATGTTCCTTCGGATGCGATGCCCGCAGCGTCACGATGATCGCGAAACTGACCACGGCATAGAACACCACGGTGATGCCGGTGATATACCAGGCCGAATAGGCCAGGGTCGGCGTAAACGACTCCGCCGTAAAGTCCGGCAGCAAGTTATACGTATGGAAGTACTTCCGCAGGAGCGACCGCACCGCGCCCATCAAGCCCATCGTCCAGATTGCGCTGAATGCCAGGAAAATCAGGACGAACTGCGACGCGTAATCGATCTTGCCCCAGACAATCGTCCCCTGGGTCACCGCCCGATTGTAGATGATGTAGTTGACGACCGTGACGAATACCAGCGTGAAGGCCGCGGAGTTCTTCGCCGGCATCAACGCCAGGAAGTTCCAATCCGACGGCAATTCCAATTCCGCCACCAGCTTGGCGCCGGTCGGCACAAACCCGTGCGGCGTCAGCCAGATGGCATTGCCCACCACCACCATCAAGAATCCGATCTTGATGACCGTGCGAGACGACACCGTGATCGGAATAAACCGACCGAGGATCGCGGGAGCCAGCAACATCGGCAGGAGGAACATCAATGACTTGGGATCCGGCGCCGGATAATCGGTCAGGACCTTGGTCATGACCAGGGGCAGCGCGACCATCACGATCGGGGCGATAATGGTCATGCGGACCTTCTCGACCCCCTCGATGCGCTTCATACTCAGCCAGATATAATAGTTACTGGCCAGGAAGATCAGGCCGATCATGGCTCCCTGCATTTCGAAGAACATCGACAGCTGGTCGGCCATCATGTACGGGCAGATCGATGCGTCGTAGTCGCACAGCTCATAGGCCAACAGATAGCCCATGAAGGGAAGGAACAAGAGCGCTCCCACACCGATCATGTTGCCGACGAAACCCATCCAATCGTAATAGGCCCGCTCTTCATCTTTCGTCGAGCCCATGTACATGTACGCGGCGATCAGCCCGGCGACGAATCCGCCGAACGTGACGTTGCCGACCAGCCGGTGCAGATTGAGCGGCATCCAACTGTAGTTGAACATCTTGTCCCAGATGCTGGCCGTCGCCAGGAACTCGACCGGAGAGACACCTTCCGCCTTCACCGGCGTATTCATGAACGACGTCGGACCATCGATCACGAAGAGCGTGATCGATCCGATCAGATTCAACAGCACACCGAGAGCGATATGCCGCGCTTTCTTATTTCCCTTCCACGCATCCCACGTATAGAAATACATGTAGAGGACGAATGTCTCGCCGATAAACAACAGTGGATAGATCACGGCAAAGACGATGAAGAAGTGATTGATCAGCCAGGTGGTGAACTGCGGATAGGTCGCCAGCAGCACGAAGATGAACAAGCCGCCGGTCAACGCGGTCATACTGTAGAGAATGACCGTGACCTTCGTGACTTCTTTCGCCAGTCGATCATAGCGGGGATCCTGCTTCCGGTACCCCAGCCACTCCGAGATCACAACGAATATCGGCGCTCCAAGAATGAACCCGGCAAACAAGATATGGAGCTGGGCGACGATCCAGACCGCTGTCCGGTTCCCGGTATAGGGGAATTCAACCGGCGGCGTCCCAGGGGCCTGTGCATAGGCCGCCCCGCCGAACAGCGCCAGAAGCGCAATGAGAGCCATGAGACTGCGCTGCCATGTTTTCATGATGCCTCGCCGCTCCTCCTCACGAGATTAATCTGCTGACTACTTACCGGCCTCAGGGGCTGCCGCAGGAGCTGCCGCCGCAGGTGCAGCCGCTACAGCCGCCGCATCAACCCACGCCTTTTTGCCTTCATCCCAGCCCTTGCCGGCCAGACCGAAGCTGCGCTCAAACAACACGAGCTTCCAACGATCTTCATCCGACAATTTGCTCTTCCACGCCTTCATCTTGGTGTTCGGCACGCCTTCCGAAATGCGCCAGAACCACACGGCATCCGAATACAGCTTCATCCGGTCGCCGACACGGAAGTCGCGGGCGCCCGCCTTGACCGGCTTGCCGTCCTTGCCGTGACAGCTGGCACAGTTCACATCGGGATTCGTCTCGCCGATGAAAAGCTTCCGGCCTTCCTCAAGCTTGGCCGCATCCGTCCACCAACCGGCCGGCATATGTTTATCCGCATATTCCGCGGGAGCAGGAGGAGGAGGAACGACCGGGCCTTCACCGCCGCCTTCGCCGCCGCCGCACGCCGCCACCGTCAAGCCCAAACCCAGAACCAACATCAGATGCCACGACATTTTCATATGATTTCCTCCACTCCTTTTCTACGACCCACAATGCTTTTCAATGCGACTCAGCTTCTTCAAGGCAGAAAAAAACGCCTCCGCAAGGGGCCAACCCTTACAAAAGCGCTACTCTGCGTTCACCAGAACAACCACAGCTTTGCGTGCCCCAACATGTCCAACCTTCGACTCCGGCGAGCTCACCCCATGCCCACGGAACAGCCGGTCACTTTTTTCGCTTACTCTGCCCCTTCTCCTGCCTTCCGCCCTGCCTGCGCTGAGACCGAACGACTTTCATGCCAACCAGCAGAACGACCACCCCGCCAACCACCGCCAGAGCACCCCACGCCCATACCGGAGGGGCCGATCGATCAACGATGCATCCGGATCCGAAATTGACCTGGATCTTTCGCTCACTCTCAAGATCCTTCGGATCGAACTGAATCTTATGATGCTGCTGTTCGCCCTTTACCTCTACCAGAAGCGGATCACCTAGGTTGTCGTTATGCAGGTGAAACGCTGCCCTGTAATACCCCCCGTCATCCGTTGTGACGGTCTGCCCGTATGAAATTCTCGTGTCCTTGACCAGGACTTCGGTATTGGCGCTCGGCTTTCCATCGGTAGTACAGACAAACCCTTCGACCGTGTACCGATGGTCCGCTTCATGCGTCGCATGCAGAACGGCTGGATGTGCAATGAAGGCGCAGATACCGGCTGTCGCAACTGCTCGCTTCCACCGAAAGCCAGACTTCCTTCTTAGTTTCCACTCCACTCGTCTGTGCCGATTCCCTTATTGTCATTCATCAGATGAGGCGCGGCGACTTGCTGAACATACTCACACGCCCCAGCCGATTTTAAGGCCGATTCTTCTAACACAGCCCCTATTCTTTGTCAATTACAAGACGGGGAAGAATGGTCCGCGTGCGTGATGGATTCCGGATAGACAAAAAGGCAGTTGACGACAACAAAGCGGGTATGCTTGCAGAGAAATCGGGCAGAAAAAACCGGGAAGACGGCACATAAGAACGGGGAGCACCGACTAGAGGAGACCCCGCGCGCGCGCCTCGGCCTCAACACGATCGGCCTCTGCGCGCCGCTCCGAGTCTTTTTTCAACGCCCACGCTTCCCACGAATTGCCGCTGGCGGTATCCGCCCCCGTAAATGCGATGGAGACGATCTCGGCATAGGGAATCTGCCGGGGTGCGGGGTTGTCGGCCGGAAACATTTCGATGACCGGACGAGCGCCCGTCGCGAGCCTGTTATAGATATACCCCTTAAGCGATTCACCGCCACGAAGTTCGAGCGTCACATCGCCCCGATAGTCGAATGCGAGGTCGATCGCCTCCGCGGTTTCAGCCGCGGAGGCGGGACGAAACACCCGTCCCTCAAGCGAACCGCTTCCGCCGGTTTCATGGCTCTTCGTGTCAGTCATACGACAAACCGCCTCTTATTTACCGCGACGTGGGCAACAGTGTGAGCTTCGCAGTCCGGGCAAATCCGGCCACCGTGCCGAACGTGTCGCTGACCGCCGACGCCTCGTATCCGCAATGCACCATGCATTCGGCGCACTTTTCATTTTTACTCGTGCCGTAGTCCTGCCATTCGGTGGCATCCATCAATTCCCGGAAGGTCTTCGCATAGCCTTCCTGCAGGAGGTAACAGGGCTTCTGCCAGCCGAACACGTTGTACGTCGGATTCCCCCAGGGCGTGCACTGATATTCTTTTTTTCCCATCAGAAAATCGAGGAAGAGCGGCGACTGATTGAACTTCCACCTTGCCTTCGGCCGACTCAGGATTTTCGAGAACAGGTCTCTCGTCTTCGCCTTCTTCAGGAAATGCTGCTGATCGGGAGCCTTCTGGTAGCTGTACCCCGGCGAGATCATCATGCCCTCGACGCCCAGATCCATCATCTCGTCGAAGAACTTTCTCACACGGTCCGGATTGGCGTCGTCGAACAGCGTGGTGTTCGTCGTGACCCGATGCCCGCGCTTCAACGCCTCCTTGATCGCCTTCACTGCAATCTCGTAGACCCCGTCCCGGCAGACCGCGAGGTCGTGCTCATTCTTCAGCCCGTCCATGTGGACACTGAAGGTCAGATACTTCGACGGTGTGAATTCCTTGAGTTTCCGCTCCAACAGAATGGCGTTCGTGCAGACGTACAGATAGCGTTTTTGCGCCACCAACCCGTCGACGATCCGCCCGATTTCCGGATGGATCAGGGGTTCGCCGCCGGGGATCGCCACAATGGGGGCGCCGCATTCCTCAGCCGCGGCCCAGCATTGCTCGGGCGTCAATCGCTTATCGAGAATGTGGTCGGGATATTGAATCTTCCCGCAGCCGGCGCAGGCCAGATTGCAGCGAAAGAGCGGCTCCAGCATCAAGACCAGCGGATAGCGCTTGATTCCCCGGAGTTTCCGACTCAGCACATACGACGCAACTGTATACATTTGGGAAACCGGAACGGCCATTTCCCACTCCTTCCGACGAAGTTATATGGTGACGGCTGCTGATCGCAGCCGGGCATGGAAGCATTCAGAAATCCGGCGAATTTTAGCACCTGCCCCAGACCTCGTCAATTTCAGCGCAACCGGATCACGACTCCTGCAACGCTCCGGTCATGCGATCGCAATCGTGATCGGATAGCCACACCCGTCGCGCACAGGATCTCAACAGGCTCTGACTCTTGGCGAGAAAACAGGGCGGCAGGAAATTGGAGGCGCCGGGCGGGTTCGAACCGCCGCATCGCAGTTTTGCAGACTGCTCCCTTACCACTTGGGTACGGCGCCTCGCGAAGGTGCGCATTATAGCGGCCCTTGATCTCGTATCTCAACAGCCGTTTGATGGGATAGCGCGTTGCCGGGGCAGACGGACAATTGCCCTAGATGTTCGGAAGAACGGGAATCTCTTTGCCCAGCGTGGTCGATTGCGAGGGATCCGGCCCCAACGTCTCCCATCCCTCGTGAGAAGAAGCAGCGACTTCCCCGTTTCCCTCGGCTTCTTTCTCTTTCGCGAGAATCTCGACCTCTTCGATCAGCGTATCCATCAGCTCTTCGATAGGAACTTTGCGGACGAGCTTGCCCTTCTTGAACAGAATGCCTTTGCCCTCGCCGCCGGCCACCCCGATGTCCGCTTCTTTTCCCTCGCCGATACCGTTGACGACACAACCGAGCACCGAGACATTGAGCGGCGTTTTGATATGGCCGAGTTTCTTTTCCAGCTCGTTCGCCATCTTCACGACATCGATCTCGACACGCCCGCAGGTCGGGCAGGCAATCACATTGATTCCGCGATGGCGCAACTCCAGCGATTTCAAAATCTCAAAACCGACTTTTACTTCTTCGACAGGGTCCGCCGCGAGGGACACCCGCAGCGTGTCACCGATCCCCTGGGAGAGCAAGTAGCCGAGCCCCATCGCCGATTTGACGGCTCCGGTCATCGCCGTCCCGGCTTCGGTGATCCCGATATGGAGGGGATAATCGGACTGCATGGCAAAAAGATAGTACGCATCAATCGCATGATGCACATCGGAGGCTTTCAGCGACACCTTCATATTGGTGAAGCCGACGTCTTCCAGCGCATGCACCGCATTCAGCGCGGACTCCGCCAGCGCTTCCGGCGAAGGCCATCCGTACTTGTCAAGGAGATGCCGTTCGAGCGATCCGCCGTTCACCCCGACCCGGATAGGCACGCCGTTGTCATTCACCGCCTTGATGACTTCTTCGACTTTCCACCAGGCGCCGATGTTCCCCGGGTTGATGCGCACACAATCCACGACTTTTGCGGCTTTGAGCGCGAGCCGGTGATCGAAGTGAATGTCTGCAATAAGCGGAACGGTCATCGCCGCCTTGATTTTCGGCAGGGCGGCAGCGGCCTCGTCGTCCGGCACCGCTACACGAATCACTTCACAACCCGCCGTCTCAAGCTGGCGGATTTGCTCAACCGTCGCAGTGACATCGCGTGTGTCGGTCGAACACATCGACTGGACAGAAACCGGAGCGTCCCCGCCGATTTTGAGAGAGCCGACTTTGATCTGCCGGGTTTTTCGTCTGGCGATATGCATAGTGTAAGACCGCTAGCTCCCCTGCTCGTCTCCGTGCGGGAGATGATCCATTGAGGCGCCGACCGCAAATCTGTCGTGCTTCGTGACCGGAGCCTTCCCGACCAGCTCCTTGACGCTCTGATAAATGCCCTCGGCCGTCAGCCCGTAGCGCTCCCGCAAGAAATCCTGGGGGCCCTGCTCGATATACCAATCCGGCAGTCCCAGGACTTTCGTCGTCACGTCGGTAATGCGGGCATCGGACAGCGCCTCAAGGACGGCGGATCCGAATCCACCCATCTTGCAGCCTTCTTCGACCGTCACCACATACCGCACCCGCTTCGCCACATCGACGATCAACTCCTGATCAAGCGGCTTGACGAATCGCGCATTCACCACGGCGGTTGAAATGCCCTCTTTGCTCAGCCGTTCCGCAGCCTGCATGGCCTGCCAGACCGACACGCCGATTGCGACGATCGCGACCTCTGATCCGTCCTTCATCAACTCGCCCTTGCCGACCGGAAGCGCCGCAGGCACGGCATCCATCTGGACACCAAGAGTCACTCCGCGCGGGTACCGGAGAGCGATGGGCCCGTCGTGTTGGATGCAGGTCTTCATCATGTGCTGCAATTCATTTTCATCCTTCGGCGCCATCACCACCATGTTCGGAGCATGGCGCAGATAGGCGTAGTCGAAGGCTCCGTGGTGCGTCGTGCCGTCCTCGGCGACCAGCCCCCCGCGATCGAGACAAAAGACGACCGGGAGATTCTGCGTCGCCACGTCGTGCACCACCTGATCGTAGGCCCGCTGCAGGAACGTCGAGTACATCGCGACAACCGGCTTAATGCCCTGTGTGGCAAGGCCTGCGGCAAACGTGACGGCATGCTGTTCCGCAATCCCCACATCATACAAACGATCGGGGAATTCTTTTTCGAATCCGGTGAGACCGGTTCCTTCACACATCGCCGCCGTAATGGCAACGATCCGCTTATCCTCCCGGGCCAGCTTGACCAGGGAATCCATCGCGATTTGCGTATAGGAAGGACGGGCGGCTTTCTTCGCCGGCACGCCGGTCTCACGCACAAAGGGCGGACAGGCATGGAACCAGACTGGATTATTGATAGCAGGCTCATACCCGAGCCCCTTCTTTGTAATCACGTGCAACAACACCGGGCCCTTCATCTTCAACACATTTTCAAGGGTCGGAAGCAAATGTTCAAAGTTATGACCATCAATCGGACCGCAATACTGGAAACCCAATTCTTCAAACAGCAGTCCCGGAAGAATCGCCCCTTTAGCAAGCTCCTCGGCCCGGCGAGCCAGCTTCTGCATATCGGCGCCGATATGGGGAATCTTCCGCAGAAGTTGGCCGGTTTCCTCCCGCATCTTCCCGTAGAATTCACCCGTGATCGTTCGGCTCAGATACGCGGAAATCGCGCCGACGTTCTTAGAGATCGACATTTGATTGTCGTTCAGGATCACCAGAAAATCCTTACCCAACCCGCCGGCATGATGCAACCCTTCCAGTGTCATCCCTGCCGTCATCGCGCCATCGCCGACTACACACACGACTTTATTCTTCTGCCCCAGTTGTTCTCGCGCTTCGACGAGCCCGAACGCCGCCGAGACGCCGGTGCCGGCATGCCCAGCGTTGAACGAATCGTAGGCGCTTTCTTCTCTTTTGCAGAACCCGCTCAACCCGCCGTATTGACGCAAGGTATGGAACTGTTCACGGCGCCCTGTCAGCAATTTATGCGTGTAGGCCTGATTGCTGGTATCCCAGACGATCTTGTCGTCCGGTGTTTTCAGGAGATAGTGCAACGCCACCGTCAGCTCCACGACACCGAGATTCGAGGCCAGATGGCCGCCAACGCTCGAGACCGTGCTGATGATCTGCTCGCGGATTTCTTCGCACAGAGCCGGCAGCTGACTCGTCGGTACGCGCTTCAAATCAGCCGGGCTTTGAATTGTTTTTAAGATCGACATAGGATGGTCTCCCTAAATTCGCCTTACTCTTGCCTAATTTCTGTTTGATTTCGTATCTACACTGGCCGGGGAAAACCGTGCCGCCGAAGATTGACAGATCCATACACTGTGTGCAGTTTCACATAGAGGTCATTTGGTGTCAAGAAGTTAGGTCCGGCAGTGACGTGCTGGCTCATGAGCCGAACTGAAACGTCACGACTGTGGACAGCGTAAAGTCGGCGGCACTCCCGACGATGAAATCGAGATTTTCGACGGCGTACACCTGCCAGAGCAGTTGAGGACGCAGCCGATAACTAAAGCCGAGCACGCCTTCCGTCACGCCCTTATCGAACACATGCGTGCCGGTCCCATACAGAGGCGATGAAAAGTAGTCGAAATGCCCCACGAGGGAGAAATCCTCCGACCAGAGGTACTCTACTGCAAAAACTCCTGATACGACAGGCTGCAGGCCGAATCCAGCGATTCGACCGGTCGGAATCACCCCGTTCAAATTCGCATAGACCATCCAGTCCTTGGCAATATGCTTTTCGATGGCCAGCCCAAATCCGTAATCCGGGCTTCCGCTTCCCAAAAGGTGCGGCTCGTCTCCCGTCGGCAGTTTCAACGCGGCGCGAACAGACACCGCCGGCAGCGCATTCGTCTCGGTCAATACCTGGTACTTCCCCATCACGGAAGCATCGCCCAATCCTACGGCACCCTCCCGTGCGTTGATCACCGTTCTTCCGCCCGATGTCACCTGGTACGCGTACCCGGTGCCTTGTAAGGCCCTTCGATCAGGCGCTAACCCGGTCGTGGCCCGTTCAACGGCCGTGATCATGCCTTCCATAATGCCCCGATACCGGTTCAGCACCGGAACTTCCACAGCCATTTCCAGCCGCTCGGTCACCCCGTACCGGAGGAAGATGCCCGACCGAATGCTTTCAAACTTCATCGCGACGGACGCTTGAGGAGTGGAATCGGAAAAGACGTTGGCCGTATTGGCGAGCTCAACGCGCAGATCGAGCGCGCCGGGCTTCAACACCGCGGCGCGATCACCGGGCATCCCGAGCACCAGTTGATGAAGCGGCTGGAAGTTTCTGACCGGGAACGGCCCGAACCCTTCGGCGCTTCCAAGCTGGGGATTCGCCCCTCCGGCCAACACGATGCTCACGAAAAGGAGGGCGAATAGCATCTGGCCCCGCGACATCCGACAACTCACTAGTAGGGGAAATCGAGACCGGCGAAAATGGCGCCGCCCTCGCGACTGAATCCGTAATCGAGACGACCCACCACATTCGGCCGTACAATGCCACGGATGCCGAGGCCCGGAGTCATCCGGTAATCTTTGACGCTGACGTCTTTGAAATTGCCGAACACTTGCCCCGTATCAAGGAACGGAGCCAATTCAAAATCCGCCATGACCCCGGCCAGCCTGGTGCGGGCGATATGGATCCGCTCTTCAATACTCACGGCCAGCAAGTGTTTGTCGATATACCGGTCGACGCCGAATCCGCGCAAATTATTCTGGCCGCCCAGTGAACTCTGCTCGAAAAACGGAACCTGCGTGCCGATCGTGGCCTGCAGATTCGCCCGCACGACAAGAATGGCCCGCTTCGACTCGCTCGGGAAGAGCTTCTTGACCTCGAGTTCATATCGCGAATAGACCGGGTGCTCGCTATTCCGGACATTCTGATTCAACTCCGCATAGGCGGTGATCGCCATGCCGTCAGTCGGCGTCACGAGATTATTGCGGGTGTCATAGTGAAAACTGATGCGATGCCCGACAATCATCGACTGCCCGTTGACCCCGTCGACATCCCCGAACCGCTCGCCGGTAAACGGAAGGTTGGTCGCGCCGCGCTGCAGCTGGACGTCACGAACGCGCTGCGCCAGCGCAATCTGCGTCACTTCGTTCGCGTACACGCCAAAGCGCCAGTTCGCCCGTATTTCCCGTGCCGTGTAATTGGTTTCATTGCCTTCCAAGGAGTCCTGTCCGGGGCCGAAGAACCGGGACGTGGCGTTCTTGAAAAACGATCCGCCGAACTGGAGGAAATACCGCCCGTTGCTGAAGGCGGGATCCAGATAGTTAAACACCAGCTTGCGCTCGATCTTCTCCGTAAACGAACCGATGAATTGAATTTGCCGCCCGCCCGGTTCGTATTGAAAGAAATTGAACGCGCCTCTGGTTCCGACGATCGAATTCCGAATCACCATCGGCGCCATCAGGTATTTCAGCTCTCCGTCAGGATCCGTCACCAGAATCGGCATGATCAGTCCGACGTCGTTGCCGTCGTTGCGCGTCGTCGAGACCGACGGAACGGGAATGACCTGCGTGTCGGCCCAGGCGGAAGAAAGACACACCCCTCCGCTCCCTGCCCACAGGCACACGATGGAAATAGCGAGTCGACGCAGGGAGGACATGAACAGGCGCCTGAATGGTCTTACGGAGACTTGAGCTTATCGGATTTTTTCCGGAGTTGATCGACGAGATCGGGGTAGGAGGACGCGCGGAGGATCTTCGTAAATTGCCCGCGGTAATTGTTGACCAGACTCACCCCATCGACTACCACATCATACACCCGCCAGTCGGTGCCGTGATTGATGAGTCGATAGTCGAGCGGAATTTCCGTTTTTCCGGAAAGGATCTTGGTCCGCACCTCGGCATAATCTTTTTCAGTCCGTTCATTCAAGTACTGGACGCCCTCGCCGGAATAGGACTCCACTTTTTCCGCATAGGAATTGGTCAAGAGCGTTTGAAACAACGACACGAATTCCTGCTTCTCTTTGTCCGAGAGCTGATTCCACGGAGCTCCGAGCGCGCGGCGCGACATCTCCTGATAATCGAACCGCTCGGCCACCACCTTTTCCAGCAACGATCGCCGCTCTTCGGCTTTGGCCGTCTGCTTCAGTTCCTTATCGCGAATGATGCGAAGCACTTCGTCGATCGTACCCTTCATCGAATCGGTCGGAGGGCCGGCGAACGCCGGCGTGAATCCGAGCCCGAAAAACAAGCAGATCCCCATGATACCGACGACGGCCATTCGGCCGATCTGCGCTGGCAGCGATTTACCTTGCCGCAATATCAATATATTGTTCGTCACCATGCAAGACTCCTGTGTATTCACATCCTGCGATGCAATCCCCGGGGGGAGATCGATGGATCAGTTGACTTTACCATGAACGTATTGGCTCACCAACTCTTCGAGGTCCAAGCCGGACTCGGTATCGCGAATGGTGTCTCCCGACTTCAACAGGTCGCCGCCGCCGCCAGGAGACAGCGTCAGAAACTTTTCTCCGATAATCCCTCTCGTTTTGATCGATGCAATCGTATCCGTATAGAGCTTCACGCCGTTGCCGACGGCGAGCGTGACGATCGCGCGATCCTCTTTGAGGGCGATCCCCCTCACACGCCCCACCTCCACGCCGGCGATTTCGATCGCGGCTCCCGATTTCAGACCGGTCGCGGTATTGAAGAGCGCGGTCACTTCATACAGATCGCCGCCGATCACCTCCAGCTTCCCCAGCTTGATGGAGAGATAGCCCAGACACAGAATCCCGACCAGGACAAACGCACCGACCGCCAGTTCAAGCTTGGTATTTTCCATCGCCATACTCCCGTTACGAACCCGCAGCCGCGCCGGACAGCACGACCGGCCCGCCGACTGAAATAAATTCCTGAATCTCCGGATCTGTCGTTCGGATAAACTCAGCAGGCGGAGCCATCACCGCGATCCGTCCCTGTTTCAGGATACCGACGTAGTCCGACAGGCCGAAAATCTCCGGAATTTCATGGCTGACCATGACCGCCGTAAATCCGAATGTCCGTTGCGTCGCCGTGATCAGCTCATGAATGGCTTTCGCCATCAACGGATCCAGCCCCGTGGTCGGCTCATCGAACAGAACGATCTCGGGCCGCATCACCAGGGCGCGGGCCAGACCGGCACGCTTGCGCATCCCGCCGCTGAGCTCCGCCGGGAACTTATGCCCCATGCCGGCCAACCCGACCTGCTCGAGCATCTCGTCTACTCTCGCCGCCGCCTCCGGCCCTTTCATTCGCAGCTTTTCTTTCAGCGGGAAGGCGACGTTCTCGAACACGGACATCGAGTCGAACAGCGCCGCCCCCTGAAACAACATCGCAAACCGCTTCCGCACTTCATTCAGCGGCTGCCCGCGCAGGCGCGAGATATCGACGTCGCCGACCCAGACCTGCCCTTCATCCGGCTGAAGCAGCCCGATCATGTGCTTCAACAGCACACTCTTGCCTTCTCCGCTGCGCCCGATGATGGTCGTCAATTTTCCGGCCGGAATCGTCAGGTCGACTCCACGCAGCACGGGCTGAGTCCCCAGCGTTTTTTTCACTCCGACAAGCTTGAGCATACTTACAGCAAGACCGACGTCAGAAAATAATCCCACACCAGGATCACCACCGAAGACAGCACCACCGCCTCCGTCGTGGCCGAGCCCAGGCCTTCGGCACTCATGCGCGTATAGAACCCTTTGTAGCAGCAGACCCAGCTGATGATCAGCCCGAAGCTGATCGATTTCAGAATCCCGCCGTAGATATCCTTCCACTCCACGGCCGACTCGATCGACGTCCAGTAGGATCCGGCATTGACGCCGAGCAGGTCCACACCGACCAGATAGCCGCCGTAAATCCCGACAACGTCAAAGAGCGCCACCAGCAACGGCACCCCGATCAAGCCCCCCACCACTTTCGGCGCAATAAGATACTGATGCGGATTGATGGCCATAGTGTCGAGCGCGTCGATTTGCTCCGTAATCCGCATGATGCCGATTTCCGCGGTCATCGCCGAACCGGCCCGCGCCGTCACCATCAGCGCCGCCAGAACCGGCCCCAGTTCGCGAATCATACTCAAGGCGACCGCCGACCCGAGCAACCCTTCGGAGCCGAACTTCCGCAAGGTGTAATAGCCCTGAAGCGCGAGCACCATGCCGGTGAATCCGGCCGTCAACACGACGACGAATGTGGATTTATACCCGATGAAATGCAGCTGTTTCACGAACTGAATGAACCGGAACGGCGGGCGCACGAGCCATCCGAACGACGACAAAAGGAAAATGAGCATCCGGCCCATTTCCCGGACATACGTCAGCGCCACCCGCCCGATCGACGCGAGCATTGTCATGATGTCATCGCCATGGGTGAACCCGGCCTGACTGCGAAGCGGGTCTCGGCTGCGGCCCGCAGACACATTGTGAGCGACTCGGCGGCTCGTGCACTTTGCCGCCGCAACCGGGCGAGTCCCAGTACACTCGACGGATGCGCGAGCAACGCCCCTAGGCCTTTCAGCCATCCAGTGGGCCTGAGAAAGAGATTGAAGTCAAGAGGCAGTTCTTCCATCACGAGATCCGATACCGCGCGCACGATTAAGAATGGCACGCCGGCGGACCGGGCTTCGTTCGCCAGCGCGGCGCTCTCCATATCCAGCCCCGCAGCATGCGTGCGCTGAGCCAACGCCGTCTTTTCCGCAGCCCGCCACACAATGCGATCTAAGGAGATAAAGTCACCGCGGCTCGCAACACTATTGGTCAGGTTCACGTCAAGGGCGGCACACCAGCGGTCACGCTCCTGCCCCTCGACTTCCATGTAATCGAGCGCCGCCGTCGGCTCGGCCGAAACCGCCGCAACTCTGGTTCCGATCAAAATATCCCCGACGCTCGCCTGCCGCAATGCGCAGGCATACCCGCTCGAAATCGCCAGCGCGAACGACTGCTGCGCGAAAACCGCCTTCGCTGCTTCACGGGCCTTCTGCGGACCCACCCCCGTCTGAATCACCCAGCACTCGCCGGCGCCTGTTCGAACACGATACCGTGATCGCCCGTGCACCGTGTCGCTTTCTCCGCCGGGCAATGCAGCTCGCACGGCGGACGACTCCCAGATCGTAGCCACGAAAATTGCGATACCGGCAGGGGGTGAGGAAACGGAAGGCGTGGGCGGCCGCGTCGTCACAACGTGCGCGTCCGTCAATGATCAAACCGATAGCATCCGGATGACTCCACATGCTCTCGAAGCTCTTCGGCCCGCATACGTCCCCGTGACCGGAGGTTGCGATACATCGCAAGCGCCCACAGCGGGAAGTATTGACAGTACCAATGGTAGCGGAGGTAGAACACGCGCGGGAACCCCGTGCCGGTATGCATCACCTCTTCCCAGGAGCCGTCCTTCAGCTGATGGCGGAGGAGAAACTGCACACCGCGCGCAATGCTCAGCGAATCCGTCATGCCCGCGGACATCAACGCCATCAGCGCCCAGGCTGTTTGCGACGGTGTGCTCTGGCCTTTCCCGCTATGGGCTTCTTCCGCATACGAAAGACAGGCCTCACCCCAGCCGCCATCGGGATTCTGCTTGGATTCAAGCCAGGATACCGCCCGGCGAATATAGGGAGAGGACACCTCCTCTCCAATCGCCCTCAGTCCTGCGAGCACCGACCAGGTTCCGTAAATGTAGTTCACACCCCACCGGCCGTACCAGCTGCCGTCAGCCTCCTGCTGTCTCTTGAGAAACGCCAGCGCCGGCTGCGCCGCGGGATGGGAACGGTCATAGCCCAACGCGCCCAGCATTTCCAAACAGCGCCCGGCCAGATCGGCCGTACTCGGATCGAGCAGGGCTTTATGGTCCGCGAACGGAATATAATTGAACACGACCCGGTTGTTATCCTTGTCGTACGCGCCCCAGCCGCCGTCCGAACTCTGCATGGCCAGCACCCACTGCATGCCGCGGCGAATCGATTCCCGCAAATCAGCCGGCTCGGGCATCTTGAGTTTCGACAGCGCCATCAGCACGACGGCGGAATCGTCCACGTCGGGGTACAATTCATTTTCAAACTGGAAATACCATCCGCCCGGCTCCGCCTGTGGAGACGACACCGTCCAATCGCCGACCGTGTTCGTCTGCCGGGAGAGCAGATAGGCGCCGGCTTTGACCAGCGCCGGATGATCCTGCGGCATGCCGGCTTCGATCAACGCGTTCATCAGCAAGGCCGTGTCCCAGATCGGAGAATGACAGGGTTGCAAATGCAGCGTCGGCAGCCGTTGGCCGTCTATCGTCACGGACTCATGCACTTCCAGATCTTCGATTTCCCGGAGCGCTTTCTGAACCAGCGGATCGTCCATCTCATAGCCCAGGCACCGGAGCGCTAGGACCGAGTTGGCCATCGCCGGATAAATCGCGCCCAGCCCGCCGCTGCCCTTCAAGTGATCCAGCATCCAGGTCGCCGCTTTATGCATCGCCTTCTCACGCAGCCACAGCAACGGCATCCGGTCATACAGCTTCAGCACCGCATCGAGCATGACGAAGAAATTATGCGGGGTGAACCAGGCTTGATCCTTGTTGAACGGCGGATATTTCCAGTACGGGACCTTCCCTCGCGGCTCAAGATACAGTTCCTCGATCCCCTGCTCGCGGGGAATCCGGCACACCGGTTGATGCGCAAAGACAATCAGCAGCGGAATCAGCACGGCTCTCGACCAGTAGGAGATCGCGTAGATGCTGAAATAGAACCGCTTCGGCAACAGCATGAGCTCGACCGGCATGTGGGGCACGCCTTCCCAGTCATACTGGTCGAACAAGGCCAGTGCAATCTTCGTAAAGACGTTCGCCTGCACGACTCCGCCCATCGCCAGGATGCGCTCGCGCGCACGCACCAGACAGGGATCGGAGGCGGGGATCCCGCTGAGCTTCAGCGCGAAGTACGCCTTCACCGACGCGCTGATTTCCGCCGGCCCGCCGTAGTAAATCGGCCAGCCGCCGTCCGGCAGCTGCATCGTTCTCAAATACCGGACCGCTTTGTCTTCCTTGACCGGATCGACACAATCGAGAAACCGCCGCAGCATCAGATACTCGGAGGTCAGCGTCGTGTCGGCCTCGAGTTCCGCCACCCAATAGCCCTCGGTGGGATGTTGCTTGGATAAAAACCAGCTTTGACTGCGGCGGATGGCATCATCAATGGCATCCGGCTGGCTCACGGTATGAGCCGACGGCCGACGAGCGGCATCTGCCGCCGTCAAGGGGCCGACTTTATCCGAGACAAGCCGGAGCGGGGGCGTTTGCGCATACTCGATGGCCGGATTGAATTTTCCGGGAATCGTCGCGAGCAAACTGCTGGAAAGCCGGTCAAACAGTGCGCGAAAGAGTTTCATGGATTCCTAGTGAGTGCATGCAGATGGGAGTAAAGAGACGCGACTGCGTGCCGCCAGTCATCGAATCGCCGGCACCTTGCCACACAAGAGCAGCCCATCCGTGGGGGATATAACAGACACCCCTACCTGAGTCAAGCAACGCGAGCGGAAAGTTCTCAGCGATATTCAAGCGTTGCGGCTATCTTCATACGGGCTGCAGATCCCCCAGCCGCACCGAGACCAGCTTGGACACACCCGGCTGTTCCATCGTCACACCGAACAACGAATCGGCGATCGCCATCGTGCGCTTGTTATGGGTAATGACGAGAAACTGCGCATTCTTCGACATCTCCCGAAGGACACTGGTAAAGCGCCCGATATTTTCTTCATCGAGCGGAGCGTCGATTTCATCCAGCAGACAGAACGGCGTCGGCCGGATCAAGAAACTGGCAAACAGTAGCGCCATTGCCGTTAACGTCTTTTCTCCACCGGACAGCATCGTGATGCTCTTCAATCGCTTGCCCGGAGGCTGCGCCACGATGTCCACGCCCGGCTCTTGATTGCCGGCGCTCTCCCCGTTTTCACCGGCCGGCTCATCGACCAGCAGTAACTCAGCACGCCCGCCGGGGAAAAACTGGCTGAAGACTTCGGTGAATTTCTGCTGCAATTCGGCGAAGGTCGTGACGAACATATCCTTCGTGGTCTTGTTGATCCGCTGAATAATTTCCTTGAGGGAGCTGATCGAGGTCGCAAGATCCTGTTCCTGCGTCGTCAGAAAGGTATAGCGCTGCTCAAGCTCCTGATGCTCGCTGATCGCCGCCAGATTGATGGGCCCCATCCGGTCAAGCCGGTCCCGCAGCTTTTGGAGTTGCTCTTTCAATTCAGCCTGCGGCACCTGCGCCAACGGATTGGCACTGGCCTGGGCCGCACCTTCGACGCTCGCATCTGCGGCAGGCTCGGAGCCCGGCGCCGCGCCATCCGCCAGCGCGACCGGATCCAGCTGATACGTTCCCGACAAGGTGCTCTCGACGGCGCTCAATTGCGTCCGCAGCTCAGCCCGACGGACTTCCACCGCCATCCGTGCATCCCGCACGGACGACATGTCCCGACGCACGGCATCCAGGCTAGCCTCTAATGACTGTCCGACCGCCATCTCCTGAGTCTGTTGTTCCTGGGCGGCAATCAATTGCGCTTTAATCTTGGCCGCAGCCTCGCCGAATTCCTGGCACAACGCTTCCTGGCGGGTGCGCTCTTCATGGCTATGCTGAATATCGCGCGCCAATCCCTCCAGATGACTCTGCAACATCTGCCGGCGCTGCTCGCTTTCCACCTGCTGCTGCCTGATGCGAAGGCGATTCGCCTGTTCATGCCCTTGTTTGGCGCGCAGCCCTTCGGACAGCAGCCGCGCTTCCGTCACCCGCTCTTGAAACAGCCGGCCCTCCAAATCGATCGCCGTGAGCCGTTCCCGCACGCGGCCCAGGCTCGCTTCCTGTCCGGTCTTCTCGCTGACCCATTGCTCCAACTGGGCCTGCGCCGAACGTGCGTCCTGCTCGAACCGCTGCCGATCCACCATTCCTTTTTGTATTTCGGCGGCAATCCCGCCGAGACGGACATCCAGATCCGCCATAAACTGACGGAGATTTTCTTCGTCCTTCCGTAACGACAGATCCTGCATTTCCGTGTCGCGCAACGACTCGGCCAACTGTCGACTCTGCAGCCCCAGGCCTTGCCCCCGATCCTGCAAGGCAAGACGCCGTTGCTTATCGGATTCGAGCGCCGCGGTCAGTTCGTCGCGTTTCGTCTCCAGACCGACCACCTCACGCCGGCGTTCCAGCAGCCCCTGCCCCGCATGAGCATGTCCTCCGCTGATGACGCCGGATGCGTCCATGACTTCACCGGCCAGCGTCACCAGCACCGGCCCGTCGGGCCCCGTCCACAGCCGGCGCTCCCACAGTCGCACCGCATGGTCCAGCGATTCCACGATCACGATGCGATCGAACAGGCAGTCTTTCGCCGCCGTGCGGGCGTCATCCGCACGGATCAAATCGACGGCCCGGCCGACGACACCGGCCTGATCCGCAAGTACGTTCCACCAGGCCCGTGCGTCGGCTCCGGACAGTTCCCATCGCGGCTGTTGAGGAATAAACGTTCCGCGCCCGAGTTCTTTTTCTCGAAGAAAACCGATCGCACGTTGCGCCACGGCCGGCTCATCGACAAACCACCCGTGTACGCGCTCCCCCAGAACCGCTTCCACGGCCCGATCCATGCCGGGAGGAATCACGAGCCATTCGGCAATCGCATCACGAACCCCTTCGCAGGATTTGAGCGCCGTGCTTTCATCCTGCCCTTCCCGCCCGTACCCCATCTCTTCACGCACGACGCCCTGCAGCGCCTGCAGCCGGGAATCGACGGCAGCCAATTCCTCCGATCGTTGCAGAATCAGCCGGTCGAGTTCCTGCTGCTCAACCGCAACCTGCGCCGCATCGGCCTGCACGGTCTCCTGCTGAGCCCGAATGGCGGCCACCATACGCCCCGCCTCGCCGTACTCATGCCGCAGGGCTTCATGCCGGGTCAGCGCCGTCGACCGGTGCGCCTCCAACTCCTCTTGTTCAGCCGCCAGCCGGGTCCCCCGCTCAGCGACTTCGCCCATCCGGGCAATCAGCTGCGTCACGCTCTGCTCGGTATTCGCCACCAGAACGGCCAGCTGCATGATGTCGAGACGCCCGCGCTCCTCCTCCGCGACCGCAGCGGCCCGCTGATGCAGCAGGCGCTCCATATCCTGATCGAGCTCCGCAAACGCCTGTTCGCGGGAAAGCAACTCCTCTTCCAGCGAGACGAGCGCCGCTTCGATGGCCTCCAGCGAATGCGCCAGCTCCTCCTGGGCATGCGCCAGCCCTTCCAGCTCATGCGACTCTTGCTGCTGCTGCTGTTCGAATAACTGGCTCCGGTTCCGCTCGACCTCGGCCGCCGTCAACGCCTGGGCCTGCTGATGTTCGATCCGCCCGAGTTCCTCGCGGATCTTGCCGGTCGACTCGCCGATTTCGATCGCCCGCAAACGGGACTGCTCCAGATCCGTGGCAAACCGCGCCTGTCCGGCGGCTTTTTCGGATTCTTGCTGGTCGAGGCTCAGCACCTCCGCTTCGACCTCCTTCAAACCGGCCCGTAACGTCACAAACTCCCTGGTCAGCAATTCGATCTCGACGGCCCGGGCTTCCTGCTGCAGCGTCTGATACGTACGCGCCTGCCGCGCCTGCCGTTCAAGCGAATTAAGCTGCTTTTTGACTTCCGCGATGATGTCACGCACCCGCAGGATATTTTGCTGAGTGGCATCGAGTTTCCGGAGGGCTTCAGCCTTTTGCTTTTTGTACCGGACGATCCCGGCCGTCTCTTCGATCAATTCACGCCGGTCTTGCGGAGAGGCATTCAGGATCTGATCGATCTGTCCCTGCGCAATGACCGTATGCCCCTTGCTGCCGGCGCGCGTGTCCATGAGCAGCGTCCGGATATCTTTGAGCCGGCAGGCCGTCTTGTTGATAAGATATTCACTGTCGCCGTTCCGGTAGAGCCGCCGCGTGATCATGAGCTCCTGAAACTCGGTCAACTCGCTCGGCAACCCCGATCCACCTTCCTGCGGCAACACCGCACGATCGAGCCCGCCGATGATGAGCGAAACCTCCGCCATACCGAGCGGCTTGCGCAATTCAGTGCCGTTGAAGATCACATCTTCCATTTTTTCGCTGCGCAACGTCTTGGTGCTCTGCTCGCCCAGCACCCACAGAATGGCATCGACCACGTTGCTTTTGCCGCTGCCGTTGGGGCCGACGATGGCCGTCACTCCTTGTGGAAACTCGATTCTCGATTCGGCAAACGACTTGAACCCCAGCATATCGAGCGATTTCAAATACATTGATGTACCCTCGGTTGAGCAGCCGGATCGGCTGAGCGGAAAAACAATTCGGCCCTTGTAACACAGGGCTATGAGGAAATCAAAAGAAAATACCGCAGGTAGTAGGGGGCCGAGCAGCCCCCTACTAGATATATGGATTTATCTGAGACTTGGGATTATCTGGCGACGCCGGCAGCGGACTTTCCAGCCGAATCGATTTGCACGAGTTCTTTGGGCAGGAGAAATTCGACGTCCTCCTCGATCACGGTCAGCTCTTCCACCTCTGAAGGACCAGAACTCCTGAGAAAGGCGACCACCTCCGTCACGAGAACTTCCGGAGCCGACGCGCCGGCGGCGATGCCGACCGCCTTCGCGGCTTTCAACCAGTCCGGATTGATGTCACTGGCCGAATCGATCAGGTAGGAGGGAATTCCGCACTGCTCGCCCAACTCGCGCAGGCGGTTGGAATTCGAGCTGTTCGGCGACCCGATGACCAGAATCACATCCACCAGGCGGGAGAGCTCCTTCACCGCATTCTGCCGGTTTTGCGTGGCATAGCAGATGTCTTCCTGGTGCGGGCCCTTGATATTCGGGAACCGCTTATTGAGTGCGGCGACAATATCCCGGCATTCATCCACGCTGAGCGTCGTTTGCGTCACATAGGAAAGGTTTCGCGTATTGTCGACATGGAGTTTCTCGACATCATCGACCGAGGACACCAGGTGGAACTTATCGGGAATCTGTCCCAGCGTCCCGATGACCTCGGGATGCCCGGCATGGCCGATCAGAATCAGCTCATAGCCCTGAGTGTATTCACGATTCACTTCGTTGTGGACCTTGATGACCAGCGGACAGGTGGCATCGATCACGTGCAGCCGGCGCTGATTCGCCTCGGCCCACACCGACTTGGCCACGCCATGCGCGCTGAAAATTACCACCGAGCCTTCCGGCACTTCACTCAACTCTTCCACAAACACGGCGCCCTTTTGACGAAGCGAGTTCACTACATGGCGGCTATGGACGATTTCATGGCGGACATAAATGGGGGCGCCGTACTTCTTGAGCGACAGATCCACGATATCGATCGCCCGATCGACCCCGGCACAGAATCCCCGCGGATTGGCAAGGTATATCTTCATAGCGATTCAGACTCCTGGGATGGTTGACGAGACTCAGCCGAATCCGGCTGGCTCACTGCACGCGTTTCACCTTACGTCAGATCATCGGATATCGTCAACAGATTTGCCCCGACAACCAGCCTTTCAGAGACTCCACGTCGCTTGACAGCGGACGACTGTCTCCGTAGGCTGAGGCCACCGTGATGAGTACGAATTCCGTCAAGAAAATCCTCATCGTCGAAGATGAGAAAGACATTCTTCAACTCGTCAAGCTCTACCTGGAAAAGGAAGGCTACCGGACCGTGACGGCCTCGACCGGATCGGAAGGGCTGGCCCAGGTTCGCACGGAAAAGCCCGATCTCATCGTCCTCGACCTGATGCTTCCCGAAATCGACGGCCTTGAAATCTGCAAGCGCCTGCGGTCAGCCCCCGAGACGGCCATGCTGCCGATCATCATGCTCACCGCCAAGGCCGAAGAGTCGGATACGATCATCGGCCTCGAGTTAGGCGCGGACGACTATGTGACCAAGCCCTTCAGTCCCAAAACCCTGGTCGCGCGGGTGAAAGCGTTGTTTCGCCGGCTTGAACGCAAACCGGAAGACGGGCCGGCCCGCTTCACGTACGGCCCGCTGATTCTGGATCTCACCCGTCATGAAGTCACGGTGAAGGGAAAGGAAATCCCGCTCACGGCGAAGGAATTCGGCCTCCTGGAACATCTGCTCCGCCATCCAGGACGAGTGCTGACGCGCGACGTACTGCTCAACGCCGTCTGGGGCTACGAGTACTATGGCACCACCCGGACCGTCGACGTGCACGTCCGGCGTCTGAAACAGAAGCTGCCGTTGCTGGATGAGGCCATTCTCTCGGTGAAGTCACTCGGCTACAAGCTCAAAGAAGCGGATGGTTCCGGATGAGACTGTCCATCCGCTGGAAGGTGACGCTCGGGAGTCTCCTCGCGGTCACCTGCGGACTTGCAGTCGCCGGTCTGCTGGCCCTGCAATCGCTCGAACAGCAAGCAATCGCCCAGCTGAACGACATGCTGGACGCCAGAAGCAATCTGGTGGAATACAGCCTCCGGCCGACGTTCTCGGCCCCGCCCCCCCCCGATCAACACACACGCTTGGGAACTATTGTCCGCCAATTGGGCGACAGGGCCCTGGCCCGTGTCACCGTCGTCACCGCCGACGGGACGGTGATCGCGGACAGCGCCGTGGATGACGCCGGGCTCTCCACAGTCGACAACCATCTCTCACGACCGGAAATCCGGCAGGCCCTTGCGACAGGAGTGGGACGGGATATTCGCGCCAGCCAGACGACCGGCACCCGCACCATGTATCGCGCCCTCCGGACGGAGCTGCGCTATCACGACAAGATCGTGATCCTGCGCCTCGGCCTTCCGATGACGATGCTGGAACGGGAAACCGGCAAGCTCCAGCGCCATCTGGCCATCGCCATCGGAGCCGCCTTCCTGATGGCCCTCCTGCTCAGCCTCTGGATGGCCCGCAGCATTACGAAGCCGCTTTCGGACATCGCCGGCGTGGCGCGCCGGCTTTCGGCGGGAGATGCCACGATTCGCATCCAGACGCACTCATATGACGAAGTCGGCCTGCTGGGCGAAACCCTCAATCATATGACCGACCAGCTCCGCACGAAGATCGACGAACTCTCGGAAGATCGCGCGCAACTGCTCGCGATGCTGACCTCCATGGTCGAAGGCGTCATGGTCCTGGACTGCCGGGGACGTATTCTCCAGATCAATCCGGCCCTCGAACGGATGTTCGATGTCAGCCGCACGGAGATCCGCGGACAGATCAGCACGGAGGTGCTGGCCCACCCTGAATTGAACAGCCTGATCACCACCATCCTCACGAATCGGGCCGGCCAGGAAGCCGAGATCGTGCTCATGCCCGGAGGCCGCTGCCTGCATATCGAGACGTCGGTGGCCGGGTGCGAGCGGGAAAACGAAGCCTGCGCCGTGCTGGTCTTCCACGACATCACCGAACTGCGCCGTCTGGAAAAAATCAGAAAAGACTTCGTCGCCAACGTGTCGCATGAATTGCGCACCCCTCTGACCTCGATCAAGGGCTACGTCGAGGCGCTCTTGGACGGAGGGAAAGACGATCCGGACACGGCCGTCAATTTTCTCACCATCATTCTGAAACAAAGCGACCGGCTCAACCTGATTCTGGAAGATCTGCTGGAATTGTCCAAAATTGAGTCGGGGCGAGTCTCCTTCAAAGAAGATCCGCTGGATCTCCGCAGCCTGATCGAACGAACGCTCTCGATGATCAAACCCCTGGCCGACAAAAAAGGACACCGACTCGTTTCCCGCGTCGAGGACCGGCTCCCGCCGATCGCCGGGGACGAAGGCCGACTGGCGCAGGTCCTGACCAACCTCCTCGATAACGCCGTGAAGTACACGCCCGAGCAGGGCACGATCACGGTCGCGGCCAGAAGCCTGCCGGACCAGACAGTGGAATTCACCGTAACCGATACGGGGCTGGGCATACCGGAGCAGGATCGCCCGCGGGTCTTCGAGCGCTTCTACCGGGTCGACAAAGCCCGTTCACGCGAACTGGGCGGCACCGGGCTCGGCCTGGCCATCGTGAAGCATATCGTGGAAGGGCATGGGGGGCAGGTCTGGGTTGAAGCGCATCCGCCGCAGGGCAGCCGCTTTGTCGTCCGCCTGCCGGTCACCCGACAGACACGAACCTCGGCTCACACCAAAGACGACAAAATCAAATAGACGAGCGCGCCCAAGGCTCCCGCCCCCGGCATGGTAAAAACCCAGGCGGAGAGAATCTTCGTCGTCACGCCCCACCGTACCGCCGAGAGACGTTTGGTCGCGCCGACCCCGAGAATCGACGACGTGATCGTGTGGGTCGTGCTCACGGGCAGACCGAAATGCGCCGTGAACAGAAGGACACTCGCCGCGCCGGTTTCGGCGGCAAAGCCATGCACCGGATCCAGCTTGACGATCCGCATCCCGAGCGTACGCATAATCCGCCGGCCCCCGGCCATCGTGCCCGCGCCCATCGCCAGCGCACAGGACACCACGACCCACGTCGGCACTTCGGACGACGTCAGCTGGCCGGATGCCACCAGCGCCAGCGTGATAATCCCCATCGCCTTTTGCGCGTCATTGGACCCGTGGCTGAATGCCATAAAACTCGCCGACAATAACTGCAGCCGGCTGAAGACTTTCTGCGCCACACCCCGCTGCACCTTGAAGAAGGACCAGCTGACCGCCACCATGATCAGGAGCCCCATCAAAAAACCGAAGAGCGGAGAGAAAATCATCGCCTCAAGAATCGCCCGCAGCCCTTTGAACTGCACCACAGACCACCCCCCGTGCGCCACGGCGGATCCGACCAAGGCGCCGATCAAGGCATGCGACGAACTCGTCGGCAACCCGAGCAGCAGCGTGACCAGATTCCACAAAATCGCGCCGGCCAGGGCGGCTCCCACGACGACACTGGTGATGACCTCGGGAAAGACGATCCCGCCTCCGATCATCTTCGCCACGGCGGTGGAGAAAAACGCGCCGGCCACATTCAGCACACCGGCCCATATCACGGCCGCCAGGGGGCTCATCACCCTGGTCGACACCACCGTCGCCACCGCGTTCGCACAATCGTGCCAGCCGTTCGAAAAATCGAACAGCAGGGCCAGCACGACCGTCAACAATAAAATCCCCGTCAAATCAGGCATGATTGTCCAATACCATACGGCGCATCTTCGTCAGTTATGTTTCAAGACGATCCGCTCAAGAATATTTGCCACGTCTTCGCACCGATCGGTCCCCGCTTCGAACGTTTCGTAGATCTCTTTCCACTTGATGACGGCGATCGGATCGGTTTCTTTCTCAAACAGGCCGGAAATGGCATCGCGGGAGATACGGTCCGCTTCATTCTCCAGGCTGTTCACTTTCACGCTGCATTCGTTGATCTGCGCATGCGACATGCCCACCCGATCGACGGCTTCACCGACCGCGACGGACGCCTGATACAGGATATCGGCCAGACGGATCGCCGACTCCGTCGGTTTGGTGATTTTGTAGATCACGAACCGGTCGGCCACGGCTTCGACGGCATCAAGGATGTCGTCCAGTGCGCTGGCCAGATCGTGGATGTCTTCGCGGTCGATGGGGGTGATGAACGTCTGATTGAGTTTGGTCGCAATGTCGTGCGTGATGCCGTCGCCCACATGCTCGACATCCTTGATCTGTCTTGCCTGCGCCGCTGAGTCGCGAAACTGCTCCATCATCTCTTTGAGCAGGCGGCTGCCCTCGATCATGTTGTGCGCCGCCTTCTTGAACATGTCGAAAAAGGCGTCTTCTTTGGGAATAAGACTAAACATCGCGGTCCGCGCTCCTGAAATAGGTAGATTGCCCCGTATCGTTCACCGTCTTGACTCAACCGCCCGACGACGCCCGAACAATGTTCAACGCGCCGTCACCACCGCACCAGCCCGGCGGCCCACGTCAATCCTCCGCCAAAGCTTCCCAATAACACCCTATCGTCGGGCCGCACCTGCCCGGCGCGCACCGCCCAATCCAGTGCGATCGGCAGCGAGGCGGATGAGGTGTTGCCGTACCGGTCGATCACGGCGGTCAGTCGTTCGGCGGGAATTCCCAAGCGATCCGCCACATTCGAAAGAATCCGCCCATTCGCCTGATGCAGCACGACCTGACTGAGATCATCGACCCGCAGGCCGAATTCTTTCAAAATATCCTGCACCGCCTGCTCAACCCGTCTGACTGCGATGCGGAATAACGGGGCTCCCTGCATCCGCAACACATGCTCGCGCCCGGCCACCGTTTCCGCCGAAGCCGGCGCCCGCGAGCCTCCGGCCGGCACACGAATCAACTCATGTTTCGATCCGTCCGAATGCAGTCGAATCCCGAGCACTCCGCGCCCGTTCATCCCCCGGTCCGCTTCGCCTCGCACCACGACGGCCCCGGCCCCGTCCCCGAACAGGACCGCCGTCGCCGCATCGGCAGGATCCAAGAATCTCGACTTTACTTCAGCGGCCGCCACCAAACAGGTCTCCGCCTGCCCGCTCAGAATCATGGCGTTGGCCATGGACAATCCGTAGAGAAACCCCGAACAGGACGCGGACACATCGAATGCGGCCACTCCGCGACAGCCCAATCCCCGTTGAACGAAACAAGCCGTCGACGGGAAGGCTGAATCCGGGGAGGTGGTCGAGACAATAATCGCATCCACGTCACCCGCTCCGCAGCCGGCCGCCTGAAGGGCCTGCCGGCTCGCTTCGATCGCCAGATCGGAAGACGCCTGGCTCTCGGCCGCCCACCGCCGCTCCCGGATCCCGGTCAATCGTTCGATCGCCTCCGGAGCGATCCCGAGAGGCCCCGCCACCTCGCGATTGGAAACAATTCGCTCAGGAAGATAACTGCCGGTTCCCAGCACACGCATTCGCTTCATGATGTTCGACGACTCTCACGGCGCCAGGCCATACATTTTGGATCGAATTGACGCGCGGCGGGATTATAGGGGGCAGCAGAGAGCCGGTCAACCAACCAGGCCGGCATTGCTTTTACGCCCTGTTCTTGCTATGAATTAATGAAATCATGCGGTGCACCTCCTCCTGTCACATCGTTTCCGTGAACGTCCTGCTACGCCAGATCTGCCTGCTCGCGGGCGGGTTTCTGCTCGTCTCATTGCTAGCCGCCGGCTGTTCCAGCACACCCAAAGAACAGGCAGCCACAGGAGCGAAAGCTGTCGGGGGCACTGACGAGCAGATTTTCCTCGGCGACACCATTGAGAAAAATTACGATCCGAACGTCATCATGAAGCGGGGCGAAGCGTTTTTTGAGAAGGAAGAATACGCCGAAGCGCTGGTCGAATATAACCACTTCCTCGATCTGCACAAGACGCATGTGCTGGCTCCCTATGCCGCATTCCGGATCGGCGAGTCGCACTTCAAAATGGCCAAATCCATCGATCGGGATCCGGAACCGCTGACGAAGGCCATCACGGCACTCGAACGGATGCGCAAAGATTTCCCGGGCAGCCGCTACGACACCCAGGCGCAACAAAAGATCCAGGAGTGTCACGATTGGCTGGCTCAGATGCACCTGTTCGTCGGACAGTTCTATTTCCGACGAGAATCCTACCTGGCGGCGGCTCATCGCTTTGAACAGATCATGAAGATCTATCCGGATAAGCCGGTTGCCCCGGACGCGCTGTATTTTCTGGCAATGAGCTATCATGAGCTGGGCGCGGACGACTGGGCGGCTGATAACCTGACGCTACTAGCTGAGAAATATCCGACGAGCAAAGTGGCTGCCGACGGAAAAGTTCTGATGGCCAAGCTTGGTGGCAAGAAATCGGACACGATGCTCGCCAAAGACTCAAAAACCACGCCGTTTTCAGATGCCCGCCCATACGCGTCCCCGAGCAAGGGGCCAGATTTCCCAGATCTCCCCAGCGCAGCCTCCGCGTTCGGCGCGCTCACACTCCCCTCCGCCAATGCCCTTGGCCAATCCTTCACGGTCTGCCGTCTCGGCGCCTGGTGCTAACTTCAGCAGACGGCTGTCAGCTCTGCGCAATAGTCCTGCTGAAAGATTTGGCTCGTGATGAGTGAGCTGAGAGCTGTTTACTGATGGCGAGACTACTGGCTGAGGTACCAGCCGATACCGTAGCGTTCGAGAAAGCTGGTGATCATCGTAAGTGAATTGGCGTAAATCATGACGCCGACCACGATGAGCAGCACGCCGCTCACCGTCGACACGCCCCACAGATAGGCCCGCACCTCTTTGAAATAGGCCAGGAACCGGTCCACTCCCAGCGCCGTGAGGAACAGCGGCAATGCCAATCCAAGGGAATAACAAGCCAACAGGACCACCCCGCTCCAGAGCGAGTCGGTTGTGCTGGCATAAAGAAGGATGGTTCCCAGCACCGGGCCGACACAGGGCGTCCATCCGGCCGCGAACGCAACTCCGATTAAGAACGACCCCAAATACCCGGCCGGACGATTGCGGAACTGATACCGGTGCTCGACCTTCAAGAAGTTCAGGTTCAAAATCCCCAGCAGGTAGAGACCGAAGATGATAATCATCACGCCGCCGATGCGGCGAATGTGATCCTGATACGTAATCAGAATCTGGCCCAGAAAACTGGCCGACGCGCCGAATGCGATAAACACGGTCGAAAATCCGCCGATGAACAACAACGCATTGAGAATGATGGCCGACTTGAATTTATTCCGCTCGCTCGCATCCGTCAGCTGTTCGACCGACAGCCCGGTGATGTAGGAAATATACGACGGCACGAGCGGCAGCACGCAGGGCGACACAAAAGACAGCAGGCCGGCTGAAAACGCAGCGAGCAGCGAGATCTGTGGAATGGACTGCATCATCGTCAAGACTTCATGAGGGCCTGAATCAACTCGCGCGCGTCAGGCCCGCCCCAGTCACGGGCACCCGGCACCTTCTGCCGGACAATGCCCTGACGATCGACCATGAAGGTCATCGGCAGGCTCCGAGCCCCGTACATCAGGCCGATGCGATATTCGGCATCGTGCAGAATCGGAAACGTAAATCCCATTTCCTGCTGGAAAGGGCGAGTCACCGCAGCGCCCTGCGGGTCGGTGGAAACCGCCAGAATCTCGAAATCCTTGCGGGAGTAACTCCGGTACAACCGCTCCATCGCCGGCATCTCAATCCGGCAGGGCCCGCACCAGGTCGCCCAGAAATTCAGCAGCACCACTTTCCCGCGCAGCTGCGAGAGCGAGATCATGTTCCCGTCCAGATCGCGCAACTGAAAGTTCGGCGCTTCTTCCCCGACCTTCACGACTCCCCGCTCGGCCACAAATCCGAAGTTCGAGCCGTGCTCATCACGCATCCACGCGGACACCCCGCCGGAAGGATTCAACAGGAACGCACCGCTCAGCACGACGGCAAGCAGCACCCGCGTCATAATCCCCCCCCGGAAGTTCCAGTCTTCATCGTACCACGGTCCTGAGGGAACGCGGATCGGGGGGTCACGTTCAGTAACGTGGTCAGCGTTTTGAGGTTGTCGATTCTGGTCCAGTCCTTCGGCCCGATAATGATCTCACGAACGATCCCCTGCTGATCGATAATGAACGTCTCCGGCACACCCAGGCGCTTATACGGCTTGTCCGTTACGCCCCACGAGTCGATCAGCACCGGAAAGGTCAGATTGAGGCTCTTCACGAACGGAGGAATATCTTTCGTGGTCGTCACCCGATCGATGCTCACAGCCAGAATCACCAATCCGTCTTTCTCAAAATTCTTATTGAGCACTTCCATCGACGGCATTTCTTCCCGGCAGGGCGCGCACCAGGTGGCCCAGAAATTCAAAAACACCACTTTCCCGCGAAAGTCGGAAAGCCGATGGGATTTGTCGTTCAGATCGGTGAGCGCGAAATCCGGCGCGGGCTTGCCGACAACCAGCGGCTCATACTTCGAGCTCTGCAACCAGACGATGGCGAACGTTGCCACGAGCACAACCGCGCCGGCGATGAGAATCATCGCCCGCGAGCCGCCTGTAGGCCGCTCCTGATTCGTGGCTTGAGAAGAAGTTACCTGATCAGCCAAGATGAATCCCCCATAGAGTCTTGCAGGATGCTCAAAATGGCCGTTCAGCAAGGCCGCAGCGAGCGAAGAGGCGAAGGCGTACGCTCTGGTACGTTGAGCCTCTGAGCGACGCGAGAACGCCGCTGGCGGACATTTTCAGCATCCTGCCCCTAGGCGTAGGCGTGCAAGCCGGACAGCAAAAAATTCACGCCCCAGAAACAGAAAATAACCATCAAGAATCCGAATACCGCGTAGATGGCCGCCTTATGGCCTTCCCAGCCGCGAGTCATCCGGGCGTGGATGTACGCGCCGTAGATGAGCCACACGATCAGCGACCAGGTTTCCTTGGGATCCCAGCTCCAATATCCGCCCCATGCGTAGTTGGCCCACATGGCGCCGAGAATGATCCCGAAGGCCAGCAGGGGAAAGCCGACGGTAATGGCTTTGTACCCCAACTCATCGATGGTTTCGAGATCGGGAAATGCGGCATAGAAGCCCGTCGTTTTCCCAAGGCGCTCCGCCCGCTCTTTGAACAGATACATCACCCCGAGGCCGCCGGCCATCGCGAAGGCGGCGTAGCTCGTCAGCGTGACCGACACATGAATGTAAATCCAATAGCTGTTGAGCGCCGGCACCAGCGGCTCCGCCGTCTGATAGCGATAGGGCAGGAGCGATGCCGCACCCATCGCAATAAAGCCGATCCCGACGACGAAGGCCCCGACCGCCTTGATCTTGTAGCGCATCTCCAGCAGCACATAGCCGAGAATAATCGCCCAGGACACATAGGCCATCGCCTCGAACTGATTCGACCAGGGGGCGAAGGTGCCCGAATGCTGCATCCGCTCGAACGCCCGGGTAAAGAGCGCGCCGGTATTCAGCATCCATCCGAACACGGTAACCAGGGTCGCGACCTGACCGAGTTGCGTCGCCCAGGCGCCGTCGCGTTCATCGAAATTCTCCGGAAGATGGCCGGCCGGAGCCAGCGTCATCGCCGGGCGGCGCGCAAACAAATAGCCGACATAGAGCACCAGGGCGGCCAGATACAGCCAGAACGTCATATCGAACAGAAACAACGATTTCATCATCATGTCCTCCGTCTATCGACTGCGCAAAGGCTTGCGCTTCCGCATCATACCCAAAGGCGGAAACCGGCCGCTACCGGCTTACGCCTTGAACGTCTGAATCTTGTCCGTCAGCTTCCGGAATTCTTTTTGAAAATCGATCTGGCTCTTATGAGTCGTCCCGCCGATATGGACGGTCACCCCCGACTGCTCCGGCACAATCTTGGCCCAGAGACGGCGATGGAAGATGAACGACGAGAGGGTAATACCCACGACGATCATCGTACAGCCGGTCCACACGATGTTGATCCCCGGATTCTTGGCAATCTGGAGCCCCGTGAACTTCCGCGGTTTGTACCCGACCAGTTCAAATTGATACTGGGATTCTTTGATATTGAAGAGATCGGGGAACTGCTGGAAGAGCCATGGCGTAGCCTGAACGGTATCCCGTTCATTGATCACGAGTTTCACGGCAGGATTGGTGTGCTCAATCGTCTTCGAATACACCTTCTTCTCGGTGGAGTTGAAGGCAAAATCCGCGACAAAATCCGTGATCGACAATTTCAGATTGAGATCCGGCAGCGTCTGCTCCTTCTGCCATTCGAGATCGACTGTTTTCAACACCTTGTCGGTCTCTTTGTCCTTGATGTTCACTCGCGCGACTTCGACCTGATCCCAGGCGTCACCGTAGCTGGATTGATAAAACCAGATCCCTTTGTAGACCAGCGGATCATTCACCGAAATGGTCTTAGTGACCACCGACTGTCCGCCGTCCACCACGGTCAAGGTGCTGTTGTACGACTTGACCGATCCGTTTTCGTGATAGTCGATCCAGAACCTATCCACCTTCAAATCGAAATTGCCGCGGGGGATGTGATAGGTCTGGCCTTCCAGGCAAACACCGAACTCTTGAAACCCATAGTAGGTCCCGAGCAGCCCGCCGAAAATGATCACCGTCGCGCTCAAATGGGCCATGTGGGCGCCGACCCGTCCCATCACTCCTTTTGTGGCATAGACCGTGACTTCCCCCGGTTCGTTTTTGGCGAGCACGCGGTAGCCCTTCGACACGAAATGATGCACCAACTGCTGGGCCACCGACTCTTTCGTGTTGTCGAGGGGGATTTCCGCCTGCTGCTTCATATTCTTGATGAACGCCATCGTGACGCCCACCTTGTCCTGCTTCATAGAGCGCCAGACGGAAGGAAACCGCTTATAAAAGCAGGTCAGCGAGTTGACACAGAGCAGCCCGAGCAGACTCGTGAACCACCAGGTGTGATAGACATCCGTAACCCCCAGGCGAAGAAACCAGCGGTAGGCATTTTCCCCGTACTCCTGAACATAGACCTCCGCCCGTTCACCCTGCTGGATCACGGTCCCGATCGTCGCGGTCATCGCAATAAATAAAAACAGAAAGATAGCGAGTTTGACGGACGCGAAGAACTCGACAAGCTCACGAGAGAATTCATCCCAGCCGAGGCCGGGAGTCGATGGGCGGATCGATGGCTCTTTGGGAAGAACGTCAGGTTGGCTGTTCATGCGGCTCTATGTTCGTCTTTGGCCCGGACAATACTCGCTCGTGCGGAGGATTTTGGACGATCCCCAAAACCGGATCCTGCCGATCATCTCGGCATCCCCGCCGGCTCGACATCGCGGCCGAAGTATTGGATTGGCTGAAGCACTTCTAAGTGCGCGAAAATTTTGTCATCTTACTAGCGGATTTTATCGAGTGTCAAGCAAGGCCGGCCCGCCACCAGCGGGATCTCTTACTATTGAATTGATAGACAAAACAGCCTCGGTCCGCTAAGATTCAGTCGATTCTACAGAAACGAACCCGTCGCGGGCACAGTACTCACCTGGCCAGACACCACACAGACGGTTTTCGCCAACCAGAAACTAGAGGGGGTTCATGAGAAACAATTATTTATTCACTTCTGAATCGGTCACAGAAGGGCACCCCGACAAGATTGCCGATCAGATTTCCGACGGAATTCTGGATGCAATCCTGGCACAGGACAAATATTCCCGCGTCGCCTGCGAGACGATTCTTACCACCGGCATCGCCTTCGTGGCCGGTGAAATCTCGACCAAGGCCTACGTGGAAATCCCCGATATCATCCGCGACGTCATCAAGGATGTCGGGTATAACGATGCCTCCTGGGGATTCGACTCCCACACCTGCTCGGTCCTGACCGCGATCCACCAACAGTCCGGCGACATCGCCATGGGCGTGGATTCAGGCGGCGCCGGAGACCAGGGCTTGATGTTCGGCTACGCCACCAACGAAACAACCGAGTTGATGCCGATGCCGATCGTCCTGGCCCACCGACTGACCAAGCGTCTAGCCGAAGTTCGCAAGAAGAAGATCCTCAACTGGGTGCGCCCGGACGGCAAATCTCAGGTGACCGTCGAATACAAAAACGGAAAACCTGTGAGGATCGATACGATCGTGGTGTCCACACAACACAGCCCTGATGTCACCAACAAACAGATTGAGCGCGACATCATGGAAAAGGTCATCAAGCCCGTCATGCCGAAGGGGCTGTACAACCCGACCAGCGTCAAGCACCACATCAACCCGACCGGCCGCTTCGTCGTCGGCGGCCCGATGGGCGACACCGGTCTCACCGGCCGCAAGATCATCGTCGACACCTACGGCGGCCACGGCAGCCACGGAGGCGGCGCCTTCTCCGGCAAGGATCCGACAAAGGTGGATCGCTCGGCCTCCTACATGGCCCGCTACATCGCCAAGAACATCGTCGCAGCCGGGCTCGCCGACAAATGCGAAGTCCAGCTGGCCTACGCGATCGGCGTGGCCGATCCGGTTTCCGTGCTGGTCGATACCAAAAACACGGAGAAGATGGCGGTCGAAAATCTCGACAAGCTCGTGCGAAAGCACTTCCCGATGACCCCACGCGGCATCATCGATCATCTCAAACTCCGCCGGCCGATCTTCCGCAAGACAGCGGCTTACGGCCATTTCGGCCGGAACGAACCGGAGTTCACCTGGGAAAAGACCGATAAAGCCAAGGCCTTGCGCCGGGACGCGGGTCTCTAGTTGCGATAGCCTCTGACCGATACGACAAGAGGGGGCAGGCACATCACACCTGTCCCCTCTTTTTCTGACGCTTCGTTACCAATCACGCATCTCACTCATCACGCAGGAGGGTTCTGTGGATTACGATGTGAAAGATATTAAACTGGCGGACGCAGGTAAGTTAAAAATCGAATGGGCCGAAGCCACCATGCCGGTGCTGCGGCTCATCCGGAAGCGGTTCAAACGGCAGCAGCCGCTCAAGGGCGTACGGGTCACCGCCTGCCTCCACGTCACCACAGAAACCGCCAATCTGGCGATCACGCTGAAAGCCGGCGGAGCCGATGTGCGTCTCTGCGCCTCGAACCCCCTCAGCACCCAGGACGACGTCGCCGCCGCCCTGGTGCAGCATGAAGGGATTCCGACGTTCGCCATCAAGGGCGAGGACAACGCCACCTACTATCGCCATATCGAATCAGCCATCGCCCATCGCCCCCACCTCTCGATGGACGACGGCGCCGACGTGGTGTCGCATCTGCACTCCAAGCGGAAAGATCTCCTGCGCAACGTGATCGGCGGAACGGAAGAAACCACGACGGGCGTCATTCGCCTGCGCAGCATGGCCGAGAAAAAAGTCCTCAAGTTCCCTGTCATCTCCGTCAACGATGCCGACACCAAGCACATGTTCGACAATCGCTACGGCACCGGCCAGTCCACGATGGACGGCATTATTCGCGCGACTAACCGGTTGGTCTGCGGCTCCGTCTTCGTCGTCGCCGGCTACGGCTGGTGCGGCCGCGGCATCGCCATGCGGGCCAAAGGCATGGGCGCGGACGTCATCGTAACCGAGGTCGATCCGTTGAAAGCGCTCGAAGCCGTCATGGACGGCTACCGGGTCATGCCGATGGAAGAAGCCGCTCCGATCGGCGATTTCTTCGTGACAGTCACCGGGAACCTGAAAGTCATTCGCGGCGAGCATTTCGCCAAGATGAAAGACGGCGCCATCGTCTGCAACAGCGGCCACTTCAACGTGGAGTTGGATATTCCGGCCCTTGAGAAACTGGCCAAGAAGCGGAAGATGATCCGCCCCGGCGTCGAACAATTCACCTATAAGAATGGCAATCGCGTGAGCCTGCTCGGCGAAGGCCGTCTGGTCAATCTCGCCACCGCGGAAGGCCATCCCTCCAGCGTCATGGACATGAGCTTTGCCAACCAGGCACTCGGCGCCGAGTACATCGTGAAGAACTATAAGATGCTCGAGAAGAAGGTGTATCCGGTCCCGGCCGTCATCGATAAAGAAATTTCGCGGCTCAAACTCGCCGGCATGGGCGTGGATATCGACAAGCTGACGAAGGAGCAGGAGAAGTATCTCGCCTCCTGGGAAATGGGCACATAGCAGGATGCTGAAAACGTCCCCCGGCGGCGTTCTCAGTCGCCCGTCTCCCTACAACGTACCCAAGGGTACGCTTCGGTCGTCGGGCTTCATGCGGCCTTGCCGGGATGCCATTTTGAGCATCCTACATTTGAGTGGCGCTTAGTGAACGTGCGCAATAGAGAGCACTCACCCCGTACCTGCTAGAGGAAAAGAAGAAAGGCCGCCTCATTTGAGGCGGCCTTTTTGTTTTTTCAAGGCATACCGATGCCCCTCTCAGACAACTCCCGGGAGTGACCATCAGTAGAACATCGGAGGCCTAACCAGAAAACATCGCCAGTACGACCTCTGATTTCTCACAATAATCCTCATTCAAACTTAGTATGATAGAGTGAGCTAGGTGCGGAGGTCTTCCAGATCGGAGGCTCCTATGGGATCGCCGAACTTCACTCCCCTCGCCCTCTCCGATTACGGCATATCTCCCGACCAGGGATTTCTCCCGTCGGATCCGCTTGAACAGCTGCCGGACGCGCCGATACTGAATCAGCTCGGGCACGAGTTGCCGAAGTTGCTCGGTGCCCGCAGGGTCCGGCAATTCATCGACGGGCAGCGTCAACTATTTCCCTCTATCCCTCCAACATGGCAGGATCGGGACTATCGTGCCGCAATGCGGATTCTCTCGTTCGCCGGTCATGCGTATGTGTGGGAAGTGCCCGAGCAGCCGGCTGCGACACTACCCGCACAACTCGCACAGCCCTGGCACGACATCGCTGTGAAGCTGGGGCGTCCCCCGGTGCTGTCCTATGCATCCTATGCCCTCGACAACTGGCGCAGGCTTGATCCCGCCAGGCCCATTCAACTCGACAATATCGTGCTGCTCCAGAACTTCCTTGGAGGTCTGGATGAAGAATGGTTTGTCGTCATTCATGTTCAAATCGAGCGCCAGGCAGGACCTGGGTTGGCCGGACTGATTCAGGCTATCAATGGAGCTGCAATCAATAAACCTGACGACGTCCTCGAGGGACTTCAAGGACTCGCGGCCGCCCAAGCCGAGATGAAGGACACACTGCTGCGCATGAAGGAACGATGCGATCCCTACATGTATTACAACCGCGTACGGCCTTACATTCACGCCTGGAAGAATAGCCCTACGCTCCCTCAGGGCCTCGTCTATGAAGGCGTGACGGCCTATGCAGGACAGCCCCAACAATTTCGCGGGGAAACAGGCGCCCAGAGTTCCATCGTGCCCTGTCTCGATGCAGGGCTGGGAGTCTCCCACGCACCGGATCCGCTGACGGTGTATCTGCAAGAAATGCGGGAGTACATGCCTCCGCAGCACCGGGCATTTCTCAACGCAATCGAGCAGTCGATGGATGAGCAGAACAGGCCGCTACTATCGACTTATATCCGCGACCGGAGATCGGACAATCCAAATCTTTGGAGGAGCTATTGCACCTGCGTGGATCTCCTGGCGCAGTTTCGGGAGATCCATATCGGATACGCCGATAGTTACATCCACCGCCAACACCAAATCCATGCCAGCAACCCCAGCGCAGTGGGGACCGGCGGCACGCCCTTCATGGCCTATCTCCAGAAGCACTTGGACGAGACCAGGCGTGCGCTCGTTGACTAGCCCCGCCGTCCGGCGTATCGTTTCGCACGCGTACATTATTTGAGGGCACACTATGCAGGCTGCTTCAGCCTATGATCCTCGCCTGGCACGGGATCTCATCCTCGACGAGTTGTTCGATCTCTCCTTGTACAAAGCGCTCCGGGGCATCACGCAACCGGACGTCCACGACACGCTGGATGAGTTGATCAAGGTTGAAACCGCGCATCTCGCCTTCTGGCAGCGGTTCTTCAATCTCAAACTGGAGCGGCTTGACCTTGGACGGCGCCTCAAATTATCCGTCATGATACTGGTCTGCCGGCTCTTTGGCTCGACAGCCGTTCATCTGGTGCTCGAGGCAATTGAAGTGCACGGCGTGCGGAAATACCTGGCAATCTGGCAGGCCTACCAGGGCAAACCGCTGGCCGAGGCCTTGCGCGGCATTCTCATGGATGAATTCAAGCACGAAGACGTGCTGGTCACGGCTCTCACGCAGCGGAAGATCAACCCGGAGAAAATCCGCAATATCTTTCTCGGGCTGAACGACGGGCTGGTGGAGATTCTCGGCGCCGTCAGCGGATTCTTCGGCGCCTTCGGCAGCACGACAATGGTTCTGGTCGCCGCTTCGACCACCGCCGTTGCCGGAGCCCTGTCGATGGCCGCCGGCGCATTCCTGGCACTCAATTCCGAGAAGGAAGTAAAATCGACCGAAGTGGCGAAGAAACTCTTTTTAGGGGAAGAATCCGACTTCACGCCGATGGAGGAGCAGCCGTTGTCGTCGGCGCTGGTCGTCGGCTCAGCCTATTTGACGGGCGCCATCGTCCCGGTGTTTCCCGTGCTGATCGGCGCAACTGATGCCCTGTTTTCCGTCCTGACGGCCGGGCTCATGGTCGTGCTGGTCTCGACGATTCTCTCGTTCCTGTCCGGCATGGACATCAAACGGCGCATCCTGCTCAACCTGGTGATCATCACCGTGGCCGTCAGCATCAGTTATGGCATCGGGATTGTGGCGAAGACTTACTGGGGAATTGCGCTGTAACGCTTATCGGGCAGGCACCATGGGAAGCTCGCGCGCCCCTTCGGCTTCCCGTTGAATACGCTCCCGTTCGGCGCGGGAAGCTTCCAGAACGTCATGCAACATCTCATCCGTCATTTGCGTGAGCTGCGCCGCCGCATCCTTCATATCGGCATGCTCTACTGCGCGCGAGAGCACTTCTGATTTCGTCGCGCCCTTCTTTTGCCCCATGAACGGCTTGGTAATCAGGAACACCACATCACGCACCGGCATGAACCGCAGGAACCGGCGGAGCAGACGAATGGTCTGGATCGGGTAACAGAAGAGCTTGTACATGAACAGCTTCTGCAGCCCCTTCTGCCTCACGCGATTGATCGTCTCGCCGGGCAGACAGGTGGGGTCGATCTCGGAACACTTGAAGTACTTGTACCAGTCAGTCGATTCCTGCACCAGTCCGCGCTTCACGTATTCCTGCCAGAGCGGAGTCCCGCGGTAGACACAGAGCCGGTTGAAGCCGAAGGTATCCAGCGGCAGCTTGGCCGCGAAGTCGAAGGTGGCGTTCATGTCTTCGACGGTCTCGTCGGGATTGCCGACCGTAAAGAATCCGTGCACGATTTCGATGCCGGCCTTCTTGGCATTCTTGACCGCCGTCGTCACCTCCGCCAGTGTCTGTTCTTTTTTCAAACGATCGAGAATCTTCTGGCTGCCGCTCTCGATCCCGAACATGACGGTGCGGCAATGGGCCTTGGCCATCGCGGGAAACAGATGCTGGGCGACTGAATCGACCCGGCCTTCGATCCCCCACTGAATGCTCAGCTTCTCGTCCATCACCCCTCGGCAAATGGCCTCGATCCGCTTCGGCTGAAGCAAGAAATGGTCATCGACAAAATAGACCGACCCGTACCCGTGTTCTTCGAGATACTTCAACTCGGCGACCACGTGCGCAGAAGTTCGTGCCCGCCACTTCCCTTCGTTGAAGATCGGAATATCGCAAAACACGCAGGGCCAGGGGCAGCCGCGCGACGTCTGCATCGTGGTAAACCGTTCCATCGACAGCACCGCCGGCACGTCCAACGGCATCGACTCGATGAAATCGAGCTTCAGGCTCTCCCGATCAGGGAAAGGCCATTGGTCCAAATGGCGCTCCATCGGGCGATTCGGATTGTGTACCACCTTGCCGTCTTTCATCCAGGTCAGACCGGCGACGGATTCGGGACTGCCGAAATGTTCCAGCAGATCCAGCAACAGCTGCTCCCCGTCGCCACGACAGACATAGTCCACTTCAGGGCACTGCAATTTGACGAGAGGGGCATTGAGACTGGCAAAGACGCCGCCGAAGGCCAGCTTTACTTTCGCGTTGGTTGCACGAATCTGCCGCGCAAGAATTTTCGCGTAGGGATAGCTGGTCGTGCTCAGAAAGCTCAGACCGACGAGGTCAGGCTGCTCTCGATTGATCTGATCGATGATGACGTCGTTGGGCGTATCAGGATTCGCCTGATCGAACATGACACACTCATGGCCGGCCTGTTTCAGGACGGACGAGAGCGACATGATCCCGATAGGCGGAAAGCCCATGACGCGGATATTGCCGTTTTTCGCGCGGGTTTTGGCCGGAAGCGCGTAGAACTGGGGATCGCGCACGTGGATCAGAAAAACTCGCAGACAGACTCCTTGGTTCGGCTTCGACGGTCACGGAGTGCGCAAACAGCGGAAAGATGCCAGCAAAGGGAAGGAAGTACAGTGAGGAAACGCAATCCCTGAATGCACCCTACCACGATATCGGGTTAGTGGGAAGCAGATATTTGGGGCGATGGGGATTGCTGCGACACCTGCCGCGCACAACAGCCTGAGCAGGCATGAAACAGATCGGGGGTGCCGGACGACGTCCAGCACCCCCGACCAACAAAACCAATGACCGTTTACTTACCGGCCCAACGCCAGCTTGATCGCGTTGCCGATCTCAGCCGGGTTCTTCACCACCTTCACACCGGCTGATTCGAGCGTCTTCATCTTTTCGGCTGCGGTCCCCTTGCCTCCGGACACAATCGCGCCGGCGTGGCCCATACGGCGGCCTGGAGGCGCCGTGATGCCGGCGATGAAGCTCACGACCGGCTTCTTCACATTCTTCTTGATGAACTCAGCGGCCTTCTCCTCGGCGTCGCCGCCGATCTCACCGATCATCACGATCCCCTGCGTCTCAGGATCCTTCTCGAACAGCGCCAGCACATCGACGAAACCGGTTCCATTCACGGGATCGCCGCCGATTCCCACACAGGTCGTTTCGCCAAGCCCCAGGGTCGACAGCTGATGGACCGCCTCATACGTGAGGGTCCCGCTGCGAGAGACGACACCGACGATACCCTTCTTGTGGATGAAGCCCGGCATGATGCCGATCTTGGCTTCATCGACCGTGATGACGCCGGGGCAATTCGGGCCGATCAATCGCACATCGCGGCCGCGCAAGGCCCGCTTCACCTTCACCATATCGTTCACCGGAATACCTTCAGTGATACAGATGATCAGCTTGACGCCGGCATCGGCCGCTTCGAGAATCGCATCGGCGCAGAAAGGCGGCGGCACGAAGATCAACGAGGTATCGCAGCCTTCTTTTTTGACCGCATCCCGCACCGTATTGAAAACCGGAATGCCTTCGACGTCCTGTCCGGACTTTCCCGGAGTCACACCGGCGACGACCTTCGTCCCGTAGGCCTTGCACTGGGTCGCATGGAACGAACCCTCTTTGCCCGTGATGCCCTGCACCACCACCCGCGTATTCTTATTGACGAGAATGCTCAC
>CAYPOR010000001.1:96824-132917 GCA_964412445.1 uncultured Nitrospira sp.
ACGCCGCTTTTCCGGTCAGCTTCACAATCTTTTGCGCCGCTTCCCACAAGTCGTTGGCCACTTCCAGCTTCAAGCCGGACTCGGCCAACAGTTTGCGGCCCTCTTCCGCATTGGTCCCCTGCAACCGAACCACCAGGGGCACCGTGATCTTCACTTCCTTGGCGGCTTCGATCACACCGTTGGCAATACGCTCGCAACGCACAATGCCGCCGAAAATGTTGATGAAGATGCCTTTAACGTTCGGGTCCTTGAGCAGAATCCGGAAGCCGGCTGCCACCGTCTCTTTGGTCGCGCCGCCGCCGACGTCAAGAAAATTCGCCGGCTCGCTGCCCGCCAGCTTGATGACGTCCATCGTCGCCATGGCGAGGCCCGCGCCGTTGACCATGCAGCCGATATTGCCGTCCAGCTTCACATAATTCAGATTGTTCGCGCCGGCTTCGATTTCCAGCGGCTCTTCTTCGTTAAGATCGCGCATCTGCTGCACATCGGCATGTTTGAACAACGCGTTGTCATCGAAGGACACTTTGCCGTCGAGCGCGACGATCGTCTTTTCCTTGGTGATGATGAGCGGATTGATCTCGACCATCGCCGCATGCTTTTCCATGAACAAGCGATAGAGATTTCCCATCATTGCGATAAAGGGATTCATCACGGCCGGTTCGATCGTATTGAGGCCGAGGGCAAACGCCACATTGCGCCCGTTGTAGCCCTGGAATCCGACGGCCGGGTCGATCAATTCTTTGATGATCTTCTCGGGCGTCTTCTCCGCCACCTCTTCGATTTCCATCCCGCCTTCGGTGCTGGCGATGAAGATAGGCCAGCCGGAATCGCGGTCCACGAGGATGCTCAAATACAATTCCTTGCTGATGTTGGCGCCTTCTTCGAGCAGAAGCCGATGCACCTGACGGCCCTTGGGACCGGTCTGGTGGGTCACCAGCGTCTTGCCGATCAACTCCTTGGCGAGACCGGCCACCGCGGCCTTGTCCTTGGTGATCTTCACGCCGCCCGCCTTGCCGCGGCCGCCCGCATGGATCTGCGCTTTCACCACGAACACGGGCGTGTTCAGTTCATTAGCCCAGGCCGTCGCCGCTTCCGGAGACGTGATTTCTTTTCCCCGCGGGACCGGCACTCCGAACTGCGCAAACAACTGCTTTGCCTGAAACTCATGCACATTCATGCTGTACCCCTCTTAGCTCTCTTTTCTGGTGTAGGCCGGGAGGACCATGGGCGAGACGACATTGCTCAGGTTGCCGTGCTTTTTCGCGTCGGCACGGAACCGCTGGAGATGCTGCACGGTGAGCTTGCCCTGTTTCATCGAGCCGGCGCGCCCGGCGGCCGTCAGTCCCGAGCGCTTGCCGAAGACCATCAGATCGAGCAAAGAGTTGCCCATCAACCGATTGCGCCCGTGCAAACCACCGGACGCCTCGCCGGCCACGAACAAGTTCTTCACGTTGGTTTCTGAATTCGTATCGATTTTCACGCCGCCATTTTGATAATGCAGCGTCGGATAAATCAGGACCGGATCTTTACTGATGTCGATACCGAACCGCTCGAACTGCAGCAGCATCGCCGGGAAATGCTTTTCCACCGTGCCCGGACCGTGCTCGGCATCGAGCAGCGGGGTATCGAGCCACACGCCGACGCGACCCGACATCGTCCGGATGCCACGCCCTTCCTCGCACTCACGGATGATCGAGGACGACACCACGTCGCGGGTATCGAGCTCGTTCACAAACCGTTCGCCCCTGGCATTGACCAGATGGCCGCCTTCTGAACGAATCCCTTCCGTCACCAGCTGGCCGACCAGCTGTTCCGGATAGACCGCCCCCGAGGGATGGTATTGGAACGTATCGATGTGCGCGAGCTTGGCGCCCATGCGATAGGACAGGCAGAGGCCGTCTCCCGTCGCGCCATAGTGATTGCTGGTCGGGAATCCCTGAATGTGCAGCCGCCCGATACCGCCGGTGGCGAGAATCACCGATTTCGCCGCCACGACGATGTACCGGTGATTGTCCAGATCCTTGAAAATGGCGCCGCTGCACTGGCCGTTCTCATCGCTGAGCAATTCCACCGCCGCGCAGAATTCCAGCAGCTGAATCTTCTGGTTCAGGACTTCATCCTTGAGCACCCGCATGATCTCCAAACCGGTATAGTCGGAACAGGTCAGGAGCCGGGGTTTGGAACTGCCGCCGCCCTTCTTCACATGCAGATTGCCGTCCGCCTGCCGGTCGAATAACACGCCCAGTTCGATGAGCCACTTGGCAATGGCCGGGCCTTCATCCACCATGGTCTTGAGCAGATCATGGTCGTTGTGCATGTGCCCGCCCTTGAGCGTGTCGAGAAAATGCGTGACGGGGGAATCCTCCGGCGCCACCGAAATCTGCATCCCGCCCTGCGCCATCACGCTGTTGGAGTCGCCCAATCTGAGCTTGGTAGCCAGCATCACTTTTGCGCCGGCTCCGTGCGCGTGCAACGCCGCGGCGCAACCGGCCCCGCCGCCGCCGATGACGAGTACATCGGTGGTGTAGTCCGGAGTCAGATCCACATCGTCCTGGATCAGGCTGTCCCCTTCGAGCAAGGTCGCCAGTTCGACGACTGTCTTTTCATCGATGTTGGGACCGAACCGGATCGGACGATAGGCGCTGGCCCGGTAATCGGGATGATATTTATGAATCAGCTGGTCGCGGTCGGCAGGAGAAAATTTCGGAATGGTCTGCTTCCGGCGAGCATCCCGAGTGTTGTGCACAATCTGTTGGAGCGCGTGAATATCCATCTCGGGTAGCCTCGGCAATAAAACTATTTTACGGTGGCACAGTGATCGGCAAGTTCCTTCTCGCTCATGGCGAGAACCTTCTTCCACTCGTCGTCGTAGCGGCCGTCTTGAATTTCCTTGATGCGGGTCTCCAAACCTTGCGGCTTTTCAGTGAAGTGCGCGCCCTGTGCACGGCTGACATACAGCGCCACCAGATTCGGCGCGATGTCGGCGATACAGACCGGTGTGCACATGCCGCACATGACACAATCCATGAACATCTCGGAGACGCTCTTGAAATCGCCGAATACGGCCTTCCACACCCCTTCACGCACATCGATCTTCTGCGGGCAGGCTTCGGTGCAGGCGTTACAATTCCGGCAGAGCGGGGCTTCGGGATAGAGATTAAACAAATCCTGCTTGGGGTCTTTGAGTGCCTGGAGATCGTAGGTCGCTTTGCGCGCAGGAAACGGCGGCATAATGGTAAAGGACATCCCGTCCTGGACCGCCGTCTGGCACGCCAGACACGTGCGCACCTTGGGATCATCCTTGGTCCGATAATAGGTGGCACAGGCCCCGCAGAACCCGCCGAGACAGCCGGCCCCGCGCACCACTTCCTGTCCGGTATACCAGAGCGCCTTGATGACCGTGATGCCTTCCGGCACATCATACTTCTTGCCGGAGATTTCAATCGAAACCATCCGGGGCTTCATCACCTCTGGCTGATCAATGACGTTGGGATCTTCTTGTGCCATGGCTCTCTCGTGAAGCGTGAAAGGTGAGGCGTGAGGAGAATCCGATTCTCCTCACGCCTGACGCTGAAATCGACGAATCGAACGTCCTTACGCGATCGCGTCGATGATCGCGTTCAACGTCGCACTCGGACGCATCGCCTTCGCGGCCTTGGCATCGTCGGGGTGATAGTACCCGCCGACGTCCTGCGGCTTGCCCTGTGCGGCGAGCAGTTCGCCGTCGATCTTCTTCTCGTTGTCGCTCAGGTCCTTGGCAATCTTCGTAAACCGCTCGGCGATCTTCTTGTCGGCCGTCTGCGCGGCCAATGCCTGCGCCCAATAGAGCGCGAGGTAGAAGTGGCTGCCGCGGTTGTCGATCTCGCCGACCTTGCGCGCAGGTGACTTGTTGCTCTCGAGGAACTTTGCGTTGGCCTGATCCAGCGTGTCCGCCAGAATCTTCGCCACCGGATTGTTCCCGACCTTCGCCAGATGTTCGAGCGACGCGGCCAGCGCGAGGAATTCGCCGAGCGAATCCCAACGCAGATAGCCTTCTTCCTGGAACTGCTGCACATGCTTCGGCGCCGATCCACCCGCGCCGGTTTCGAACAGTCCGCCGCCGTTCAGCAGCGGGACGATCGAGAGCATCTTGGCGCTGGTGCCGATTTCGAGGATCGGGAACAGGTCCGTGAGATAGTCGCGGAGCACGTTGCCGGTGACGGAAATCGTATCCTTGCCTTCCTTCATCCGTTCGATGGAGAAGCGGCAGGCTTCCGCCGGCGACATGATCTTGATCTCCAGCCCGTTGGTGTCATGCTTCGGCAGATAGGCATTCACCTTCTTGATCAATTCCGCGTCATGGGCGCGGGTCTTGTCCAGCCAGAACACGGCCGGCGCGCCGGTGGCGCGGGCGCGGGTGACGGCCAGCTTGACCCAGTCCTGGATCGGGGCATCCTTCACCTGGCAAGCGCGCCAGATGTCGCCTGCTTCCACCTGATGCTGGTGCAAGACCGTGCCGTTCGCATCCACGATGCGGATGGTACCGTTACCCGGCGCCTTGAAGGTCTTGTCGTGCGATCCATACTCTTCCGCCGCCTGCGCCATCAACCCGACGTTCGGGATCGTGCCCATCGTGCGGGGATCGAACTGGCCCTTCTGCTTACAGAACTCGACGACTTCGTGATAGACCGGCGCGTAGCTGGCGTCGGGAATCACGCACTTCACGTCCGCCGCTTTGCCGTCCGGACCCCACATCTTGCCGCCGTCACGGATGACGGGAGGCATGGAGGCGTCGATGATGATATCGCTCGGCACGTGGAGATTGGTGATGCCCTTATCGCTGTTCACCATCGCCATCGGCGGACGCTTCTGATAGACCGCCTGGATGTCGGCTTCGATCGCCTTGCGCTGATCGTCCGGCAGGGACTTGATCTTCGCATACACGTCGCCGAGGCCGTTGTCCGGATCGACGCCGAGTTTCTTGAACGTCTCGCCGTGCTTCTCGAACACATCCTTGTAGTAGACGGTCACGCCATGGCCGAAGATCTTCGGATCGGAGACCTTCATCATGGTCGCCTTCATGTGGAGCGACCAGAGAACCCCCTGCTTCTTGGCTTCTTCGATCTGCTGCTCCAGGAACGTACGCAGCGCCTTGACGCTGATGAACGTGGCGTCGAGCACTTCACCCGCCTGCAGGGCGACCTTCTCCTTCAATACGGTGGTCTTGCCGTCGGCGCCGACGAACTCGATCTTTGCGGTCGTCGCAGCGGGAATCGTGACGGACTTTTCGTTCGAACGGAAATCGCCGCCCTTCATATGGGAAACGTGGGTCTTGGAATCCGTGCTCCACGGCGACATCTTATGCGGATGCTTCCGGGCATAGGCCTTCACCGAGAGCGGCGCACGGCGGTCGGAGTTGCCTTCACGCAGCACCGGGTTGACTGCGCTGCCCTTGACCTTATCGTAGCGGGACTTGATGTCTTTTTCCTTGTCGTCCTTCGGATTTTCCGGATAGTCCGGCAACTTGTAGCCCTGGCTCTGCAGCTCCTTGATGGTCGCCACCAGCTGCGGAATGGACGCGCTGACGTTCGGCAGCTTGATGATGTTGGCTTCCGGTGTCTTGGCCAGCTCGCCCAGCTCGGCCAGCGCATCATGCTGCTTCTGCGCGGGAGTCAGGTATTCCGGAAACACGGCGATCACGCGCCCGGCCAGCGAGATGTCGCGCAATTCGACCGTCACACCCGCCGCCTTCGAGAAGGCGTTGATGATCGGCAGAAACGAATAGGTCGCCAGCATCGGCGCTTCATCGGTCTTCGTGTAGATAATCTTGTCTGCTTTCGTCGTCATGGCTCTCCCTCTTTGGTCGTACGATTTAGTTCAGCGCGTTCAACGCCGAACCAGCCTTGAACCACACAATTTGCGGCTCGGTAATGCTGTGGTTCGCCTGGATGGTGAGCGCCGTGCCATCCGCCTTGTGTATCGTCACCTGCACCGGCTTGCCGGGAGCCAGGCTGTTCAGCCCCGTCACACTGATGCGGTCCTGCTGCTCGATCTTCTCGTAATCCTTCGGGTCAGCGAAGGTCAACGCCAAGATCCCCTGTTTCTTCAAATTGGTTTCATGAATGCGCGCGAAGCTCTTGACCAACACCACTTTCACGTTCAGAAAACGAGGCGACATCGCAGCATGTTCGCGGCTGCTGCCTTCGCCGTAGTTTTCATCGCCCACGACGATGGAGCCGACGCTCTTGGCCTTATACGCCCGGGCGATCTGCGCGATGGTCAGATTCGACTCACCGGTGAGCACATTCGTGCCCTTGCCCGGTTCGGATGAAAATGCGTTGTTGGCGCCGAGGAACATGTTGTCGCTGATCTTGTCGAGATGGCCGCGGAACTTGAGCCAGGGACCGGCCGGGGAAATATGATCGGTCGTGGTCTTGCCCTTCGTCTTGATCAAGAGCGGCAACTTCTCGAAGTCCTTCCCGTCCCAACGGGGAAACGGCTGCAACAACTGAAGCCGCTCGCTGGTCGGCGGAATATCGACCGTGAGCCCTTCGCCGCTTTCAGCCGGAGCGACAAACCCTTCTTCGCCTTTGGCAAAGCCCTTGGCGGGAAGCTCTTCGCCCTGCGGCGGCTCCAGCTTAAATTCCTTGCCGTCTGCGCCCTTGAGAGTGCCGTTGACCGGATCGAACCCCAAGTCGCCGGACAGCGCATAGGCCGTCACCACTTCCGGGCTGGCGAGGAACGACAGGGTCTCATTGATGCCGTCATTGCGGCCCGGGAAGTTACGGTTGAATGAGCTGACGATCGAATCCGCCTTGCCCTTCACGCCATCCGCGCGCTTCCACTGGCCGATGCAGGGACCGCAGGAATTCGAGAGTACCGTGCCCCCCAGCTTCTCGAAGGTCTCCAGGAACCCGTCCCGCTTCATCGTATGATAGATCCGCTCGGAACCGGGCGACACGAGGAACGAGGCCTTCGCCTTCAGTCCGGCCTTCATGCCCTGCTTGGCAATGTGGGCCGACCGGCTGATATCTTCGTAGGAGGAGTTCGTGCAGCTGCCGATGAGTGCCGCCTTCACTTCGATGGGATAGCCCTTTTCCTTCGCTTCGGCAGCCATCTTGGAAATGGGCCTGGCGAGATCGGGTGTATGCGGACCGACGACGTGCGGCTCCAGCTTCGAGAGGTCCACTTCGACGATCTGATCATAATACTTTTCCGGCGACTGATAGACTTCCGGATCGGCGACAAGCAGATCCTTGTGCGACATCGCCAGATTCGCCAGATCGGCACGATCCGTAATGTTCAGATAGGCCACCATCTTCTGATCGAAGGGAAAGACGGAGGTCGTCGCGCCGAGTTCCGCGCCCATGTTGCAAATGGTGCCCTTGCCGGTCGCGCTGATGGTTTCGGCGCCCGGGCCAAAATATTCGACGATCTTATTGGTTCCGCCCTTCACCGTGAGCAGACCGCACAGATAGAGGATCACGTCCTTGGGCGAAGCCCAGCCGCTCAACTTGCCGGTCAACCGAATGCCGATCAACTTCGGATGCAGCACTTCCCAGGGCAGGCCGGCCATGACTTCACCGGCATCCGCGCCGCCGACACCGATGGCCAATCCACCGAGCCCGCCGCCGTTCGGCGTATGCGAGTCGGTCCCGATGATCAGACAGCCGGGAAACGCATAGTTCTCCAGCACAACCTGATGGATGATCCCGGCACCGGGCTTCCAGAAGCCGATACCGTACTTCTTCGCGGCAGAGGCCAGAAAATTATAAACTTCCTTGTTTTCGTCCATCGCCCGAAGCAGATCCTTCTCGGATCCCATTTCGGCGCGGATCAAGTGGTCGCAATGGATCGTGCTGGGCACGGCCGCTTTCTTTTTATTGGCCTGCATGAACTGCAACACGGCCATCTGGGCCGTCGCATCCTGCATCGCCACGCGATCCGGACGCAGCGCCAACATGGCCTTCCCGCGATCCCAGGTCTGCGTATCAAAGTTGTCGGCGTGGGAAACCAAAATCTTGTCGGCGAGCGTCAGGCCGCGGCCGAATTTCTTTCGGGCCTTGGCAAACACATCCGGCATCTTGGCATACAGCTTCTTGGCGAGATCCATCGACATCTCTCTTCTCCACATTTCTGGCCGGAGGTTACCGGCAGCAGGCTATGGGGCTATCTGTTCCACCAATACCGACCGCCTCTTGCCTCCCGCCCATTGAATGGGGGCACTTCCCGCAACTATTTCAGCGGCGGGACCTCCCGCCGTTTAGGGGCTGCGTAATTCACCAGATAATCGAACAACCGAATCAGACGGCTGTCCTGGCGCTTCTGATCCACCCAGTGGCCGATCAATCCGATCGTCCGCGAGAGGATGAAGAAGCCGTTCAAGCTGTCGACGGGGAACCCGATATCGACGAGCACCGCCGCCATCGTTCCATCGACATTCAGAATCAGGTTATCCTTCTTCGCCGCCGTGACCTGTTCCACCTGCAACGCAAAATCAAGGCACGGGGTCTTAATGGGCAGGCTCTTCACATAGCCGACCAATTCCTTGACCCGCTTGTCCGGATTGCGCAGGCTCTTCACGCGATGACCGATGCCGGGCACCGGGCCATGGTTCTTTTTCATATAGGCCAGGAATTCATCGACCGACATCTTGTTATCAACGGCATACTTGAAGAAGCGCCCGGCGTCGGTGACCGCACCGCCGAAGCGCGGCCCGATCATGATCATGCCGGCGGCCACCGACTGCGACAGGCCGATGCCGGCGCAGGCCGCGAGGATCGTCGCGTAAGCGCCGCTCACGCAGGGGCCGTGATCGGCGGACAGCATCATGATGCGCTTGATGATTTCGGCTTCCTGCTTGGAGATCAACCGCTTGTCCCACAGCAGTCCGATGACATGGGGAATCTCATAGCCCTTGTTGATGAGTTCGGAGGCGGGATACCCGTCGTAGCAGGGCTCGTCGCCGCGATCGTCGCTGATCGTCGTACGGATCAGCGGAGCCACCATCACTTCATTGGCCTTCATCGCTTCTTCGACCGTCTTGGGCAAGCGCGGCAAGGTTTCCGGCTCGACCGGCTCCTTCACCTGACCGGACTTCAACAGTTCCTGATAGGTTTCCTTGATCGCCGGGCCGAGCGCGCCGAATGTCGCCGGCACCAACGCACCGGCCTTCTTCAGGGCGTCGGACTTCGACCGGGCGGATCCTTCGCCCTTCATGCCTTCCTTGGCGCCGGCATGGCCGAACTTCATGCCCTTCGGCAAGCTTTCCTGACAGAAGCCGGACACCACCGCGATCAACTTCACGCGGCGCTTCTTCGCCCCGTACCACTCGGCTGCGCGCTCTTCGAGATCGCCGCCCATTTCACCGACGATGACCACCGCCTTCGTCTGCGGATCGTTTTCAAACATCTCGAGGTAGCTGACATAGTCCGTTCCGGGATAGGCGTCGCCGCCGATGCCGATCGCGGTCGTGATCCCGTCCGCAAACTGCGAGCAGATCCAGATGATTTCGTTCGAGAGGCCACCCGACTTGGTGATGACGCCGAACGAACCTTCGCGGTAGAGCTTCGAGAGCACGAGATTGTCGAATGCGCCGCCGATCACGCCCAGACGGCAGGCGCCGGCAGAAATGATGCCGATGGAGGACGGACCGTTGAAGACCTTGCCGAGCTTCCGCGCATGGGCGCCGAGAATCTTCGCGTCCTTCTCAGGCACGCCTTCGGTGATCATCGAAACCACCTTGATATGCGCATCGTCGAGGGCTTCCATTCCGCCCTTCATCGCGCGATCGGCGCCGATGTAGACGAGGCTGGTATTGATCGTGGGATGATTCTTCGTCGCTTCGGCAATGGACTTATAGACCGGAATGGCGATGAGTCCGCTGCCGTAGGGAATCTCGTTGGTTTTGCCGGCATCGGGAGGATAGACAAAGGCTTCGACGTTCAACGGGCGCTTGATCAGATAACAAAACTCAGCCATACGGCGGGCGGCGTTGACGCCGGCTTGACCACCCTGGATCACCACACGGGTGTCTTTGTTTGCCAGAATACTCATCGGGATCTCCCCTTCTTATAAAAGCTGTGATGGGTGATGCATGCCGCGGGACGGGCAGTCGATCCGGCCCGTCACCCGGCACTGATCACTGGTCACTTGACGTGAAGCGCTTTATCGACAATATCGGTCAGCGGTGTGTTGCGGTCAAAGACGTTGATGTCGAATCCCTCGTCTTTCAGCGCGCGCATCGCATCGAGGCCTTCCTTCTCGCGCGGCCCGCCGCGGCGCACCCAGATCTTCACGTTCTTCAACTTGCCGTCGGCCTTGGCTTTCCGGAAGCCGTTGATGATCCCGCCGAAGGTCTTCTTGACGTCGGTGAAATTCGCGATCGCCCCGCCGACGATGATGTTCTTGATCCCGGGCAGCGAGCACACTTTTTCGGTGAGGACTTCCACCGCCCAATCAGGCGGATCGCCGGAATATTCGGCATAGTTCGCCAGCTTGCCGCCGCGGGCCACGACCGCATCGGAGTAATACACGCTGGCGCCGCCGCCGGCCGGCAGCATCGCCGTGTCGCCGCCGGGAATTTCGATGAACTTGACGGAGCCCTTGATTTTGCTGTCGACCGCCATGACCTCCTCCTCCTGCTTGGAGTAGGCCCGTCCGAATTCAGCCGCGAACGCAAAATTCCAGTCAGGATGGCGGAACTTCGCGTCCCCGTCGAGCAGCGTGACGGCGTCGAGCGCCACCAGCTCTCCATCATGTTCGCGAAGGACGACCGGATTTACTTCGAGATATTGCGCATCTTCGTTATCGAAGCAGGCGAACATTTTTCCGGCGAACTCGGCCATTTTCTTGGCAAGCGGACCGGTAAACCCTGCTTCCTTGGCGAGCTTTTCGAGGGCGTCGGCTGACGGCGTCTGCCCGATTTCGAGACAGAGGCGCTTGACGCGTTCCCAATTCGATTCGACTTCGATTCCGCCGCAGTTGGCGACGAGAATCTCGCTGCCCTCGCGCGTGGATTTCACAGCACAATAATATTCTTCCTTGTGGGGAATCATCTCGGATACGATGACCTGCGTCACCGTGATGCTCCCGACCTGACGACCAATCATTTCCTTGGTTGCGGCTTCCGCTGCCTTGAAGTCCAAGTCGATTTTGACGAGCCCGAGCTTAAACCGGGACCCGAGGGCCTCGTGGGCTTTGGCTACAAGCTTGGATTTCTTCAGCCAGTCGTTCGCTTGCCCCAGTTTTGTCAGCTCATCGACGGAGGTGACAACTACATAATTGGGGACATGAATCCCCCACTTTTTCATCAGTCCCATTCCAGGACCTTCGAGCACCTTGGCCATGACGACACTCCTTCAGCGTAGTGGAAACCAGCGATAAGGGAGCCGGATTGTAGCGAAATCACAGGGATGACTCAATACACCAGAGGTACTAACCGGCCGGGGCTCAAAAGGCCTAGTCCTCCTGTTTGGCTCATCAACGGCCCTGCAACCTAACCAATTGAATTGTAAAAGATCTCAACGTGATCAACTTGCAGCGCCGCACAGAGAATTTCCCTTATCGTAATGACACGATCAGCGACGCGTCCGAATCTTTTGGCAGGAGGGACAGATAAATGAACTTCGCTCACTTTGCACCCGCCTGATCAGACTGCCACATTTCCGCGGGCAGGGAAGCCCTTCCTTCCCATAGACAAGATGATGCTGTTTGAACGTTCCCTCGGAGCCGTCCGGGGCAAAGAAGTCTTTGACGCTGGACCCCCCGCACTCGATGGCCTGCAGTAGAATTGTCTGCATTTCGTGATGGAGGCGGCCGGCCGCGGAGGGCGCGAGCCGGCTGGCGATCGCATCCGGATGCAATCCCGCTCGAAACAGCGCTTCATTCGCATAAATATTTCCGATACCCGCAATGACTTGCTGATGCATCAAAACCGCCTTCACGCGCCGCCGGTATTTTTGAAGCATTTGAAAAAACTCTTCACTCGTCACGTGAAGAGGATCGCACCCGAACCGCCTGGCCAGATAGCAATCCAGCCCCGCGCGATCCAGCAACGAGAGACGTCCGAACCGCCGCGGATTCCAATACCGCAATGAACCGGTCGACGGCGAATCGAACTGCATCGTGTAGTGAACGTGCCGGGGGAACTTGATCGCAACCTCCGGAAACAGCAACAGTCCGGTCATTCCCAGTTCTGCCACCAGATACCGTACCGCCCCTGTTTTCTGGAATTCGACGACGACACTCTTTCCGTGCCGCTGGACCGCCGTCACGCGGCTTCCCGGATACCATGCCCCCGTGTCGCCGCCTTCCCGGATGATATCGGGCCTTCCGACGATAACATCAGCAACACTTGCGCCCATCAGGCGCCGGCGAAGTTGACGGGCTGCGACTTCGGCTTCTGGAAGTTCCGGCATGGTCCCCTTTACGCAATGGCCGCGCACGACGAATCGACGCGAATCATTACGCCACGCCATCGGGATGAAACGCAATATCGGAGATACCGGGAAAGAACGGCTAGGCGACGCGCGGGGTATGAGTCGACCGGGCTTTCTTGCTCACCCGATGCGCGCGCAATTTGAGGACTTTCTCGATGGTTTCGCGCAACTTTGGCAGCGGCATCGCTCCCGGACGTCTAGCTTTCACGAACGCCACGGCCTCTTCATATGGCAGGCCCTGGCTGCAGCAGAAGTAGGCGATCAACACAGATGCAGACCGTCCCATCCCTGCCCGGCAACAGACCAGCGTCCGGGATCCCGGCGCGCGCGACTCAAGCCAGGCAACGGCACGATCCAGTCGCGCAGGGTCTACCGCTGAGAATTCCTTGAACGGGATATGCTCATAATCCAGCCAGGGCGCGGGCTTGACCGTGAACTCCTCCGCAACCAGCAGGAGCCCGGCAATCGCCGGCATCGGATCACGAGCATCATCAATATTGCCTAGGATCAACGCATCAGTTATCAAATGCATACCGCTCTTAGTATAGTATTGTGCGAAACGGGTCAAGCGAATCTCAGATGAGCGGCCGGCCATTGCAGTCAGACGAACGCCCTCGCTATACTCGACACAATCTCTTCATACTCTTCATGACAAAAAGAGGACCTGAATGCCGTCGCTTTCTCCCGAAGAAGTAGAACAACGTCTTACCTCGGTTCATTGCGCCATTTGCAAAGGTGACAAATTCGGCATCGACCGCCGCTTCATGCAGCCGGATGGAGAATGGCGGGGTGTCTGCATGAAATGTCGATATAGCTTTCCCGTCTACACGGACATGGAGTTCTACCAACGCACCCAACCGGATATTCCCTACCGGCTCAAAGAGATTTCCTGTCGAACCTGCCAACATCGCGGAGTCTCGTTGGATTTCCGTATTACGATGTCGGTCCGGGAGGCCATCTACTTTGTGACCTGCCTCGGCTGCAAGACCCGATTCCCCGAGCGCTCGTCGTTGGAAGCCTTCGAATAACTCCCCGTTCGTCAGCCTGAGGGTGTATACTGAAAAGCATGGACGACAAGAAAAAACAGACGGAATCTGAAGCAACTCCCAAAATCCGCAAGGAAATCCCGCTGATCTCCGTGCCCAACGACCGCGACATGATCGCCGCAGAAATGGCGGAGCTGTTCGACGAGGATCGCGTCAGCCATCAGCACGGCAGTTCAGAGCCGGAAGCGGATTAACCGAGTCCTTCTACCGGTCGAACGATCTGTACACTCACATCGCCTTCAATCCGTCCCACAGCCGACACTTTTCCCTCGCGCTCTTTCCGCACAACCCGTTCGATCTGCACGATGGCGCCCCGGTGCCAGGCATCGACTACGGCATTAGCCGGCGAGGCCAGGCGATCCTGGCGACCGATTTCAGACCGCCCCAACTCATTGCACAGCCAGGCCCGCTTCTCGCCTTTCAGCTCCCGCAACTCACTGACGACGCGATACACTTCGGGCCTTCGATCAACCACAGTGCGTCCGTCTTTTCGAAGAAGCAGATAGGAAAACTTTAACGCGTCTTTGATGAATCCTACCTCGTCGTCGATCGCCTGGATCTCAGACGGCGGCTCCCAAAGCCGCTCTTCATGACACCAGTCGAACGGATTCACCAGCGCAGGGCACCTGTTCTCATGCAGACAAGGACTATAGATCGTGCAGTGTTTTTCCTGAAGTAATCGATCACGGATGTGATGCAGCGCTCTCGACGTCTCGCGTAACGCCGGTTCGACGATCATCATCGTGCCGGCCGGCGCCAAGCGCGCCAGAAGTTGCGCGATGAGTTCGCTGTTCGCCTGCACCGGGTCGGGATGCCGGGGGAAGAGTTCGTTCAGACAATTTGCGGTTATGATCAGGTCATACGGCGCCTGTTGTTCAATCTGACCGCCCCATGCCCCTTTCGACATGCGCTCCAGATTTCCCTCATGCGTGATCAACCTTCCGGCAGTTGTTCCAGATTCCCGGCAGTAGGTCTCCCAGAGCTTTCCGGCCTGCTTGAGTGCTTCGGCCGAGGCATCGACTGCGACCACGGTGCAATCTTTGATGCGTCCGGGCCGGTGCTGATGGAGCCAGTCGAGCACGGCTAACGACCCCGCGCCAGGCCCCGATCCCACATCAAGAATGCGAATCGAGCTACCCGATCCTTGGTCAGGCCATTCCCGAGGCAATTCGTCGAGCAATATCCGGATCTTGCACAGGTTGACCGGCAGGAAGTATCTGAGATAGGCCGCGGCATGGGCCGCATGATCAAGATACCCGGTGTTCAATGCGGCGCGATCCTTCGTAAAGAGCCGGGAAAGATCGGCAACCGCTTGCGCGGTTCGATCACGGCCGAGCCGGACAGAGTCTGCGGCGACCTGTTCGATGGAGCTGAGGACGAACGCTGACAGGCCGGGAACTGCCCGGTGTTGGTTGAAGGCCATATCGTCGTAGTGTATGCTCACTTCACGAGGAGAACAATCATGAGCAACCCGCTTTTGCAAGCCTACCTAGAAGTCGAAATGGCCATGGAGCGCTTCACGCTCGTCCTGCATGACCATGTCGATCACCTTCGGAAAACGGAACCGTCAGGTTCGGATAAATTGCATCGGATGGCCAACGGAACCAAGGCCATGCGTGATAGTGCATCAATTTATTTATCCTACGCCAAGTACGTGGCTCACGGCATGCCGGCCAGCGAAGAACTGATCGAAGACGATTTGCAGGGATAATGCTGCGTCGCTGCCGCAGCCGGTCCTGAGAAAACGAAAGGCCCGCCGGGGATTACCCGGCGGGCCTTTTATACTTCTTCTACAGTCGACTAGATGCTGCGCATGAAGTGGGACACCTCGTCCTGATTGACGGCCCCGCCCATGATCGAAGACATCGCGACGTTGGTGGATTTCTTGCCGGTAAGACCGGACTCGACTTCGTCCACGATCAATTCCACCGGCATCGACTGACCGCCGTACACCCGAGGCCCGCCGATGATCTTGGCATTGGAGTATCCATAGATTGCCGTAGCCACTTCCTTCGCCAACCATCCGACATAGTTGAATTCCGGCACGACGATCAACTTGGTGTTCTTGCAAAGCTCCCGCAGCTCCTTTGTGGGGAACGGCCGCAAGGAACGAACCTTGATCAAGCCGACCTTGATGCCTTTCTCGGCGCAAATGCGAACCGCTTCCCGAGACTGAGCCGCGGCGCTGCCAGACGCGATGATGACCGCTTCTGCTCCGTCCACGTTTTCAGCCGTGAGCAATCCGCCCATGTACTGATTGATATACTTCCGCGACCGTTCAACGGCGGCCCACACTTCCTGCTGCCAGACCGCGTGAATGTTGTAGGCCATGAAGTTCGACTTTTGAACCGGGGCGTCGCGAGAGAGACGCGCGGGAGGATTCTCCGCATCGAGGACCGGCACCGCTCCACGGTAGGCTTCGCGCGGCGGGAGCTTAATGCCGCGATCCTGCATACGCACATAGCCGCGCGCGTGGGTGACAAAGAATCCATCGCAACAGACGCCCACCGGCAAAGTCACATCGTTCTTTTCGCTGATGGTGAACCCGGCCATGGTGAAATCGAACATGTCCTGCTGATTCTCGGCATGAAACACGATCATGCCGCAGTTCAGAAGATAAGAGACTTCGATGTTGTCCGGCTGAATCGCGAGCGGAGCGTTGACCACGCGGCAGGTGAACATCGCAACAGCCGGCAACCGGTGGCCGGGCCATGACGCAATGCCTTCCAGTCCGCGCAACGTTCCCGGACCGGCGGTGGCGGTATAACAGCGCACACCTGATCGCGATCCGCCGGCGATGGCCGCCATGACGCCCACTTCTTCTTCGCCGCGATAATACTCTTTCACATACCCTTCACCGTAGAGCACGCCGACCAGCTGCATGGTTTCGCTCTGCGGCGTGATCGGATACGCGATCGCCAGGTCCACGTTCGAACGGCGGATCGCCTCCTTGGCGGCTTCGCTGCCCGTGATGAATTCTTTGGTTCGCGGAGCTTCCAAGAACATATATTCGGGAGTCACCACCCGCTGTTTCTTGGCCTCGGCATGGGGATCTTTCTTCGGCGCAGCCACAGTCGCGGCAGGAGTACTCGGGGTATTTGTTTTGACTTCAGCTTCACTCATTATGCACCTCTTGGCTATATCGCCCGTGATCCAACCCTTATCCTTCGCGCTTCATCTGCTCGGCCGAATGGCCGAACGCGCTTGCGCTGCCCGTTCCGGCGACGGAGGGCATGAATGTCAAAGGATTGGTGTGGGTTTTTCCACCGTGGACTTTGGACTGTGTTCCCGTAAAGCGGACGTTCTCGCCGTTCTCCGGCAACTTGATTCCCATTTCCTCACGGACCTTTTTGAAGATCTGCGCCGTCTTTTTCAGCTTGAGCACATCCGAATCGCGGATCGTCAACATGGCGTCTTCGTGGCCCTGCTCGGCGCAGATCGCCATCGTGCAGCAATTGGTCCCCGCACGGATCATCTTCAGCGTCAGGTTGGCATAGTGGCAATGCACGCCGATGAAGATGCAGGCTTCAATCTTATTTCCCCAAATGGTGAGATTCGGGTGATTCGGATTGATGACTTCTTCCGGATCGATCTTCGGATATTTGGGGCGATAATCCGGCATCGGGATGATCATCACGTTCGGAATCTGGGCGGCAATTTCCAGCGTGGCCTTGGCCTTTTCGATCGCATGCTCATTCCACGCCCACAACACCATCGGCCCCGGGAAGAGCGTCGCATTGGGGCTGGTCAACATCTTGCGTGCCATCTCTTCGATGACCTTATCCTCATTTTTCTCAAGCAGCCCGTAGAACAGACCTTCACCAGGATCGGGCAGCGAGACCCCAAGCTGTGCGGCTGACGGAGGATGAAATCCAGCCGGTCCCGGAACGATGATTCTCTCTCTGTTGTCTTGCGTTGTTGCCACGCCCGTTCCCCTTTCTTGCCGAATAATCAGACGCTAGGGCTTACCAAAACCGCCGTCGTGCTCTTGTCGCCATACGTGATGTTGTCGGTGATGGCGGCCAACGGCAATTGATCGATCATGATCATCTTAATGGCGTTATTCTTGGCCATGTTGTCACACACCCACACGCACTGCGCGCACCCCTTGCACCGATCCACGGCCACATAGGCAGATCCGTACTTGAATCCCTTATCCTTCCCCATCTCTTCACTGTACTGAATGGTGTTGGCTTCGGGGCAGTACTGCGTGCAGAGCTTGCAGCTCTTGGCGGCACAAATTTCAACATTGATATCAGCTACGAGATACATGGGAACTCCTTATGTATCGCTATTACGCACTTGCCGCGGCGACCGGCGCTTCCACCCGCTTCACGTCCGGAGCGGCCCACCCGTGTTCAACGGCGTAGTTCCAGCCGGCCCGCATGACGGCCACATTCTTATCAATCAATTCCTGCTTTTTCTTGAACTTTCTCTCGACTACGCTGTCCAACGCCGCCGTTCCGCCGGAGACGACGAACCCTTTGCCCAGGAACCGGTCTTTCACGGCCTGCTCCAACCCGGCCATGTTCGTCAGTCCGGTGATCGCCCCGATACAGCCCATCAGCGCCATATTGGTGGCAAGATCCATCCCTGCAACTTCGAGAGAAATCTTCGTCGCGGGGAAATAGTAGAGCTTCGCGCGGCGTTCTTTAAGCTCAGCCGCCTGGTCCTTGTGCAGATTCATCGGACCATCGTTGTTGATCAACGCGACGCCATCCTCTTTCAAGCCGAAATAGAACGGCATCGTATAGGACTTGCCGTGCGTAATGACCTGTGGGTGGAAAATGATGATGATATGCGGGAACGTGATTTCGCCGATCTCGTAAATCGGTTCATCCGACACCCGCACATAGCTCTCGACCGGCGCCATGCGCTTTTCCGACCCGTAGAACGGAACGATCGTGCTTTCCCCTCCGGCATTGATGACCGCGGTGCTCAGAATGTGCGATCCCGTGACGACACCCTGTCCGCCGACGCCTGCCATCCGAATGTTGAAACGCTTTGCCATGGGCAATCCTCCTTACCGGTCGGGCTTATGCTTTGTTGGGAATGGCGCCAGCGGGAGCAGCCGGCTTCGGAAGAAACTCTTTGTAGCCGTAACGCTCCGCCAGATACTGCTTCGCTTCTTCGCTGACATACTCCGTGAACTGATACCGATCGTTTTCAACGTTCTTGGCGTCTTCCATGACCTTGTCGGTTGGAATCGCATATTCGATGTTGCAGGAGGTATAGGCCTGGATGTAAGCGGACCCGACTTCGCGGGCGATCAACACGGCTTTCTTGATGACACTCTCGACACGGCGGGGATTGTTCGGAACGACGGTGGCGACATAGGCGCATCCGGCTACCTTCGCCATCTGCAACATGTCCATCTTCTCGAACTTCTTGCCCAGGGGGGCCATCTTCAACACCGCGCCGCGGCTCGTCATACCGCTTTCCTGACCGCCGGTGTTGCCGTACACTTCATTGTCCAGCATGATCGTGGTGAACCGTTCCTTGCGGAACCAGGAATGCAAGACCTGCTGGAATCCGATGTCGGCGGTGCCGCCGTCACCGGCCATGACGACCACGTCCTTCGGCTTGTCGCCGAACCGGAGACGGAGACCGCGGGACAATCCGCTGGCCACGCCGTTCTGGTCACCGTAGTTGCCGTACACAAAGGGAATTGCAGCCTGCGAGATCGCCAGACGGCCGCATCCGGCGGTGCCCACCATAATGGTATCTTCCGGATTCGGGACGGCGATCATCGCCAGGCGGATGAACAACGTCATCGCGCAACCGGCACACATCGGGTGCTCTTCCAAAATTTCCTTGAAACTTCCCATCTGGGAGACGGAGACCTTCTTGCCGAACGGACCATGTTCGACCATATCCCGATATTCTTTCGGCATGAACTTCTCGAAGCCGTTTGTAAACTTCACATAATCGAGACTCATCAGGCACCTCCCTTATGTCACTGCAACGGCAAACCGTTGCCTATGGTTCAATGCGGTCGCAATCAACGAATAAGCCAGCGGGACCAACGAGGATGGACGATACACAACAATCAATCAAATCCATTAATTTTTCCTCGCCATCCTAGCAAAGCCGAAAAAAGACTGTCAATTATATATTCCGGCCATCGCTTCGACGGTCATCGTTTCAAAAATTCTATAACGTCCTGATATTCAACACAACTTCACAGAAGGCCCACAGCATCCGAAAGAAGGCCTAGATCAGGCCTGACCGGATAGGCCATTCGCCCCAAGAGGATGTTGCACGCAAGCGCGCGCACGGAGAAAATCTATCTTTCCGTTTGAATTTGACGCTTTGGATTGCCGATCACCGCCAATACGGTTAGACTGTCGCACTATGCCAAATCGAGTTTTGATTCCCGGCGAAGACGACGCGGGAACCCATGTAGGCGGCGTGCATAAGCGGCCCCCCATCCCGGATAACACGCTCAAAGCTGAATGTCCGAAGTTCATGGCCCATGGTCCCTGCGGGGGCGTGCGCAAAGGCGGCCTCTGTGAAGTCTATCCGGACATGAAATGCCCCTGGGTGTCGATGTTTATTGAGCTCGAAAAAATCGGGCAGACCGACTGGATGAAACAAGTCTAGATGACATGAGGCGCGAACCGTGAAACGTGAAACGACGCAGCGACAATCACCATCGAAGACGACGAAGCTGGGCTACAACGAACGGCATGCCAAGAGCGGCATTACGGCGCCGTTGCCTGCTATCGAAACGTTCCCGAACCAGTATAAGGGCTACGAAATCACGATCGAAATCCCCGAATACACCGCGATCTGCCCGAAAACGAACTTGCCGGATTTCGGCACCGTGACGATTCATTACATGCCCAACAAGGCCTGCCTCGAACTCAAATCCCTCAAGATGTACATCCACGCCTACCGCAACCTGGGCATTTTTTATGAAAATGCCGTCAATCGAATCCTCCGTGATGTCGTGAAGTCCTGCCATCCGGTGTGGGCCACCGTCACCGGCGGATTCACCGCGCGCGGGGGTTTGTCGAGCAAAATCGAAGCGAAATACCCGTAACTGCTCCTGCCACGCTTCGCTAACGTCGCCGCGGCCCAACACCGGAAGTCCCCAACGCATTGGGTATTGGTTGCGGTCAATCTCCCGCCCCCATCCATACGCATTGACTTATTCCATATCCGCACACCTTCATGTCCTCAAGAATGTGCGTAGCGATACCGATAGAGAAGCAAGGGGAACTGCTCCGTACCACCCGTTTGCCTAGGTTAAAGTTCTGCGCGCATCCATGGATGAGATCTCTCATCACAACCGTCTCCTCGCGCTGCGCAGAAGACAATCGCAAGGCGACTGATGGACTGAACCGCACAGGAAAATCAGGGACAAAGCAGTGGCCAGACCATCTTTACACGAGGCAGCTCCTCTAGACGAACGCGCCAACCTACGCCGGCTCAAGCAACCCTATGTCGCACTGATCGTCGGCAGCGCATTGCTGTGCGGATTCGGTGTCCTGAATTGGTTTAGCTCGGCTTCGCTTCCTCAGACTCCCGTTATCGACATCCCCGCCTTATCGCAATTCGATGGTCGGTCCCCCCATACAAATGAACCCATTCAACCGATTCCTTTTCCCGCAGACTTAGCCCCTCAAAAGGTTGAATTGGGAAAGCGATTGTTTTATGAGCCCCGGCTCTCCCGAAATAACCGCATCGCCTGCTCGACTTGTCATGATCTCGATACCGGCGGGACGGATCGAGCCGCTCAGTCGACTGGTATCGACGGAGCCGTCGGAACGGTCAATGCTCCGACCGTATTCAACGCGGCCTTGAATTTCAAACAATTCTGGGACGGCCGGGCGGATTCGCTGGAGGAGCAGATAGACGGTCCGATCCATAATCCGATCGAAATGGGATCGTCCTGGCCTGAAATCACGGCAAAGCTTCAGGACGATCTTCAATACCGCCGGGCATTTACAGCATTGTACCCGAACGGCCTAACGAGCGCCGCCATCAAGGACGCGCTGGCCACCTTCGAACGATCGCTCCTGACACCGGATTCTCGATTCGATCAATTCCTTCGGGGAAACACGGATGCCCTCACCGAAAATGAGCGGACAGGATACCGGCTGTTCAAACAATACGGGTGCGTCGCCTGTCACCAGGGCGCGAATGTCGGGGGGAACATGTTTCAAAAATTCGGCATCCTGGGCGACTACTTTGTGGATCGCGGTCGTGTGACCACAGCCGACCATGGACGGCAAAACCTCTCGGGGCACGAAGAACATCGCCACGTCTTCAAAGTCCCGAGTCTCCGTCTCGCAGCGCTCACTCCGCCTTATTTTCACGACGGTTCGATCGGCACCCTTGATGAAGCCGTCCGTATCATGGCGCGATACCAACTCGGCCGCAGCCTCGCCGCCCATGAGGTCGCATCGATTGTCGCATTTCTCAACACCTTGCCGGGAGTCTATCGGGGCGAAGGATCATGAAGCTGGAACACATCAGCCAGGTGGCGATCGGGCTGATCCTCCTGACCCTGCTGCTCCTCCTCGCCTTAGCCGCGCCCGTGATCGACCCAGCAACTCACTCCCGGCACACTGCCTTATTACACCAGCTCAAACACCTCGACGCCGCCTTGGTACAAGACGTGCTGCGGGTGCACGTGGGCTTGTTGACACACTACGACACGCTCGCGGACGGGATGCGGCAACGGCACGGCGTACTCGCACAGATCAAGATCGACGCCGAACGTCTGCGACGAGAAGAGCAGCCGGCGGTCCTCGATCTGTTGACGGCCTACGAACGAACGATGCGCACTCAGGATCAGCTAATCGAGGACTTCAAGACCGAACAGGCTCTGATATTCAACTCCCTCCGCTATCTCCCGTACGCCGGCGAAGAACTCATCCGGGAGTTGCCCTTACAATCCGCCTTGCCTACCCTACTCCACCGTCTGCAGCACGACACCCTGCGCTTCACAATTTCCTTCGACCCGGAAATCTCTCGACGGGTGGGGGCGACGGCTGCGCGCATGCGCGCAGAACTTCCCAAGATCTCCACATCATCTCAACGCGCCATGACCGTTTTGCTGCGCCACGTCGACCTCGTCCTTACACACAAACAGCCCGTCGAGGACCTTGTCGCCAAGATCGCCGCCGTACCGCTCGCCGCGCAAAGCGACGCGCTCCTCCAGGCCTATGCCGCTGCATTTGCCCGAGACATTCTCCGCACAGAACCCTACCGTCAAGGATTGTATGTGCTGGCAACGGTGTTCACGCTCTACGTCGGATGGATCGTACTGCGTCTTTGGCAACGCACCACCGCCCTGACGGCATTGAACGCCACCTTGGAAACGCGGGTGGCCACCCGGACCGAGGAGTTGACCTCGGCCAAAGAAACGGCTGAGGCCGCCAACATCGCCAAGTCCCAGTTTCTCGCCAACATGAGCCATGAGATCAGAACCCCGATGAACGGCGTGCTCGGCATGACGGAATTGCTCCTCAAGTCGCCCTTGACCGAACAACAGCGACATCTTGCGGACAGCGTGCATCGATCAGGGACCGCCCTGCTCAGCATCATCAACGACATTTTAGACTTTTCAAAAATCGAAGCCGGCAAGCTCGAACTTGAACGGCTCGACTTCGGGCTCCGAGACACGATCCAAGACGCCGTGGATTTGTTCGCCGATCCGGCGGGCAAAAAAGACCTCGAGCTGACCTGCTATATCCCTGACGACATTCCGGACACTGTCATCGGTGATCCGGTCCGCCTACGCCAGGTGCTTCTCAACCTGGTCGGGAATGCCGTGAAGTTCACCCCCTGCGGCGAGGTCAGCGTCCGTGTGGCGCTCCTACGGCAGGAGAGCGAGACCCTCATACTGAAAGTGGAGATCGCCGACACAGGGCTGGGCATTCCCCCTCAGGTCCAATCACAGCTGTTCACGGCATTCTCTCAGGCCGACGGGTCTACCACGAGACGATTCGGTGGAACAGGCCTTGGCCTCGCGATTGTCAAACAACTCGTGCAGCTCATGGGCGGAGAGGCTGGCCTGGCGAGTTCTTCACCTCGTGGATCGACGTTCTGGTTCACCGCCCGACTGGGCAAGGCCGCGCAACACGCCGCCATCAGAGCACCGGACCGGTTTTTGGATCATGTCACCATCCTGGTGGTGGACGACAATGAGACCAACCGCTACATCCTGGAGACCCATCTCACCTCCTGGGGGGCCGACACCGTCAGCGCTGAATCCGGGGCGGCCGCGCTGGCGGCCCTGCGCGAGCGTGCGGAAAGCCCAACACCAATCGATCTGGCGATCCTTGATATTCACATGCCCGAGATGGATGGTTTCATGCTCGCTCAGGCCATCAAGGCGGATCCCGCCATCTGCCACGTAGATCTACTCGCGCTAAGTTCTATCGACAGCCAGGCCTACAGCCGAGATGCCACAGCGCCGGAGTTTTTCGCCCAGCTCCGAAAACCGGTTCGGCAATCACTCTTGAAAGACTGTCTACAACGCCGCCGGTTGGGGACTCCCGCGACGTCACCCGTTCACACTCCACTCCCCACCACTCCCGCACCCCTTCCGGGACGAGTCCTCCTCGTCGAAGACAATCCCGTCAACCGTGAAGTCTCCACCGGCATGCTCGAACTGATCGGCTATCACGTCACCGTCGCCGAAGACGGACAGCAGGCGCTGACAGTATCTGCAGCCGATTCCTTTGATCTCATCCTGATGGATTGCCAGATGCCGGTGATGGACGGCTTCACGGCAACCGCCGGCATCCGGAATCGGGAACAAGACGCACGGGCTCCACGCATTCCCATCATTGCATTGACAGCGAATGCGATGGAGGGCGACCGGGAACGCTGTTTGGCGGCCGGCATGGACGACTACTTGAGCAAACCGTTTTCACGGCAAGCACTGGCGGACGTACTGGCCCGCTGGCGTCTTCCCCGCATCCCGGCTCAGACATCTGTGACTCACCCGGCCATGGCCCCCCCTGCAGCCGGCGAGCACCACCCGTCGACTGCGGCCCAGATCGACCGCACCGTCTGGGCAAGCATCACCGCACTCCAGCGGCCGGAACACCCCAGCCTGCTGCACAAAACCATCGGTCTGTATCTCACGAGTTCCCAAGCACAGCTCCATGAGCTTCGTCAGGCTCTTCAGGAAGGAAATCACCACGCGATGATTATTCCGGCCCACACACTGAAATCGTCGAGCGCCATGCTCGGCGCCACCCGACTGGCCACACTGGCTGGCCAACTGGAGACAGACTGCCGGACCGGCCAGGGGACACAGACGAAGGAACTGTTGCTCCTCATCGAAGCAGAACACCGGCACATCTCCGCCGTCTTCCGTCAAGAACTCTCAACGTCCACCGAGGAGGCAGCATGAAACTCTCGACCTTTACCTATCCCGCGTCTCACCAAACCCCTGTCGCAACCCTTCCTCTCAAAGACCCGGCTCGCGCACTCGTCATTCTGTTCGGACCATCGCACCTGCTCGACACCCCGGGCCCTATCCAAACAGTCCTCGCGGCCTACGCCGGAGCCGCGGCCGTCGGCTGCTCCAGTTCAGGAGAGATTTTCGGCACGCAGGTTCAGGACAATACCCTGGTCGTCGGACTCTTAGAGTTCGACTCCGCCACCATCCGCACTGCGTCAGCTCATGTCACGAATCCGGACCATTCCTTCGAGGCGGCAGAGGCCCTTGCCAGGCAATTGATGGATCCCGCACTCCGCGGCGTCCTGGTGCTCTCCGACGGACTGGGCGTCAACGGCAGCGAATTGATCCGCGGGCTCAACACCGTCCTTCCCGCCGACGTGGTGGTGACAGGCGGGCTGGCCGGCGACGGCGACCGTTTTAAGCGCACCTGGGTACTCCGCGACGGACAGCCGGTGTCCGGCTATGTGACCGCCGTGGGATTCTATGGCTCGGCCGTCCGGCTGACGCATGGGTCAAAAGGCGGATGGGACCTCTTCGGACCGGAACGACTCATCACCCGTTCGCACGGGAACGTGCTCTATGAACTGAACCAACGGCCGGCACTCCAGCTCTACAAAGACTACTTGGGTGAGCTCGCGAGCGGACTACCCGGCACCGCGCTCCACTTCCCCCTCGCGATCCGGCAAACACAACAAGACGCCAAGCGCCTGGTCCGCACGATCCTCGCTGTCGATGAGAGCGCTCAATCCCTCACGTTCGCGGGCGATATGCCGGAAGGAGCCTATGCCCAATTCATGCGTGCCAATTTCGACCGCTTGATTCAAGGCGCCTCCGACGCGGCCACGGCGGCGACACCGAGCGCAAATCCTTCCCCGACGCTATCGATTGCCATCAGTTGTGTCGGACGACGCCTCGTGCTGGGGGAGCGGACCGAGGAGGAGGTCGAAGCGGTGTTTGACATGTTGCCGAAAGGCGCGGCACAGGTCGGGTTCTACTCTTACGGCGAGATCTCGCCCTACAGCACAGGACACTGCGATCTCCACAATCAGACCATGACTCTCACCACGATTTCAGAGGCGGCTTAAGACTGACGATGCACCCGCTCTTGCAACGACAACTCAAACGGCTGGGCCTCACGGCCGCGCATAGCCCCAAGGACTCTGCCGACTGGCAGGCGCTGCTGGAACGAGTCAGCCAGAGTTATGCGGAAAGCGACCGAGGCCGAACACTGCTGGAGCGATCACTGGACGTCACTTCCCAGGAAATGCAGGGGCTGTATGAAGACCTTCGCCGTTCCGGAGAAACGGAACTGGCGGAGGAACGGAACAAACTCGAAGCCGTCCTCCACTCGCTCGGCGACGGCCTGTGCGTCGTCGATGCCCAGTGGAAGATCATGCTCATGAACCAGCAGGCCGAAGCGCTGTTCGACCTGCCGCTGATCAGCCTGAAGGGCCAGCCGATCTATCATCTGCTGTCACCGGGCCCTGAGGAGTTCAGCCACGAATGTCTGATCACCGACACATCTCTTCCGCCTCTCAACCAAGGCCTCCCCTTCCGCACCGATGACGGCATTCTCCTGAAGCGCGACGGTCAGATGATACCCATTTCGCTGGTCGTCACCCCGGTTTCACACGAAGGCGTCGTGAGCGGCGCGGTGTTGGTGTTCCGGGATATCACCGCCTACAAGCAGGCCGAAGAGCACCGTACGGAGAGCGCCGCCCTGCTGCGCAGGGTGCAAGCCGGGCTGCTCGAATTGGCGACGAACGCAGACCTCTACCGGGGAGAACTCTCCGACGCGTTCCAGATCGTGACGCGAATTGCCTCGCAAAGCCTGCGGGTGACCCGCGCCAGTATCTGGTTCTTCACCAAGGCCCACACCGCTCTCCGCTGCGCCGACCTGTATGAACAGTCCACCGAAACCCACTCGAGCGGCATCGAGCTTCTCGCCACCAGCTTCCCTCGATATTTTTCGGAACTGGCCTCCGAAGATGTCATCGTCGCCAATCAGGCCCAGACCGATCCCAAAACATCCGAATTCGCCGTCGGCCATCTCATCCCGCTGGGCATCACCTCCATGCTGAATGTGCCCATATGGACTGAAGGCAACATGGTCGGCGTCGTTTGCCATGAACATATCGGACCGGCCAGAGTCTGGACCGCGGAGGAACAGCAATTCGCCGCTTCAGTCGCCAATACCGTCTCGTTAGTCTTGGAAGCGGCAGATCGCCGCAAAGCGGAGGATGCGCTCCGCGAGAATGAAGAGAAATATCGCGGCCTCTTCGAATCATCGCAAGATGCGATCATGATTCTCTCCCCCCCCGAATGGAGGTTCACGGCCTGCAACCCCGCCACCGTCACCTTGTTCGGAGCCCGGAGCGTCGAACATTTCACCACACTCGGCCCCTGGGATGTCTCTCCCCTTGTCCAGCCGGACGGCGAACTATCTGCCACCAAGGCCCCGAAGATGATCCTGCAGGCCATGCAAGACGGCTCTCACTTCTTCGAGTGGACACACAAGAAAATCGATGGCCAGAACTTCTTGGCGACCGTGCTGCTCACGCGCATCACGTTGCGTGGTCAGACCAGCCTGCAAGGCACGGTCCGCAACGTGAGCGAACAAAAACGTGCGGAAGCGGCGCTCCGCGACCTCTCCTCATTCCAGAAAGCCATGCTGGACAACGCCGGGCACGCGATTATTTCCGCAACGCCCGACGGGATCATTCGCCTCTTCAATCCCGCAGCTGAATCCTTGCTAGGCTATCGCGCGGAAGAGCTGGTCGGGAAGCAGACGCCCGCGGTCTTTCACGATCCGGAGGAGGTGGCCGCGCGAGCGCGCCTCTTTTCCGCGGAACTCGGGGTCCAAATCGAACCGGGATTCAAGGTCTTCATCGAAAAGGCCCAGCGAGGTCTTCCGAACGAACATGAGTGGACCTACATCCGTAAAGACGGCACCCGACTGACCGTCCTGCTCAATATCACCGCGCTTCGAAACGCGGACGGGCAAACCACCTCGTTCCTCGGCATTGCCTCCGACATCACCCCGCTCAAAATTGTCGAACAGGAGCTGATCTCAGCCAAAGATGCAGCCGAAGCGGCCAGCGGCGCGAAATCGCAGTTTCTCGCGAACATGAGCCACGAAATCCGCACGCCCATGAACGGCGTGCTCGGGCTCGCCGCACTCCTGCAGCAAACCCCGCTCACCCCCAAACAGCAACGCCTGACGGACACGATCGTGCGATCCGGACGATCGTTGCTGGACATCATCAACGACATTCTCGATTTTTCGAAGATCGAAGCAGGCAAGCTGGAACTGGAGCGCACCGACTTCCATCTCCGCATGCTGATTGACGACGTGCTGGAATTGTTTGCGGCGCCCGCGCATCAGAAACATCTGGAACTCATCGGCGACGTCGCCGACACCGTCCCCGCCTTCGTGAAGGGCGACCCGGCTCGCCTCCGCCAGGTATTGATCAACCTGATCGGCAACGCGATCAAGTTCACCGCGCAAGGTGAAGTGGTATTGAGCGTCGTCAGCGTTGCCGACGCAGAAGACCACTCCGTCCTCTGCTTTTCCGTCAAAGACTCCGGTATCGGCATCACCCCCGACGCCCTACGCAGCATTTTCCACCCGTTTTCCCAGGCCGATGGGTCGACGACGAGAAAATACGGCGGCACCGGTCTGGGCCTCGCCATCGCCAAACAGCTCGTCGCCTTTATGGGCGGAGAAATCTGGGCTGAGAGTCAGGCTGGGTCGGGAGCCACCTTCCTCTTTACCGTCCACCTCTCGCATTCTCATCTGAGTACGACCGACGCGCCGTGTTCAAAACAGGCCTTGCCGAGCCAGCGCATCCTGGTGGTGGACGACAATCCCACCGCCCGCCGCGCGCTGGACCGTCAGCTTCGAACCTGGGGCCTCACCTCCACGGTCGCTGAATCGGGCCCGCTCGCGATGCAACTATTGAGAAAGGCTGCGGAAGAGGAGCTCCCGTTCGACACAGTCGTGATCGATCTTGAAATGCCGGGCATGAACGGACTCGACGTCGTTCACGCCATAGGCGACACGCTCCGGCACCAGCCTCCACGCGTCATTCTCATGACACCGGTCGAGCGTGTGGACGCGGCGGAAGACGACATGGGTCTGATCGCGGGCACCCTGACGAAGCCCATCAGGCCATCCGACCTTCATCGCGCCCTTTCCGGTCAACCGGTCACGGTCCCTTCGCCAGCCCGCCGCCCCGTGCAGGAAGAACGGACATCCGCCAAACCTCAGGGCTCGATTCTCCTCGCGGAAGACAACGCGGTAAATCAGGAAGTGACTTTGGGCATGCTGGAAGTCCTCGGGTTCACCGCCACCGCCGTCGAGAACGGGCGGCTCGCCATCGACGCGCTGAGCGCTGACCGCTTCTCCGTGATCCTTATGGATTGTCAGATGCCGGAGATGGACGGATTCGAAGCGACCCGGATGATCCGCCAGCAGGAGCAGCCGACCGGCACGAGAATTCCGATCATCGCCCTCACCGCCCATGCCTTACAGGGCGACCGGGAGCTCTGCCTTGCGGCCGGAATGGACGACTACCTCAGCAAACCCTTCACCATCGAACAGTTGCGGACCGTAATCCACCGGTGGCTGCCATCCTCATCACAACCGGGGCCGGCGGATTCAGCTCGGACACCAGTCGCTCCGTCACCGCCCCCCCCTCCTCAGCCCGATCAATCTCCTGTAGATCCAAAGAGTTGGGACAGCATTACCAGTCTCCAGCGTCCCGGACAGCCTGACCTCCTCGCCAAAGTCATCGGCCTCTATCTCAAGGATTCGCAGGGATTGGTCGATAAGATACTAGCGGCAACTACAGAGCGAGACCTCGCCTCTCTGCGGGACACCGCCCATAGTTTGAAATCGCGCAGTGCGACGCTTGGCGCGTGGCACGTCGCCGACCTCTGCAAACAGTTAGAAACAGGGGCGCGGGAACAGACCCTAGTCTGGACAGAAGCCGAACGGCTGACCAGGCAGTTACAACAGACCTTCACCGCAACGTGCACCATCTTTGAAGTTGAGAGACGGAGGAGAGCGGCGTAAATGAAGTCCATACCACTGGCCCTAATCGTTGATGATGATATCACGTTGCGCGTACTCGCGCGGGAAGCGCTTGAACAAGCCGGGTGCCGTGTCGAGGACGCCTCAACGGGACAGGAGGCCCTCGAAGCCTTCCAACGGGAAACGCCCGACATCATCCTGCTCGATGTGGTCATGCCAGGCATGGACGGGTTTGCAACGTGCGCCGCCATCCGGAAACTACCCGAGGGAGTGTCCGTGCCTATCCTCATCATGACCGGCCTGGATGATGTGCGTTCCATCGCAACGGCCTATGACGCCGGAGCAACTGATTTTGTCACGAAACCATGGAATGCGTTAGTCCTCAGCCACCGAGTCCGATACATGCTGCGCGCCAGCCAAGCCGTCGCAGAGCTGCTTGAGCGGGAAATGAGCCTCGCCGAAGCTCAGCGGATTGCCCGTCTGGGAAACTGGCGATGGGATCTTGTATCAAACCGCTTTCTCGCGTCACCCGAAGTGTTTCGCATCCTGAACGTCGCGCCAGACGGCAGTACGCCGAACCTCTCATTCGAACAATTCATCGCCCGAATGGACTCGCCCGACCAAGCCAGCGTTGAGGCCGGCATCCGTCAGGCCATCGCCACAGGAGCGCCCTACCGTCAGGATCACCGAATACATCTTCCATCGGGGGACGTCCGTGTGGTCCATCATTACGCGGAAGTTGTGTTTGAATCCGGCGGCACCGTGACGGCCGTGGTCGGCACTATTCAGGATATTACGAATCAAAAGCAGGCTGAAGCCCAAATTCACTTCCTGTCGAACTACGACCGCCTTACCCAGTTGCCCAACCGCCAACTCTTTCAAGACCGTGTCACCCAGGCCCTGGCCGCACAAAAACGGCACGCCACACAAGGCGCTATTCTCCTCGTCAACCTCGACCGGTTTCAACGCATCAACGATACGCTCGGCCCCAAATGCGGCGATACCGTGCTCCGGGAAGTCGCCGAACGGCTGCTCCATTGCGTACGCCAGTCCGACACGGTTGCGCGGCACGACGATCAAGAACCGGTCACGCTCTCCCGGCTGGGAGGAGACGAATTCACCATACTCCTGACTCATCTGGCCTCGGCGCAAAGCGCCGCAAAAGTCACACAGCGTATTCTGGAGGCCCTCAATGCACCCTATCAGATCGATGACCGCCTGGTCGTGGTGACCGCCAGCATCGGGATTGCGCTGCTCGGACAGGATGGAGACGATGTCGACACGCTGCTCCGCAATGCTGACACGGCGGTCCATGAGGCGCAGGGCAAAGGACGCAACACCTATCAGTTCTACTCACAATCGATGAACGCGGCACTGGCAGAGCGGCTGAGTCTGGAAACCGATCTTCGGCGGGCTTTGGAACGAAGCGAATTCTTGCTGCATTACCAGCCGCAGGTTGACATCCGCCGATGGGAGATCGTCGGCGTTGAAGCCCTCATTCGCTGGCAGCATCCCGAGCGAGGCATGGTCTCTCCCATGACCTTTATCCCGCTGGCCGAAGAAATCGGGTTGATCGATCAGATCGGGCAGTGGGTGCTGCGCACCGCCTGCGCACAACAAGTTGCCTGGAGAGCCTACGGCCTTGGCGAGATCGCCATCGCCGTCAACCTGTCAGGGGCCCAGTTCCAACAGGCAGGTCTCGTGGACTCGATCCGCACGATCATCCAGGAAACCGGAGCGAACCCCGCGCAGTTAGAATTGGAGCTGACGGAAAGCACCGCGATGCACAATGCAGAAAACGCGGTCGCGATCTTTCAGCAGTTAAAATCCATGGGGTTCAGTCTGTCCATCGACGATTTCGGCACCGGCTATTCGTCGCTGGCCTATCTCAAACGCTTCCCCATCGATACGATCAAAATCGATCGGGCGTTCGTAAAGGATCTCTCGTCAGAATCCGAACATGCCGCCATTGCCATCGCCATCATCGCCATGGCCCACGGACTGAAACTTCGCGTCTTGGCCGAAGGGGTCGAAACCCAGTCTCAACTCGACATTTTGCGCGACCAAGGATGCGATGTCATTCAAGGGTACTTCTTCAGCCACCCGTTGCCGGCCAACCGTGTCGAACAACTGATTCACGACCTCCGTGCGCAGACCAGCCGCGGACGCCCGGCCGCCTAGCGGCAATACCGCCATCCGGCCCCGCAGTTTTCCATGAGCCGGCTTGTATTTCTCTGCGGCGCGCGATACCCTCCCGCCATCGCAGATCCCTGTCTACACAATGGCCATCTACGCAATCGGCGATATTCAAGGCTGTGCGCACTCCCTGGAGCGTTTACTCGAACAAATCCGGTTCGCGCCGTCCTCAGACCGCCTCTGGTGTGTCGGCGATCTGGTCAATCGCGGCCCGGACTCCCTTCGTGTCCTTCGCTATCTCAAACAGCTCGGACCCTCCGCGCAGGTTGTGTTGGGCAATCACGATTTGTTCCTGCTCGCCGTGGCGGAAGGCCTTACCACGGTTCGCCCTGAAGATACGTTGCAGGCCGTACTTGCCGCGCCGGACCGTGATGAGCTGCTGACGTGGGTACGCCATCAACCTCTTCTGTACCGCGAATCCCCCTTCGTGCTGGTGCATGCCGGGATCCTGCCGCACTGGTCGATTCGGGAAGCAGAGGAACTGGCGCAAGAAGCCGAACGCGGATTACGCTCACCTTTTTATCGAGAAATTCTCCGGGCCCTTTATCCGAGCAAACATCTGCAATGGTCTTCACAACTAACGGGCCCCGCGCGACTCGCAACCATCATCAAAGTCCTGACCAGGCTACGCGCCTGTTCGCCAAATGGGGTGATGGAATCGTCTTACTCCGGCCCGCCCGACCGAATCCCTGCCGGCTACCACCCCTGGTTTCATCTCTATCCGCATCGAGACCGGGACGTCATATTCGTCTGCGGCCATTGGGCTTCGCTGGGGGTGTACTGTCGCGAGCACATTCTCGCCTTGGATAGCGGCTGCGTCTGGGGTCGGCAATTGACGGCGATTCGTCTGGAAGATCGGCAGATCTTCCAGGTAGATTGTGCGGATGATGCCGGCAGAAATTAAGCGCTCTCTCGCCGACTCGGATTGGCCCCGCTATTCAAACAGACCGTTTCCTGCCTATCGCTTTGTTCCAGGACGCAATCCTCATCCACGACGGGATCCCCAGGGCCATTCGTTCGGATGCCTGGAACCAAACCCTGCCCCCTGTACACCAGAAGAATGGTCCCTGTCCGACGACTACCGCCTTGGGATCGATCTCTTCAACTTTGCCTATTGGTGGGAAAGTCATGAGGTCTTTGAAGCGTTCTGGCATGCCGCCGGACCGAAGACCGAGCAGGGACAGTTCTTCCAGGGACTGATCCAGCTTGCCGCAGGACATCTCAAGCGGTTCATGGGAAACGAGGCCGCCGCATCCAATCTGTTTCGACGCAGCGCTCGCCGACTCTCCGGTCTTCCCGATCAGTATCTGGGCATCGCCGTCGGAGATCTGCGAACCGAACTTCAGCAGGGACGCACCGGTAACATCAGGCTGACGCTGCAATTACCCGACATACCCTGCGCTGATCGAAGATGACGCGTTCGTGTTCGGAAAAGGATGGAGTCGCCCAGCACTCATGCCGGTCCGGCTTGTCAGCTGGTTCGCTGAATGACCCGCAAACGCCCGTGATCATCCCAGGCTTCAATCCAGGGCTCGGACTGTCGAAGCGTCCAGACTAAGAGACGCGCCGACAACAGATCCGCCCAATCGTCATTCCACCAGGGGAAATGCCAGCCGCCCAACAAGGCAACCACCGTTGTGCCCTTGAGATCCAGCTGATTCTGATACTGTTGGCGATAGGCTTCGACGGGAAGCCGGTCCCGAAAGTTGCTGTTGTATCCCCATTCCGGCCGCCATTGATTGGCCCGCAGCCAGGCCTGCACTGAATCTGCCCCATACCGGAAAATTCCCTCGACAGGAGGCAGCGACAGGCCCTCATGCCGATAGAGTTTTTGACCGTCAGGATTCGCCGGTAGAGCAGCCTGGCGGTCGACCAAAATGAGACCGCTGGCGACATCTTCCTGATTGGCATATACACTGAAACAGCCCGACCCTGCATGGCCGTCCGGCAACGCCCGACTGTCGACCGAAATCCAGTGCCGGAAGCGGGCATCCCGCAGCGGCACCACGCCCATCCCGCCCCACACCGCGCAATAGTCGGTGCCTTCGTCCGTCAAATGCACACAGGGCTTTGCCAACCGCTCGCCCTCGCGCAAGAGTTCTTCGCTCGTCATGGCGTCCCTATAACAAGTGACTGGCTCGACACATGACCGCCGCCGGCACAAACAGGGGAAGCTCCTCGCATGCCTCATAGTAGCACGTTGTCCGACTGTTGAAAGCCGCGACAACGACTTCAGCATGTGCAGGAGTGAAGGGATGAGAAGGAAATGGAGAGCGGGGAACGCTTCGCTTACCGGTAGCTGTGGGCATCCGATGGAAACTTCCCCTGTTCGACTTCGTCCTTGAACCGGCGAAGCGCCTGCAGGGCATCGGTTTTGAGATGCGCATACGGTTTCACGAACTTCGGCACAAAGTCGTCGAACAATCCGAGCACATCGTAGAGGACCAGCACTTGCCCGTCGCACTCGGGGCCGGCCCCGATGCCGATGGTCGGAATCGACAACGCTGCGGTGATCGTCTTGGCCAACGGTACGGGAATCGCCTCCAGCACGATGGCAAACGCGCCCGCCGCCTCCAACGCTTTCGCATCCGCCAGAATGGCCTTCGCGCGGTCCTTTGCTTTGCCCTGCACTTTGTATCCGCCGTATTGATTCACCGATTGAGGCGTCATCCCGAGATGCCCCATGACCGGAATTCCGACCGAAGTGATCGCCGCAATCCGGTCGGCCATCACTCGTCCCCCTTCAAGCTTCACCGCATGGGCACCGGCCTGAATCAAGCGACCGGCGTTCCGCAGCGCGTCCTCCTGGCCCGTTTGATAGGACATGAACGGCATGTCGCCGATGACCAGCGCCTGCTTCGCGGCGCCCGCCACCAGCCTGGTGTGATAGAGCATGTCCTCCATCGTCACGGACAGGGTGTTGGCGCGCCCTTGCACGACCACGCCGAGAGAATCGCCCACGAGAATGGCGTTGATCCCGGCCTGTTCAAGGATGCGGGTGAAGAGCGCATCGTAGCAGGTGACCACGACAAGCTTTTTCCCCTGACGTTTCTGCTGTTGAAACTCCGGAATCGTCATCAGCCGAGTTGCGCCTTGGTAATGATATCCGCCAACCGATGCGTGCCCTTGATCGCCATGATATGCACCCCGTCGCAATGAGCACGCACGGCGTTGATCGTCCGGACCGCGATCTCCACGCCCACATCTTCCGCCTTGTCGCCGGCGGCTTTCAACTCATCGATCATCTCCTGCGGTACCGACACGCCGGGAATATTGGCGTTCATGAACTCGGCCATCTTATGGTTCCGCAACAACAAAATACCCGCCAGCACTTTCACCTTGTAGGGCCGCACGGCTTTCATGAAACCCGCAAACAGGTCGGGGTTATAGATCGCCTGCGTTTGAAAGAACTGCGCGCCGGCTTTGACCTTCACTTCGAACTTTGCCAGCATCGGCCCGACCGGATCAGCTTCCGGGGTCACTGCTGCGCCGATGGTGAAGGCCGTCGAGCCATCGAGCTTATTCCCGGCCATATCACGCCCGCTGTTGAGGCCCTGCACCAACTGCATGACCTGCACAGAATCGAGATCATAGACCGGCTTCGCGTCTTTGTGGTCGCCGACGGTCGGATAATCGCCGGTCAGGCAGAGGATATTGCGGATACCGAGCATATGGGCGCCCATGAGATCCGACTGCATCGCAATCCGGTTCCGGTCACGACAGGTCAGCTGCATCACCGGATCATGGCCCAATTCGTAGAGCAACCGACAGACCGGCAACGAACCGGCACGCACGACGGCCGCCGTGTTGTCGGTCACATTGACACCGTGCACCCGCCCGACCAGTTCTTTCGCGTTCTCCAACACCTTCGAGATATTGGTGCCCTTGGGCGGGTTGTACTCAATTGTTACGGCAAACTGCCCGCTACTCAGGACTTCGCTCAACCGCCGCGGTTCCTTGCTCATACCA
>CAYPOR010000001.1:133017-143148 GCA_964412445.1 uncultured Nitrospira sp.
GACTCCACCGTATTCGCAAGCAGCATGGCAATCGTCATGGGACCGACGCCACCAGGTACGGGACTGATCCAGCCGGCCTTTTGGCTTACCGGTTCGAAATCGACATCGCCGCAGAGCTTTCCGTCCGTCCACCGGTTGGTGCCCACATCGATCACCACCGCGCCCTCTTTCACCATGTCAGCCGTCACAAACTTAGCTTTCCCGATCGCGACCAGCAACAGATCCGCTTCACGGCAGACTGCGGGCAAATCCTTGGTCTTGGAATGGCAAATCGTCACGGTCGCATTGCGCTGCAACAGCATCAGCGCCAGGGGCTTTCCGACAATATTGCTGCGTCCCAGGACCACCGCGCGCTTACCTTCGATGCCGACGCCGATGGACTCGATCATCTTGATCACACCCTTCGGAGTGCAGGCCTCGAAGACCGGATTCCCTTCGACGAGCCGGCCGAAATTATACGGATGAAACCCGTCGGCATCCTTGTCCGGCGACACCGCTTCAAGCACGACACGACTCTCGATATGTTTGGGAAGCGGGAGCTGAACCAAGATTCCGTGAATCTTGGGATCCGCGTTCATCTTCGCAATCAAGGCCAACAACTCCGCTTGGGTCGTGCTGGCAGGCAACTTGTGATCGTCGATATAAATACCTGCCGCCTCACAGGCTTTTTGCTTGCTCTTTACATATTGATGCGACGCGGGATCGTCCCCCACCAGAATCGTGGCCAGCCCCGGCTTGACGCCGGTCTTTGCCAGAACTGCCGCGGATTCAACCGCCAGCCGGTCGCGTACTTGTTGTGCCAAGGCCTTCCCGTCGATAAGTCGTGCTCCCACAATTCCCTCCCTGAATTCAAGCGGTTGGCTTAAAAACCGTAGGCACCTTAGCAGGGCATTTTTATGCAAGTCAACGCTCCGATCCGTTCGCGGACATGGAGCGAGAGAAAACGGTGCAAGTCCGATCCCCCTGTCCATAACTCGCTACGCCTCCCCCGTGTTCCTTGACAGTCTCTTCGCCCGTTCGCTACGATGCACGTCTGTCTTCACCCTGATTAATCACGCTTGAATACCCCATCAGCCACCGACACACTTCGCGGCACCCTTCTGAGGGCGACACTGGCCTGGTGTCTGCTTGCAGGTTCCTCGAGTCTGCTCCACGCGGCTCAGATTACCGGGCTGGAAGCGCCGAACAGTTTCGTCGGCGACCAGCAGGGCAAGGAATTCTTTATTTCCAATGTGAACGGGGAGCCGGACGCGCGCGACAATAACGGCTTCATCACAAAGGTGGACGCGGAAGGGAAAGTCCTCAATCTGAAGTTCATCCAAGGCGGAATCACCGACGTCATGCTGCACGCCCCCAAGGGCCTGGCCATCGTCGATCAGACCCTGTACGTGGCCGATCTCGATCAACTCAAAGGGTTTGACAGAACGACCGGCAAACCGCTGGTCGTCGTCAGCTTTCCCCCGCTCCCCTCCAAAGGGGTCGTCTCTTTGACCGATGTCACGGCCGGCGCCAGCGGCCTGCTCTACGCGTCGGATCAATCCAACAACACCATCTACCGTATCGACCAAACAGCCGGTCATCGCGTGAACCCGCTTATTCATGACGACCGCCTCGCTGGTCCGTCCGGCATCGCGGTCAATCCTCGAACCGGCCACCTCATCGCGGTGAGTTGGAACAAGGGCAAGATTTTCGACATCACGCCTGAAGGCCAGCTTTCAGAACTGGAGTCGAACGGGTTTTTCACCGGTCGCTTTCAAAACCTGAGCGGAGTCGATTTCGACCGGTGGGGCAATATGTATGTCTCGGATTTCTCCAGGGGAAAAATCTGGCGCATGACCCGGGATCAACGATTCCAGGTGATCGCTGAGTATCTGCTCTCCCCGGCCGATATCAGTATCGACCGGGCGAACAATTTGATTCTCGTCCCCTACCATCATGCCCACGCGGCGGAAATCAACGGACTGGAGGCTCCCTCGGAAGGCAAAAGCCGGGACAACCGGCGCACCCTTGCTGACTACGGGTTCGGAGCGGCTGGGCCTCCGCAGCCCGCCAAGGAAGGAACACCGGCCAAATGAGTCAATGCGCCTACTGCAACCAACGCAAGGGCAAGCGCGCCTGCCCCGGCCTCAACGGACTCATCTGCAGCCAGTGTTGCGGGGAACATCGCCTGGTGCGGGTGACCTGTCCCAGCGACTGCGCCTATCTCGATACCGGCAGCGACTACCAGCAAAAGCGGCTTGCCGTCCAATTCATGCCGGTCCGCCGGGAGTTCTATCGGGAACTCGGCGAATTCGGCGGCGCCCAGGCCGTGTCTCTTTTCAATCTCATTGAAGTCATCACGGTCAGTTTTTTTCAGGGCCGCCGCGACGGGCAGGATGCGGAAGTCATCGCCGCCATACAGGGGCTGCGCCGCACGTTGAGTCCCCTGCATGTCCCCTCCGCTCCCATGCCGGTATTCGCCGAACATCTGATCAAGGAATACGAGACGTTCAAGAAGCAAAATCCAAAGCAGATCGCCGACTCTTCCAATGCACCGGAAATTCTCGACCGGGCAGTCAAATTCGTATCGGACTTTTCAGGAAAAGACTTCCAATCACACCGCTTTCTCTCCGGGCTGATCGGCTATGTCACGGCCTATCACCCTGAGATCGCCGCCAATCTTCAAAAGAAACACGAGCCGGGCCACATTGTCCTACCCGGTCAATCGTTCATGCCTCCGCCGGCCACCGCTGAGACTCATACCCACGGACCGGACTGCCAGCATCATCACCACTAAGACCTCCGCCCGCCGTCGGCCGTAGAACCTGTTCGATCCATCCTGCCAACTGATAATCGGCGCCATGGGAAATGGACAGAATCTCGACGCCGATCTCATCCTCCCGCTCCCACCGCACCATCGCTTGATCGACATCGATCGGCGCCGCCCCTCCCGGCAACCACACCCGGATCATGACGGAGGCGTTGGGAAGCAGGAACCGCTCCCCCGGCTGTGCGATTCGGAATCCGCTGAGGGAGAGATCCCGCACCAGACAGCGGCGGATCGTGCTGGACGTCAGAATGCACGCATGACATTCCTGGTCGACTCGCCGGTACAGGCGACGCGTAGACGGATGTCTCATAGAGTCCCTCCTCGGCATTCACCGGCTCGACTTCGATAGTGTGAGCGTACCGCAGAAGGCTCTTTGTCGAAATCCCACAAAAGCCCCCCATCGAAAGTAGGGGGTGTGCTCCTACAGTGACCATTTGCAGGGGAGATGTGAAAGACGGGAAAACCCGGCGTCGATCCGGCTGGAGAGCGGCTCTTCCCGCAGCAGGCGGGAAGAGCCGTTGGAGTGAGTCGGCTTACTCTGCAGCTTTTTTATTCGAGGATGGTGACCGTCATCTCAATCCGGTCGTTCGGCAGATCGCGCTCGTTTCTCGGCACATTCACAATTTTGTCGGCGACCCCGATTCCCTTGGTCACTTCACCGAAGACCGTGTACTTCCGATCGAGAAAGCGGGAATCTTCGACCACGATGAAAAATTGCGACCCCGCCGTATCCGGATCGTTCGCGCGCGCCATCGACACGATGCCGCGCTTATGGGGCGTATCGCTGAATTCCGCCTTGACCGTATACCCGGGCCCTCCCTGACCGTACGTGTCTTTCTTCAGCGAGTCCTTGGTATTGGGATCGCCGCCCTGGATCATGAAGCCGGGAATGACCCGATGGAAAATCGTTCCGTTATAGAACCCCTCTTTGGCCAGCTTGATAAAATTCTCGACATGTTTAGGCGCCAGTTCAGGAAATAACTTCAGCTCGATCTCGCCGAATTTCGTCTTGATGATCGCCCGTGGGCTCTTCGACGCCTCGACCTTCGGAGCCGGCGCGTTGTCCGCCGCATCGCCAACACCGCTTCCCATAAAAAGCGACACGCATCCCGCGAGAACCGCACATCCCATCACTACACGCAATCTTCTCCGCATCGTCATCCTCCCTTTATCTTGGGATATCAGTAATTGTGCCTGTCGTCACCCACGCCGATGAGCGTCAAGCCCCGATCTGTTCAAGCGCGCACCGGGCCGCCATCTGCTCCGCTTCTTTCTTGCTCAAGCCCTGCCCGGTCCCCGCCACGCGCGCGTTGACCCGCACCTCGACCTCGAAATGCTTGTGATGATCCGGCCCGGATTCCCGCACCATCACATACTGCGGCAATTGATCATACCGTTTCTGGCACCACTCCTGAAGCCTGGTCTTATAGTCTTCTTCCCCCGGCGTCGATTGCTGGGATTCCGCCTGGCGCAGTTCATCCCGCAGCACGTCCAACGTAAATGTCCGGCTCGCCTCCAATCCTCCGTCGAGATACACCGCGGCGATCACCGCCTCCAACGCGTCGGCCAACAGAGAGTTCTTTTCCCGCCCCTGCGAGAGTTCTTCCCCGCGTCCCAATCGCAACAGCGCGCCGAGATTCATCCGGCGGGCCGCCTGCGCCAGCGAGGATTCGCTGACGAGATTCGCTTTCAGCTTGGACAACGCCCCTTCACTCAACTGGGAATACAGCTGTGCCAGGTGGTCGCTGATAATGAGCGAGAGCACCGCATCGCCGAGAAACTCCAGCCGCTCGTTGTGGGATCGCGTCGCGCCCTTCCGCTCATTGACGTGAGACTTGTGGGTCAACGCTTCCGCGAGCAAGCCTGGATTTTTGAATCGATAGTGGGGTAGAGCGGGAACAGAATCGGCTGGGGACGCCGGTGTCATAGGCGCAACCGCGCTAGGCCTCAAGGCGCCTGAAAATCAGACAGGCGTTCACGCCGCCGAATCCGAAGGAGTTCGACAGTGCGGTCTTGATCGGAACGGCCCTGGCTGTATTCGGCACATAGTCGAGATCGCATGCGGGATCGGGATTTTCCAGATTAATCGTGGGAGGCAACAGACCGTGATGGAGCGCCAGAATACTGAACACCGCTTCAATGCCGCCGGCCGCGCCGAGCAAATGTCCCGTCATCGACTTGGTCGAACTGACGGGAATCTTGTAGGCCTGCTGACCGAAAACCTGTTTGATCGCGCGTGTTTCAATCGCATCGGCCATCGTGGAAGTCCCGTGCGCATTGATATACCCGATCTGATCCTTGGCGATCCCGGCATCTTTCAGCGCCAGTTCCATGCAGCGCACCGCACCTTCGCCTTCTTCCGGAGGAGCCGTGATGTGGTAGGCATCGCTGTTCATCCCGTAGCCGATCAACTCGGCGTAAACACGGGCACCGCGGCGGCGCGCATGCTCCAGTTCCTCCAGAACGACGACGCCTGCGCCTTCGCCCAGGACGAATCCGTCCCGATCCTTGTCGAACGGACGGCTGGCTCTGGCCGGTTCGTCGTTGCGGAACGACAGCGCTTTCGCGGCGGCAAATCCCGCCACACCCAGCGGCGTGATCGCCGCCTCCGCACCACCGGCGACCATCACATCGGCATTCCCATGCTGAATCAGACGGAACGCATCCCCGATACAGTGATTGCCCGTCGCACAGGCGGTGACCGCACAGGAGTTCGGACCCTTCGCGCCGATACGAATCGCCACCTGCCCCGAGGCCAGATTGATGATCGTCATGGGAATAAAGAACGGCGACACACGGCCCGGACCTTTTTCCTTAAGCACCTCATGATAGTGCTCGATCGAGCCCAGACCGCCGATCCCGGATCCGATATACACGCCGACTTTCGTGGCTTCTTCCGGAGCGACCTTCAATCCCGCATCATCCACGGCCAGCTGGGCGGCACCCACGGCATAGTGGATGAACGTATCCATCTTTTTGATTTCTTTTTTTTCAATGAATTGGGCGGGGTCGAAATCGCGCACTTCGCCCGCGATCTGCGCGTCATAGGCAGCCGGGTCGAACTTGGTAATCCGCCCGATGCCGGATTGTCCCGCGCAGAGCGCAGCCCAGGTCTTGTCCACCCCGGTCCCGAGAGGTGTGACCAGTCCTAAACCGGTGACGACAATGCGCCGCGTGGATCGCTCAGACATAAACCCTGCTTATGATTTTTCCTTGATGTAATCCAGCGCTTTCCCGACCGTGAGAATCTTTTCGGCATCCTCGTCGGGAATCTCGATTTCAAACTCTTCCTCGAGCGCCATCACCAGTTCGACGGTGTCGAGCGAATCGGCTCCCAGATCCTCAACGAAGGAGGCTTCGGGCACCACTTCATCTTCTTCGACGCCGAGCTGCTCGGCAATAATCTTTTTTACACGCTCATCAACTGTTGCCATCGATCTGCCTACCTCCTTCCCCAACGTGACTGACCCTGTGCGGCAACACGGGGATATGCTGCCGCTGGTTGTTCCCAGACCTTGGGGACCATCTATACCATTAACATACCGCCGTTCACATGCAAAACATGCCCGGTAATATACGCGGCTTCATCCGACACCAGAAAGCGGACCGCCGATGCAATGTCGGCCGGCGTACCCAACCGGCCCAGCGGAATCTGCTTCTGCAACGTCTCCTTCACGTCGTCCGGCAATCCATGCGTCATCGCCGTATCGATGAATCCCGGCGCCACCGCGTTGACCGTCACATTGCGCGTCGCATATTCGCGCCCGACCGTCTTGGTGAAGCCGATCACGGCCGCCTTCGACGCGGCGTAATTCGCCTGGCCGGCGTTGCCCATCACCCCCACGATCGAGGCAATGTTCACGATGCGACCATACCGCTGCTTGGTCATCGGCTGCAAGACCGCCTTGGTGCAATTGAACGTGCCGTTCAGATTGACCTGCAGCACCAGGTTCCAATCTTCTTCCTTCATCCGGAGCAGCAACCCGTCGCGTGTGATCCCGGCGTTGTTGACCAGAATATCGATCTTCCCCCAGGCCTTCATGACCTGCTCGGCCATGGCCTTCGCGTCGTTGGCATCCGCCACGTTCACTTTGACATTGAGCACCTTGCGGCCCAAGGCCTCGATCGCCTTCGCCGTCTCTTGCGAGCGGCTGGGATCCAGATCCGCGACGACGATATCGGCGCCCGCTTGCGCCAAAGTTTCCGCAATCGCCCGGCCAATCCCCTGCGCCGCCCCGGTGACTATCGCCACTTTCCCTTGCAATGACATGCCGATTTCCTTGTTAAACGTGACGGATCAGGCCGGATGCGCGGCGCCGAGCGCCTGCAGCGTTGCATCCAGCGATTTCGGATCATGAACGTTCAATAATTTTGCATCCGGCAGAATACGCTTGATCAGACCGGTCAACACCGTCCCGGGTCCCACTTCGATAAAAGTCGTGACGCCCATTTTCGCCATCGCCTGCACGGAGTCTTCCCAGAGCACCGACGACGGCAACTGGCGGACCAGCGACGGCTGAATCTCGGCGGCCCGGCTGATGGGCTTGGCTTCGGCGTTGTTGATCAGCGGCATCGCCAAATCGTTCCACTTCACCGCCGCGAGATCGTTCGACAGCCGGTCGGCTGCCACCTGCATCAACGGCGTATGGACCGGGACGCTGACCGGCAACGGAATCGCCTTTTTGCAGCCTTTGCCTTTGGCCAGCTCGATCGCCCGCTCAACGGCGGCCTTTTCTCCCGCAATGACCACCTGCCCGGGAGAATTAAAATTGGCCGCTGCGACCACGCCGGCCGCAGACGCCTCACGACAGACTTCCCGCACGACATCCGGCGTCAATCCGAGCAGCGCGGCCACCTGGCCGGTGCCCGGAGGCACGGCCTCTGACATATAGCGCCCGCGCTTCTGCACAAGCCCGACGGCATCGCGAAACGACACGCCGCCCGCGGCCACCAGCGCCGAATATTCACCGAGACTGTGCCCGGCCACTGCCACCGGCTTCAATCCCGCCGAATCCAAGGTCTTGAGCGCCGCGATGCTGCTGACCAGCAGAGCCGGCTGCGTATGTTCGGTGAGATTCAATCGGTCAGCCGGTCCGTCGAAGCAGAGCGCCGCGCTGTCGTAACCCAGAACCGACGAGGCCTCGTCATAGACCTGCTTCAGTCTGGGATGGGCGTCGCACAGCGCTTTGCCCATGCCGACCGACTGCGATCCTTGTCCCGGGAACACCAATCCGATGCCTGAATTCATGGGGGGTAGATATCTTAGAAATGACGTGGAATGTCAACGGGAAAAGTTAATTGAAATCGCACGCGCTCGAGAACCTCCGTTACCACCGGATCAGCGCGGATGCCCAGGTCAACCCGGCTCCGAATGCGCCGAGCATGACCAGCGATCCGTCCCGAACACGCCCCGCGCGAACGGCTTCATCCAGCGCAATCGGAATCGATGCCGCCGACGTATTGCCGTACCGCTCGAGATTCAGCACCACTTTCTCCAGCGGCAGACCGAGCCGGTCCATGACGCCTTTGAGAATCCGCACATTCGCCTGATGCGGCACGTAGAGATCCAGGTCTTCGACCGTCAGCTGATTCGCGGCCAGCGTCTCCCGTGCGATTTCTTCCAGTGTCCGCACGGCGACCTTGAACGTCTCGTTCCCCTTCATCTTGATGAAGTTGGTCCGCTCGGCCAACACTTTTTCGGACGGCGGAAGGCGCGATCCGCCTCCCGGCACGGCGATTAATTCGCACAGACTCCCGTCCGACCGGAGATGCGTCGAAAGAATGCCCCGCTCCCCTTCGCTCGCGCTGACCACTGCCGCTCCGGCACCGTCACCGAACAGGATGCAGGTATTGCGATCCGTCCAGTCCGTAATGGCCGACATCACCTCGGATCCGATCACGAGCACATGCCGCATCCCGGTTCGCACATAGGCATCCGCGACGGACAGCGCATACACAAATCCGCAGCAGGCTGCCGCCAGGTCGCAGGCCGCGGCTTTGGTCGCCCCCAGTTGATGCTGCACTAGACACGCCGTCGCCGGAAGGGGATAGTCGCCCGAGCAGGTTGCAATCAGAATCATATCGAGATCGGCTGCCGCGATCCCGGCGGCTTCGAGCGCACGCCGCCCGGCCTGAACCGCGAGATCCGAGCAGGCTTCGCCGGAGGCGGCGATGTGGCGCTCCCGGATACCCGTCCGTTCGCGAATCCACTCATCGGAGGTTGCCACCATCCGTTCAAGCTCCGCATTGGTCATGATGCGGGACGGCGCGTAGGATCCGGTTCCCGTGATGCGGGCTTTCATGCTGAAGGCTCCGCCGGCGATGCCGTGGCGAGACTCTCTTCGATATCGCGCTGAATCAGTTCGTGCACCCGGCCTTCGGCCATGCCTTTGGCCCGACGGACGGCGTTCTTGATGGCTTTCGCCGAAGAACGGCCGTGACAGATGATGGTGATCCCGTTGACGCCGAGCAAGGGCGCCCCGCCGAACTCAGCATAATCGATTTTGCGCTTCAGATTGAGGAGCGGCGCAGCGATCAACGGATACGCCAGCCGGCCCAGCCATGAGCTGGAAATTTCTTTCAGCAGGAGCTTCTTGATCGTCTCCGCCACCCCCTCGGAGATCTTGAGCGCGACATTCCCGATAAACCCGTCGCACACGACAACATCGGCCGTTCCGCTATAAACCTCACGCCCCTCGACATTGCCGATAAAATTCAGCGAACCGGCCTTCAAGAGCTTGAACGCTTCTTTGGTGACCTCGTTGCCTTTGCTGTCTTCTTCGCCGATGCTCAAGAGGCCGACACGCGGATTCGGTTTCCGGAACAGATGCTTTCCGTACTCATTCCCCATCAAGGCGAATTGCTCGAGATGCTTGGCCGAACAGTCGACGTTGGCGCCGACATCCAGCATGATGGCTTCGCCCGTGAGCGTCGGCAAACTGGTGGCGATCGCGGGGCGCTCGACCCCCTTGGTCAGCCCCAACACAAAGAAGGATGACACCATGCTCGCGCCGGTGTTGCCCGGACTGACCACTGCGCCGGCCTCACCGTTCTTCACCAGTTCAGTCGCAATCCAGATCGACGAATCCCTCTTTTTACGCGCGACGGCCGCCGGCGACTCGTGCATTTCCACGACCTGCGGCGCATGCCGGATCGCGATCCGGGGATCGGTCACGCCGAGACGCACGCATTCGCGCGTCAACACGGCCTCGTCGCCGACGAGAATCACCTCGACGTCGAGCTCTTTGGCCGCCTGCAGGGCACCCTCGATACAGGGCGCAGGACCATGGTCCCCCCCCATCGCATCAAGCGCGATCTTCATA
>CAYPOR010000001.1:143248-180978 GCA_964412445.1 uncultured Nitrospira sp.
GATACAGGGCGCAGGACCATGGTCCCCCCCCATCGCATCAAGCGCGATCTTCATAGTGAATCACGTACTCGAAAATGGGTGAACGAACGACGCACACTGGGTACTCGCACTGGACCCTGGTGTGCGATGGGCGCACCAGAGACGCGGGACCATGGTCTCGCGCGATCACAGCACGTGCGATCTTCATACGGAATCATGTACTCGAGATTGGAATAGATGGCTGAACACGCGTGGCACCCGTGATTATCCCCGATGCGCCGGAAGCTTAGCGCAGACGCACGAAATGCACAACCGGAGCGAAACGGGCCGAGACCGGCAGGTCTCGGCGCATCTGTTCCCGCGATCCTGCTACGACTCTTCGACCTGAATGACCGCCTTGCCCTTGTAGGTTCCGCAGTTCAGACAAGTGTAATGCGGCAGCTTCAGCTCATGGCACTGCGGACAGACGGACATCCCCGGAGGGGTCATCCGCAGTTTTTGCGTGCGCCGTTTGTCGCGGCGCGCACGGGAATGTTTATGTTTCGGATTAGGCATGGCAACTCCTTCCCACGTTCAAGACCATCGGGAGATCCGCTCCCCGACGTCACTTCTGTTCAGTCTTCACACTCCGTAATACTTGAAACGGATTGAGCGGTGTCTCGTCCGGACATGCACACCGCCCCTCGTTCAAATTCTTTCCGCAATGAGGGCATAATCCGGCACAATCGTTCTTGCACAACGGATGCATCGGATCCGACAAAATCACTTGCTCCCGCAGCATCGGCGCGAGTTCCAAATGATCTCCCTCGTAATGATAGATCTCGTCATCCGTCTCGTCCGCTTCAATGTCTTCCGGCTCGACGGTTTTCTTGCGATGATCGACCCGCTTGGCCGACGGCGATACCGGCTTCGGCTCGGGTTCGTACACCACACGAAGCGCGAACGCCAACGGCTCGGCGAACTTCGTCAGGCACCGCACGCACTCGCGAACGGCCGTGCCTTCCACCACTCCGGTGACACAGACGGTGCGCTCGACTTTCGTCAGATCCAACCCGATCGCCAACGCGCCCTCGACCTGCGTGTCGCCGTCGGTCAACCCCAGGTCCTCGGCAGTCACATCGCCTGTGAGCGACAACCCGTCGGCAGTGATATCTGCAAGATGTGGTGTGAGCAGATCCATCATGATCTCCGGCGACCAGCCGGCTCCAGACGCCTGTCTCGCGTCACGCTGACTCACGCGCGCTATCGCTCCTCGGCAAAGCTGATGATCGCGATATGCCGGGCGCGCTTGACCGAAATCGTCAATTCACGCTGATGCCGCATGCAGTTCCCGGAGATCCGACGCGGAACGATCCGCCCACGCTCGGTGAGAAAATTTCGCAGCAACCCGGCATCCTTGAAATCAATCGGCCCCTTCTCCAGGCAAAACCGGCACGGCCGGCGCCGCTGAAACAACCGTCCGCCGCCCCCGTTACCATCACGGCGATCTCCGCCGCCTGCACCACCTGTTCGTTCCATCACTGCCTCCTCGTTCATCCTAATCAATGCGGTTCGTCATAGTCATAGCTGGGTTCGTCATGAATCGGCGGTTCACCGCCCGGTCCGCCGCTCGCCCCGCCGCCGTCCTGACGCTTCGGCATGAAGGTGACGTTTTGAGCCACCACTTCGTGCTTGCTGCGCTTCTGGCCGTCTTCGGTTTCCCAGCGGCGCTGCTGCAACCGCCCTTCAATGATCGCCCCGTTGCCCTTGCTCAAATACTGCCCGCAATGTTCCGCCTGTTTGCCGAACACCACGATGTCCACGAAACAGACTTCCTCTTTCAACTCCTCACCCTGCTTGAACCGCCGGCTCACCGCCAGGCCGAAACTCGCGACCGGAGTCCCGCTCGGCGTATACCGAAGCTCGGGGTTCCTCGTGAGGTTGCCCATGAGGATGACTTTATTAAATCCGGCCACCGTCGGTCTCCTGCGCTGAGGCTTCCAACGGACGCGGCGGCACTAACTCTTTTTCCAGATGGACGGTCAGGAATTTGAGAATATTGTCTTCCAAACGGTACGCCCGCTCGAGTTCGCCGACCGTCGTGTTGGGCGCGCGAAAGTAGAAATAAGCGTAGGTGCCTTTCCGCTCATGCCGAACTTCGTAGGCGAGCTTTTTCTTACCCCAGTTTTCGGCTTTGATGAACTGCGCGCCGGTCTTATCGGCCACGGCTTTCATCTTATCGATGAGGGCATTCGTCTCCTCGTCGGAAACGGACGGACGAATAATGAACAGAGACTCGTACAGCTCCATGCAGCAATCCTCCTGGACAAAGGCCCCGGATCCAGTCCGGAGCGAGGTGTAGGCGCCTCTATATGAGGCATAAGAACGGTGGACCGTATCACAGCGACGAAGACACTGTCAATTGAATGAGTTACACGCAGGGCTCTCGTGAAAATGATCCCGCCCCTAGCCGATTTCGCGCGGCACACCTATTCCCGTCGATCAAACCAATAGATCAGTTCAATGAGGTGGAGATCGACCCCGCGGCTGTCCTGCCCGTAGAGTGTGGCATCGGAATAATGCTGGAAGTGATAGCCGACGCCCAGCGGACCGGCCAGACGGCTGGTCACCCCGAAGGTCCAGACAAACTGGCCGGCTCCGCCGAAATTCTGCCGGCCGAACTTATAATCGCTGAGGAGCGCCCCTCCTCCTCCGACGTCGATCGCAATCAATCCGTCTTTTCGTCCCACCACGATGTCGAGCGGCACCACGGTCACGATCCCGTTGGTTTCATCGGCTCCCCGGAGCGCGCCGATCGAGGCGAGCATTCTGGTGCCGAGCATCCAGCCGCCGCCGAGCTCTTTCTCCCAGGGAAGTCGAATCGTCGCCGCAAGATCGATCTGGTTAAAATCGTTCTGCCGTTCTTTCCCGAGGGGTGACCCGCCGCTCAGCCCTCCTCTGAGCCTGATCGACTCGAAGGCAAATTCCCCGGCCTGAGCCGCCCCGGCAAGACCGGCCAGGAGAAGAACCATCAGACTCATCACCACAAGACCTGTCGCGCGCAAATGCCTATACATTGCAGACCTCCACGTTCATCATGCCGGCTCCCCCCCGAGCCATGTGCGAGCGCCTGCGATCCCGCGTCCGCCTGATACGGCCTATTCCCCTGCTCCGTCTTGAGTCGACCTCTCACGAATATTGAATTGATTCATGGCGGGAGACAGCCCGCGATGGATCAGACATTCCAACGCATCCACGGCTCGGTCAAGGCAGGGCGTAAACACCGCCATCTCGTCCTGCGTCACCGGCTGCAGGACATAGTCTGCGGCGTTCTGACCGGGAGCGGGTCGACCGATTCCAATTTTCACACGGACGAACTGCGGAGTCCCCAGTGCTTCGATGACCGATTTGATTCCGTTATGCCCGCCCGCCCCGCCGCCCTGCTTGATACGCAACCGCCCGGGCTCCAGATCGAGATCGTCATGAATGAGAATCAGATTGTCCGGCTTGATTTTAAACTCGCGCATCAAGCCTTTGAGAGGGGGACCTGTGAGATTCATCCAGTCCAATAGGCCCGCGAGTTCGATAAACTCCGAACCGTGCCGACCGGATCCGCGTTGAGCCGTACCGCGTGAAGTGAGCCGGATAGACCATCGAGCGGCTGCCCGCTCGATGGCCCACATGCCGACATTGTGGCGGGTCTGGGCGTATGCTTTTCCCGGGTTGCCCAGTCCGACGAGGAGATGCACCGCTACTTCTTCTTTTCAGCTTCCTTCTTCTCAGCCTTCGGAGCGTCTTTACCGGCGGCTTTCTTATCGCCGCCCTTGGCATCGCCGGCCGCTGCGGCTGCGCCAGCCTTCGCCGGCTCTCCGCCTTCGCCCGCTTCCTTGCCCTTCGCCGCGACTTCCGGCTCGGCTGCCGCACCCGCTCCGCCGGTCAACAACGCTTCCAGCTTGGCATCGGAGATCGGCGCCGCCACACTCACGATCATCAGGTCTTCGTCGTCAAGGAACCGGATGCCATCGCGCCGCGCAACGTCCTTGAGATGGATGCCCTGGCTGATTCCGAGAGATGAGGCATCAACATCGATCTGATCGGGCATCGCCGCCGGCAAACACTCGATATGGAGTTCGCGGGTATTATTGTGCAACACACCGCCTTCTTTCACACCGATCGGGATCCCGCCGACGATATGCACCGGGACCTTCACGCGAATCGGCTTGTCCATGGAGACTTCGAACAGATCCGCATGAAGCACCCCGCCTGTAATGGGATCGACTTGATAGTCGCGCAAGAGCGCCGTGCGAGCGGCTTTCGTTTTGGCTCCATCCACGGTCAATGAAATGAGAACCGTGCTGCCGGCCTGGGCCTTGAGAATCTTGACCAATTCATCCGGATTGACGGTCAACAACACGCACTCCCCTTGGCCGTAGAGGACGGCGGGAATTTTGCCGCTCCGTCGCAACTGGCGCGCGATGCCCTTCCCTGCCTGCTCCCGTACGGTCACTGCTAAATCAAATTTCATGATGCTCCTCCGTCTCTCCTACGTCGAACTGGCCCTCATGATTCGAGGACTCAGGCAAATAATGAGCTGACTGATTCGTCTTCGTGAATACGCCGAATGGCCTCGCCCAGTAAGGGCGCGACCGATAGCTGATGCAACTTGGGACAGGTCTGTTCTTTCCCGCGCAAAGGAATGGTGTTGGTCACGACTACCTGCGACAGACAAGACTTCGTGATACGGTCCAGCGCCGGGCCGGACAACACCGCGTGCGTACAGGCGGTCCAGACTTCCCGTGCCCCCTTGTCGGCGCAAGCCTGCGCGCCCTGCACGATAGTCCCGGCCGTATCAATCATGTCGTCCAACAGCAGGACGCTCTTACCCTGCACGTCTCCGATAATGTTCATGATCTGTGCTTGGTTCGGGCCCTCGCGGCGCTTGTCGATGATGGCGAGCGTCGCCTGCAGGCGTTTGGCGAATGCGCGGGCGCGCTCCACACCGCCGGCATCCGGCGATACGACCACCAGATCAGCAATCTTCTTCTTCGTAATGTAGTCCAACAGAACCGGCAGCGCATACAAGTGATCGACCGGCACGTTGAAAAATCCCTGGATCTGTCCTGCATGGAGATCCATCGTCAGCACACGATCCGCGCCGGCGGTACTGATCAAGTCGGCGACCAGCTTGGCGGAAATCGGCACTCTCGGCTGATCTTTCCGGTCTTGCCGGCCATAGCCAAAATAGGGAATCACAGCAGTGATCCGATTCGCCGACGAGCGTTTCAGCGCGTCGATGATGATCAGCAGTTCCAGCAGGGAATCGTTGACCGGCTGACAGGTCGACTGCACGACAAACACATCGGCGCCCCGGACATTTTCTTCGACCTTGACGCGGATTTCGCCGTCGCTAAATGAAGATACCGTCGCCTCACCAAGCTTCTGGCCAAGGTAGGCGCAAATTTCGTGGGCAAGCGCAGGATTAGCGTTCCCAGAGAATATTTTCAGTTCTCTGTTCATCACCGACGTCTCAGACGATCCGATCTCTCTATAAATAACTGAATTCGTGAATGAATTGACTTACCGGCGGGCGTCGGCAGAGCATAAACACCCTGCCACATTGCTCTCGGCTCGCGGCGGAAGAAGCCAACCAAGTGGCGGACTTTATCGGAAAGGACTGAGGCTTGTCAACCGATTACCGGCAAATCGAACGCGAATCACTCCACCCGCAATGGCTCCGAACAGGTCTGCGTAATGAACACTTTGAACGCTGAGTGCCCTTGAAAGGACGCTCCCGCCCGGCGGGCTCCTGCCTCGTCAGAAAATATCCCAAAGACGGTTGCACCGCTGCCGGATAACAACGCCAACTGAGCACCCCACTTCAATAAATCCGTCTTGATCTGCCGGAGAACGGAGTGAGCATCGAAAACAGGATCTTCGAAATCATTGGAAGCCAGACCGATCACGTCATCCCAGGAAACCCGGCCCTGAGCCTCAAGCCGGCTGCATTGTTCAGAAAGCGGCTCCACGCTCTGCCGTGTCGTGGACAGTTGTTGATAGGCCCATTTCGTCTCCACGGGAAAGCCAGGATTCACGAGGACCACCCAGCGGGAACCGGCGACAGAAATCGCCCGGACCTGCTCCCCTCGCCCTGCAACCACCGCGGTCGGAGCGTGAAAAAAGAACGGCACATCGCTTCCCAACGCTTGACCGACTTCCGCCATCCTGGCTACCGGCCATCCCAGATTCAACAGACGATTGATTCCAAGAATGGTCGCTGCGGCATCGCTGCTTCCGCCGCCGAGACCGGCGCCCATCGGAATGCGCTTTGTCAGCCGGATATCAAGCCCCATCCTGTGCTGCGATTGCGCAAGCACCGCAGCCGCAGCACGATAGACCAGATTGGTCTGATCAACGCTGAGCACCGCGCTGTCGCACTGCAGCCGAACCTCAGAATGCCCGAAGGCCGGGCGAATAGTGACGGCATCTTCAAGCCCGACGGTCTGCATCAGACTCCACAGATTGTGAAATCCGTCTGTCCGGCGATCAAGCACTCGTAGAATCAGATTCACTTTGGCGGGAGCGAATACGGTCACGGCGGATCGGGAGGGATTGGGCGAGTCTTCGTGCGGTCTAGTCACGGCCTCCCTTTATAGCATACTTTTCCAGACGATAGCGGAACGACCGTGTATTGAGCCGGAGCAGCCTTGCCGCCTTCTTCTTCACCCACTGGGTCCGCTCCAATGCCTTGAGCAGGAGATCCTTCTCGATCCCGTTGATCATTCCTTCCAGATCCAGCCCGTCATCGGGCAGATCAGTCGGGACGCCGCCCTGCTGTTGAGGCGAAACCGTCCGGTGAAGCCACCCACGCATCTCGGCTTCTGTCACCGCCCCGCCGGTTGAGAATGCAACCACCCGTTCAATCAGGTTTTCCAGTTCGCGCACGTTACCACGCCATTCATGCCCCAATAAGACTTGCATCGCCTCAGGGCTGAGCGTCGGTACCGGCTTCCCGCTTTCCTTGGAGAACCGCGTCAGGAAATGTGCGACCAGAAGGGGAATGTCGCCGGATCGCAGACGGAGCGGCGGAAGACGGATCGGGATGACGTCGAGGCGGTAATAGAGATCCTCGCGGAAGGAACCGTCTGCCACGGCCTTCTCAAGATCTTTATTGGTCGCGGCCACCACGCGCACGTCGACCTTGATATCCTGCGTTCCGCCGACCCGGCGGAATTCCCGCTCTTGAATAACCCGCAATAATTTCACTTGAATGGTCGGCGTCGTATCGCCGATCTCGTCCAGGAAGATCGTGCCTCCGTTCGCGACCTCGAACAATCCGGCTTTATTGGAAATGGCGCCGGTGAACGAGCCTTTGATGTGACCGAAGAGTTCGCTCTCCAACAGCGTTTCAGGCACCGCACTGCAATTCACCGCAACAAACGGCAAGGCGCTGCGGGCGCTGTTGTAGTGGATGGCCCGCGCGACAAGTTCTTTGCCGGTCCCGCTTTCGCCGCAAATCAGGACGTTGCTCTTGGAGTCGGCCACTTTTTTGACCACATCGAACACCTTCTGCATCGCCTCGCTCTGTCCGACCAGCTGAGCGAAAGACGACTGACTCGCCATCTCGCGCTTCAACAAGATATTCTCGGTCGTCAACCGCCGCTTCTCGAGCGCATTCCGGATGATCAATTGCACTTCATCGACCTGAAAAGGCTTCGTCAGATAGTCATACGCCCCCTGTTTCATGGCTTCCACGGCTGAGTCCGCCGTGGCAAACGCCGTGATGATCAACACCACGGTTTCCGGCGACGCGGACTTGACGGCCCGGAGTACTTCCATCCCGTCCACCTTGGGCATCCTCAGGTCGGTGATCACTAGGTCGAAAATTTCTTTCTGCACCTGTTCGATCGCCTCGTCGCCGTCTGACACACTGGTGACGGCATACCCGGCCCGCTTGAGCATGATGCTCAAGACTTCCCGTAAACTCTGTTCATCATCGACGACTAGGATCTTTTCCACGGTTCCCTACCTTCGTGCCAGAGCCTCACGCCGCCAACGGCCGACCGAGGCAAACAGACCACAAACCGCGACCCCTCACGCTCCCGGCTTTCGACCTTGATCCAGCCGCCGTGCAAATCAACGATCCGATGCACCGCCGCAAGCCCCAAACCCGAGCCCTGCTTTTTGGTCGTAAAAAACGGGAGAAAGATGTTGTCGAGGTTTTTCTTCGAGATGCCCTCGCCGGTATCCTGAAAGGAAATCTCGATGACCTCCCCCTTTCTTCCTCCGACATCGATGGACCGGCAGCCGGTCGAGATCGTCAATTGTCCGCCATCCGGCATGGCATCGAATGCATTGGTCGCAAGATTCCAGAACACCTGCTTGAGTTGATCCTGATCGACCTGCCCGACCAGCGCGTCGAGAGACGGTTTCGCTTCGATGCGGATATTCGTTCTCGTTCGAGCTTCATGTTGTACCAGATCAAGCGTCTCAGCAAGGAGTTTGTTTAAATCATGCTCCGCCAAGTTGAGCGCCGGCGGCCGCGCATACTGAAGAAATTCCGTGATGATCGTGTCCAGCCGCGTCGCCTCCCGAACGGCGATGTCCATCAACCGCTGGCTCGTCTCATCCGCATGCAGATCCTTCCGCAACATCTGCATCGCACCGGCCAGCGCGCCGAGCGGATTGCGGATTTCATGGGCCATTCCGGCCGACATTTCGCCGAGGCTGGCCAGCCACTCTTTTCGCCGCATCTCCTCTTCCAGATCCCGGATCTGCGTCAGATCCTTAAACACACCGACCATGCCTGTCGTCCGTCCCCGCTCCTGAAGCGGCGACAGCGTCATACCCAGCACCAGGCGATTCCCGTCCGCGCGCGTGCACTCCACTTCGAACCGCATGTTCGCCGCACCATCATCCTGCACATCCAGCGGTCGCTCCGGATGCCAGTTGAACACATCCCTCCAGGGACGGCCCTGAACCTGCGCCAGATTGTGCCCCGTCGCTTCCTGGGCCGCGGGATTGAACGAGGTGATTCGCCCCTCTTCATCCGTCGTAAATACGCCGCTGCTGATGCTGTGAACAATGTTTTCGTGGAACGCCTGGAGCCGGCTGAGGCCCTGCTCCTTCTCCTTGAGTGAATGGTCCGCGCGCTGGAGCTGTTCGGTCAGCAGACCGCTCAAGAACCCTACGACCAACAAGGCCAGACTATGCACGCCGAATGTCTGAAGCGTTTCGGGTGCACTCAAACGGGTGCGAGGCAGCCAGCCCCAGGCTTCGGTCAGTCCGTACAATTGCAGGTTCGTCAGTATGCCAAAGAGGATCACGCACAGGCTGGCCGTGAGGAGCCCGACTTTCCGTCTAGGCACCAGGCTCGCCAGCGTCACGGAGATCACATACAGCACGAGAAACGGGCTCTCGATTCCACCCGTTCTCGCAATGAGGACGGTTTCGAGCAGGAAATCGATGCCGATCTGCACCCAGGCCAATTGAACGAGCGCGTCGGCGGTGATCACATATCGAAGCACGAGCGCGTACAGAATGGTAACCGCGTACGTAAATACGATCAGGCTATAGAATGTTTCGGCCTGCTCTCCTCTCGTGACCTGAAACGTCAGAGACAGCCCGAGCAAGAGCGTCACAACAAGGACTCTCAGCCCCATTAACCATTGGATGCGTGCTTTAATTTCAACCACAGAAGCTCCGAGCTTTGGAGAGAACACCGCTCAGCGAAGTCTTAGGAAAGAGGCAGGATACCGTCGGCTTTGATTCCGGTGCCGGGAAGAAACCGGCACGCTAACAGAGCAGCAACGGACGCCGGCGAGCTCTGGCACCGGCGTCCGCTGATTCACCCCAGTTGTATGATCCGTTCAAAAAACTCTACCCGATCGCAGACGCCATCGTGAAGATCGGCAGGTACATGGCAATGACGATAAATCCGACGGTGACGCCGAGAAATACCATCATCATCGGCTCCAACAACGCCGTCAGATTCGTCACGGCCGCATCGACCTCGTCTTCATAAAAATCGGCGATCTTGCCGAGCATGTTATCCAGCGCACCGGTCGATTCGCCGACGGCGATCATATGGGTCACCATTTTGGGGAACGCCTCGCTTTTCGCAAGCGGTTCGGAAATCGTCTTCCCTCCGCTGATGCTGACACGGGCATCCATCAACACATTTTCGATGACTTTATTCCCGGCCGTTTTCGCACAGATCGACAAGGCCTCAAGCAAAGGGACTCCGCTTGTGATCAATGTACCCAGCGTACGCGTAAACTTGGCCACCGACGCCTTACGAATCAAATCGCCGAACACCGGCAGCTTCAGAACAATCTTGTCGACCGTCAGTCGCCCTTGAGGGGTCGCATAGTATTTCTTGAAGGCGATCACGCCACCGATGATTACGCCGAGAATGATGAACCAATACGACTGCGCAAAGTTGCTCATATCGATAACCAGCTGCGTCGGTGCCGGCAGCGACATCTTTCCAGAAGACATTTCTTTAAACATCTTCTCGAACACGGGAATGACCCAGATCATCAGCACAGAAATAACAATCACAGCGATGCCGCAAATGGCCGCCGGATAGACCATCGCGCTCTTGATCTGCGACTTCAGCTTCATCGCCTTTTCGATATGCTTGGAAAGCCGGGAAAGAATTGTGTCCAGCAAACCGCCAACTTCGCCGGCATTCACCATGTTGCAGTAGAGATCGTCGAAAATTTTCGGATGCCGACGCAACGCATCGGAAAAGGTCGATCCGCCTTCAACGGCCCCCTTGATTTCACCAACGGCTTTTCGAAGCGCTGCATTTTCCGACTGTGTCGAGAGGATCTCCAAGCACTGAATCAACGGCAAACCCGCATTGATCATTGTTCCAAACTGGCGGGTGAACACAACAAGATCCTTTTCCGTCATCCCGTTGCCAAAGCCAAACTTAAAGCCTTCTTTTGCCCCTTTCTCCTCAAGACTCGTCACCACCACGCTTTGCTTACGAAGCTGATCTACGGCCTCGTCGCGGCTCTTGGCCACGAGTTCACCCTTTTTGACTGCTCCAGACTTGCTTCGTCCCACATACGCAAACGTAGCCATAGGCGTGTAATCCTGTTGTGGCTCCCTGAGCCGGTTAGGAAACAAAGGGATATCTACGTGGTGAGTCTACTGGGGGGGCAAAAACCTGTCAAAGCAAATGCACTATTTATGAGGCGTGCGCGCGATGGGAGCAAACTGTACGGCTTGCACATGTGCGTCAGCCGACAGAGCCATTCAAGTAGGTTCGTCGATACCCTCGATAGAGATAGTGCAGCCCGGAGCCTAACGTAAACGCCACCATGACCAGCAACAACGGAAACAACGCACCAATCTTCATTCCCCGCCAGATCATGGCGATCACCAGTACGACATAGGTCAGCTGGCACAATGTCGTACCTTTGCCCAACGTCGTCGGCGTAATATCAATGGCAATATGCGTCACATGCGCGACCACTGTCCCCAGCATCAAGATGAGATCCCTGCTGACCACCAGGATCACAACCCATGATGGCACCAGGTGCAGGATAGAGAGCGTGAGAAATGCCGACGTAAGCAGCAGCTTATCAGCTAATGGATCGAGAATTTCCCCCAACTTGGTCTGCTGATTGGTCATGCGCGCGACAAGCCCATCCAATGCGTCGGTGAGACCGGCGCAGAGCAACGCAGCCAGCGCATACCCATACTGTCTATAGGTCATGAACCCGACGAACACAGGGATCAGGAGGATCCGCAAGATCGTCAGGCTGTTAGGTATGTTCATGCGGCTCCGCAGAACCTCCGCCGGGTAAACTGTCGACGCCATCTTAGTGATCGGATTTTGAGCTTGTCAACGCGGTTGCAGTGGAGCGGCCAGCCGCCTATAATCTGCGTTCGCTGTCTCAATACGGACTCTGGGGAGGAATTGATGAGCGCGTTACCCTTGATGATGAAAAAAGAAGGGCTGGTCGAGAAACATCAGATGGAAGGGATCGACCCGAGCGACCGCTATTTTAGTCGAGCCCTCCTCGTGAGTCGAACCGGTGCCGGCTATTCTGGGAAAATCATGTACGAAGCCCTCACCGTCCAGGGTGGATCGCACTCGACCATCGGCGCCGCTGTATGCGAGGTCGTCGAAAAACTCCAGGGAATGGGGTTTTCACGCATGCGGACTCGTGCGAACTTCAGAGGAGCCCGCTATCTCGCTGAAAAAGAAACCTGGATCGATTACCCGGATCCCGCCTGATTAGTTCCCCGCGTATTCCCGATAGACCAACTCGTGAATCAACGGGCGGAACACCTTGATGCGCTCGTTTTTTCTGGTCGGATGCACACGATTGGAAAGTAAGACAATCTCCAATTCGCGGAGCGGATCGATCCACACCGAAGTCCCCGTATACCCCAAGTGACCGAATGCCCCTTCGGAGAGAAGCCTTCCTGCCGATGACGGGGGTGACGGAGTATCCCACCCCAAGGCCCAGCTCGACCCCGTAACAGCAGCCTGTCGACGGGTAAACTCGGCGACCAAGGCGGCATCGAGAACAGACGGCCGTCGGTGATACGCCTGGAGCCACACCCCGGTTACCGCCAACACCGCTTCCGCCGTTCCAAAGAGCCCCGCATGTCCCGCGACACCGCCCAGGCAGGCGGCATTCTCATCATGCACTTCTCCGCAGAGCACCCGGCTCCTCCAGACATCGTGCTCCGTCGGAGCCACATCGCCTCCATCACGACGGGCGCGCTGAAGAAACTCGTCCATCCATTCTACCGGCACAAATCCTAACGGCGACACTCCCGTCAGAGACCCAATGCGGTCGCGAAAGAATTGCTGGAGCGGCAACTCGCCGCATCGTTCGACGATCATCCCCAGAAGCATGAATCCGAGATCGCTATAGAGACTGCGTGTCCCTCTCTCGTAGATGAGAGCTTCATCACGAATCATCCCCAACACGGCTTCCCGCGCACGGCGGCGATCCTCCTCCGTAGCGGGAATGACGGCGTCAGGACTGACCCGCTCGTAATACCCCCGCCAGCCCGGGAGCCCCGTACTATGAGTCAGCAGATGCCAGAGCGACGCTGTACCAACCGGGCTCTCAGCCGTTTCCGGAAGTATCGAGTCGACCCGGTCATGAAGTTGGCATCGTCCGGCCTGTATGAGCAGCACGAGGGACGTCACTGTCGACAACGGCTTCGTGAGCGAGGCCAGATCGTAGATCGTCGCCGCCTGGACAGAGCGGGCAGTCGCAGCAGTGGACAGTCGTCCGGCCGCATACACATCGATGGAAGCCCCCCCATACCTTACGGCCAGTACGGCTCCGGGAAACACTCCGTCTGCGACGGCCTGATCCAGCGCCGCCTGAATGATGGAAAAATTCGGCATGGTGGGTGAATCACTCACAACGATGAAGAGCGCGCAGCGATTACGGCTTCACGGCAGCCAAACACACTGGAGGGCGATTCAACACCCGGACACGAGACACACAGAGCGACGATCAGCGAGCCGGGCTTGATTCCCCTTCCATCTTCTCCTCAGGAACCACCCCGCTGTCCTGATAGGCTTCAGCCGACTCGACATCCAACATGCGTTCAAACGTATGGAGCGTGGCCCGCATCCGTTCGACCATGAGCAGCCGCTGCTTCTGGAGCTGCGACAGATCCCGCTGGGTCTCGCCCAATTCGACTCGTGCCTGACGAATGACTTCGCCGGCCTTCAACTCCGCTTCCTTGACGATCAACTCCGCATCGCGGCTGGCGCTGCGCTTGACGTCATCGGCCAGCGATTGCGCCGCCACGAGCGTATTCGACAGCGTCGTCTCGGTCCGCTTCAATTCGGACACCTGCTGCTCCATGACGGCCAACCGTTCCCGCAGCATCGCATTGTCGCGATTCAAGGACTCGACCGTTTGCGCCAGTTCTTCGAGAAACCGGTTGACCTCTTCACGATCGTAACCGCGGAGCTTCGTGCGAAACACCATCTGCTGAATGTCGAGCGGTGTGATTTTCATAGATGCCCCCATTCGTTGAGTCAGTTCATCCGCAACGCCAGATCCTTTAACGACTGCACCACAGCGAACTGCAGGAACGTCAGAATCAGAATGGCGATAATTGGCGAGAGATCAATGCCCATGCGCCATCCCATCCACCGGCGAATGGGAGCGAGCACCGGCTCAGTCGCACGATCAAGAAATTGGACAATGGGATTCCAGGGGTCGGGGTTGACCCAGGAGATCAAGGCCCGGGCAATGATGATCCACATATACAGCCACAAGACATAATCGAGCACCGTGGCTGTCCCCAACAGCACATTCCGAAACACAAACATCAGCGTCCGAGCTCCTGAGATCGTTTCGTCGCCACTTCGATGGCATCGATGAGCGTCGCGCGCATTCCCCCGACTTCGAGACGATGCAGACCGGCAATCGTCGTTCCGCCTGGAGACGCCACTTTGTCCTTGAGTCGAGCGGGGTGCTCCCCGGTCTCCATCACCATCTTCGCCGCACCCAGAACGGTTTGTGCAGCCAGCACCTCCGCCGTCGCACGGGGCAATCCCATCTTCACCCCACCATCAGCCATCGCTTCGATGGCCAGAAAAACATAGGCCGGGCCGCTGCCGCTAAGTCCCGTGACTGCATCCATCAACCGCTCTTCAACCGTCACAACCTTCCCGACCGATTCAAATATTGTGCGCGCCGTTCCGGCGTCCGACTCAGAGACACCGGGCCCGTTAGCCAAAGCCGTCATCCCTTCCTGCACCATGGCAGGAGTATTCGGCATGGCCCGCACCACTCTGGTTCCCGGCCCGCCGGCTTTCGTGACTGCCTGAATCGGAATCCCGGCGGCCACTGATATCGTAAGCGCCCGCTTCAACTCTCCGGCAATATCGTTCATGACCCCGTCGAGAATCTGCGGCTTGACGGCCAGCACGATAATCCCGGCCCACGCGGCCGCCTCACGATTCGAATGGCCCACACGGATACCGTGCAGACGTTTCAACGTATCGCATCGCTGTGCAACCGGATCTGCGGCCCAGATCTGGTCCGGCTCGCAACAGTGCGTCGCGACAAGCCCGGCAATCAGCGCTTCCGCCATCTGACCGCCACCGATAAAGGCAATCTTTTCAGTGATGCGTGCCTTAGACATTGCGCGCTCCGAAAATCGCCGTGCCTAGGCGCACAAGCGTGGCCCCTTCCTCAATCGCGATGTCAAAGTCATGTGACATACCCATGGAATATTCCTGCATGACCAAAGACGCCATCCCTTTCGCAGCAATGCGCGCCCCGAGTTCGCGAAGCTCGCGAAAATGGGGACGGGCATCCTCCGGCCGTTCCGCCGGAGGCGGGATCGTCATCAACCCTTGGATCCGGAGATGCGGCAGATCGCCGAGCAGACCCAGGTTCTGCATCAACACCTGCGGCGAAAAACCCGCCTTGCTTGCTTCCCCGGCAATATTCACTTCCACGAGCACTGCCTGCTTCACGCCGGCGTCACCGGCGCGCCGGTTGATCTCCTGCGCCAGTTCGACGGAATCAACCGAATGAATCAGTTCAAAGGTGCCGACCGCGTCGCGCACCTTCCGCCGCTGCAACTGACCGATAAAATGCCAGCGGGGCGACAGGTCCCGGAGCAGCGCGACTTTTGCCAGCGCCTCCTGCATCCGGTTCTCCCCCAGCAGGATGAGCCCGGCGCCGAGTCCTTCCCTGATCCGCTCCGCCGGAACCGTCTTGGTCGCAGCCACAAGTCGGACGGTCTCCGGTAATCGGCCGGCCCGCGCCGCCGCGCAACGGATGCGATCCAGGATCTGATGCACCCGTCGGGCAAGGGAATCATCTGCTTCCGACTCCATAAATGGCGACGCCGGCAAAGGTTCTAGATTCGTACGATCACCACTACCGGCAATATTCTAACGGAAGCTCCCGTGAATTGGCAGGGGTTGCGCGCAGCCTCCTTACTGCGTCGCAGACAGACCGATCGCGCTCACCATGGTCCCGATCACCCGGCCTTCCCGGCGATAGGAGAAAAAGAGCTCCTCATGACAGATCGTGCAGACGTTCACACTGGTGACGTGCTCCCTGTCGATCCCGCAATCCTGCACCTGCCGCCGGATCAACGCCTTTAAATCAAGGCGCGCTGTGCCCTCCCGGTGATCCCGCAAAACCGCTTCCCACCAGGCGAACCGGTTTCGGACTTCCTCCAGCACCGGTTCATCCACTTCATAGCAACACACGCCGGCAGACGGCCCGATGCTGACGTGCAGCCGCTCCAGATCCGCGCCGAAGCGTGTCTGCATGAGCAGAAGCGTCTTGGGCACAATACCGGCGACGGCTCCGCGCCAGCCGGCATGAATCGCAGCCACCACCCGCCGGCGCACATCGTGCACCAGCACCGGGACGCAATCGGCGGTCCGCACCGCCACCATCGTCCCCGGCTGATCCGTCACCAGCGCATCCCACCCTCCGTCGAACCGGTCGGCACCGGTCAACGGACGGTCGACGATCAGCGCGTCCGTCCCGTGCACCTGTTTCACCGACAGGATCCAGGGCGCCGGAACACCGGGCGCCCGCATCGGGGCCCCGGTCCCCAACCGCAACCGATCGGCATGCGCCCTTGTGCCGAAGAAGTGCCGCACTCCGCTTCCCGCAGAAGCGAACGCCGGCACCGTAATCACCGATGCTCGTCCCATGCGTCTTATCCCCTCACGCCCGAGCTAGTTCACCTGCTTGCGGAGAAACGTCGGCACGTCCCACTCGTCTTCCGCCACCAGCGCCCGATCGATCGCCTCGCGGGCATCGTTCCGTTGACGAATGAATGTGGGACGATCCAGATCTTTCATCGGACGGTCGGGCATCCCCATCGCCGCGCTCACCCCCGCACCCACACCGGCCAAGACCGGCTGCACGGGTTTGGGCGCACGGGCCGACGCCTGCTCGACGCTCGACGTCATTGAAAGTGCCTCTTCCTCATATTCAAAACCTGTGGCGATCACCGTCACCACCAGGTCATCGCCCATGTCCGGATTGATCACCTGACCGACGATGATATTGGCATCCGCATCGGCCGTCTGCTGAATGATCGAGGCCGCCTCTTCGATTTCATGCAGCGTCATGTTCGGACCGCCGGTGATGTTCAGAAGCACGCCGCGGGCACCCTGCACACTGCCTTCTTCCAGCAACGGGCTGCAGATCGCCCGTTGCGCGGCTTCGATCGCACGATTGGTTCCCCGCGCAATGCCCATGCCCATAACGGCGCGGCCGGTATGCGACATAATCGTCCGGACATCGGCAAAGTCCACGTTCACATGACCGGTCGTCGTGATCACGTCGGCGATGCCCTGAATCGCCTGACGCAACACATCGTCGGCGACTTTGAAGGCTTCGAGCAGAGGCGTCGACTTATCGACGATCCCCAGCAGCCGTTGATTCGGAATGACGAGAAGCGTGTCGACATGGCGGCGCAGATCGCGAATTCCCTCTTCCGCATGCTTGTGGCGGCGCTGCCCTTCATATTGAAACGGCTTGGTGACCACGCCGACCGTGAGAATGCCCTGCTCGCGCGCGATGCTGGCGACGATCGGAGCTGCGCCGGTGCCGGTCCCGCCGCCCATGCCCGCCGTGACGAACACCATATCCGCGCCTTCGAGGCATTCCCGGATATGATCCTTGCTCTCGAGTGCCGCATCTTTCCCGATTTCCGGACGGGCGCCGGCGCCGAGCCCGCGGGTCCGCTCCGGACCCAATTGAATCTTGTACGGCGCCAGCGAGCGGTCGAGCGCCTGCAGATCGGTATTGGCCGCGATGAAATCGACCCGGGCAAGCCCCGACCCGATCATCGTATTCACAGCATTACAACCGGCTCCGCCGACTCCGACGACCTTGATCCTGACCGGCAACAGCGCATCTTCCTGGAAAGAGAACATTGCGGCACCTCCTCACCTGTGATCGCCGAGCGGCACCATGCCGCGCGCGAAAGTTAAAACACTTCCAACACCCGTTTCGTCCATCCAACCATCTTGGTCCAGGCCCCGCCGTTCCGGAGACCGGCCGTGTCCAATTCATCCGCATGCTTCCGGGCATGCAACAACAGGCCGACGCCCGTCGCATGGCCGGGGTTGCTCACGATATCTCTCAGGCCACCCACACCCGACGGTGTGCCGCGGCGGGCCGGCAGATTCAAGACCTTTTCGGCCGCATCCGGCATCCCTTCGAGCAGCGAGGTGCCGCCGGTCAGCACGACACCGGCCCCCAGGATGCCCTCGTAGCCGGCCCGCGCAATTTCGCGCCGGACCAGTTCAAACATCTCTTCAACCCGCGGTTCGAGAATTTCGGCGATATCGCGGCGGGAGAAGGTCCTGGCCGGACGGTCGCCCACCGACGGCACCTCCACCGTCTCATGCCCGGTAACCAAGTCCGTCCTCGCGATGCCGTACTGCATCTTGATTTTCTCGGCCTCGGTCTGGGAGGTCAGCAACCCGATCGCCAGATCCTTGGTCAGATTCTGTCCGCCGATCGGGAGCACCGCCGAATGCCGGATGCTGCCGTCGAGGAAAATGGCCAGGTCGGTGGTTCCGCCGCCGAGATCCACCATGGCCACACCCAGATCGCGTTCCTCCTGGCTGAGGACCGCTTCGCTGGAGGCCAGCGGCTGGAGAATGATGTCCACCACATCAAGTCCGGCCCGATTCACGCTCTTGATGATGTTTTGCGCGGAGGTCACCGCTCCGGTGATCACATGCACGTTCACTTCGAGCCGGTTCCCGGACAACCCGAGCGGCTCGCGCACCCCTTCCTGTCCGTCGACCATGTACTCGCGCGGCAGGACATGCAGGATACGCCGTTCGTGCGGAATGACCGCGAGCGTCCGTGCGCTTTCAATCGCCCGGTGAATGTCCTCGCGCGTGACTTCGGCCTTCTTCAGGGCCACGACGCCTTTGCAGTTCTCGGCCGAGATATGACTGCCGGCAATGCCGGTATAGACCGAGTTGATCTGGACCGCCGCCATGAGTTCGGCCTCTTCGACCGCCTTCTTGATCGACTCCACCGTACTCTCGATATCGACGACCACCCCTTTGCGTAACCCGCGGGACGGACTGGCGCCGACGCCGATGACGTTCAAGGCGCCGTCATCCGTGATCTCCGCCACGATCGCGCAAATCTTGGTCGTTCCGATATCCAACCCGACAAGGATTTGATCTCGTTTCGGCACCGCGATCACCCCCTTTCCCGCACAATGACGCGATTCTCGTATCGCAGATCGATTTCATTCCCGCCGCGGCCATGCCCGTCGAACGTCACCGTCTTCAGCGAGGGCTTGATCCGCTGGAACCGTTCCCATTGCTCGCTCACCGCCTCCTGGCCGAATTGAAACTGGACGCCTCGCACCGACGCCACCAGATTGGCGGGATTCGCCGCATTGACTTGCAGACGCCCGTCGATGGTCTGTCCGACAAGGCGGGCCAGTTCGATGCCGGATTTCACCGCGTGACGGACATCCGCATCCCCGCGCAACAATTCCCGCGAGTCCAGCCCCGTGACCATCGGAAACATGACGTTGTCGTCCTGCCCCAATCGCGCCAGCACATGCCCCTCTTCATCGCTCAGAAAATTTTCCGCATTGGCGTGAACGATGGCCGCCGGCTTGCGTTCCACCACCGAGACCCGCAATTCATGAAGCGGCACCCGGGTCACCACGGCCTCCTTGACCCAGGGATGAGATTCCACCCGCTCCTTCATGGTCGTCGTCACCACATGGTGGAGCGGGGTTCCGGGCTTGAGCGCCAGCCGATCGACTAGTTCCTGTTTCCCGATCTGATGCACACCCTCTACCGTGACCGTCTTGATCTCAAGAAGCCGCTGGAGCAGCGGGCCAGACTGCTGCAGCCCGACCACGACTCCCCAAGCCCCCAGGATCGCCCCCAGACCGATCACGCCCCATCGAATGAGCTGCAGGCCTTTGGCCATCGCCTGCGCGCGGCGAGCGACACGGTTTTGGCTCTCGACCTGGTTCGAGCGAGCCCCCTTCCATTGGTTCTGCCGCGGACCGGCCGGACGCGGTGCATGCCGTCGAGCGATCGTCCACCGCCTCATACTGACACTCCTTTTCCGGCACGTGCCATGCGGTCGGCCCGGTCCAGGGCCGATTGCAAAATACGTTCGACCAGGCTGTCGTAATCGATCCCGGCCCGGCCCGCCGCCATCGGCAACAGACTGGTCTCCGTCATACCCGGCACCGTGTTGATCTCCAGCATGTAGGGCTTGCCACGGGGTGTGATTCTGAAATCCACCCGCGCCGCCCCTTCACAGCCCAAAGCCTCATAGGTCCGCCGGGCCAGTTCCGCAATCTGCTTCGTGATCCTGGCGGGCAGCGGAGCCGGACAGAGATACTGGGTTTTCCCTTTTTGATACTTGGCCGAAAAGTCGTAGAACCCCTCCGGCGCGACGATTTCCACCACCGGTAAAATCGTCAGTACGCCGGACGGCCCGCCTAATATCGACACGGTGGTCTCATGTCCCGGGATATAAGCCTCGACCATCGCATCCGGATCGTAGCGATGGGCCAAGGCCAACGCCTCTTTCCACTGAGCCGGCTTCCGGACAATGGTGACCCCGATCGTCGACCCCTGCGAAGCCGGCTTCACCACGACCGGCAATTTCAGTTTCGTTGCCTTCAGCACCATCGCCAGTGACGGCTGCTCGCCGCGCCGCACCTGCGTCCCGGCCGGAACCGGCACTTTCGCCGACACCGCCAGTGTTTTCGTCGTGACTTTGTGCATGCCCATCGCACTCGCTTGAACGCCGGACCCCGTGTAGGGAATCCCGAGCGTCTCTAAAAATCCCTGAATCGTCCCGTCCTCGCCGCCCGGGCCGTGCAGCGAGAGAAACGCCAGCTCGATCTTGTGCTCCGTCAAATCGCGATGCAAATCCGGGCCCACGTCGATTGCGACGGCGTGATAGCCCCGGCGGAGAAGCGACTGGTGGACGGCCTGCCCGGTGCGGAGCGACACATCACGTTCGGACGATTGTCCGCCCATCAACACCCCGATCCGCTTGTCTGTCAGTACACGTCGGTCTGCCATCACGCTCCTGTCCTAGGCCTGTCCTACAACCTTGAGTTCCAACTCCAGCTTCACACCGGTTTTTTTCACCACCGCCGCCCGGACCTTCCGGATCAGCGCGAGCACGTCTTTGGCGCTCGCCTCCCCCTGATTCACAATAAAGTTCGCATGCTTGTCCGACACCTGCGCATCGCCGACCTGCGCCCCTTTGAGCCCGGCCACGTCGATGACCCGGCCGGCCGAATCCTTGGCGGGGTTTTTAAACACGCACCCGGCGCTCGGCAGCGTCAGCGGCTGAGTATCGCGCCGATAGTGGAGATAGTCTTTCACCACTTTCTCGACCTCCGCCCGCACACCCGCCTTCAACTGCAGCCACACACCGACGACAATGCCGGCCGGCAGCGTGGCCCGCCGATAGGCAAAGGGGATCTCCGACGCAGGGATATCGAGAATCTCGCCCTTGCGGTTCACCAGCCGCACGGCCTTCACCGAGTCTTTCATTTCGCCCAAGCGCGTGCCCGCGTTCATCACGACACAGCCGGCGACCGTGCCGGGAATCCCGGCGGCCCACTCCAGCCCGGCCAGCGAATGACGGATGGCATAGCCGATCAGCGTCGGCATCCCCACGCCCCCTTCGGCATACAAGACGGACCCTGCCTCTTCTCTGATCGCGCGGAGCTTTCCAAGATGCACCACCACGCCTCTGATCCCCTTGTCGCGGATGAGGAGATTCGTGCCCCCCACCACAAACAGCGGAAGCTTCTGCGCCTTGGCCTGCCGGACCAGGCGGGCCACATCGTCGACGTCCGCCGGTTCGACCAGGACATCGGCCGGGCCTCCGATGCGGAAGGACGTGTACTCTTTGAGCGGCGCATTGAACGAGACGGCTCCTCGAATCCCGTCGACCGCGGCGTCCAATCGACGCCGGCTGATTGTTCGACGACCGCTGTGCGCATCTGTCTTTCCCTGCCGAACCATTGCCTAGGTATTGGGAGCCAATCGCGCCAGCAACCCTGTCCCGGCTTTCCAGATATCACCGGCCCCTAACGTCACGACCAGATCGCCCGGCTGCAAATGCGGCAGCACCTGATCGGGCAGCGTTTCCTTCTTCTCGACGAACGTGACGCCCGGATGACCGGCGGCCTTGATACTGTCGGCCAGCAGGGCACCCGAGACGCCGGGGATCGGCGCCTCACCGGCGGCGTAGATGTCCGTCATGAAGAGCAGATCCGCTTGATCGAAGGCGTGCGTGAACTCGGTGATCAGATCGCGCGTGCGACTGTAGCGGTGGGGCTGGAACAGCACCACGAGCCGGCGATCCCACCCCTGCTTCGCGGCGGCCAGGGTGGCCTTCACCTCGGTGGGATGATGCCCGTAGTCGTCCACCACCATGATGCCGTTGGCTTCTCCCCGCAGATGGAACCGTCGCTCGACACCGGTGAAGGCCGCCAGGCCCTTGCGAATCAAATCGATCGGCACATCCAGCTCGACTCCGATGGCGATGGCCGCCAGCGCATTCGACACGTTGTGAATCCCCGGCACGGCCAGCCGGAACGGCCCGAGGTTTTTCCCTCTGAAATGCGCGCGGAACTCCGCCCCCCATTGTTTGAGGACGATGTCGGTGGCTTTGAAGTCCGGCACCACCCCAGGACGCTCGTTCAATCCATAGGTGTGATACCGCTTCACGATGCGCGGGAAGAGCGAGTGCAATCGTTCATCGTCGGAGCACAACACCGCCAGCCCGTAGAACGGGATCTTGTTGATGAATTCCAGAAAGCTGTCGTAAATCTTTTCCATCGACCCGTAGTGATCGAGGTGCTCGCGATCCAGATTGGTCACGGCCACGATCGTCGGCGACAGCCGGAGAAACGACCCGTCGCTCTCATCGGCTTCCGCGACCAGCAACTCGCCGCGGCCGAGCCGCGCATGGCTGCCGAGCGCGTTCACCTTGCCGCCGATCACCATCGTCGGATCCAGGCCGCCGGAGGCCAGCACGTTGGCGACCATCGACGTCGTCGTCGTCTTGCCGTGGGCCCCGGCAATCGCCACGCCGAATTTCAACCGCATCAGTTCGGCCAGCATCTCGGCCCGTGGAATCACCGGCACCTGCTTGGCCTTCGCCGCCAGCACTTCCGGATTGGTCGCGGCCACCGCGGAGGAAATCACCACCACCTGCGCCTCGCCGATGTTGGATTCCTGGTGGCCGATCGCGATCTTGCCTCCAAGCTCCTCCAGACGCCTGGTGGTTTCCGACGCCTGCAAATCCGATCCGCTGACTTTGTAGCCCATGGTGAGAAGGACCTCCGCGATCCCGCTCATCCCCGACCCACCGATCCCGACCAGATGAATGTGTTGTGTTTTTCGAAACATGGCGGTTCGCCTCAATCCTGGTGATCCTGTTGATGGTCGCTGTGCCTGTTCTCGCTTCGCCGTCGCATTAGACTCCCGTCGCTCCAACAGTCCGGTGGATGTCATCATTCACCCCCATGAGTGCGTAGCATTCGTGGACGATCTTCTCCGCTGCATCGATTCGACTCATCGCCCGGCTCTTCTCCTGCATTGCGCGCAGACGGTCGGAATCTTGTAAGAGCGAGGCGACGGCCCCGGCCAGTTGCGCCCCGGTCAACTCCGGCTGCGGCAGCACCACCGCACCGCCCGCCGCCTCCATGGCCCGCGCATTCTTCATTTGATGATCGTAAATCGCCGTCGGCAACGGAATCAGAATGGCCGGCTTCCCGCAGGCCGTCAGTTCCGCAATGGTCATGGCCCCGGCACGCGCCACGACCAGATCGGCCGCCCGCAATACCGTCGGCATGTCGTAGAGAAACGGCACGACCTCAGCCGACATGCCGGCTTGACGATAGGCTGCAACCACCCGTGCATGATCCGCCTCGCCGGTTTGATGTGTGAGGGAGAGGCCGGGAAACGTCCGAGCCATGTCCGCCAATCCATCGAGCACCGCGCTATTGATCGCCTTCGCGCCCTGACTGCCGCCGAAAATCAGCAACCGCTGCCGGCCTCCGCTCACCGGCGCGGACCGATCGAGTGCTTCCAGAAAATTCCGGCGAATCGGGGTTCCGACCACACGCACCTTGGCTTTCGAAAATTTGTCTGCGGCCGACTCAAAAGCCAGAAAGACGCGCTGCGCACAGGGACCTACCGCAATATTCGCCATCCCCGGATAGGCGTTCGGCTCCAGGATCACCCGCGCGATCCGCTTTAACGCCGCCGCCGCCAGCATCGTCGGGCTGGTGTATCCACCCACCCCGATGACGAGATCGGCCCGGTGCCGGGAGATCAACCGCATCGACTGCCAGAGCCCGACCGGCACCGAGAGCAATCCCCGCACAGCCTCTCCCAATCCTTTTCCCATCACCGGCTTGGCCGTAATGAGTTCGAGTGGAAATCCTTCGTGCGCCAACACCTTCGTTTCGATGCCTTTCACCGTGCCGACAAAGATGATCCTGGTCGAAGGGTCGCGCCGGAGAAACTCGCGGGCCAATGCGACCGCCGGATACAAGTGCCCGCCCGTCCCGCCTGCGGCGATCAGAATCGTCATCCGCGACCGGCCCCACCACGGCCGCCCCGCCGCCCGCTCTCCTCGGGCCCCGCCTGGCGATCCCGTGAAATGTTCAACAGAATTCCCACCGCCAACAGGCTGATGACCAGGGACGATCCACCGTAACTCACGAACGGCAGCGTCAACCCTTTGGTCGGCAGCATCCCTGTCGCCACAGCCGCATTCACCAGCGCCTGTCCGCCGATCAGCAGCGTAATGCCGATCCCCAGATACCGTCCGAACGGCATCCGCGCCCGCGCGGCAATCTGAAATCCACGCACCACAAACAGGGCAAAGAGCAGAATGATCGCTCCGGTCCCCACCAGCCCCAATTCCTCCCCGACCAGCGCCAGCACGAAGTCCGTGTGGGCTTCCGGGAGAAAAAAGAGTTTCTGTTTCCCCTCGCCCAACCCCACTCCAAACGGGCCGCCGCTGCCGAATGCCAGAAACGACTGGGTGATCTGAAACCCGGCGTTCGACGCGTCCTTCCAGGGAGCCAGAAAGGTGAGGAGCCGCTGCCGGCGGTAGCTCGAGCCGAGGACGAGCACCAAAACGACCGGCACTGCGCACAACCCCAACGCCAGAAGATGTTTCACCTGCGCGCCGCCGAGAAACAGCAGCCCGATCGTCACGAGTCCGATCACCACCACAGTCCCGAGGTCCGGCTCCAGCAGCACCAGACCGCTTAAGACTCCGATCACGAACAACACGGGCAACAGGCCGGAGGCAAAATTTGTGATCAGATCCTCTTTCTTGGTCAGATAGGCCGCCAGATAGATCACGGCCACCAGCTTCACCATCTCGGCCGGCTGAATCGAAACCGGCCCGAGACGCAACCAGCGCCGCGCCCCTTTGGCCGCCACCCCGAGCGACGGGATCAAGACCATCACCAGCAGCAACGCCATCAGGCCCAGCAGAGGCACCGACAGACGCTTCCACCAGATGTAGTCGACCCTCGACGCGACGTGCAGCAGCACGAAGCCGAACGTCAGCCACGCCAGCTGGCGCTTGAGGAAGTAGCCGGAGTCGTGGAATCGATTCCCGGCCACCACGGCGCTCGCGCTGAAGACCATCACCAGGCCGACCAGCGCCAGGACCATCGTGATGATCAAGAGCGTGTGGTCCATCGGCACCCGCTTTTTCGCGGTGCGCGGACTCGTGGTGGGCCACGGCAATGCCAGGGTCCCTGCAGCTCTCTGTGACATCGTCCAGTGTCAATTCTCCTCTGCCTTGCCGCCGCTAGGCAGGCAAGGATTGCACCAGGGCCTTAAACTGTCGGCCCCGATCCTGATAATCCGCAAACATGTCGAAACTGGCGCAGGCCGGTGAAAACAGGACGACTCCGCCGGAAGTGGCACTGTCGGCCGCCGCCTGCACCGCCTCTTTCAATGACGCCGCCCGGCTGATCGCGGGGAAACCGGCCATCGCCTGGGCGATCAACGGCGTCGCTTCTCCGATCAGGATGAGCCCCTTCACCCGTTGCCGGATGGCCGGCGCAAGCCGGGAAAAGTCTCCGCCCTTGTCGCGGCCGCCGGCGATCAACCAGATAGGCTGCTCGATGCTCTCCAGCGCCTTGAGCGTGGCATCGACGTTCGTCCCTTTGGAATCGTTGACGAACCGGACTCCGCGGCGGTCGCGCACAATCTCCAGCGCATGCTCCAAGCCGGGAAAGGTCATCAGAACCCGCCGGATCGCCTCGAGCGAACACCCGCTCAGCAGCGCATACGACGTCGCGGCCATCACGTTCTCCACATTGTGACCGCCGATGATCCTGATCTCCTGCCGGCGGCAGATCTCCTGCCGGACCCCGGTCACAGTCGTCATAATCCGGTCGCCGTCCAGATACGCGCCGCCCGTGACATCGGACGGCAGAGCCGACTGGCGGGTGAATCCCAGCACCCGGGCCTTGACGCCGTGCCGGAGCGCGGCCACCCGTTGATCGTCCAGATTGAACAGCGCATAGTCCGTCGGCTTCTGACTCTCGAAAATACGCCGCTTCGCCGCCACATATTCGTCGATCGACTCGTAGCGGTCTTGATGATCCACCGTCACATTAAGAAGCCCGGCGATCCAGGGATGGAACTGCTCGACCGTTTCCAGTTGAAAGCTGGACACCTCCACGACAAGAAAATCGAACGGGCTCGGCGAACCCTGCTGGGACGCCTGCACGGTCTGTATGGCCGCTTCGCTCAAGGCCGTACCAAGATTGCCTCCCACAAAGGCCCGCTTCCCGCTGTCCTGCAACATCTTGCCGATCAGCGTCACCGTCGTGCTCTTGCCGTTGGTCCCGGTCAGCGCCAGCATCGGGGCCGAGACAAATCGCGACGCCAATTCCAACTCACTGATCACCTTCACACCGCGCCGCCGCACCCGCTCCAGCGCCTCCATGCGATACGGCACGCCGGGGCTGATGACGACGAGTTCGGCCGACTCCAAGGCGGTTTCGTAGCCGCTGCCGACGGTGATGCCGACACGGGCGGCATCCAGCTGCGCCAGCACCGCACCCAGTTCGCTGCGCTCTTTCCGGTCGGCCACGGTCACGTGAGCGCCGGCGGCCTGAAGCAGACGCGCCGCGGCCACGCCGCTGCGGGCCAATCCGACGACCGTCACCTTTGTGCCGTTCACATTCATGACGTCTTCACTCACCGGCTCCTTACCGCAACTTCAGCGTGCTCAAACTCAACAAGGCCAGCAGAATGGCGATGATCCAGAGCCGGACCACCACCTTCGGCTCCTCCCAGCCCTTCATTTCAAAGTGATGGTGAATCGGGGCCATCAAGAAGATCCGCTTCCCGCGCGACTTGAACGACAACACCTGGAAGATGACCGACACCGCTTCGATCACAAAGACGCCGCCGACCAGCAACAACAACAGTTCATGCTTGCTGATGACGGCGACCGTGCCGAGCGCGGCGCCGAGCGGGAGCGATCCCACATCGCCCATAAACACGGAAGCGGGGTACGTATTGAACCATAAGAACCCGAGACTCGACCCGAGGATGGCCGCCGTGAACACGGCGATCTCACCGGCATTTTCGATGTGCGGGATCAACAGATAATCCGACATCAGCCGATGCCCGGCGACATACGCGACAATCGTGTAGGCCAGGGCGGTGATCATGACGGGGCCGATGGCGAGGCCGTCGAGGCCGTCGGTCAGGTTGACGGCGTTGGAACTGCCCACGATCACCAGCACGGCAAACACGATGTAGAACCAGCCCAGATCGGGCGTGAAATTTTTAAAGAACGGCACACTCAGCTTCGTCGTATAGCCCGGAAGGAAATACAACGTAATGGCAATCGCCAGAGCGATCGCCACTTGGGCGGCAAACTTCTGGCCGGCGGATAATCCCTTCGATTGCCGCTTGATGAATTTGAGATAGTCGTCGACGAACCCGATCGCGCCGAATCCCACCATAGCCGCAAGGACCAGCCAGACATAGGGCTTCGTGATATCGGCCCAGAGCAACGTGGAGAGCACCACCGCAAAAAGAATGAGCAGGCCGCCCATCGTGGGAGTCCCGCTCTTCGCCAGATGACGCTTGGGGCCGTCGTCACGGACCTGCTGGCCCAACTTGATTTCCTGCAACTTGCGGATGAGCCAGGGAGCGAGAATGAACGCGATCAGGAATGCCGTCACCGCCGCATAAATGATGCGGAAGCTTTGATAGCGGAAGACATTCAGAAACGAAAACTCGGTGTGCAGTGGATACAGCCAGTTATACAGCATAGGACAACCGTCACGACGGCGCCGGGGGCATGCGGCGCCGAGCCCGTTTCCGCCCCTGAATAGTTACGATGCTTTCTTCGAGACCCGTTTCATGCCTTGCAACGCGCCGACCACCTGCTCCATCTTCATCCCGCGCGACGCCTTGACCAGCACCACGTCGCCGGCCCCCGCCATCTCCTTGACGGCGGTCGCGGCGGCGGCGGCATCGGGTAACTCCAGAATCCTCGCCGGCTCCATCCCCGCCCGGCGGGCGCCTTCCGCCAGCCCGCGCCCCAACGTTCCGCAGGCGATCAACTGCGCAATGCCCTGCTGCGCGACAAACGCGCCGACGTCTTCGTGCATCCGCGCCGCGCCCGGCCCGAGTTCCAGCATATCGCCCAGAACCGCGATGGTCTTTCGTCCACTCCCGGATTGGGCCAGCAACTGCACCGCCGCCTTCATCGACGCGGGGTTGGCGTTATAGCAATCGTTGATCACCCGTATCCCATGGCTCACGACGACTTGCGACCGCATCGCGGCCGGCCGGAATCGGAACAGGCCCTGCGCAATGACGGCGCCGGAGACGCCGAGCACCGCTCCGACGGCCGCAGCGGCCAGAGCATTCGTCACGTTATGCGATCCCTGAACCTTGATCCGCACGATGGTATGCCGGACCTTCCCCGGCAGGAGCAGCCGGAAGATCGTCCCGTCGCGCCCGTCGGACTTTTCATGCAGCGCCTGCACATCGGCTTTCGGCGAATAGCCGAACGACACCACCCGGCATCGGGCTCGCGCCGCCAAATAGTCGAAGTACGGATCGTCGGCATTCAAAATGGCCGTGCCGTCCGGAGGCAGGAGGTCGAGCAGCTCGGCTTTCGCCTGCGCGGATCCCTCCATGCTGCCGAAAAACTCCAGATGATCCGGCCCGATATTCGTGATGACGCCGATGGTCGGACGGGCAATCTCACAGAGGCGCGTCGTCTGCCCGATGTTATCGACTCCCATTTCAATGACGGCCGCTTCATGCCGGCCCGTCAACCGCAGAAGCGTGTGAGGAACTCCGATCCGATTATTGAAATTGCTTTCGGTCTTCAGCACGCGCCAGCGCTGCCCCATGACGCTCGCGACCATTTCTTTCGTAGTGGTCTTCCCGTTGCTTCCCGTCACAGCCACCAGCGGGATATCGAAACGGCTCCGGTGATGCGTGGCCAGTTGCTGATAGGCAAACAAGGGATCCCGCACACCCAGAATGAAAGGCGGGGAGGACTTGGGACCGGCCTTGGACAGGGCGGAGGGCACCGCATAGTTGTCCTGCACGATCACACCGACCGCGCCCCGTTCCAGGGCCGCGGCCACATAGTCATGCCCGTCAAAGCGATCGCCGCGAATCGCGAGAAAGAGATCGCCGGGCCGGACCGCCCGCGAATCAAGACTGAGCCGACGGATGCGTTGCTTCGCCCACCGGGACGCATCACCGGAAAGCATTTTCACGCTGATGACTTCTCGAAGTTCTTCGCCGGTAAAGAGCGCCATGGTTATCCCAATCTGTGACAGGGCCCCGCTAGAATCAGGCACAATTCGACAATTCACGGATCGCGTCACGGGCGACTTCGCGATCGTCAAAGTGAAATTTCTTGGTGCCGATAATCTGATAGTCTTCATGCCCCTTCCCGGCAATGAGCACCATGTCACCGGGTTGGGCTGTCCGCATGGCCGTCGCGATCGCTTCACGGCGATCGGCCACCTTCTGATACGTCACGTGAGATCGCTGCTGCAACGCTTCCCGCACGCCCACTTCCACTTCATCGAGAATCGACAGCGGATTTTCTGTGCGCGGATTGTCCGACGTAAGGATGACCACGTCGCTCAGCTGAACTGCGGCGCGCCCCATCTTGGGCCGCTTTCCCCGGTCGCGATCCCCGCCGCATCCGAAAACCGTGATGATCCGGCCGGCTTTCAACGCCTGCGCCGCCGTCAACAACCGGACCAGCGCGTCTTCCGTATGGGCGTAATCCACGACAACGGTGAAGGGCTGTCCGGCCATGACACGCTCAAATCGACCCGGCACGTTCGTGACGCGCGTCACCGCCTGGCGCACCTGGTCGACCGTCGCACCTTCGTGCAAGGCCACACCGATCGCCGCCAGCAGGTTGTACACATTGTGCTCACCGACCAGATGGCTTTCGACCGGGAAGGTCCCGGCCGGCGTCGCCGCCGTAAACGTGGTGCCGTTGAGCGAGAGCCTCACCTGCTCCGCCCGGAGATCGGCCCTGCCCTGGACGCCGTAGGTCCACACCGGCGCAGCGCTGAGGGATGCGATGCGGGCGCCGCTGGGATCGTCACTGTTGACGATGGCCCGCTTGTTCGGCTTCCCGGTTCCGGTCAATCCCGTGAAGAGCCGGAGCTTGGCCTGAAAATAGTCTTCCATCGTCTTATGAAAATCGAGGTGGTCCTGAGTCAGATTCGAGAACACGGCCACGTCGTATTCGCATCCGCTGACCCGATCCTGCGCCAACGCATGCGACGACACTTCCATCACGGCGGCGGAACATCCGCCGTCGACCATCCGCTTCAAGAGCTGCTGCAGTTCCAGCGCACCCGGCGTGGTATGGGACGCGGGGATCACCTCGCTTCCGATTTGATAGGCGACGGTGCCGATCAACCCGACTCGCCCGCCGATCGCTTCCAGCAAGGCCTTGCAGACATACGACGTCGTGGTTTTGCCGTTCGTCCCGGTAATACCGATCATCCGCAGCCGTCCGGAGGGATCGCCGTAAAACCGGCTGCCCAAATACCCCAACGCTTTCCGTGAATCCGCCACTCTGAGGTACGGACGATCGATTCCGGCAACCGGCTCCTGCATAACCACCGCCGCCGCTCCGTTCGTGAGCGCGGACGAGATAAACCGGTGGCCGTCGACCTGCTCGCCCTTCACAGCGACGAACAGACTTCCCGCCTGAATGGCTCTGGAATCATCCGTGATGGCAGTCAGCGACACCGCGGGATCTCCCATCTGCTCAAGGACATCCACCTGCCCGCGTAATGACTGTGCCAGCTGCTCGAAGGTCATCATTCTGTTACCCGACCTACCGGCGGTTTGACGCCATGGCCAGCTTCACCGGCTCAGCCGATGAAACGCCGAGATAATTCAGCACCTGCTCGCCCACGCGCCTAAACACCGGGGCGGCTACGGTCCCGCCCCAGGCTTCGCCCTGCGGTTCGTCGATCACTACGATCATCGCCAGTCGTGGATTATCGGCAGGAACGAATCCAACAAAGGACCCGACGAACAAGGTCGATGAATAGGCCCCGGTGCGCGGATCGATCTTCTGCGCCGTACCGGTTTTGCCGGCTACCCTGAATCCGGGGATCGCAGCCTTCGCACCGGTTCCATCCGTCACAACTCCCTCAAGAATCGAGGTCACCGTCCGCGCGGTTTCGGGAGACACCACCCGACGCTTCACTTGCGGGAGTATCTGCCGAAGAGGTTTCCCCTGCGCATCACGCACTTCGGACACCACGTAGGGCTTCATCAACACCCCGCCGTTCGCCAGTGCCGCCACAGCGGAGACCATCTGTATCGGCGTGACGCCGATCTCCTGCCCCATCGAAATCGACGCCAATGACCGGCGTCCCCACTCTCTGGGATGCTTCACCAGACCGCCGACTTCGCCGGGGAGGTCGATCTCCGTCTTCTGCCCGAACCCGAAGGCCTGCAGATACCGGTAGAGCCGCTGATCGCCCAGCGCCATCCCGGTCTTGGCCGCGCCGATGTTGCTCGACTTTTGAATCACCTGGGCAAACGTCATCCACCCGAGCTTTTCATGGTCGTGGATCACCGTGCTCGCAATGGTCATCCGGCCGTTTTCGCCGAACAGCATGGTGTTCGGCTTCATCACGTTCTCTTCCAGCGCCGCCGCCGCCACGAGCGCTTTCATCGTCGAGCCGGGCTCGTAGGTATCCGTCAGGGCCCTGTTTCGCCAGCGATCCGCCGTCAGCGACGCCACGGCATTCGGATCAAACCGGGGGCTGATCGCCAGCGCCAGCACGGCACCGGTCTGGGGATCGAGCACGATCACGGTGCCGGATTTCGCGCGCGCCTTGGCGACCGCCTCTTCCAATTCTTTTTCAGCGATGTACTGAATGACTTCGTCGATCGTCACGACCAGGCTATGCCCTGCGGCGGGAACCTGCTCCGCCTGCCCCTTTGGAAACACGGTCCGCCCCATGGCGTCCCGTTGCAACACTACGACCCGCTTTTCGCCGTGCAACTGCGACTCATACCGCCGCTCTATGCCCTCAAGGCCTTCTCCATCCATCCCGGCGAACCCCAACACATGAGCCAGAAGCGGCCCCTTGGGATAGAATCGACGGCCCTCCATCACCAGCCCGATCCCGTCCATCGGCATATGCTCCAGGCGATGTCCCTGCTCGGGATCCAGCTTTCTGGCCAACCACACGAAGCTGCGATCCTGCCGCAGCTTTTTCTCTAACTCATCGGTCCGCACGCGCAGCACCGGCGAAAGGGATCGGGCGGTTTTGGCAGGACTTTCGAGCGCGGTGGGAATGCCGAACACGGAGGGGACTTCCATATTCATGGCGAGAACTTTGCCATGACGATCCATAACCGTCCCGCGGGCTCCCTCCAGAGACACGGTCTTCTGATGCTGCCGGTCGGCCTTCGCGGTGAGCTCGGCCGCCTGCAATACTTGCAGACTCACCAGCCGGAACAGCACCACCGCAAACCCGCAGAGCAACACCAGCAGCAATACATACCGTCTCGTTCGTGACGGCGAGCCGGTCACTAGCGCCTCCCGTTCAGCACATCGTTCCTGGCAATCCGCAGTTCCCCCGCGGATGCCGGCGAATCCTTCACCTTCGATTGAACCATCACGACCTGGCCGGGCTGAGGCAAACTCATGCCGAATTTTTCCGCGGCGACTTTGGCGATCCTGTCGGGCGAACTCAGGGCTGAAAACTTTACCTTCAGCTCATCACGCTCCCGCTCCAGCACCACCTTCTCATGCTTCAGCCGCTCTACCTGATAGCCCAGGCGGACCATATCCACCCGTTCCCAGACGAACACAAACACCAGACAGAGCCCGATCGTCACCGCCAGCATTTTCATTGGGCAAACTCCTTTGACAGACGCTCGGCGACCCGCAACTTGGCGCTGCGCGCGCGCGGATTCGCCTGGCACTCTGCGTCGGAAGGGACTTGCGGCTTTTTGGTCAATACCGCCACCTGCGGATGCGGCCGCTCCGCCAACGCGCGAAACGTCTGCTTCACGATCCGGTCTTCGAGCGAATGAAACGAAATGACGGCGATGCGTCCGCCGGGCCGCAACATATCGACCGCGTCGCGGATCGCCGGCTCAAGCACATCGAGTTCGCGATTGACGGCGATGCGCAGCGCCTGAAACGTCCGCGTGGCGCAATGGATACGCCCGTGCCGATACGCGGCGGGAACGGACTCCTTGATGATCGTCGTCAGCTCCTGCGTAGTCGCCAGCGATTTCCGTTCACGCGCTCGAACGATCGCACGCGCAATGCGCCGGGAAAATCGCTCCTCGCCATACTGAAAAATGAGATCCGCCAGCTCGGACTCGGGCAACGAATTCACCAGCTCACCGGCCGTCGTACCCGCCGATTGATCCATGCGCATATCGAGCGGCCCGTCTTCCTGAAAACTGAATCCACGATTCGAATCGTCCAACTGGGGCGATGACACACCGAGGTCCAACAGAGCGCCGTCGATGGCAGCGATATCGACATTCCGCAACAACTGCCTCATATCGACAAAGTCTCCCTTGAGCAGAATTGCGCGACTGCCGAACCTGGCAAGCCGGATCCTGGAATAGGCGAGCGCCTCCTCGTCCCGATCGATCCCGACAAGGATGGCTCCATCCCCGGCTTTTTCAAGCAACCGCTCACCATGCCCACCATACCCCACCGTACCATCAACAAATGTCTTCGCTTTTCCCGTAACGAGCCAAGCTGTTATTTCATCAAGAAAAACAGAAACATGCCTCGCTTGACCAGAAATATTTATTTCACCACTTATATCCACTTTCACCCACTTGCGGGCCGAGTATACTCCCGTTTCCATGCTTGTCAATAACAAATTCATGGACTTAGATGATTTTAGAGGAGCGCGGAAATTCATCAGGAATTTCAGCGGGGATAGTCATTTTTGAGGCTCGCTTCAACGGTTACCCTGGCTTCCCCTCCCTCTGTATTTTTATCCATTCGACCGGACACGGCTTTCAACCGTCCTTAGCCGAAAACCTGTGCACAGACCGTCACTCGGCTCATTCAGCAAATGCGGCCAGCACTGTCCACTGACCGACTCGAGCCGGAACTGTCTCGATGCAGTAGATTCGTTGACTTTGAAGAATCATGAGGTGAAAATCCTTTCATGATCACATCTGACCTGAATCCGCCCCCGCTTCGCGCACTGGCACTGTTTTTTCTCGCGGCGCTATTCGCCGCGACCGCTTCCGCCGACGCAGCGCCGCTTCTTGAGTTCTGCGAACACAGCGCCGCCGATCACCAACTGAGAGCCTCAAAAGGCACCGCCGGATGCGTCCCGTTAGTAGAAAAGAAAGAACCCTCCACATCAAACGACCGCACGCCCCGGGAATCGACAAGCCAGATGAAGATCGAAAACCTCCAGCAGGAGACCACCGCCTTTCTACAGAGGTATAATCAGTTCCTCGAATGCTGCCGGACCGACCTGACGGAACTTCGATCAGTCGAAGAACTCGGCAATGACGTCAACGACTTGCTGACCATGGCCCAATCAGGTCTCTTCAGCGAACATATGAAGTTGAGAGGCTGGACGATCGCAGAACTGCTTCCGCCCGTCGCCAGGGCGCGCGCAGACCTGAAGCGGTTGCACACCAAACTGGAAGCGATCGGCGACGCGCAAACCCGGCTCGGCCAGCTGGACTACGAATCAGCGGCAAAAGAATCCCGCCGCATTCAGGAACTGGAAGATTCCATTCAGAAGGACTTCCAGACCCGCGCCCTTCCGGCAGGCCCTAAAACCGGAACCGGTATCGGAGCCAGTTCCGCCGTCGGCACGAGCATCGGGAAAACGCCGCGGTCCGGTGCGGACATCGGCGCCGGAGGATCACAGGCCGGAGACATCGGCGCCACACCGCGAAGCGGCGCAGACATCGGCGCCAGCGGGCCGACGGGGTTCGACATCGGCGCGACAGGCCGCGCGGGAGCGGATATCGGAGAATCCCGGTTGAATTCGGATCAATCCGCAGTCGGCTCAAGCCTGCAACAATCCACGGTGGGATCGAGTATCGGGGACACGACGGTCGGCTCAAGCCTGGGACAATCTACGATCGGCTCGAGCTTGAGCGATACATCGATCGGCTCATCGCTCGGAGGCTCATCGGTCGGATCGAGCCTGCAGAACCGCAGCACCAACCGCTGACACATTCACACTCCAACCTGGCTTACGGCCGCATCTCATTCCCGGCATACAGCGGCGGCATCGATTCCCAGACCTCTCCCGCATCCCTGCTCCGGTACAACCCGCTTCCGTTCGTTCCGGCATAAAACAGCTTCGGGTCCGACGGACTTTGCGCGATCGTCCTGATGTTGGTCGTGGCAAATCCGTTGTTCATCGCCTTCCACGTCGCCCCGCCATCTTCGCTCCGATGCACTCCATCACGCCCCGTAATGTAGATCACGCCTTTGCGTGTCCGGTCGAGCACCATCGCGATGATCATCTGATCGGCGAGCGATTCCCCGATCCGCTTCCACGACGCCGCTGCATCCGTGGATTTGTACAGACCTGCCAGCGTCGCCGCATAGACCGTATCCGGCTCGTAGGGATCGACCAGCACCGATGTCACATTCAGGGCCCGCGACGTCTTTACCATGTCGGGCGGCACCAGCCCATTGTTCACCTTTTCCCAATGTCCCGCCTGATCGATCGACTTGTAGACGCCTCCGCTCGTCCCCGCATAGAGAATATCCGGGCGCGTCGGATCCATCCCCAGCGTGACCACCATCAGCACTTCTTTCATTCCCTCCATTTTCTTCGACCAGTTCTCGCCGCCGTTCTTGGTCTCGTACACCCCCATTGTGGTCGCGAGAAAAATGTGCTGGCTGTCCGCCGGATCGAAGAGGAGCTGATTCACCACCGACGTTATCGTGGCGTCATCCAGCCCGGAGCGCATCGAGACCCACCGCTGCCCGCCGTCGTAACTTTTGAAGACCGCATCGCCTTTCGTCCCCGCATACACCGTTGCGGGATAGGCCGGATCGATCGCCATCGCAATCACGCGGGAGTGGCTCATCCCTTTCGATAAATTCGTCCAGGTCTGCCCGGCGTCGCGACTCTTGTAGATGTAATCGTTTGTCGCGACGTAAAGGATGTCGGGATTCTTGGGATGGAGTTGCAACACGACAATGGGGTCGCTGCGATTGCAACCGATGAGAGAACCGAGGAGCAGGAGCAAAGAGAGCAGGCGATTCATGAGACGGAGGCGACCGCCATCTCCTTATCGATAATTCGTAAACTGCAGATCGATCCCAAAATCTTTGCCTTTCAAAAATATCATCGTGGCCTGCAAATCGTCTTTGCTCTTGCTGAGCACCCGCACCTGCTCGCCTTGAATCTGCGCCTGCACTTTCAACTTCGACTCCTTGACCGCCTTCGTAATTTCCTTGGCCTTCTCGGTCGCGATCCCGCTCTGAATCTTGGCCTTCTGCCGCACCGTACCGCTCAGCGCCGGCTCAATGGCCCCATAGTCGAACGCCTTCAGCGACACGCCGCGTTTCGTGCACTTCGTCTTGATGATATCGATCACGGCGTTCAGCTTGTACTCGTCATCCGAGAGAATTTCGAGCTCCTTCTCCTTTTCTTTCAGCGTGATCTCCGTTTTTGAATCTTTGAAATCGAAGCGCTGCTTCACTTCCTTCGTCGCCTGATCCACCACATTCCGCAATTCCTGCATATTCACTTCCGAGACCACATCAAACGAAAATTGATCAGCCACGATCCCCTCCTTCTTTCACCTCAAATACGCTGGGGCGCTTGGGAAAGCTCCCACTGCGCGCATGCACCGAGCACCGCCCATCATTTCATACTTCAATGGATCGTGCGTGCGGGGTGCGCGAGCAAGGGAGGTTTCCCAAGAGACCCGTTAACAACACCCGCCGCCGTGTGGCAGCCGGAAACGTGTATCGTTGTCACTATCAGTAATCGCCGTCTGCATCCGGCCCGCCGAACCGCCACCGGCCATCACCACAACTTCACTGCTCGTAAACGGCTTCTTCAGGATCACATAGCCATACCACTGTCTCAGGCTATCGCTCAAGACGATCAGTCCGAGCACGGCAACGACGGCCACCAGCACGGCATCGAGATACAAGGCAAAGGCCTGCCCCGCCGCCAGCGTCGCCGCCTTCTTCAGAAACATCCCG
>CAYPOR010000002.1:0-172188 GCA_964412445.1 uncultured Nitrospira sp.
TCCGTCCTAATTCCATAAGGAAACGCAGGGCGGCATAGAACGGCTCCATACGAGGGAAAGGCTGATTGATGGAGTTCAAGGTGGGAAGCCGCTGGGCGATCCTCCTCATCGGCAGTCTCCTGACGGCCTGCGTTTCGGTTCGTGTGGAGTCGCTGACGGATCAGGTATATCCACCACGCGACGAGACCGCCTCGATTCAGTCACTCTCCGTGGAGCCCGCACGTCCGCACATTGATCTCGCCATGATTACCGTCAGTAGTGCGAACGCCGGCGTAGATACCTTGCGGCAGAAGATTGCAGATCGGGCCCGAAAGCTAGGGGCCGATGCCGTGATATTCGGGCCAATCGGGGTGCTCGCCACGATGCTACCTAGTCCCTACTATGAGCCAGGGTTGTTCGGTCCATCAGGAGCGGCCTTCGGTCTCTATGGGTACGGGTGGTATACGCCATACGCCTCGAACCCGTATCTATTCACGCAGGGGGCGGTGGATCAACCCAGGCTCGACCTGTTCTTGTCGGGAGTCGCCATCCGATATGTTCAGCATACAGACTATGAGCTGACACCTTGAGTACTGGTGACAACCATGGATTACTCCGGAACGAGATGCGCTCTGAGAGAGTGGGCGAACAATGCCTCGGAGTCGAGGGGGCGGTCGGTGTCTCCCCCGTGTGGCAGACGGTTGTGATATCGGCCCATGTCATGCATGCATACGGCTGTTGTGAGTGGTTGACAGAGAGGTAGACATGAATAGGTCAATGTCCGAACCATCCGAGCCGGCGGTCAGGAGTCCCAGTGAGTCACGTCGCCGGTTTTTTCAATGGGTGACGAACGTGGCCGCAGGAGTCATTGGAATGGGATTGGCCATCCCGCTTCTCGGATACCTAATTTCACCAGCCTTCAAGCGGCGGACAGAGTCGTGGGTGGACGTGGCGAGTGCCGACGCGCTGGTGTCGGGGGAGCCGATACAATTGGACTATCTGGCGGCGATCAAAGATGGCTGGATGGAGACTAAGATTCACAAGGCTATTTGGGCCGTAAAGCAAGGGGATGAGCAGCTCACGGTTTTCTCTCCGATGTGTACGCATCTCGGCTGCGGCTATCGGTGGGAGGCCTCAGATCGAACATTCAAATGTCCGTGTCACGGCAGCGTCTACGATATCCGTGGAAAGGTTATTGCTGGGCCGGCTCCACGTTCCCTGGACATCCTTCCTGCGAAACTCGAAAACGGGCGCGTGCTTGTGATCTACAAAGAGTTCAAGGCCGGACTGTCTACGAGTAGCGAGTTATGAGATTGGAGCGTGTTGGTTGAAGGGGATGTGATGACCCGAACCATGAGGGGGCTATGGCGATAGGACTCTATCAGTGGCTCGACAGCCGGCTGAAGCTCACCCCCATTGAGAAGACCCTGCTCGACGAGCCAATTCCTGGGGGAGCAAGCTGGATCTATGTCTTTGGTTCTGCCACGCTGTTTCTTTTCATCTTGCAAGCAGTCACCGGCATGTTCCTCGCCGTGTACTATGCGCCGACTCCGGATCACGCGTATGACAGTATCCAATTCATCGAACGCGATGTGCTCTTCGGTGCCTTCGTGCGGGGCCTGCATCATTGGGGTGCGTCAGTCATGGTCGTGGCCATCGGCCTGCATATGCTGCAGACCTTCCTCTACGGCGCGTACAAACCGCCCCGGGAAGCGATGTGGATGATCGGCGTCCTGCTCTTCCTGCTCGTGATGGCCTTCGCGTTTACCGGCTATCTGTTACCCTGGGACCAGACCGCGTATTGGGCCACACAGGTCGGCATCAACATGGTCGGCACTGTGCCGGTCGTCGGAGACCTGTTGGGCAAAGTGTTGCGCGGAGGGGACACCCTTGGTGCACTGACACTTTCCCGATTCTTTGCCGTGCATGTGCTGTTTCTGCCAAGCCTGCTCATCAGTCTCATCGTATTGCATCTGTTCGTGCTACGCCGTGTCGGCCCGGCTGGCCCCTGGACCGACGAACGGGTTTCGCTCAGCAGCGAGCCCTTTTACCCCCGCCAAGTGTATATGGATGCCGTCGTCATGTTCGGGGTGTTTCTTCTTCTCTCGACCCTAGCCATAGCCGTGCCTTTTCCATTGACCGACAAAGCAAACCCTGCCGACACGAGTTTTGTGCCGGTGCCAGAATGGTATTTCCTCTTCTACTATGAACTGCTGAAGTATGTTCATGGACCACTGGAGCCGCTAGCGACGTGGATTCTTCCGATGATCGTGATTCTCATCATGCTGTTCTGGCCATTTATCGATCGCAATCCGGCCCGCAACCCGATCCGCCGCCCCGCTGCGTTGGGTAGCGGGGCGCTGTTCCTACTGGTCGTTTTCGGACTGTTAGGCCTCTCGCTCACGCAACTCTATGCGGTCCCGCGCCTCGATCCCTCGGTCGCGCATGGCAAGGCTCTGTACGCGCAGTTCGGCTGCGGAGGCTGCCATCGTGTGCACGGCGAAGGTGGGGCTGTTGGTCCTGACTTGTCATTTGTCGGCGACAGCCGTTCGGAGCGGGACTGGCATGTGCGGCATTTCAAAGATCCTCAGGCTGTGTCGCCGGGTTCGATCATGCCGAAGTTTCCATTGAGTGACCATGATCTCCACGATCTCACGAGCTTCATGTTGAGTCTGAAACGGCCGTGAGCCTGGGCGGGAGCATGGCGAACTGTGTGCGTGGCCTGTTAGCCGTCAGAGCGTCGAGAGGTGCGCTTCGCCATGCGGTCTGTTGATCGAATCCCACGTGGCATTCAGATACCGGATCGCCCTGACGATGAGTCGGGCCGCCTGCCTGGCCGGGTGCTCCTCCGACTGCTGCTCTTTTTCACGGGGTTCTCAGGGGTCTTTTTTTGGCTGCGGACGTCCGAGACCTATCTCAACCAGCTCCTCGCGGCGGATCTGCAGGACCTTGGCGGAATTCCCTGGCTCTATTCGATCGTCGGGTTGATCTTCAGCATACTCGCAGCGTTCATTATCCAGACGGAGTGGGAACATTGGACCCAATTGGTCGGCGCTATGAAGGACGAAGTGAGTGCCCTGGATCAGCTGAGGCTCTGGTCTTACCATTGCCCAGCACCGGTGCGGAAGAAGTTGCGTGACGGGATCGAGGCGTATCTCGCGCTGACGATCCAGAACGGGTGGTCGCGCCAGGATGACGACCGCAGCGATGCCTTCGACACGGTAATGACGTCGTTGCGAAACGCCATTGCGGATGAATCACGGCCATCGGACTTCAGCCTCACAGCTTCCTCGATTTTGCGCGACCTGTCACGACATCAACGAGACCGGCTGAACTACGCGGCGCGACGCATGCCAGTGATTCTGCGGCAGACGTTTATGTTTGCCTGCAGCTTAGTGATTCTCTTGTCGCTGTTCATCGGGGTGAGGAACATGTGGCTGGATTACCTCTTTACGGTGAGCATTGCGCTCTTGGCATTTCTTCTCTACCTGGTCGTGGACGATCTGGACAACCCCTTGCGGCCAGGGATCTGGCACGTGACCTTGAGCGATTATCGCCGGCTACTTCTCCGGTTTCAGTCGCGGATCTCATGAGGGAGAAGATGGCGGTGTGTGCGGGAGACATACATATACGAGAGTTGGCTGGAGGAACCAGCGAAAAAGGAGTCGGCAGTGATGACGTTCTACGAGTCACGGTTGGTGTTCCGACCGAATTGAGCGCTGTGACTGTCGGTCGAGCGGCCGCATGCCATTGATCTGTGTCATCCTGACATGCTGTGCCACGCCGGATCAGCACACGGTAGCTCCCCAGTTGGCCTCCTCGCTCGCCGAGAGTGATAACCACTCGATAAATCAAATGCCGCTCCATTCTTCTGCCCGTCACACGGAGTCATGGTATTGGCACCCACGTTGCACTTCATGATGTTAAGCGCTCAGAAGTGCGCTACGAACGGAGCCGGTACATAGTTATTCGTTGAACGGGCATAGCAGGAAATTGGCCTGCGGCACATGTGTCATTAACCCACGCGCCGGAATACTACGAAAACTAAGTTGCTGACGAGGAGAAGAGACCATCGCATGAACGTCATTCATGCGATGACCAACGTAAAGCCATTTGATAACCGGAAGGAGAGGGTATGAAACAACTAATCGCGCTGTTCGTGTTCACACTGATCGGCAGTGTCGGGATCGCAAACTACTCATATGCAGCGGGTTCCAAGATTGTGGAAGGAGACGTGCTGAAGATTGAAGGAGAGTTTTATACGGTGCATGACACGGCTGGCCACGAAGTTCGTCTGCATGTCGACAAAGCGACGCATCTGGAGGGTGGCCCTTTCAAGGCAGGGGACAAGGTCGAGGCTCATGTGACCGATCAGGGCCATGCTCGGTCCATCGTCCACTTAACCGCGGCAGGTAAGATGGCCACGGCCGGTTCCAAGATTGTGGAAGGGGACGTACTGAAGATTGAAGGAGAGTTTTACACCGTGCATGACGTGGCCGGCCATGAAGTGCGGCTGCATGTCAACAAAACTACCCATCAGGAAGGCACTTTCAAAGTGGGGGACAAGATCGAAGCCTACGTCACCGATCAGGGTCATGCTCGGGCTCTCTACCACATTACCAACCTGCAGCCGGCTCCGTAGGTGTCACTGTCTTAGGGCGCTCGTGCGGAGAGCTGTTCGATCGCCATCACGCATGGTGAAATTAAAGGGGGCATACCATGATCAAGGAACAGAGTAAGGTGTCGATGCAGAGGTTGCCGGGGGTTCCGGCCGGAGGGATACGAACGGTAGGGCAGATCCGGGGCACCAATAACCTAATCTTTCACGCGGGCCAAAATGGGATGGCCGTGGCAATAGAATTACTGTCCAGCCATACCCCTGGCGCGCCGGTTCTCGATGATCGAAATGAGTTCATTGGATTCGTCAGCGAATTCGATGTACTCCGTGCCTTGGAAGCCGGCAAGGATCTGTCTGAGATGACGGTGGACCAAATTATGGCCCAGGATCGAATCGCCGTCATATCTGAGACGACGATCGAAGAAGCTGTGAAGCTTATGGAGGAGAAGCGTTTGCTGAATCTCCCGGTGAAGAAGAGTGGAAAAGTAGCTTACTCCGTGACGAGACATGATCTCTTGCGAGCCTGGATTGGTCTTGGGACATCGGGAGAAGATTAGGCGAGGGGCGTTTCGCTTCAAGAGAAATGCATACCGCACAAGCCTTCTGAACGTGCTGCTGCCAATCATGTTGGGCGCGATGGAGCGAAGCACGGTCCGGAGACTCGCACATGAAGCCAATCGGCTCAAGATCGTGAGGCGTTTCGGGGCAGTCTTAAGGATTCCGTGTGGAGCAAGTCTACACAGGGTTACGTTGCTTACATGAGCGGGTTTCGCAAATCCTCAGTCCCGTTGTGTTTGTGATCCTGTGAGCTGATGACAGCAGAGGAATTGGATTTGCTTACTCATGGTTTAGGTCGTGGAAGAAGATGATGCAGGTCTCTGAGAGGGAGGTTGTGTGTTGTCTTGGCGTCGTCGGGTCGCTGCCGCGTCCAGGGAGCCTCTGATGCGATAGAGGGAGGGACGAGATGAATAAGAAGTTGGTCAGGCCTGACGTGCTGATTCTTGGGGTGTTATTCGTAGCCGTCGTTCTCTCGGGGGCCTCCCGCCCACCCACAGAGGATCGAGTCCCCGAGGCGCATTCGGAAAAAGCTAAGGCCCTCCATGCGCCGTTTGGCGACACGCGAACTGCTCCTGCGGACGTCGTCGCGGCTGGTAAAACCCTTTACGAAGGTAAAGGCCAATGTACGCTCTGTCATGGCGTGAGCGGAAAGGGGGATGGCCCCGCGAGCCATATGCAGGCCAATCATCCCCCACGAAACTTCACGGATTGCGCGTTCCAGAAGGAACGCGAAGATGGTGAACTCTTCTGGATCATGAAGCACGGCAGTCCAGGAACCGGTATGCCCGCCTCTATCCCCCACATGCTCAGCGAAGAGGAGGGCTGGAAACTGATTGCGTATGTCAGAACCTTCTGTAAGTCAGGAGGGTAAGCGGCCTGTGTCCCTGTGTCACGAGTTCCTACGATAACTCGTCTTCGGCTCTCGGGATGTCCGTGCCAACGCGAGTCACCAAAGTGATCCGCGCGAGAATGAATGACCCTGTCCTCTCGCATCTCAGCCACTGGCTGCTGGCGCTGAGCTACTGAAGGAGTGATGGATCATGCAGTATCTTCGAACGAAAAGCCTCATTCTCGTGACACTCGGGTTGATCGCGCTGTTGAGTTATGAATGGAGCGGGCTCGTTCAGAATGCCAATGCGATTCCAGCCTTTGCCCGCAAGTACGGGTTTTCCTGCAACGTCTGTCACGTGCCGGGCTTCCCGAAGTTAAACGACTTCGGGAATATCTTCCGCGACCAAGGCTTTCAGTTAGGAGCAGACCAGGACCTGCCGACCCATGAGGGTATCAGCATGGGCTACTGGCCGCTCTCACTCCGGACGACGGTCGGGTATCAAGGGGCGAACGTCAGAACTGATGGCAAGGGCCTTACGACGGGCGGATTCGGCTTCACCGGTCTCGATATCTTAAGTTACGGGACCCTCCATCGTGATATTGCGTTTGGGGTCGTGTTTACCCCTGGCTTGGGGAGTGCCGGATTCGGGACGGGTGCCAGTGACAGTGATCTGGAGTCAGCGTTTGTCCGGCTCATGCGGCTCGAACGGTTCGTGGGCGTCAAGAGTGAGCCTGGTGATTATCTGCTCAATCTGAAAATCGGCAAATTCGAACTGGACGTGCCCTTCAGCGAGAAGCGCAGCCCGACTCTGAACTCGCAGTTTGTGATGTATCATTACCTGCCAGGCACACCTTATACGTCGACCATTAGCGGGACCTCCACCAGTTCTTATCTCAATCCCAACTCCTTTGCGATCGGCGAAAACCAGCCAGGTGCTGAGCTAGCCGGCATTAAAAAAACGTCTGCGACCGACGGCTACTTCCGGTACAGCCTTGCGGCATTGTCCACGAATGCCTTCTCCGGCCCTCTCAGCGGATGTGCTGCCGGAACCACCTGTGGGACGGGAGGCCGCAATGTGAATTTTTACGGACACATGACACAGTCGTTTGGCGGGTATGGCATCGTGACCGGGCACCGGGTCGGGGTGTTCGGAGCCTATGGGGATGCGCCGACGATGGTCAATGCAACCTGTCCGACCTGCCAGGCGGTGGCGGGAAGCGGACAACCGTTTAGTCGTGTCGGGGTGGATGTGAGCACGACTGTTGACGGCCAGTGGAACCTCTTTGGTGCCGTGATGCATGGCAACGACAGCAAGAACCTGTTTGTCTCGCAAGGGATCGTCAATGCGCAGAACGCGTCCTGGAACGGGGCCTTCGTCGAGTTGGATTGGTACCCGACGCTGCTCCCGGTGTTCGACATGCCGGGTTGGTTATTTTCGTATCGGTACGATCTGATCCGGAATGAGCGCCAGGGTGACCCGACCTTTGCCAAGCACTACAACAATGTGGATTCGCATACCGTCATGGCTCGCTATTACCTCCATCAGTCCAACCGGACCGATATTGCCCTGCATGCGGAATACAACACGTATCGATCGCAGGGAGTTGGCGCGGGCGGTGGCGATTTGCTTGGTCAGACCGTGCTTGCCGGGTTGGATTTCGCATACTAGTACGCGCGGAATAGTCGAGCGTTGATTCCCGCAACAAGACAGCGCCAAGAGTTCGAGGAAAGGTGGGGGAAGGGGATGCGGACGTCTCGGCGAAGTCAGGTCTCAATCAGTGTGTGCTTGGTCGCAGGGTCGTTGTTGCTGACCGGCGGAGTACATGGAGCTGCCGCACCGGCAACCAGGATCGCCTGTGGACAGTGCGAAGAGGCTGATCGCTTTGTCCGGTTGCAAACCGTCACGGCTGACGGTCATGCAGGGAACTCTCAGCGGTTTACGCATCCATTCACCTTGAGCCCCGAAGACTGGCGATCTATCCTCACAACCCTGTATGTCCAGCGTCAAGTCGAAGGACTGCTGCTTCCCATACCGAAAGGACCGGTGATACCTGCCTTCACCGAAGAGGACATCACCTACTTCAGTGTGACGCTGAGTAAAGCGTTCGCCCAAGCGCAACCCGGTGAATGGGTCGTGTTCGGGCTGAGTCGAGCGACCTCACAGGGGCTCACGGAACTCACTACCGGGGGGTGGTATCTGGAGGGGCCCTCGCTGCATATCGTCCTCGCCAACTATCGGAAGGTCGTCACGATGCCTGGTACGCGTCAGTTATTATGGGAGCGCCCGCTGCGTTCCGATGCGGGCCCTTCATACGATCTGGTCCCAGCCAATCACCAGGCGATCGTGCCAGATCCTGGTGCTAGTCTTCTCGCCAACGCTCCTTCCGAACTCACCATTGCCTATCAGGCGCTCCTCTTAGGAGAACTGGGTACGACGTCCGTCTCCCGGGGGATCTCCGCCATGACACCATCCCCAGAGCGCTCTCCCAGGGTTGTCTCTCCATCCGTGCCCATCGAAGAACGGCTCCACGTGCTGCAACGGCTCCATACACAAGGGTTGATCACGGAAGAAGAATATCGAGCCAAGAAGCAGCAGTTGCTCGATCAATTCTAGTTCGATGGGTCTCATGAGCACACGTTACGTGAAGCCACGTGTGCTGGAGTTTTGATCTTTCGAGGCGTTTTGTCTTTGCCATCTGTGGGCAGATGATTCGCACTCGTATGGAACGGGGCGACTGATCAGCCAGCCTGGTATCGTCTGAGTTTTCCTGGAATGTGGTTTGGCAGATTCGTAAGAAGCGGAGGTTCGTGACGTTGCTGAGGCGTACTAAGAAATCCAGAGTGGAGATTTCTCGTTCGTTGCAATCAAAGGGGAAAGAACCAGACATCGCGGTCGGGTCGGCAGCTGACGTGCTCGCGGTCCTCCAGGTGAACCTCGACACTGGGCTTACGCATGCAGAGGTGGACGTCCGTCGGAAAGCGTATGGCTACAACGAAGTGGCCGAAACAAAGGGGCACCCGGTCCTCATGTTTCTCAGCAAGTTCTGGGGCGTCTCGGCATGGATGCTTGAGCTGATCATCGTATTGTCGGCCGTTCTTCGGAAATACTCGGACCTCGTGGTGGTGAGTGCTTTGCTGGTGGTCAATGCCCTATTAAGTTTTATGCAGGAGCATCGGGCCGCCGGTGTCGTCGAGACGTTGCGGCAGCGGTTGCAAGTCAGTGCGCGCGTGCGGCGCGAGGCAACCTGGCAGGTGATTCCCGCCCGAGAACTGGTCCCGGGCGACATTGTCCGCGTGCGCCCGGGCGACATTATTCCAGCTGACGTAAAGCTGCTGACCGGAGCCTTGAGTGTCGACCAGTCGGCCCTCACCGGCGAATCAACCGATGCCGACAAGGTTCCTGGCGGAGTGCTCTCGTCGGGATCCATCGTTCGCCGGGGGGAGGGCAATGGTGTGGTCATGCTGACCGGGGCGCAGACCTACTTTGGTCGCACCACGGAACTGGTGCAGCAAGCGCGTCCGAAACTCCACATTGAAGCCGTGGTAGCCAAGGTGGTCCGCTGGCTGTTCGTCATCGTCGGCGCGCTGCTGGGTCTGGTGATCATTTTGTCGGTCATCCGCGGCGCGCCGCTCTTGGAGATGGTCCCGCTCATGCTCGTTCTGTTGATGAGCGCGGTGCCGGTCGCCCTTCCGGTCATGTTCACAGTCAGCATGGCCGTCGGGTCGAAGGAGTTGGCCAAGCGCGGCGTGCTGGTCACACGTCTCAGCGCCGCTGAGGATGCCGCGACGATGGATGTGCTCTGCGTGGACAAAACGGGCACGATCACGATGAACCAACTGGCTGTCACCGGCGTGATCCCGCTGGAGCAGGCGACCGAATCCGATGTGCTGTTTACCGGTGCCCTGGCGTCGCAAGAAGCCAACCAGGATCCGATCGATCTGGCGTTCCTTTCCGCGGTGAACGAGCGGCATATCTTCGACAGCCTTCCCAAGGTCACACCCATCTCCTTCGCGCCGTTCGACGCGAAAACCAGGCGGACGGAAGCCGTGGTCGAACAGAACGGGCAGCGGCTGCGCATGATGAAGGGCGCCGTGCGAACCGTTGCCGAAACCTGCGGACTTCAACCCCCGGCAATCGAGGCGTTGGAGGCACGTGTCCGCGAATCTGCATTGAAGGGATACCGAACGCTCGCGGTGGCGCGCGGCCTCGAGACGGGCACCCCTGCCTTGGTTGGATTGGTGACGTTGTATGACCCGCCTCGGTCGGATGCGAAGCAACTCATCGCCGAACTCCACGACCTCGGTATTTCCGTGAAGATGCTCACCGGCGACGCGCTCGCGGTCGCGAGTGAAATCGCGGGCGGAGTCGGATTGCCCAATATCCGGTGCGTGGCGGGCTTGAGAGCCGTAAGTGCGCAGGCCGGCAACGAGGCGGTCGACATGCTGGCGGGCGCCGACGGGTTTGCCGAAGTGTATCCGGAGGACAAATACATCGTCGTGCAGCACCTGCAGGCTGCGGGGCATGTCACCGGCATGACAGGCGATGGCGTCAACGATGCCCCCGCGCTCCGCCAGGCCGAAGTGGGTATTGCTGTCAGCACCGCGACCGACGTGGCCAAGGGGGCCGCGAGCGTTGTCCTGACCGAATCGGGATTGACGAACATCGTGGCGTTAGTCGAGCAGGGGCGAATGATTTATCAGCGCATACTGACGTGGATTATCAACAAGATCAGCCGGACGATTTTGAAGGCGGCTTTTGTGGCCATCGCGTTCGTGGTGACCGGCAAGTTCGTCGTCTCCGCCTTTGCGATGCTGCTGCTGGTCTTTATGACGGACTTCGCGAAGATCTCTCTTGCCACCGATAACGTTCGTCCATCCAAGAATCCAGAGACGTGGAACATCGGAGGCTTCATCACCGTCTCCGTAGTGTTGGGCGTGGTGATGGTTGCGGAAGCCCTCCTCCTCTTGTGGATCGGCTGGTCATGGTTCGGTCTGGCGACAGACGACCAGGCTCTCTATACTTTCAGTTTTCTGACGTTGCTCTACTTCGCCGTGTTCTCTATCATCTCCGCGAGAGAACGGCGATGGTTTTGGGCGACGATGCCCAGTAAGACCCTCGTGGCGGCGCTGACGTTGAACGTGCTGGTCGGCACGGTCCTCACGCTCGTGGGTCTGCCGAGTCTCAGGCCATTGCCCTGGGGGCAGACGCTCGCAATATTTGGTTATGCAATGGTCGCATGTCTCGTTGTGAACGATGCCGTAAAGGTCACGATGATCAAATGGCGCGTTTCTACTGCGGTGTTTTAGAAGACAGCGAGTGATGCAGGAGAGAAAGGATGTGCCGGCTACGTTCCCTCTGTGTACATAAGCAGAAAAATAGATCCCCCTTCATTAAGATGCGAGTCCGTTGCCCAATTTATCTGCGGCCCAGACTTTTGGGTTTTGGGGTCTTCTGCCCAGCCCTTGCCCGGCTGTGGTCGGCGTCCGAAGCCTCCAATTATTCTGATGTTTCAGTCTCGCGGGTCCGCGTGGACAACCACGCGGACAACCCATCACCTCCGATTGAGGCCCCAAGCCGCTGGGTCGCTTCGACGATATGCTGCCACTCCGCATGCGTATAAATGGTATGGATCTTGGTCGATTGCTGACCTAACAGCTCCATCACTTCGTAGTCTTTGGCACCCAGTTGCCGATTGTGCGTCGAGTTGCAGTGGCGGAGCATGTGATGGGTCAGTCTTTTCGAGATGCCGGCGGCCTTTGCAAGCGCCAGGATGGCACTCCGCAGATTCCCGATATGGGTTTCCGCGCCACCACACCGTTCGCACTTATAGGTTCGTGTATCGCCGCGAGGGAGGAGCCAACGAGCGTTCGGATTCTGGTGCTTCAACGTCAGTAAGACTGTGCGCATGGGTTCTACCAAAGGAACGTCCCGGTCCTCCTGATCTTTTGGGGACCAGCCCGCCTTCGTTCGAATGCGCAAGATATCCTCGTCCTCATCGACATCGTCTGGCATCAGGTGGCGAGCCTCATCTATTCGTAAGCCCCCCTGATACACGGTTAATAGACTGGCGTACGCATAGGGTTTCAGCAGGGCTGCGGCATCCAAGAAGGTGCGGATTTCATTGGCGGTGGGAATCTGCTTTTTCCGCTTCGGCACCGTCGGCTTTTCGATGTCGGCCACGGGATTCTGGCTTGTGTAGCGGTACACTTTGCGTGCGACGCGAAAGACCGCGCTCAGGCAGTGAAGTTCTTTGAGTACCGTTGCGCGTTGGACTTCACCGAGCCGCCGCTGTTTCCAGATCTCAATGTGCTCCGGTTCCAGGTCATCGAAGCGATATCGTCCGAAGTGCGGGAGGATCTGGTTCTTCAGAATGTCCCGATGCCGATTCCGGGTGTTGCCTGCGCGATTGGCGACCAGATATTGCCAAAACTGCCCGCCCCGGTCTTCGGGATCCTCTTTCGCGGGAAGTCGGCAGAAGTCGGCGAGCGTGAGCTTCTGGCCTTTGACCTGGTTTGTCGACTTGCCGTCATATTTTGCGATCAACACCTGCGCCGCCGCGGCCGCCGCCAGCAAATTTGTCTTGCCCGTGCTGAGGTGGAGCGGTCTCCCTCCTTTCTTCGGCGTGAACTTCACGTAGAACGTCGGTCGATTCTTCCTCCGATACAGACAGCCTTTCTCGATCTTGATTTCGGTAGCCATGTAACCCTCTGATGAAAAAATGAATGGGAAGTGACTCTTACGAGTCGCTCCTGGGTGGCTCGCTCATCCGAGGGCCGCGGCGGCCGCGGTCAATCCATTCAAGGATTTCGGCTTTGACAAACCGGAGGGTGCCGGAAAATTTTCTATGGGGGATGCGATCGGTACTGGTCAGCGAGTAAACGTAACTGCGCTTGACCTTTAAGAAGGTACAGAGTTCTTCCAGTGTCAGTAATTCAGGGAGGGGGGCGGGAGTGGTGTGCATCAGGAGCTCCTTCAGTGTTACCGGTGGGTGCGTCGGACTCTCGGTGGCTCTCGTGGTGGTCGGCGCAGAGCGGGGCGATGAGTCGGCGACGGGATCTATGGGCGCTGAAGGGGAGGGACGTGTCAGCGCGGTTGCGGTGCGTGGCGATGTGGCGGGCATCTGCGTGTGGGCCCGCCCCCGCGTGGGACGGGCGTGGTGACCGTGCACTGGCCCGGTGTATTTCTCGCCCATGACGCGATCCTTTCCTGTATGACTCGAACTCGCGAGATCCTCTAGATAGATTGAGTATGGGGTGTTGTGGTGCCGATGCGTGCCGAGATCCGTGCCACCAAGGGTGTCTTGCTGGCGAATTGGTGAGTGCTGTGGGGGTGGGTGCTGCGCGAGTACCTGGATCAGGATTGCCGCGGCCGTGAGAGAAGTGGTGATCGATTAGACTAAGAGGGAGTCGGTATATGAGCCGACTCCCTCTTAGTCATGGAGTCCATGGCGACCGTCACGTATTGGTTCTGGCCTTTCGACATGGTACTGCCGTGAACCGGTCAAACCATCCGGCTATGAAAATCGCTTCATAGAATTGGGCCGTTCCTTCATTGCGAACAATCCGCTGGCGCGTGACATGGTCTGCGCAGCGGACCACGACGTGATACCGTCCATCCTGTAACTGCTTTATCATCGTATGTGCTCCTTTTCGTTTCGTTCCGGGTTCCGTTTCAAGTGGCCTAGTCCAGCTTGAGACTGAGCTGTGTGAGTAGGGAGAGGTGCGTCCTTCCCACCGTCAGAGACCTACTGGGGGTAGAGGGGGCAGAATGCACTGCAGTCTTAGCATGGGTGATCACTCGTTCATCTGTTTCAATGGATGATCGGTTGGCGTATTGGGATGGTTGGCAATGGCGCGGACGATGCGCTGAGATTTGCTGCGTACCATCCCCTTGAGCGTGATCCAGGCCGTATTGGGGTTGGCTGCCACCGCGTACCGGACACCCAAGGCAGGGTCCTGGGATAGCTGATGCAAGATCTCGGGCGGGGTGAGGGGATGGCGGGCCACTTGCCGCCGGATAAAATCAACGGAATCTCCCGCCAGCGTGGCGAGGAGGGCGGCTGTCACGGTAGGGTTCAGCACCACAGACCAGCGAACCATATAGTCGGGATGGTTCGCGAACTTTTGTAACCGGGAGAGTGCCATCGGTTGCTCCGAGACCATCGTGGCCAAGGTGCGTGGATCGGATGTGTGGGCGACCGTATGACCGAGCTGACGAGCGACGTCCCCCCAGGTGAGAGCGCGCATAGTGGACCTGCTCAGAGCCGAGACTGCCACGTGTCGAGGCTGATGATGGGGGAACAACCACGGCGTCCCCACATCGACGCCGGTCTGTGTCCCTCCCTTGTGGTTCCGTACCCACTCCTCCAAGACCTTGAGAACAGCGGGGGAGATCTGAAGTTCTTTCTGTTTGCGTTCCATCATGAACCTTCCTTTCGGTGAATAACGTTGGTGTGCCCTCGTGTGAGAATTTAACGGCTAATCGCGTGAGCATGCGTCCCATAACACGGCCATCAGTCCTGACTTGCCGGCAGCACGGCGACGACGTCGTCTGGTGCCATGCGTGAGGGAGTGACGCGCGTCGCCTTCGTGGGTGCGACGACCATGAGGAACCCCTGTGAGGTACCATGACTAAGAGGGAGTCGGCATTGATGCCGCCTCCCTCTTGCTCTTTGTTCCAGACGTCACCCGCTCACTGCGGGCGGCATGGTGAACGCCTCCCGTTCTTCCGCTGGGTTTCCGACCTGGCTCAACCGATTCCGTTGCGTGCAGACTCGTAGGTGGCAGGCCCTCGTGACGATCAGGTCCGATGGCCCCGCCGGTTCGCCTCAGCGTTGAGTCGGTGGACGTGTGGAGCGAGGCCCACGCACCCGCAGGCGGCGCACGAGCGTCCGGTACGCGGGCCCCAGCTTGTGCCACCCCGTCGTCGTCAATACCCGGCGCGCACTCGGGCTTTCCGCCATGTAGATGGTGAGTACGTCCGTCAGTTCAGGCGTGAGCGGCACCATCCGTGTGGTCATGGTCTTGGGTGACTGGATCGTCAGCGTGCCGGCGTGGACATCGATCGACTGCGAGTCCAGATTCAAGACTTCACACACACGCAGGTGTGTTTGCGTGATGATCCGGTGGACCAGATACATGAACGGAGCGTGATTCCGGTGGCACTCGAGCAATTCAGGGGTATCATCCGGTGGAATGGGTGTGTTGGGTACCATGAGACTCTCCTCTAATGAAGGGTGTGGTGTAGTGATAATTGCGACACGGGCGGTGACTGGTGGTGGCCCGATTTCCTCCTTTCTGCTCCGGTGATCATGTGGGCGAGGGGCCACGTTTGGAGGGGGCAGACGCAGACAGGATGGGGGTGGTCTCGACGCTGTTTTCCAGGGAGGCAGGGCACGAGGTGCACGGCGGCGCTCGTCGTCACGACGGATTCCTGAACGACGCACGCGGTGGGTGGTCGCCGTGTTCAACGTCAACTAGATTTGTGCCCCGCATTCTAATTGTCGCTAAACAGTCGCTCTGAGGCGCGACCCGTGTGCCCGTCGAGATCTGCCCCGCCCACCGACATGCTGGTCCGTGCTCCAGAAGCGTCTTGGATTCTGGGTTTGGAGTACTGGGGCCCGGTTGAGTTCACGGTGAGCCGGGGTGTGCGCGGGGCCCTGCCCCTCGCTCCTTCGTCGTGTGTGTAGACCGCGAGCAGGACCAATTGATGGGGCAAAAACGCGGCGGTCTCCCGTTGGGTCTTTGCCCTCCTGACGGTCCAAACGATCTCGGTGCACAGGTGGCGCATAGGGACACGGCCGTTGGGTGTGATGGCGTGTGGTGTGTGGGGGCATCTGCTTCTGGCCTGGTCGTCTTCATTGTGTGATCTTTTGGGATGGTTCCAACGCGCTCGCGCGGAGTGATGGGTGAGGGGCTCGACGTTTGTGACACGCGCCTGATGCTTCCGTTCATGGCGGCTCGCCTCGCCCTAGTGTCGGACGCGTCGGGTCACCCCCGAACCTGTGCACGGTGCTGGCCCCATGTGGCCGCCTACCTCCGTGACCATCACGGGGATGCCCGTGAGTCGATGGGACCCGTCGCGTGCCCGGTCCTCCCACGTTGCTACCATTCTTGCTACCACGTTCCCGCCAAATGGGGGCATCCAGGAGCCATCAGGAGCTATCAGAAGGAGTTTGCCTTCGTATGGCTGATCAGCGGAATCCACTGGATTAGTGCGGCGTTTCATCATTCGTGGCCGATCTTATATGGCGAGGAGTGCATCCCAACCCACGGGGCTGAAGGGAAAATAACGAAATTAGAGATGTTTGAGTTGTCAATGTGTTGCACGTGTCCCCTCTGCCACCTGGGCCAAGACTGTCACCGGTGCTGCTACCGCGATCCGAGCGAGTCCCAACTTACCGAGGGCCCCAAACGATTTCCGTGGCAGCCATTTGGCATAGTACTTCTCGGTCACTGCGGTGTTCGCATGTCCGAGTTGTTCACAGATGAAACTCGGTGACACGCCCTCCCGGATCAAGATACTGGCATAGGTATGCCGCAGACAGTAGGGAGAGAGCCACCGAGGGATCCCTGCCATGGCCAGCACAAAGGGCCAGGTCATATTCAGTGCCTTCTCAGTGAGCGCCGTCTGAGGGTTGCGGTCGGAAAAGATGAAATCTTCGGGGTGCGGTTGCCTGATTGCCTGGAAGGTGCGGAACAGGGCGCAGAGCGACGGTTCGACCTCGACCTCACGCGTCTTCTTATTTTTGGGGGCCCCGAGTTGTCCCTTTTTCTTGAACGTGTATTCCACGGTGATCATGGGCACCCCGTCATGGAGTTCTTGGGTGCCCTCGAGGTCGAGGTGGCGCCAGCGCAGCGCACGCGCTTCCCCGGGTCGCATGCCGGTGGCGGCCAACAGGTAGAGAAACAGATAGTACCTCAGGTCCACCATTTCGAATGCTGCCAAAAAGACTCGATCACGCTCTTTTTTCGTCAGCGCTTTGCACAGCTCGATAGGTTTGATCCGCTCCTCCGGAGGTGTGCGCGTGTTTTTTCTCCGGCCCATCCGGGCCGCCGGATTGTCAGGCCGGATGCCATCATCGATCGCGAAGCTGAACATGCCAGATAGCGTGTTGATGATTCTTGTGATCGTGCCTTTGGACAGGAGCCGACCATTCTTTAAGGGGGTCTTCGTGCAGCCAAGGGCTGGCTGGGTGGAAAGGTGACTTTTCAACCCCAGGATGTCCTGGCGTGTGATCTCTCGGACGCGCCGACGGCCGAGTTCGGGGAGGATATGGTCGCGGAAAAGGCCCTCATAACCTGTGATGGTGGAATCCTCCAACCCCTGTTCTTCTCGCCAAATGATAAGGCAATTTGAAAGATAATCTTGAATCGTGATGTCGGGGTTCACAATCGCACGGTCCGATGTGCGCTGAAGTTCCTCTTGTTGAGTGACAAAGTCTTCCGCCTCCTTACGGGTCTTATAGGTCTTGAGCCGGCGTTTCCCCGCGCAATCATAGTAGTCCACGAGTGTTCGCCCTGGCCGCCCTCGTTCTGCTCCGTCAATGATCGTCATGGTGTGCTCCTTTGATAGTGTGAGGGGTGGGGTATCGGATCTAGGCAGAGAGGCGTGGTCCCGCCAGGCAGTCGCTGGCTGGCGTCTTGGCCGCAGGTGGGACAGGGTGAGCCGGGGTGAATGGTCGATGGTTCGGGCAGCGCCTTCACCAGCTCCTCAACCCGCAGCCGCATAATCGAAAAGTACAACTCTTTGGGTGTGACCGGCGGCAACTGCAATTGACGGAGGGCTGGTTGCAGGACCATCTGACTAAAGATGCCGGGATTCCACGGGTGTCCACTCGTTTTTCCTGGAAAGAGCCAGTCGTGAGCGCCGGTGGGGTACCCGCCGACGTCCAGAAAGCTGATCTGTTCATGAACGGTATCCAGGACGCTCGGTGAGACCGGCCTGATGGTCGGGCACAGGTCTCCTTGTTGGAAGAAACCGCGTCCCACCTTTTTGGGAATGGGGTACATGCCCTGATCGGCCCAGCCGCGAGCGATATGAACAATTGGCTGGTCTCGAGCGAAGTCGCCAATTTGTAAACCAAGCGTCACGGGTAACCAGAGCCCAACCTGTCTCATGACAAAGAGCAGGCGTCCGTGATGCGGGTGCTCCTGCCGCAGTGTGGTGATGAGCAGATCCATCTGGGCCGCCGTCAGCATCTTCTTGCTGTTTAGAAGGCGGGCATAGATATGCTCGCCGAAGTGGTCCTGAGGGGCGCCTTGCTCCTCTGACGATTCAGATCCGCGTCTTTCATTACGGTTAGAACTCACTGTGCCTCCATTACCGAGAGCGCGTCAGCTCTGAGATTGCCGCATTGAGCCGTTTGTGCCCCCACGGTCTCTCGCTGACCTGGCGCTCCGTAATCCGCACGATCCTTAGATATAGCGCCCATGTGGTCTCCTTGCGGGTGGCCCGCAAGGGGGGATCCAGCCAGGGGCGGGTCAGCGGTCTGTGGGAGGTGGTGGGTCCTCTGTTTCGAATAGGCGGCCTTCATCGGTTCCTCTTCATTTTCCAGTGGTATGAGACGCGTCGTTATCTGATGCGGTTACTGTGGTGGCTCCGCCTCGTCTTCGCGCACCTCATTTCAGGTCAGAACGCCTCGGCTGGTGGCTCTGATCCGAAGAACCGGGGTACTTGACCGCGAGGGCCGTCCTCTGCAACAGCGCCTCGAGGGCAGTTACGGGAATGGAAGGGGAGTCTCGTCTCGGCCAGTCATCTGCGAGGCATCTTGACGGCGCGATCCGTGAGGCCGATCTGGCTCTCGTATCTGGTGCGATGGGTGGATCGTCTCGATCAGGCTGGTCCACGGTTCAGGCGCATCCTGTGCCATGGCCTGCAAAGGGCACACGGGAGGAGGGCAGGCAGGACTGCCCCAGGTCGGCCCGTGGAGGGATGGTGAGAGTGGAGCGTGCAGGGGCTCCATTGATAGAGAGGACGACGACGCGACGCGCACGGGAGGGTGTGCCGGAGTTACACCGGGCGGTCGCCAGGCGCCTGGTGACCAAGGGCGTGGAACACCGCCTGGATCGAAAAGCGCAGATATTTCCCGACCCGTATGACGGGAATCTCCTCTCGCTTGACCAGGTCGTATACATAGTCATGCGGGATGGACAGCAAGTCGGCAATCTGTGCAGCGTCCACTAACGGCTCAACCGGGGGGGCTGTGGGCACTGGTGCGGCCCGCAGTCCATGTTTGCGGGGACGTCCTCTTTTTCGAGGAGGAGGAATGTCGTCGGAGCTAGGCATTGGGTGTGATCCGAGGGACTCAGTCATCATGGGCTCCTGAAGCAAATGGGTGTGGGGACGGTCTGGTTGGCCCTCGCGGTCCCTTCATCTGTCAGTCATGACGGTCGCGGGCGGCGAGACACGGCGGCTTGTCCGGCAGCGCTCATCGACCGCTCCCACCGGTTCCGTGGGTTGGCTCGTTCGAGGCGGCTGGTGAGACTCTCGGGGAGGGTGACAGGTACGGCAGTGATGGCTAAGAGGGAGGCGGCTCATGATAGGCCTCCCTCTTAGTCATCGACACAGCGTGATAGTGGTTGGCTCTGATCCGGGTGCTCCTACGGGAGAGTCATCTCCTCACGACGAACCCTCGTCCCAATGTGATCTCCTGGCCACACGCTCATCTTATTCCAGCGGGCTGCCGGACTCCTTCTGATATACCAGCGCAGGAAAACTGTACTGGCGAAACTGATAGGACGAATTGTAAGAGGGAGTGTCATCACGGGTACTTCTCCTCTTAATCCAAGGGGTGTGGGCTGGTCCATTGAATCAATCGTGATGCGGCTCATTCAGATCGTGCGTGGTTCCACACCAGGATCCAGAATGTCCTGAGCGTGTCATCAAAGGTGTTCCTCGTCCTGCAATACGGTCATAAGAGAGGGGCACTATCCCATGGGCAAGTCCCTCTTAGAATGCGCATGTGTGCGGTGGCTCGAACTCTTGATGCCGCATCTGTTCTCATTCCCAGCCCATGGACTCAAGCCGGTGAAGGATTGTCCGATATGAGAGGGAATGTGCAACAAGAGGAGGATGGTATGCCGAAGAAGGCTCGACGGCGCAGTTGCAAGCTCCTGAGGGGCACCATATATCGGGAGACAGGAACGGGGGTATCGGAACTGATACAGACTGATTCGCAGGTCATCCAAGTGTGGCCCACTGCGGACCAAATGCTTCCCGGAGCAGCACTTGAAGCACTCCCCAATAAAGCCAAGCGGAAGGTCCTGCGTGCGTTTGAACAGGAAAAGAAGCGTGCCTACAAATGTCTCCGATGGGCGAGGTGGATGACGGAGACGGGACAGCTGGATGTGAGATGCATCCACTGCCGCAAGAAGGCATGGTCGTATTCCGCAGTCAAGCAGCGGGATTCGAAGACGGGCAAGTATCGTGTCGACAAAGGCAAGCGGCGATGGGAATGTGTGAACAAGGTGGAGAGGAGCGTCGCTGGGAAGGTTACGGACAGCAGCCCTCAATCGCCGAAGCAAAAGGTGTGTGGAAAAAAGTTTTGTGATACCGCCGGGTCACCGTTCGCCAATGCCCGAGTTCCCATTGGCCTGGTGCTCGCTGTCTTGTATTATCCGACCGGCACAATTGAGCGCCTGTTGGAGGCGGAGGGGCGACAGAACCAAGTCCTCGCCATTCAAACGATCGTAAAGGAACTCGCTCGACGTCGGCACAAAGAACTCCATAGTCGCCTCCAGCGATATGCGAGACTCTTTTGTGGTGAAACGCTCTTTGCACGTTGCATAGAGTTGACTGATCCGTTTGGAGGCCTTGCTCTCGTCGAGGCTAACGCGCGAGAGGAGTCTGTGCGAATCGACATGAAGGTGGCGAGCTACAAGCTGTACTGGAAGGTGTTGCAGCCAAACTATCAACTGGTCCGTACCGCGTTGGGGCAAATTAAGCGTCTTGACCGATCCCTCGTTCATGGCGCTCCGCTTGATCGCGGCTACCGCAGGAAACTGGTCAACGAGTTGCAGCGTGCTGTCCGCGCACTCACGGCACCCCCGACCGAGCGCTGACCGTTTGCAATCGTCGACGTACGGATTCTCGTGCGGGATGGTTCCCAGGCATGGAGGCCGCTTTGCTACGCGGGCTACACAATGGGCTTCGGCGGGCATAAGACTAACCGCAGTTGTTCAACAAGCACCGCCTCGAGAGTGGATCGCATCAAGACCCGAAAACTCATGGTCCGCAGGCTTGCATATTCCGGATGAAGTCCGCCATATACGCTGCTGAGCACATCACGGCCGGTCGTAGTAGGCGAGATCCAGAGGGTTGTTTCGGGGTGCTCGAGTTGGATTCCGACGTAAGGGGTTGCTTCGTCCATTCCCATCAGGAGGTGCGCCGTGACACCTTCTATGCAGAGCAGGTTGACCAAATCTCGTAAGACTGGGACGCCGATCTCGCTCACCATCACGTGAAACCGCCGACGGAACTCAATGGTAGAAGGCAATTGGCCTGAATCCTGTCCTTCACGCAAGGCAACTCGCAAACTCAAAAAGCTGTCGGTGTCGTTGATCATGGTCATTCTCCATTTCGTCAGGTGCATGTTGTTGAGTTGATGAAAGCTCGAGTGATGGCGCGACGGTCGTAGTGACAATCGCGCCACCACTACTCGCATTACTGACTGGCCGCGTTGGTCCGTCGTGGCCCGAGCAGCCGGAGGAGAGCCTCCTCCACCAGCCGGCGTAACGGTTCCGGTTTCGCCCGCTTATACAAGAAGCGGCTTTCGTAGCCTTGCTCTTTTGCAGTGAACCGCCGCGCCATGAAATGGACCGACATCGCATCGTCCGAAGGCGCAAAGAATAACCCCACGTCTTGAACATAAAATCCGAGACAGCGGGTCTCTTCGTCCAACGCGGTAATAGACACCTCTAGCCCAGCAGCTTCAAGGGCATCCTGGGCTTCGCATAGCACGGGGAGAATGTCATTGGTGGCTACTTCCTGAAACCGCGCCCAGCTCACTTCGGATGGCAAGAGCAGATCGTTGGCCTTCCATTCCGAAATCTTGGAACGTAGGTAGCTGAATGTGGTGGTGGATTGCATGGGGAACCTCCTCTGGGGGTAGAGCCGTTCTGTGGTTGGGAACAGTGCGGCAGAAAAATCTTTTCGCCCAACCGATTCAGAAGCTCGTCTCTGGCTGGCTCGCTTCTTCTGGTGGGTGGAGAGAGGTAGCGGCAGGGTGTGAAATGGTGAAGCTCTGGTGTACCAATCAGATGGCGGAAATTATGATGTGAAGGGAAGGCCACCTGACCGATGAGGTCATGATAGGCAGACGGATGCGAAGATTCTTTGGCGGCTGCTGGAGCTGCAGAAAATCGTCAAGGCGAGGCTGGCCCGGGCGGCGTGAGGGCACTAAGGAAGGGGAGGGCGTCGGAAGAAGGCGAGAGAAGCGTGTGATTGTGTTTGCTGTGGAAATGAGAAGATGTCAGCTGAGAGTGGCGTGGCAGTGCGTCGGTCGGTGTTAACCCATCGTGGGATAGATGCTCGCTCCCCGGTCTCCGTAGGATTCGTAGAAATGTTCGAACACCGCTGAACACTTCTCTTTATAGAGATCCGGTGTGTAGCTGCGAGGCAATCCTTGATCCAATAGCTCCTCGATCGCTAGCTTGACCTGTGAGCGAGCCGTCGCCTTCTGCCGCCACTCCAGCACTAAGAGCTGTTTGAGCTTCTCCAGCAGATCCTTGGCGACCTTCTTCACCTCGGCACGTTCCTCGGGAGCCAGTTCAGGAGCCGGGCGGGTCAGAATGTCGAAGACCACGAGTTCTTCTTCGGAAAGGCGCTCTCGGACATGCCGTTCCTGTTCGTCGTTCAAACTACGACTGAGCGCCAGGAGTTCTTTGAAGAGTTCATCAATATTCCGGCTGCCTGCGTTGTAGGATTCAATCAGTTCTTCAAACTTGGTGAGATAGTCGGCCCTCGTCCGGTTCAGCCGAACAAGCTTATCCAGTTGAGCGCGGATCGCCGCCTTCAATTGCTCCAGATCGATATTCTTGGTCCTGGACTTCCCAAAGCGTTTGGCTAAGGCCTCGAAGTCGATCTTTGTCAGATCGATGATCCCATGGCCGGTCTTGTCCTGAGGGATATGAAAGCCATCCGCTGCCACAGACGCATCCAGAATCTTATTGAGATCGGCCATCACGGCTGAAATATCTGCCGGTCCCTCGCCCGTTCGCTCGCGAATACTTTCGGCCATCGTGGTCAGGCAGGCGACGCGGGAGGTGAACTCCAACACGGACGGATCGGGCTTTACGGCTTGAAACAGAGTTCGGACCCAACCCTCCTGACCGAGAAAGTCCTTGCGGAGAGGGTCGGGAGAGATCAGGCGTTCGACCGCCTCGGCAATCTTTGTCAGCCGGTCAAGACTTCCCGCCGGAGTCTGCTCAATTTCTCCTAGCTTAACGCCATGGGCCAGACAGAAGGCTTCTGTCTCAGTGATCGCCTGACGCAGACTCTCCACGAGCGTCTGCTTGTCGCGAATGGGCTGCTCGCCGCCTTTCCCTTTGGCATAGATGGCCAGCGCTTTTTCCAACGAGGCAAAGACGTTCGCGTAATCCACAATGAGACCGCTGTGCTTGCCGGGGAACACACGATTGGCCCGGGCAATCGTCTGCATCAGCGTGTGGTTCCGCATCGGCTTATCGAGGTAGACCGTCGAACAGCTCGGTGCATCAAAGCCGGTCAACCACATCGCACAGACGAAGACGAGGCGCAGAGGATCGTTCGAGTCCTTGAACTTCTCATCAAGCGCTTCGTCATTCATCCGTTTTCGGTGAGGGGCGATGTCGAGACCCAGCTTCTTCATCCGCTCGATCTCATTCTGCTCTGTCGAGACAATCACTGCCATATCGGTTGTGCGAATCACATCCAGCCGTGCCTTCAGCTCTCGAATGCGATCAGGGTAGCCGGCCTTGGCCCCATAAGTAGTGAGCCGCGTCAACTCCTGCTCGACATGTTTCTCTTCGGCCTTCCAGTGTGTTCGGACCTTGTCGTGCATTCGTAGGGCTGTCGCCTTGTCGATAGAAATGACCATGGCTTTACCCTGGAAGCCGCGCCCGAGGAAATGCTGGGCGATATCTTTGGCGATGGTTTCGAGCCGTTCGTCGCGCGTGAGCAATTGATATTGGCGGCCCAGCTCACGCTCCAGCCGCTTCTCTTGCTCCTCATCTAGACCAGCCGCTTCGATCAGTTTGTAGATATCGTCGTTGAGGTTCGGATTCTCCAAGCGGAGTTCCGGCGTCCGGTTTTCATAGAACAGCGGGACCGTGGCACCATCTTCAACCGACTGCTGAAAGTCATAGATAGACACATAGTCGCCGAACACCTCGCGAGTCCGTTCTTCTCCGGCGATCAGCGGCGTGCCGGTAAAAGCCAGGAAAAGAGCCTTCGGTAAAGCCGCCCGCATGTTTAGTGCCAAGGTATCGTATTGGCTGCGGTGCGCCTCGTCCGTCAGCACAATCACATCAGACCGGTCACAGAGCAGTTCGGGAGTCTGAAACTTGTGGATGAGCGTGAAGACATAGCGATGATTCTCGCCGAGCAATTGCCGCAGCTGTGCGCCACTCTGCGCATGGCAGAGATCGCTTTCCGTCTCACTGACCGCACCGCAGGCTTTAAACGTCTTGGCGATCTGATCGTCCAGCTCCACCCGATCGGTCACCACCACAAAGGTCCAGTTGCCGGGAATCTTGCGGAGAATCTTCTGGGCGAAAAACACCATCGCGAGGCTTTTGCCCGACCCCTGAGTCTGCCAGAACACGCCGCCCCGTCCGTGGCCCTGCTTCCGGGCGGCCAATGTCGCAGCAATGGCATTGTTCACACCGAGGAACTGGTGATTTTGTCCGAGGACTTTCACGAGCCCGGTCTTGTGCTCAGAGAAGAGGGTGAAGTTTTCCAATAGATCAAGCAAGCGCGAGGGCTCACACGTGCCTCGTAGCATCACTTCAAGCGATACACGGCGGGGTTCATCCTCTCGTTCAATCCGCTTCCATTCAAAGAAGCGTTCCCAGTCGGCGGTCAAAGATCCTACACGGCTCTCCGTGCCATTGGAGGCGATTGTCAGCCCATTGGACCAGAAGAGTTGGGGAATGTCAGACTTGTAGCAGGTGAGGTTGTCGTCGAAGGCTTGCTGCGCCGGCACGCCAGGCTTCTTCAACTCGATCACGACGATGGGGAGGCCATTTACGAATTCAACGAGATCAGGCCGACGGGTATAGAGCGGTCCCGTCACGCTAAACTGGCTCACCAGCAGGAAGTCGTTGGCAACGGGATTCTCCCAATCAATGACTCTGACTCGCTCGGTCTTTTGTCCGCCGCCTTTGGGATCGGGAACGGAAACCGGAATGCCGTCTTTCAGAAAGCCAAACACCTCCCGATTCGCCGCCGCGAGGCTCATCACTGAACGATCGCGAATCAGTTGATCGATGGCTCCAGAAATGGCTTCTGATGGGAGAGAAAGATTCAGACGCTCAAGAGCGGCGCGAAGACGCGGAACCAACACTGCTTCGCCTTTGGTCTCCCGCCCAAGTGTGCCGCCGACACCAAAGACTTCCTCCAATGCCGACAGCGTCTGCCAACCCATCTCGGAGAAGAGCTGAATAGCAGGTTGCTCGACAAGGGCATCTTCGTTGTAACTATGTGTCATTGCACGAAATTATGTTGGGCTTGAATTCGCCATCAAGCTAGCCGATACTATGAGTGACTCATCTCCCATGTGGCGAAGGAGCATACGGGGCCGCTTGGCAGCAATGCCCGGCGGCCCTAGCTTTTTTGCGACCGCCAAAAATCTTGTCGCTCCCGTTCAAAGTCCTTTCGCCGGTACTGCTTCACCCAATATGCGGTCTTTAAGAGGAAGTATCCATTTCGCTTGGCCAAGACCACGGCAAACTCTTCCTTCTCATGCCAGATAACGATATGCGTGTTGCTGCCGCGCTTGTTTTCCCACCAAGAGAGGCCGTCGTGATTCATTGCGTTTCGAACGAGCCATGCTACCCATCGAATCCGCTCACACCGTCGGAAATCTGGTGTGCGATCCTCCTCTCGTTCTCCTTCGGAGATCAGATGCCAGAAGGTAAAACCTTTGTTCTTTGTCGGCGGTGCATACTTGGCCTTGACGGGTAAAGCCCGAAACGTGAGTCTCGATTGGACAATTGTTTCCAGATACACTGCATAGAGCTCTTCTTCGTAACGCGCCCAATCACCGTGAAATGGGAACAACTCCGGCAGGCTCATTCCACGGCCTGTGGCGTCCAGACAAAGACGTTGAACTTCTTTTCAGACGGAAGCGTGCTGCGCGTCAGACTAAAACCGGACTTTGCTTTGATCCGCTCGATCACCGCCTGTTTGGCTGGGCTTGTCTGCAAACTTCTGTGCAGATAGCTGAGGGAGCCGATCAACACGTCTGCTAGCTGCAACTGCTCAATTTCTGACGAATGCACTTGCTGAATCCAGGAAACCATCTCCTTATTAAAGTCGTACTGGGCATTCGCCAAGTAGTCGTGCAGTTTCGTGACTTTCTGCTGGCTGCGGGTATCTTTAATGTCGAGGTAGATGCGATAGCGGTTGCCTGACTCGAAAATGACCTTCAGCAACTGGAAGTACATCTTGTAGTAGAAATCGTCGTGCGATTGATCGAACGCCGAATGATTGAGCTTGGATTTATCCGGAATCACAATCCCTCTGAAATGCAGCCGAGAATCGGAGAAGAAGAGGTCAATGAGGGCCAGATAAAAGTCCAGCTTGGCGGGAGAAATCTTCGTCCACTTGATTTCAAATTCGGGCGCAAGCCCGCACTGAACTTTCAACGCACGGATCGCTCTAGCCACTGATGCGCGCTGCGATTCCGGACACCAGACCGCGCCAAGCACCATCGCTGGCTGCTGGTCATGCTCCAGGTGGCAAGACTCGTCACAATAGATGTTGTAGGTTTCGCTCATGAGATCTCCCTGGCTAGATGAGCGGATTCCTGGGATAAGAGGTTTGTGCGCAAATATTGGATAAAGTTGGTGGCGGCAGTGAGCAGAGCGCTAAATACACGCTGCTGGCCTTCGTCTTCCAATTGTAAGTCTTCAATCAATTTCTCGTAATTGCTTCCTTTACGATGGGCAGCTGATTTGGATCGAAGATCTTGAAGAACCCGCAGGAACTTGATGTGCGGCTCAAACCCAACCATGCCTCGCTCACGGAAGTACTTTTCTAGTTTTGTGATGCCTTTGTCGTTTTCGGCAAGTGTTTTGATGCCCTTGCTAACTTCCTTTTCGTTGATCGAATCAACGAGAACCTTTGTTAGCGCTATAAGTTGAGCGTCAAACTCAGCCTGGTTGTCCTTTCCCATCAAACGCAATCCAGTGAGGAAGTGTTCATCATCCTGGTGAAGGGACAGAAAGAATTCCCAGCCAACAGATTTGCGAAAATCCTCTCGGAACCGACCATATTGATGTTTAAAGACTAAATCTGCTTTTTGTGGATCGGTTGGCTCTGCCAGAAAGGATCGCCGGAAGTTGGTCTCGCTTATTTTTCTGCCCCCAGGTGGGATGTTAAAACTCAGCCAGTAGTTCCGCTCGTTTTCCGATAAGTCTTGCCCCAAATCGCCCAAGTACACAACAAGATAATCAGGATGGTCGTTATCGATTTGTAAACCCCATAGTCCACCACAGCGTAGATAGCCGTCTTCGACCGAATACTTTTGCGGATCTGCGTAATACTTGGATAGGACCTCTGGGCGAAAGAACACTGGAGTTAGATACTGTGGGGAGCCTGGATTTGTCCCGAAGTGGTTCGCGAGTCTATTAGGGTCACAGGTGTACTTGATGGATTTGCCATGCGCATCGGCGCCGATAATGAATTCCTGGTACTGTTCGGATTGATGCGTTCGCTCTCCCGTAGGTATGGGGCGGGGCAGAATGTATTTCTTTCCAGTGATTGTCCCCAGAGTGGAAAACCCGGAGGCAAAGAAGGATTCATTGGGGACAACCGCAAGATGAAACTGATGATAGGCTTTTCTCACCTCTGAACGAGTCTCTTGCAGGCCTAGTTGCTCCAATGTGCTCTTCGAGTACCGGGAGCTTTGTACAAAGACAGCAAGCGCCATCTGTTTGGTGCGGCTGAATTGCAATAGCAAGTCGGTCCTAATTTCTACAAAGTCTTGTCCATAGCGAATTGCCTCCGAGTCGTCACCATCTTCATTGAATATAATGAAGCGTTTTGGGGGTTGGCCAGGGTAGAGATTGTGGTACAGCCGGAATTCCTGTGCGACTTCGACGAAATCCTCTGCCATTCCGTGAAACTCTCGGTAAATCACCAATGGTTCAATGCCATCTTTGTTGCCGAATGAGTGATAGGTATGCTTTTCAACGTTGCCGCTTTCATAGTGTGTCCAAACTGAAGGGTGCCCCCCACCTAAGGGTAGGTCCCAGCTATCGCTTTCGACCAAACTTGGGATGAGATCAACAGGGACCAATGCGCTAAACCAGGTTGTTAGCTGATTGTCGGCCTTGATTCTCTTGTAGGCAGGGAACCAGGGATGGTGAATCTCGGATGATGTCAGATAGGATTGAACTTCGGCATGTTGTATCCAGGCGACATGATTCTGTACTTCTTCAGGCTTCATGTTAACGCTCTCGAAGCAGGCTTCAATAAATTCCCAGAAGGCAGATATGGCTTAATGCTCTTTTCAAGCGCCTGACTCATGCGACTGAATCCATTGTCTTAATGTCACTCTGTCCCGACAGCAGCCGCGGGAGCAGCAGGTCGCGGGTGCGGCGGAGGTTTTGCATTTGCCGCTGAAGTACAAGTAGCTGCTCGGCCATTGGGGTAACGATGTCATCAAAGCGATGCACTACTTGGACCGACGGCTGCAAGAAATCGATGGTCTTGAACACACCTCGACTGATTTCCTTGAAAGTCGCACCTGAAGCCATGCGCTGAAACGTCGGCACATTTTCCTTAATCCAATGAAAAAGAAAATAGAGCGGTACGCGCTCGTTTGGCAGGCAAGTGATGAAGCCCTGGTTGGTGCACGCGTTGTTTGTATTGATGGCAATTGCGCCGATGGTTGCACGGCTAGTAAGCATCACGCTTCGCGCTGGGAAAAGGCGAGCAGAACTTTCTGCAAGGCCGCGTTCAGTGATGCGTTCGCCGGAGTCGTCCATAAACATTGTGCCTGCGCTGGTTAGATCGCTTGGGGCGTACCACTGAATCGTTCCACCATCCCAGTACTCCAGGTCTTTCCGTGAAGGAGTGCCGCCACCTGAAATTTCGAAGGATTCAGCAACGGGTTTTACTTCCCAGCCTTGGGGGATGGGGCCGAGGGGGGAGGGAACCATTTTGACTTTGTCGTGGCCGGGGAAGCGGAAGTGGACGAACCACTCGCGGTAGAGGGATCGGGCCATCTCCTCCAGAATCTTGATGCGCCGTTGATTATTCTCGATCAGGTCGTCGTATGCAGAGAGGATACCCGCGATTCGGCGCTGGACAAGGGGCACGGGAATCTGAATTGGGAGTGATAGGAGGCGATCGGTCTGAATTCGTTTCGTCCCATGACCGGCTTCGTCGGCCCGTCCGAGAATCTCATGCCTATTCGCTTTGAGCCAGTAATATAGAAACTCGGTTTGGACAAAGTCCGCGCAATTGACCGCCTTTAGGTCTTGATTGAAAGCAACAGACCGCTTGGTGATCGCAACCGGAAACTCCTTGGCTAAAATCATGCCTCGAACGACGAATAAAATCGTATTTTCCGGAACTACACGAGTCCCATTTTCAGCGCCTAATGAACTTAGATGGTCTTCGGCATCATAAATGCGGTCGACCTTCATGTCTTTGCAGGACACCCAGGGCAAATCCCCTTCCCAGTATTCGTTACGGCTTTTGCTCGGCGTGCCGCCGGAAAGGAGGGTCGCGCAATCACCGAATCTGTATTCTTTCCAGGCAGCTTTCATTACATCCCAAGAATTTCAGCAACGTTTCGACCGATCGTTTTTTCCAACTCGTGAGCTTCAGCATTGAGTCCTTCCAGTTCTTCGTTCAGCGTTTCAAGTTGTTCCTTGAAATCCTCGTCGCTGACCTCTTCACCTGGCGTCACACCGACGTAACGGCCAGGGTTGAGGCTCCAGCCCTGCGCTTCAATTTCTTTGATCGTGGCGGCTTTGCACAGCCCTGGCACATTGGCATACTTTAGCTTCTTGCCGAACACTTCCTTAAGTTTGGCTTCTGCCTCAGGCCCGCCGAGGGTGAAGTCCGGTTCTTCGCCTCGGTACAGACGCACGATGTTCGCCAGGAAACCGATCTGGCCGTCGGTCCAGTCACGGTGCGCTCGATCAACTTGCCGATAGAGATGCCGGGCATCGAGAAAGAGTACTTTGTCCGCGCGAGCCGCTTTCTGCTTCCCCTTGTCCAGAAACCACAAGGTGCAGGGCAGCGTGACGGTGTAGAACATGTTCGGCCCGACGGCGACCATGACATCCACCGCGCGGGCTTGGATGAGCTGTTTGCGGATTTCCTGTTCTGATGAGCGGGCATCGGAGGCGCTATTGGCCATGACGAACCCGGCCCGGCCATTCGCGCTCAACGTCGAATAGAAAAGCTGAATCCAGAGATAGTTCCCATTGTCCGTGCGCGGCAGGCCGAAGGGATAGCGGCGGCCTTTGCCGACCTCGGCTTCCAGCCGTTCCTTATCGACGGCGTTCACATTGAAAGGCGGATTGGCAAGGACGAAGTCGAACCGTCCGGTGCTGTTGTGCAAGTCGTCGTAGTAGGTGATGGCTTCTTTGATATCCCCTTCGAGGCCGTGCATCGCCAGGTTCATGCGGCAGAGGGCGACGGTGGCCGCGACTTTCTCCTGCCCATGAATGGCGAGTTCGGACGACGGGTTCTTCTTATGCTCGGCGACGAAGCGGGCGCTCTGGACGAACATACCGCCCGAGCCGCAGGCGGGGTCTAGGATACGGCCATGGTACGGTTCCAACACTTCAACCAGCAGGCGCACGATGCTGGAGGGTGTGTAGAACTCGCCGCCCTTTTGTCCTTCCGTCCGGGCAAATTCGCCGAGGAAGTATTCGTAGATGCGCCCGAAGGCGTCGTAGTCGATAGTGGCCGGGATTTCGGAAACGCGCTTGAGGAGTTCTTTCAGGAGCGTGCTGTTGAAGATTTCGTAGGTCTTGGGCAGCACCCCGGCAAGCAGGGAATTATGCTTCTCAATGTCGCGCATCGCTTCATTGATCGCCTTGCCGGCATTGCTTCCTTCCGGCAGATGCAGGAGCTTGTCGAAGCGGGCGTTCGGCGTGAGATAGAGCACACCTTTGGCATGGTAGGCCGCCGGTTCGTCCACGCGAGAGCCGCGCCGTGACGACGAGGCCATCTTCTCCAGGCCAGCCCGGATTTTCGCGAAGCGGACATCGGCAAAGCGGAGGAAGATGAGGCCCAGGACCGGGGTGGAGTATTGTGCGGCATTGAGGCCGCTATTGGCTCGCAACTGATCGGCGGCATCCCACAGACGCTTTTCCAGCGCATCCGTCGCAGTGTCTTTTTCCGATGGAGCGATCCACTGCATGTAATCACCTCGGTATCCAAGTCTTCAGGCCACGGCAGTGTACCTGAAAACGATCTCTAGCTCGACCCCTTCGGAGGAGGGACGTCGCCGCAGTTTAAGGAGTTTCAGACGGCGATTGGGGGCTACGGCATGTTGTGCTGGTGATGAGGGGTAGCGACGAGGAGGGGAGTGGACTGAAAAAAGGAATCGGGGATTAAAACGGGGTTCTTCTTGAGTGGAAAAATGACTGGATATGAGCCTCTGATGCCGGTTTACTGCGATTGGTTTTGGACAACTACTTGGACAACCAATCGGGCGAAACAGGCTGAAAAATGCTAAAAACGCGGTTTTTTGAAGGTGCCGAATGAAGCTTGATTTCAGTAACGTTTTGAAGGGGATGTGGTGCCGAGGGACAGAATCGAACTGTCGACACCAGCCTTTTCAGGGCTGTGCTCTACCAACTGAGCTACCTCGGCACGCAACGGAGTCTCGATACTGGAAGGTGCAGGACGATACCGCAGAAGCTGTGATGGGGTCAAGGCCAATTCGGCGTTGTGTCTAACTTGAGAGAGAAAACAAAGGCGGCAACGCCACCATCGGCGCGGCCGCCTTTGTTTTCAGCCGTAGAGATGCCGCAGGTTACTTTGCGGCAACGATCTCAAGAAGTTCCACTTCGAATGTCAGCGTCGCGCCCGGCTTGATGGCCGGTGGTGAGCCGCGATCTCCATAGGCGAGGTTGGCCGGGCAGACGAGCCGGCTCTTGCCGCCAACCTTGATTTGCTGCACGCCTTCCGTCCAGCACTTGATCACTTGATTCAATGCGAAGGCGGCCGGTTCGCCGCGCTTCACGGAGCTGTCGAACACAGTTCCATCGGTCAATGTGCCGTGATAATGAACCTTTACCGTATCCGTGGCCTTTGGAGACGCGCCTGTGCCGGGCTTCATCGCGATGATGACGATTCCAGACTCTGTCTTCGTCGCGCCCTTTTCGGCTGCGGCTTTCGCCAGATACGTAGCCCCGGCCTTTTTCTCGCTCTCTGCTACGGCGGCGGTTCGGGCTTGTTGGAGTTGCTGGATCTTGGGGCCGAACGTCTGGAGGTCTGTCTTGAGGGTTCGTTTCAGGACGCCGTCGGTAATACCGGTCTTGACGAATTCCAGTTCCGATTCGGTCAAGGCAAATGTTCCGAGGGACTGGCTGATGGCGAGTCCCAGTGAATACAGGGTTTTCTGTTCATCATTGGTTGGCTCTCCCGATGCGGCAAATGCCGCGGGTGTGGTCAGGAGGGCAAGAGTTACAGCATAGGATGCGAGAATTCGCATGAGGCGTCCTTTCTTAAGGGTGACGTTGAGCCGTATCGAATCGATGTACCTTACGATAGGACGTCGTTTCACACAACTGGAAATTGCCAAGCTGGGGCCGCTCGAAAACTCAATGAGGACAGCACCGGCCATCCTACCGGAGGATGGCCCTGGATGGCGGAGAGGGAGGGATTTGAACCCTCGGTAAGGATATTCTCCCTACGACGGTTTAGCAAACCGTTGCCTTCGGCCACTCGGCCACCTCTCCACGACCAGTTGCTGTGGGTATCTGTCCGCAGGCGGGCAGAGTCGTCAGCGGAGTGACTCCGCTGACAAGCGGGCTGATATTACCTCAGCCGGTGTAGAGGTACAAGTGAAAGGTCCGCAATGACCGAGTGAAAAATTCGCGGCCGTTTATGCCGCGGTTCTGTTGTCCCACTGAAGCTTTTGGAGGCAGCGTCTGGATTCCGCCAGAAGCGCAGAGGCGATTGAGTGCAGCTGGTGTGTCAAGTCGTTTGCCTGGGCCTGCTTTGCAGGCGCAGCGGCATTGGCGAGAGTGGTCTGCGCAACCTCCGGCTGTTCGGGCACGGACGGTTCGATTGAATGCCGGAGGGAGGATGCGGTGTATCGAAGTTCAATCGTGCTCGGTCGAATGACTCCGCTCAACGCGAGCATGTGCAGGGCTTTTTTCTTTTGGGTCCGGGTCTGTCGGTAGCGAGCCCATTGTGTTAGCGGCATCATTGCATCTCCTGTGGTGCGTGCGTACAGCGTGTCGCGGTGTTGCGCTCTACATCCAGAGGATCTTTCCGAAGTTCTTGTTAATTCCTCTGGGATGCTGACATTGGGTGCATCGGGCAAAGAGTGTGGCGTCTTCGGGTGTGAGTGACGAACGGAGGACTATTTGGTAGGTATGCCCGCCGCAGGACGCACAGGCTTTTCCGCGGATCTCCCGGCGAATAGCTCCGATTTTGCCGATTTGTTTCAGCATCTGGTTCCTCCTTGTGCTGGGCGTTCCGTGATGTCGCGTCCCAATAGCTGCACGACGTCATTGAGTGTTCGTAGGCGTCAGGATAGAGGAGCTTGATGCGGTGATGAAATACCGTAGAGGTGGGATAGACTAACCTAAAGAGGGAGTCTTTGTATGTTCAGGCTGCTTAATTAAAAGTTTTAAATGTTGTTATATATCAATTGTTTAATATGAATAGATCGTGTGAAATCTCATGTTTTATTAGGGCTGGTTCAGGGAGAGAAAAATGTCGGCACACGCTGCGGTAGGGCAGGATGAATGGGTTATGAATGTGTAAGAGGAAACTATGGCGGAGGGGGCGAGATTTGAACTCGCGGATAGGTTGCCCCATCTCCAGTTTTCAAGACTGGCACGTTCGGCCGCTCCGTCACCCCTCCGAGCCGTAGGAAGATATGTCGCACTACTTGCTGATGCAGTCAAGCCCTCCCATATAAGGGCGCAATGGCGCGGGGACGACGATACTCCCGTCTGCCTGCTGGTAGTTTTCCAAAATTGCCAACAGTGTCCGGCCTACGGCAAGGCCGGATCCGTTCAAGGTGTGGACGAATTCCGTCTTGGCGTCTTTCTTATTCCCCTTTGTCCGGTACCGGATATTGGCGCGGCGCGCTTGAAACGCCTCAAAGTTGCTGCAGGAGGAGATTTCACGGAAATGTTGTTGCGAGGGGAGCCAGACTTCGATGTCGTAGGTCTTGGCCGCGGAAAATCCCATATCTCCGGAACAAAGGGTCACGACCCGATAGGGTAATTCTAGCCCCTGTAAGATGCTTTCCGCGTGACCGGTGAGACGTTCGAGTTCAGCCTGTGACTGGTCCGGAGCGCAAAAAGAGACCAGTTCGACCTTGTTGAACTGGTGGAGCCTGATTAATCCGCGGGTGTCTTTCCCGTAGGAACCGGCTTCGCGCCGGAAGCAGGGCGTGTAGGCGGTATAGCGGACCGGCAACGTGTCTTCGTCGAGCAATTCGTCCCGATGGAGGTTCGTGAGCGGCACCTCCGCCGTGGGGATCAGAAAGTAGTCTTCGTCTTTCAGGCGAAACAGATCCTCTTCGAATTTGGGCAGTTGCCCTGTGCCGGTCATTGTCGCCCGGTTGACCAACAGGGGAGGGAGTACTTCCCGATACGCGTGTTGTGTCGTATGGCGATCCAGCATGTAGTTGATGAGCGCACGTTCCAACTGGGCTCCGGCGCCGGTCATCACGGCAAACCGCGCACCGGCAAGCTTGGATGCCCGGTCGAAATCGAGAATGCCTAAGGCCTCACCGAGATCCCAGTGGGGTTTCGCGGGAAAGTCGAAGGAGGGGCGGGTTCCCCATTGGCGGATTTCAATATTATCCGAGGCATCCTTTCCGGGCGGCACTGATTCATGCGGCACGTTGGGGATGCGCAAATTCAAATCGGCGAGAGTATCCTCGACGCCACGCAGGGTGCCTTCAATTTCACGGATCCGGTCGCCGAGCTGTTTCATGGAGGCCATGGCCTCGTCAGCCGGCTCCTTGGCCCGTTTCAGCCGGGCGACTTCGTCGGACCCTTTTTTGAGGTCACTGCGGAGTTGCTCAACCTGCATGGTCAGGGTGCGGCGTTCCTCGACCAGTGTTTTCATGGTGTCCCACGGGACATCGACTCCCCGACGGCCGAGTCGTTCGCGGATCGAGTCGAGACTGTCCCGTAGCTGGCGTAGATCGTACACGTGGTACTCCTTAGAAAGTTTGAGGAATCTAGCATCGGGGTTGGACAGAGTCAACGAAACGCGCGGGGCAACGTGAGGTGCGGATACCGCGCGCGGTTCCTGCGATTGACAATCGTGATTTGTGCCGCCACGATATTCCGATGCGACGCGCGTCGAATCCGCCCAATCCGTTTGAATCGTCCCATCGTGAATTACTGGAGCCAGCTCCTGCGGCAAGGGTGGAAGTTTTTCACGACGCAAGCCGTGAAATTCTCAGCCGCAACGACAGCCCGGATCTGCCCTTTCGCTGGAGCGTGAATCCTTATCGGGGCTGTTTTCACGGTTGTGCCTATTGCTATGCCAGGCCGTCGCACGAGTACTGGGGATTCGGGGCGGGAACCGATTTTGAGTCCAAGCTGGTCGTGAAGGAAGAGGCCGCCAAGCTGCTGCGGCAGGCGTTTGAACGGCCTTCCTGGAAGGGGGAGTTGATCGTATTTTCCGGCAACACGGATTGTTATCAGCCGCTGGAAGCCTCGTACGAATTGACGCGGGCCTGTTTGGAGGTCTGCGCCGACTATCGGAATCCGGCGGGGATCATTACGAAAGGTGCGCTCGTCGTCCGCGATCTGGATATCTTGACGCGGCTGCATCGGACCGCCTGGACGCGCGTCTACTTCAGCATTCCCTTTGCCGATGAGGGGATGGCCAGAAAGATGGAGCCTCATGCCCCTTCAGTCAGTAAGCGATTTGAGATCATGAACGCACTCTCCGATGCGGGGATCCAGACCGGTATTTCGATTGCCCCGGTGATTCCAGGGCTCAACGACGAAGCGATGCCGGAACTGCTGGATCGAGCACGGGCAGCCGGTTCACGAGCGGCGACGTTCAGTCTGCTGCGGCTCTCCGGCAGCGTCGAGTCGGTGTTCCTGGAACGAATCAAGGACGCTTTCCCGGATCGGTTCGTGAAAGTCACCAATCGGCTCCGCGAAGTGCGAGGGGGCCGGCTTTCCGAATCCGCGTTCTTCGATCGCCAGCAGGGAACGGGAACCTATTGGCAGATGATCGAGCGGCTATTCCATCTGGCCCAGCGCCGGGCCGGGTTTGACGAAGCCGGTGAAGACGCGATTCCCGATACTTTCAGGCGCCCGGGCGGGATGCAAACCACATTGTTTGACCGGGAGGAGGCAGGATGAAGCACAATCCGGGATTTTTGAAGCTCGTGGACCAGGCCAGGAAACGCGTGAAGGAGTGTACGGTTGCGGATGTGAACAACCGCATGAAGCGGGGCGAAGTCTTTCATCTGGTCGATGTGCGGGAAGACCATGAGTTTGCCAAGGATCATGCGAAGGGCGCAGGTCATCTCGGTAAGGGAATCATCGAGCGGGACATCGAAACGCTCATTCCCGACAAGCAGGCGCCGGTTGTGCTGTATTGCGGGGGCGGATTTCGGTCGGTGCTGGCGGCAGATGCGTTGCAGCAGATGGGCTATACGAACGTGATCTCGATGGATGGCGGGATCAAGGCCTGGAAAGAGGCCGGCTATCCGCTTGAAGGGGGACCGCCGGCCTAGGCCGGCCGCGCTACTTATTCACGCGGTCGAATTCTTTAATGACCTGGTCGGTCAGATCAACCGTGTCCTTGTTGTAGATCACGATTTTCACCGTTTGTTCGCTTCCGCGGTCAACCACAATCGAGAAGCCGCCCTTTTCCGCCACGGCTTGTGTGGCTGAGGCGATGCGCTTCATGTAGTCGTCGACGAGTTCTTTCTGCTTGCCCTGAAGCTCCTGATTAAACTCCTGAGCGCGTTTTTGATAGTCTTGGATTCTCGTGCGGAACTGTGTTTCCTTGTCTTTCTTTTCAGCATCGCTCAGCTTGGCTGCCTGGTCTTTGAGCTGCTTTTCGTAATTCCGCAGCTCTTCCTCATCCCGGGACAGCAGCTTTTGTCTGGTGCTGACATACTCCTTGAGTCCATCGAGCGCCTTCTTGCCGGCTTTGGATTTCTCCAGGACCATCTGCGGGTCAACGACTCCCATCTTGAACGCGTCAGCGGCCTGGACGGAGGTTGAAAACAACGTCAACATCAGAGAGAGCAGAGCGGTAACAATGAGGGGCCGCACGACCGGGATGCGCATATGAACACTCCTTAGGCTAAGCATGAAACGCGATAGGCTGTAAACGTCGGTCAGAATAACGGGGCGTTGGGTGCCTGTCAAGGCAGCGGAGAGGGGATCAGACGAAGTAACGGCTGGTATCGAAATTATGCTCCGTGTTGTCGATGAGCCGAACGATACTATGGTGATAGTCGCCGACCGCATCTTTGCTTGTGAGGTCCAATTCCGGCCCATTGTCCATGAGATTGCCCTCCGGGTCGGCGATCACTTTGACCAGCGGCCGTTCGGCATCCGCCTTCTCGACGGCAGGTCTCAGGACGACGGCGAGTTCATCGGTGTCCAGCATGACCAGGCTTCCGATCGGGACGATGCCGACACAGTTCACGAAGAGCTTCAGAAGTGTGGCGTCAAAGCTTTTCCCGGATTTCCCGAACATAATATTGAGCACCTTGGCGGGTGACATCGGTTCGCGCCGGTAGACGCGCGAAGAGGTCATGGCGTCATAGCAGTCGGCGATCATGAGGATGCGACCGGTGAGTGACAGCTTCCAGGGGGTTTTCAGCTTGGGATATCCGGAGTAATCGAGATTCATATGATGTTCGAATGACGCGGCGGCCATGCGGGCCGGCAGATTGGTGATCCCGCGCAGCTCCGCCAGGCTTAGTACCCCCTCCGTCGGGTGGTTCCGCATCGCGGCCCATTCTTCTTCGGAAAATTCGCCGGGTTTGTTCAGAATGTCGAGCGGGATCGTCGATTTTCCCATGTCGTGGAACAGGGCGGCTAAGCCGAGATCCGCCAACGCAGCCTTGGGGTAGCCGGTGCGATTTGCCAGGGCGATCGAGAGCAGAGAGACGTTGACCGAATGGTTATGGGTGTATTGGTCATGGCATCTGAGGGTGGTGAGGCCAAGAAGGGTGGCCTCGTCTTGCATCATCAAGTCCACGATGTTTTGGATGGCCCGTTTGGCGTGTTTGAAGTTGACGGTGCCTCCGTCCCGTACTGATTGAACGAGCCCCTCGACTGCGCCGGCTGCTTTGGCATAGGCGTTCTTGGATTGGATTTTGTGTTGGACTGTCGGGTCCGGCGGTGCGTCTCCGGGCTTCCCGGTATCGGCGCCGGCATTCCGGTCTTCACGCAGTTCCAACTGGCGGGGATCTTCCAGTTCAATGCCGGTGACTTCGCGCTCTTTGAGTTCATGCCGGAAATTGTCGACCGTTTTTGTCGCGGGATCCAGACTCACAAAGAGAAAGGCGAATTCGCGGAGGTCCTTCGACGTAACCGTAGCGGCAAATGTCAGCCCCCCGATCTTCCACTTGTTCAGGGCGTCGATGATACTGCCGAGGACCGCCATCTGCTGCGCGTTGACTTTGAGGTGGTTTTCTCCGAGGAAGAGAAAGTCGTTCTGCAAGCGCAACGTCACCGGGTGATCGTGGGCCAGTGTCTGGATCAGCGTGAGCATGGCCTCAACCGGCTTGTCCAGAGCGGCATTCGTCCGGCCATGAATCTTTGAGGTCTTGATGAGTGTATTGAGCTGCGTAACGAGCTGGAACCCCAGCATGATGAGTTGCTGGTCGAGAATATCGCCGGCCTCGGATCCCTGGCCGATTTTCTGCGACAGCGATTTCTCATGGGTCAGCAGCGGCTGTGTCTGTTCATCGTTGGCTGTGGACTGAACGAGCTTGAAGTCACTCACGGGGCATCCTCAGGTTGTTTGCGTTGAGGCGGGGTGGATTTGGACTGCTTGTGCAGTTGCGTGAGCGCCATGGTGCAGGCCTGGCGGACCGAGGCGCTTCCCTTTTTCTGTCCGAGTTCGAGGGTAGCAACGGCCGCAGGGGTGCCGAGTTTGCCGAGCGCCTCGGCCGCCAGAACGGCACATTCTTCTTTCTTTTTCCGATTCGTCCAGGCCCATTCCGTGAAGAGCCCCTGCCAGTAGGGAACGGCTTCATCCCCGCAGGTAGCCCGGATCGCTTGATAGATCGCTCGCTTTTCGCTCAACGGTCGTTCCAGGAAGTTGTCTTCTGAGAGGATTGTGGTCCACTGAGAAAAGGGGGCCGTGTATTGTCCGGTAGCCAGCAGCTTCAGAGCGGCAATACGGACGGAGTCTTCGGCGTCGGAGAGGCAGAGAATAAGCCGGGTGCCGCTGCCGGTGGGTTTGAGGGCGCCGAATATTCGAATCGCGTCCTTGCGGACCTGGGCGTCCGGATACCGCACGAGCTTTTCAACGGCTTCGGAAAATTTTGGATTGTTCCATTTGGCGACAATGGCCAGAAGATTGCGGACGTAGGCCGGACGTCGATCGGTGAGACCCCGAAGAATGGGCTCGGAGTGGTTCTTTGCCAAGGTCTGGAGCGCTTCTGAGACGATGGCCTGATGAGCCGAGTGTTCAAGGTTGGCTAAGAGCGAGCAGAGGAGCGATACAGACTCGGGGCCCATCATAAGGAGAACGGTGGAGAGTCCCTCCGTATTCGCATTCGGCGTCCGGTTCAGATAGGACTCAATGGCCTTGAGGTGCTCCGGTTTGCCGAGCCCGGACAGGAGCGCGGCAATGTGATGCCGGTGTTCCTCGGTGATATCCGGACGAACGGCCTCGGCTTCGTGGAGGATGCTCAGGACGGTTTCAAGGACGGCCCATTTCCCCGCGTGAACCAGCGCCGTGATCACATGGCCCCAGAGCGAGCAGAGTTTCGTGAGCAGGACGGGCGATTGCTCCGACGCAAGAATGGCGGTGAGCACGTCCAGGATGTACGTCGTGCTGTCCTGTCGGCTCTCCTGCTCGATCTCGTTGGCCAGCGCGGCGAGTTCTTCTTCCGTGACTTCGTAGCCGACCAGGCCGGACTGGAATCGCGCGGTGCGCCGGGTCGCGTTCTGGGTCTCGCTGTTTCCGGATTGCGCATCCTTTTTCTTGCGCTCACGATCGAGTAGTTCCCGGAGTGTCGTGTCTGATGTCGAGAGCGGGTTCAGCTTCAGGAATGCATCGGATCCGCTGGATACCTTCGCAACTTCTTCCGCGGTGACGAGGGTTAAAGCCGCCAGATTTTTTTGCCACAGGCGCGTGACGATATCGTCGTCGTTTTCCTTGTCCTGGCCGGCCCACAGCGCATCGAGAAAGAATGCAAGATCCTCCTGCGTCAGTTCTTGATGGAGGACGAGTTCTCGAATGCCGTCGGCGTAGAGTTTGAAGGCGAGGTTTTCGCCGCTGCTTTCTTTCTCTGCCTGGTAAACGACTTCGTCTTTGCAGAGCAACTCTGCTCGTGTGACGAGAAACGTCAGCTTCGCATAGGTGGTGAGATGGCCGGACAGCTCTTCAAAAAGCTGCTGGGAAAACTTTACCGCTACCGGATTGGCGGTTCCATAGGTCCGGTTCGCTTTGGCCGTTTTGTCCAGAAGCTTCAGGACACGTTTGACGGAGGTCAGCTCGGGATCTTCGGTGCTCTTCGCAGCGACAGCTGCGGCCATCATGTCTTGCGCGGTCTTGAGATCGGACATAGTGATACACCTATCGGGAGGTCTGAAATTCGTCAAGGAAATCAGCATTCTTGACTCGCGTATTCCATCTGGAGCACCACGGCGCCGGCGCTTGTCAGGGGCCGTTGGCATCCGTACAATCGCGGAACGATGGATGCCAAGCCGCCCGTATGTATCATGTGCTTTGGCGATAGCCTGACCGCCGGGTTTCAATCTCCGACCAGAGATAATCCTCAAGGCGGCGCCACGCCCTATGGAGAATCGCTACAAGAAAGAATCGGATCGGCCGGGCAGGTACTCATCAGCGGGATTTGCGGCGAACTCACCGGAGAAATGGTCCTGCGATTCCGGAGGGATGTGCTGGCCAGGGAGCCCCACTATGTCGTGATACTGGGCGGCACCAACGATCTCGGGTGGAACGGGCCGACGCAGGAGATCATGCGCAATCTGGTGAAGATGTATGAGCAGACCCTGGCGGCCGGGGGGGTGCCGGTGCCGGTGACGGTTCCGTCGCTGAGAGTCGAAGACGCGGGCAGCAGTCGGGAAGGGATCGAGTGGGTGGCCGGCCATTTGGAACGGCGGTATGAACTGAATCGTCTGATTCTCGACTATGCTCGGTCAAAGAATCTCACCGCCGTTGATCTTTTCACTGCTACCGCTGAACCGGAGACTAATTTCCTGGCCCGTGAGTATTCCAACGACGGATTGCATCTCACCACAGCGGGCTATCGCCTCTTTGCCGATCTCGTCTATCGGCAGGTGCTCCAACCTGTTCTATCACAGCCCTCGTAGCTCCGATGTCCACACGCCTCCAACCGGTGACAGACGTGGAGTTCGACCGGGCCGTCGAACGCGCTACGGTTCCGGTGCTCGTCGAGTTCTGGAAGCCGGGTTGCGGCCACTGCAACGCCTTGATGAACGAACTGGAACAGCTGCAAGGTGAAAGTGGTGAGAAGGTTCTGATTCTCACCATGAATGTCGACGAGAATTTCCAGATCCCGGCCGAGTTGGAAATCAGTTCGCTTCCGGCGCTGGCTCTCTATCGCGGCGGATCGTTCGAACGATTTATCGGCGGGTTGGGGAAAAAGGAGGAAATAAGGAGGCAGATGGATCTATAAAGAAGAGCGAGGTTACAATGTCCGCCAGGAGCGGCCGTCGTTTTGGATGAGGCGGTCGGCTTCGACCGGTCCCCAGGTACCGGCCTGGTATTCAGGGAGCCAGCGTTGGCCGGACTGTTGCCATCCTTCCAGGATTTGGGTGATCCAGGCCCAGGAGGCTTCGACCGCGTCGCGGCGCATGAAGCGTGAGGCATCGCCCGCCATCACGTCCCAAAGCAATCGTTCGTAAGCTTCCGGCGACGGTCTGCCGAACACTTCTCCATATTTGAAATTCATTTCAACCGGGTGCGTCTGGGCTCGCGTGCCGGGCACGCGCGAGACGATGCGCAGGGATAACCCTTCTTCCGGCTGGATGCGGAGCGTCAGCACATTCGGGGCTTGCGGCGATTGGCCGTTGGCGTTGAAGAGAATCTGGGGAATGTCTTTGAATTGCACTGCCACTTCGCTTGCGCGGAGGGGGAGCGCTTTCCCCGTGCGCAGATAAAACGGCACCCCGGACCAGCGCCAGTTTTCGACGAAGCATTTCACCGCGACATAGGTTTCCGTGGTGGAGTTCGGATTGATACCCGCTTCACGCCGATAGCCCGGCACCGGCTTGCCGTGGGCGACCCCTTCGGTGTATTGCGCGCGGACCGTGAATTGCTCCACCTCCCTGCCGCTGATGGGGCGGAGGCACCGGAGGACTTCCATCTTGGCGTTGCGGACCACGTCCGGGTCGAGCGAGTAGGGTGGCTCCATCGCGACCAGGCAGAGCAACTGCAGCATATGATTCTGGACCATGTCGCGCAACGCGCCGGCTTCTTCGTAGTAGGCGGCTCTGGTGCCTACGCCCTCGGCTTCGCTGACCGTAATCTGCACGTGGTCGATATACTTGTGGTTCCAGATCGGTTCGAAAATGCTGTTGGCAAACCGCACGACCATCAGATTCTGGACGGTTTCTTTGCCCAGGTAATGGTCGATCCGGAAGATCTGCGATTCGTTGAACACGCGGCCGGTGACGGCGTTGATCTCCCGGGCCGACTTCAAATCGCGCCCGACCGGTTTCTCCACGATGATCCGGGCATAGGGAGCGTGTCCGTTGTCTTTCGTCGCCAGGCCGGAGCCGGACAATCCTTCGCACACCGGGGTGAACGAGCTGGGCGGGATGCTGAGATAGAATACGCGGTTTCCGGGCAGCTGAAACGTGCGTTCGAGTTCCTCGGCGCGGGCTTTCAATTTGACGTAGGTGTTCGGGTCGTCGTTTTCGCCGGCCATATAGAACAGATGACCGGCAAAGGCGGCCCAGGTGTCTTCGATCAGCGCCTGGCGGGAATGTTTCACGACGCCGTCGCGCACAGTCGCGCGAAACTCTTCGTCGCTCATCGGTTTACGGCCGAGGCCCAGCACGACATAGTGCGACGGCATGAGCCCGTCCAGGAGCAGATTGTAGAGCGCCGGGATCAACCGGCGGCGTGCGAGATCTCCCGATCCCCCGAAGATGACCAGCGTCGTCGGCTCGACGGGCGGCAACGTCTCCTGCGCCGGACTGATCTCAATGCGCGAATTCGGTGTGGACATTCCGGTCTCGTTCCCGGTGGCGGTGGTTATCGATGTACGGCATGCCCGCCGAAGGCGTTGCGCAGCGCCGCCAGCATCTTTTCCGCAAACGACTGATCCTGTCTGGATCGGAATCGCGTGAAGAGGGCCGTGGTGAGTGTGGGAACCGGCACATCCTTTTCAATCGCATCGGCGATCATCCAGCGGCCCTCGCCGGAATCCTGCACGAAGCCCTTGAGCTTGTCGAGTTTGGGGTCGTCCTTCAGCGCGTCGACGGCCAGTTCCAGCAGCCATGAGCGGACCACGCTGCCGTGCATCCACAGATCGGCCACGCGGCCCAGGTTGAGGTTGTAGTCGCTCTTGGACATCAACTCGAATCCTTCGGCATAGCCCTGCATCATGCTGTACTCGATGCCGTTGTGCACCATCTTCACGTAGTGCCCGGCGCCGTGCCCGCCGACGTGGGCCCAACCGTTTTCAGGCGCCAGCGTGGTAAAGACCGGCGTCAATCGTTTGACCGCTGCCTCCTCTCCGCCGATCATGAGGCAGTAGCCGACTTTCAACCCCCAGATGCCGCCGCTGGTGCCGACATCGATGTAATGCAGCTGCTTCTTTTTGAGATCGGCGGCCCGGCGGACATCATCGTGAAAACGGGTGTTGCCGCCGTCGATGACGGTGTCGCCCGGTTGGAGGAGCGCCGCGACGGCCTGCACGGTTTCCTCGGTCGGGGCTCCCGACGGGACCATGACCCAGACGGTGCGCGGGGCTGCCAGCTTGCTGATGAGATCGGCGAGAGATGAGGCGGGGATACAACCCTGGCTTTCAGCCTGTTTGACCTGATCGGCCGACCGGTCGAAGACCACGATGCGGTGGTTGTCCCGCCGCAGCCGGGTGACCATGTTCATCCCCATTTTGCCTAGCCCGATGAATCCGAGTTCCATAACCACTCCTTGGCACAGGGGCCGGTGAGGTGTGTGACGGCTATTCGTGACGTTCCGGGAACAGAATCCGTCTCTGTCTGAGTCGAGAAACGAGCCGGTTGCGTATGGCAGAGGGGACAGCCTGTCCCGGGATGACGATCGCTAGTCGATCCGGGCCGGATTCGGGATGTCCTTAAAGAGTAGATCGGCAATCTGCCGCCCGAAGTTGAGCCGGTCCGTGACATTGGCGGTCAGAAGAAATCTGGCTGCCAGTTCCGCCAGGGCCGGTTCGCGCGATGACATGAACCGGTGGATATCGACCGGGGCGGTCAGCCAGAAGCCCCGGATCCGGAAGAACGCCATCGTGCACTCTTCAAAAAACAGTGTGAGGAGATAGTGAGCCAGCGCCGGCTTTTCCGCCACGTCCTGGGCTTTGCCCAGCAGGTGCAGGCATTCGGCCTTCAATCGAATCTGCTCGTTCATCGAAGCCGGAGCGGGGCCCTGCCGGAATCGCTGATTGGCTTTTTCGATCAATTTGGCGCTGATGCCGTCGTGGTCGAAGAGCAGGCGGGCTTTCCGCAGCAATGACGGCAGGCGGTTGGAGTAAGCCAATTCCTGTTCAAGGAGCGTGTGGCCGAGGTAGCGAGTATCCACCAGCCGTTCGCCGACCCGGAGAATCTCGTGCCCTTCCCGGTCCCCCTTCACCAGCGCGATGAAATCAAGGTCGCTGTGCGGAGTCAGCGCCCGCCGTGCACCGGAGCCGACCATGAGAATACCCACGAGGTCGCCTCCCCGGCGGCCGCGGATGTGCTTGAGGACCATCTCGACGCACTCGTCGAATCCGGGCGGTTCAGGAACCGGCGGCTGCTCGGGCGGTTCCGGGACGTCTAACAGCTCAGCGTTCAGTTCTTCTCTGGTGGGGAGCGGTGTCGATAGAGGGCTGTCCATTATGCGCCGGGTATCTGCTGAATGTGATGGGGCAGCGCGCTGAGCCATTGCTCGAACGGCTGCTCGGCGTCGACGACGATTTCCAGCTTTCCGTTCTGCAGCCGGCGGACGACACCAGGACTTTCGGGAGAGAGCGGGATTTCCACCCATTCCCGGTTGAGCCCGAGCGCATCGGTGACTTCAAGGATACGGCTGATGTGCTGAAACGAAACCATCTGGAGGGGCATCGTCTGTCTCGCGTGAATGATGGGGCATTGTAAGTGTCGTCGAAAGGTAGTGTCAACGGACGAGGGCTTAGCCGAGCACCCGGCTGAATATCTCGGCCGCGTCGTCGATCTGCTTCGATGCAATATTCAGATGAGTGACGGCGCGAAAACTCCGGCTGCCGATGGCATGGATGAGGACGCCCTGTTGTTTCAATTGCGCCACGATGTCGGCGGGCGCAAGCGGATGCTCCGGCACCTCGAAGATCACGATATTGGTCTCGACATGTTGCGGTGCGATACGCACGGCAGGGATCTGCTGAAGGGCACGAGCCAGCTTCTTGGCGTTGAGGTGGTCGTCTTTCAACCGGGTCACATGGTGCTCCAGCGCATAGATGCCGGCGGCCGCGAGAATGCCGGACTGGCGCATGGCTCCGCCGTACATGCGGCGGAAGCGCCGCGCGCGTTCGATGAGGTGGGTGTCGCTGGAGACCAGCAGCGATCCGGCCGGCGCGCCGAGGCCTTTGGAGAGGCAGAAAGAGACGGTCTCGAAATGCTGCGCATAGGTGGCCGCCGGCAGAGTGGTGGCGGCCACGGCATTGAAGAGCCGGGCGCCGTCGAGATGCATGGGGATCCCGTGCCTGGCCGCGACCGCGCGGATTTTTTCGATGGTGGAAAGCGGATAGATCGTGCCTCCGCCGCTGTTGTGCGTATTTTCAAGGCAGATGAGTCCCGTCGGAATGCTGTACGGATCTTTCGGGCGGATCGCCGCGTCGACCTGTTCAGCACTCATGATGCCGCGGTCGCCGGTCACCCAGTGGAGTTGGACGCCGGCGAGCGCGCCGGCGGCGCCTTGTTCGTAGCGCACGATGTGCGCCTTGCTCTCGACGATCACTTCCTGTCCCGGTTGGGTGTGCGCGCGGATGGCCAGCTGGTTGGCCATAGTGCCGGAGGGCACGAACAGCGCGGCGCGTTTGCCGAGCAAGGCCGCCGCCAGATCTTGTAGTCGATTGACGGTCGGGTCTTCTCCATACACATCGTCGCCCACTTCGGCGCGCGCCATCGCTTTGCGCATGGCATCTGTGGGTTGCGTGACGGTGTCGCTGCGGAGATCGATCATGAAGCATCCTGCCGTTGAGTGTATGAGTAATGATGTGCCGGTCGCATTCTAGCAAATTTTTTCTCTTGCGGGAGAGTGGAGGGGTGGGGCACTGTCTGCGGCACGAATCGGAGAGGAAGTTGTGTCACAGTTGTCGATCTGGAGATGGGTGAAGGTCGAAGCCGGGGAACGGGTGCCGCTGCTCTGGTCGTTTTTTTATTTCTTCTGCCTGCTCTGCGGCTACTACCTGCTCAGGCCGGTGCGCGATGAGATGGCCATCGAAGGGGGCGTGCAGCATCTGCCCTGGATGATGACCGCGACGTTTCTCACGCTCCTTCTCGCGACGCCGCTGTTTGGATTCTTGTCGGCCCGATTGCCCCGTGCCCGGCTGATGTTGTCGGTGTATGCCTTGTTCATCAGCCATCTGGTGCTGTTTTTTGCGGCGATGACGGCGCAGTGGCATCCGGAATGGATCGCCAGGGCGTTCTTTGTCTGGCTCTCAGTCTTCAATCTGTTCGTGGTGTCCGTGTTCTGGAGTTTCATGGCCGACGTCTTTTCTCCTGCGCAGGGCGTCCGGTTATTCGGGGTGATCGCTGCGGGGGGCAGTACGGGCGCGATGGCAGGGCCGTTGATGGCGACAGGGGTGACCTACCTGTTTCCCGTTCCATCATTGATGCTGGTCTCGGCGGGGTGGCTGGCGATGTGCGGGATTTGTATTTATCGCCTGGACCGGTGGGCTGCGGCTCATTCGGTCCATAGGAACGCGACGGGCGAGGTGCCCCTGGGCGGCAGCATGTGGGCGGGGATTCGCGCGGTGGCGGCGTCTCCCTATCTGCTGAGTATCTGTGCCTATCTGTTTCTGCTCACGATGTCGGCGACGGCTCTCTATATGGAGCAGACTGCCCTGGTGGGTCGTGAGATAGCGTCTCCTGAAGCGCGCACCCGTCTGTTCGCGGGGCTGGATTTCATCGTGAATGTCCTGACTTTCGTAATGCAGGTGTGGGTGACGAATCGGCTGGTGCTCCGGTTCGGATTGGGAGCGGCCTTGCTGGTGCTGCCGCTCGTGACGGCGGCGGGTTTCGCCGCGATCGTCGTCAGTCCGCTGCTGCCGGTTTTCCTGACGCTCACGGTTGCACGGCGGGTCGGGGAATATGCCATAGCCAAGCCGGCCCGCGAGGTGCTGTTCACCGTGTTGAACCGCGAGGACAAGTACAAAGCCAAGAATTTCATCGATACGGCTGTGTCCCGGGGCGGCGATGCCTCGACCGGCTGGCTGGTATCCGGTATGAAAACCCTGGGGGCGACGACCGGGATCCTAGCGGGTGCGCTTGTTCCGCTGATGCTGGTCTGGGGGTGGATCGGCTGGAGGCTGGGCCGGGAGGAAGCCGTGCTGCAACGAGACCCGGCGCCGCCGCAGTAAACGGTCGTCTTTACTCCCTAAAAAATCGCGTGTTATAGTCGCACGCTCGCGCGCCGTTTCATTTTTCACGGGGGGTCACATGCCGGAAGTTCCCGTTAAGATGTACATCGATAAGTTGTTGAAATCATGCCGCGATGTGCAGCGTCCGATGGCGTTGATCTCCGGCCCTGTAAAGGATCGCGCGTTGCGTGCCATGGCGGATCGCCTGGAGGCTGACGCGGAAGACATTTTTGCCGCGAACCAGTTCGATGTCGATGCGGTGGGCAAGACGCTTCTTGGTGAAGGGTTGCGCGGGGAGCGGGTAAAAGAAGCGGTCACCCGCGTGCGGCTGATGCCGGACGATGTGAAGGAGATGGCCGAGCGTCTTCGGCTCATCGCCGATTTACCTGATCCTGTCGGTGCCGTGACCCGGCGATGGGAGCGGCCGGATGGATTGCAAGTGCAGCGGGTCCGCGTGCCGCTCGGCGTCGTCGGTGTGATTTCTGAAATGAAGCCGTTGATCACGGTGGAGTCGCTGGCGCTCTGCCTCAAGTCCGGCAATATCTGTGTCTTCCGTCCCTCGTCTGAATGGAGCCGGACGCATCAGGCCATCGAGACGAGAATGCGCGAAGAAGCGGAGCGGGCGGGAATTCCTGCGGGGGCCTGGTTGCTGGTGGACCGGCCGGAGAAAGAAGTCGCGCTGGAGATCATGCGCGCCGGGAAGAGCGTGGATGCGATCGTGCCCCGCGGCGGTGCCGGCCTCCGGAAGACGATGCAGGAGCAGGCGAAGATGCCGATTCTCTGTTACGACTACGGCATCAGTCATGCCTACGTCGACGGGGATGTGGACATCCCGAGCGCCCAGAACGTCGTGATCAATTCGAAAATTCAGCATGCGGCGTCCACTAATTCGATCGATACCCTGCTGGTGCAGCAGTCGATGGCCCGTCCATTTCTGGCGGCGCTGATCCGCCGCTTGCTGGAGGAATATAAGATCCAGGTGATCGGCTGTCCGAAAACCGTGGCCCTGATGGGACAAATGGCGATGACCGGACATGAAGCCGTCACGCCGGCGACTGAGGAAGACTGGCACCGGCAGTTTCAGGCGCCGATATTGGCGATCAAGATGGTGGATGGGATGGATGAGGCGCTGGCGCACATTGCCGGGCACGGCCCCTGCCTGACGGCGGTGATTGCCACCTCCGACTACAATGCCGCGATGCGCTTCTCCCGCGAGGTGGATGCGACGGCGGTGATGGTGAATGCCTCCTCGCGACTCAACTCCGGCGACGGCTACGGGATGGGCCCTGACATCGGCCTCAATCTGTCCAAGGTGCAGACCAGGGGGCCGATCGGCCTTGAACAATTGACGAATGAGAAGTATGTGGCGTTCGGCGCCGGGCAGTTGCGTCACCCGCATCCGGTGCCGGAGACGTATGAAGACGCCATCATGCTGAAGCGCGCGTGATCACCTGCTGAAAACGCGCTCCAGCTTCGTTCTCAGTTGCTCGACCCACTCGACGTACCCAAGGAGGTACGCCTTGTGGCTCTTCCTCCTTGCGGCCTTGCTGGAACACGTTTTGAGCAGGCGTTGAGGATGTGCCAGCATCCTCTGCAAGAGGCTCATGAACAGTTCCGGCTTGCTCGACAAACTTCACACCCATCTGGCCCAATGGGGCCTTCGATCCTTTTCGTCCGATGCGGACTATTTCGCCTGGCAGCGGGCGATGCTGCCGGCGGCGGATCTGAATCAGCTCAGTGCCCAGGCCGAACGGAAGCGAAGCGGCACTCGTCAGGATGAAATCGCATTCTATGATCTGACGGCCCAACCTCAGATTCTTCCCGTCCTCTACAGCCAACGGTATGGGTACTGTATGGAAATCGGGAGCCGTGTGCTGCCTCGAATTGTTCAGGCTGGGACGGTGTTGGATTTTGGGTGTGGAGTCGGGATTCTCACGACGTTCTATGCGCGGCATTGTCCGGATACGCAGTTCGTGGGGGTCGATCGTTCTCCCGGCTCGATAGCCGCCGCGCAGTCGAAAGCCGCTGAGTTGGGGTTGCGCAATATCCGTTTTGAATGTCGCGATGTGGAGGCCGAGGCGCTGGATGGATCGTATGAGTGCATCATTGCCACCCATGCGTTGGTGCAGGCCGAGCAGGATCCGGGCATTCCCAGTCTGAGCTGGACCACGTTCGAGCGGGCGCAGGATGAGCGGCAGCAGGCGGCGTTTGAGCGGCGGACCGGCATCGATGTGCGGTTGGATCGGCTCGGCGGAGTGCTCGGCTCCGGCGGACGGATGGTGATTTTTGAAAAGACTCGCCAACTCGCCCGGCGCGTGCCGTTTCAACGGGCGCTGATCCGGCGTGGGCTTCAGTTAATCGAACACCCTGGAGCGGTCCGGTATCGCCTCGTCGAGGAAGTGGCCGACGACGGGCCGTTCTTCGTCGTGCGGCAGGGAGGTTCCCGTTCGCTCTTCTGGGATGAAGCGCCGGAGCCGGACGAAGGTGTGCCGTTCAATCGAGGGATGCTTCAATCCACCCCGCATGATCCGCACGATCAGGACACACCGCTGTACGAAAATCATTGGCCGTCGGCGCAAGGGGTGTGGGAAGCGCTCAGGGATCGTCTGGTCCTGCAGGAAGAGACTCGCCGGGAGCCCGACGGGAGGCAGCTGCATGTCGAACTCGGATCCGCCGAAGGCCTGGTCTATCTCTACTGTGCCAACACGTTCGATCAGCGGCAACTCATCCTGGTCGAGGACCGCCGCAGGGGAATGCTCGAGTCGTACTATCGGGAGATTCTCGCTTCGTAAATGCGTCTCACGGCCGGCAGCCGGGCTGATGAATGGGGGCCGTTCCCGTGTTGTGCGGTTGGCGAAGGCCATAGGGATTGCGCTAGAATGCGGGCCTCCAAGGAGGGTGCATGGAACAGTCTGACATCGAGCCGTCAGCTTCAGAGGATCTGATTCACAAGCTGCATGAGCGGCCTCAGATCCCGCTGACGGAGTGGCTGCGGGTGCCGGCGCATGTGCATTACAAAGCCTTTCGCATGGCTGATCCTCCCGCGCAGCGTCCGGCAAGCCGCGAAGAGTTTTGCCGCCTGGTCGAATCGTTTCAAATGGCGCCGAACCATACGGTCTTGCGTGAGACGTTCGGCTATGCGGTAAAGGTCGCGCCGAACGGGGATCGCTTGATCATCGTGTGGCAGGCGCATACGGAGTACTACAGCTATCAATTGTGGCATTTGCCGGGAGCGCCGGGCGGTCAACTCACGTTCGGGCCGTTGACGTTTCCGGACTATCGATTCTCGGTCACGCCGCTGGGGACCGAGGTCTGCCGGCTGGATATCGTGGTGCGGGCCGAAGAGATTCCCTCGCGCGACGACCTTCGCCAGATGTTGCCGGGTCCGGTGGTCTACGGAAGCCGGATCTTCGACGAGCAGACGACGGTGGTGACCAGTTTCACGCCGGATGAGTACCGGCGGGAGCGGTATCTGGTCAGCGTCGGCACAGCGCGGATCGACGTGTCGCATCTCAAGGACATCGTGGATGCCGTGGTGCGTATCGAGACGTACTATCATCTGCTGCTCATGCAAAAGCCGCTGTTTTCTGCCGCGATCGATTCCGTCTACAAATTCGAGCAGGTCCATCTCAAGCAGCGGGAGATCATCACCAGTCACATCAGTCACGCCGATGCGCTGGCGTTGCAGCGGTGGCTGAATAGTTTGACGCAGGATCTGTTGAAGACGAACCGGCTTGCCGGGAAATTGCATTTCGAGCTGTCCGCGGCGGTGCCGTATGACAAGATCGTGCATGCCACGCTTTCGTCCATGGTTGAGCGGCCCTATGCCTCCTATCGCCCGCTCTCCGATTACATCCTGAGCGGCGTGACCGGCGTGGCGGAGGGGTATCAGCAGCTGCTGAAGCGGATCGAGACGCTGAGCAGCGGATTCGAGGGGATGATTGCGATTATTCGTACCCGCGTCGATCTCATGCTGGAATCCCAGAACCTGGCGTTGCTGATGAGCGTCGATAAAACCACGAAGAGCCAGGCGATCCTTCAGCATACGGTCGAAGGCTTGTCCGTGATCGTGATCGCCTATTATCTCAGCGGACTCGTCGGGTATATTTTCAAAGGCCTCCATGAAGCGGGATGGCTCCATAACTCCAACGTGGCGTCCGCCGTGTTTGTTCCGATCGCGATCGGGCTGGCGTTTCTGATCACAACGCTCAGCCGGAAGTACCTGCATAAAAAACTGCAGGGTGAAAAACCGCCTCCCGTGTAGGTGTCTGCGGCAGTCTGACGATATGCCATTGTGGACGGTGATGCGGTCTGCGTCCGGTGCGCACGTCTGTCTTTGTTCGTGAATCTCCATTCTTGGATTGCCTGTTCGCCGGCCATTGACTCTCGCTCTGTCGCCCTGTAGGGTGCAGTCGACGTAGCGAGCACGTCGACTGTCCCATCTCTCGCGCTTCCCTCCTTGTTCCGTTTCTGCGCGTCTGATTCTCAGGTCTCCGCCGCTTTTACGCCAATACCTTCGTCGTTGATGACCGAATGCGGTTGCGCATGATGTCTGCCGTCTCTTTTCGCGGGCGGCGGAGTTGTTGACTTTCATACCAAGGGGGATCCGATGAATCAGGAACAGTTTGGACAATTCTGGTTGCAGCTGAAAAAACCGCTCAAAGCGACGTGGGGGAAGATCACGGACGAGGATCTTCTTGAAATCGAGGGTGATGTCGCGAAGTTCGGCAGCGTGCTTCAGAAACGGTATGGGGATGTGCAGAAAGAAGAAGTCCGAACCTGGGCGAATCGCCGCTATTCGACGTGGAGCGGCAACTATACCGGGTACAAAGATCCCGAGCCGAAAGCCTAGCAGTCTCGGAGCCTATGTGGAAATTCCAGGCAGAGGGGAGAGGTGCGCCATGAAGAAAGTGCCCTCATAGGCTTTCATGACAAGGATCCCGGACAATCGATGCCGGAGAAGCAGCTGTAGGCCACTCTTGCCGTGTGTGTCCGACACCCACAAGAATTGATCTCCACGGATGCTGTAGAGCGGACATCCCGCGCAAGTGCCAAGTCGATCCGGAAACAGCAGTATCGAGCCCATTGGGTCATGTTTCCGTCCGTGCTGGCCGTCGTCTTGACAGGGCGCGGATCGCGCCGGTAGCCTGCCTCTGCATCACATTGCATTGAGAACTTTCCGTGACAATCCGTTGGCCTCTTCCTCACCACGATTATTGGTCCACGCCGTTCGCCGAGTCGTTGCTGCGGCATCTTGATCTGTTTCCCGGCGCGACGGTGCTCGATGTCGCAGGTGGGCACGGTATCCCGGCCTTCTACGTGGCCGAGCAAATCGGTCCCGGCGGTCAAGTGTTGAGCATTGACGTGAGTGCCGGCCAGACTGCTCGCGCACGGTCGATCCAAGGGGGGCAACTTCCCTGGCTGCGCTTCGAGTGTGCCGACCTTCGCGCGTTGCCGGCGGATCTTCCCCTCTACGATCGCATTACCGGCAATCTGTCGGTGATGTTCTTTCGCCCGGACCGATTCCACGCTATTCTTGGATTGGCGGCTCATTTGAAACCCGGCGGCCAGATGGTGCTGACGTTTCCATCCCTCGGGACCTTTGAGTCGCTTTGGCGTCGAATCGATCAGGAGATGGCGGCGAGGGGCCTGCTTGCAGAGCGCCGGCGTCTCGAGGCCTATATTGCGGAGCGGCCGTCTGTCGGGGAGGGGCGTGAGTGGCTGAATCGGGCCGGGTTTCATCGCATAGAGGTGGCCGAATACCCGTTGGAAGTCGTGACCGGCTCGGGCCGGGAATTCTTGCAGCATCCGCTTTTGCGCGGCGGATTTCTTGATGATGTGTTCGAGTGTTTTGACGATCAGGCGCTGGCCGAGCGCGTCATGACGCAGGTGTCGGAGGATCTCGACGGTGTGCTTCCGTTGGTTGCGCAGCGGTGTGTGTTGGCCGGTTGGAAACCGGAGGCCGGTACAGGATGAGCTGGCGAGAAGTGGAATCTGCGGTGCGAGAGGATCTGTTGGACTGAGTGCGAAGGGGAAGCGCAATGACGCCTCCTCCTTCGCATCGACTGAACTAGAACCGGCCGCGCTTCTCGCCGCCGCCAAAACGTCCGCCGCCGCCACCGCCGCCCGTGCGCGGTTCCTGTGGCTTGGCTTCATTGACGGTCAACGGGCGTCCATCCATCTGTGAGCCGTTCAATGCCGTAATAGCTGCCTTGGCTTCTTCTGGTGTAGACATCTCGACGAAGCCGAAGCCCCGTGATTGTCCCGTAAACTTGTCCGCGATCACGCGCGCAGATTCGACGGTGCCGTGCGCGGCGAACAAGGTGGTGAGCTGCGATTCGGTCGCCGCATAGGGCAACCCGCCGACATAAAGTTTTGAACCCATGGGGGTCCTCCTTCCGGAAATGACATTGTCTGGGACACGAGAACAACTTCTCGAGGGGAAGGAGAGGGCCGAAGACGCAATCAGTGAGGCGGCTAAGGTCAGGCTTCCGATCAGAATCTCGGTGAGAACAACATCGGTGATGGGCCGTTCGATCAGTTTGTTCCATGCGAGGCCCTCCGCTTGGAACGTCTGCAGGCTAACACACTGGTCACGAAATAGCCACTTGTCCTGCGATAGAGCATTTGAGTGCGTACTGAATGGCGTCGGAGTGTTGGTGGGGAAGGTTCCGAAACGTTAGGAGTCGCATGAGCCGGTTCAGGTCAAAGCTCGTCAGTTCCTGGACCCTGCTCCCTGCTGGGCGGAAATATTTGTCTGGTCGTGCGCAAGATACTGCGTTCGCGCCCTTATTCGGTATGATTGGATTCGGGGGGCGCGTAGAACAGAGTGACGCACGCCAGGATCTGAGCGGGGTAGATTGGTGCGCCGCTCAGATCCGGAACAAGGAGACTACGGTCAGGAGCGCGACGCGGTTTTGGGAGCGCCTGCCTGCATCGAGGTTTTGAGGCCTTCGATGGCCTTTGCCACATCGGTTTCCGTGGATCCGAATCGATCTTCCATTACCTTGATCGCCTGTTTCATCGCGGTTGTCATTATCGTGATGTGTTCTGCGGGTGTCATGCGGGGGGCTCCTGGGTTTGTGTGAGTGTCTGGTCGGTTCACGGTGCCAGTGCTTACTGAGAAACGGCCGAACTGGGGCCGGCCCAAATAAGATAGGGCGGTTTTTTCAGCGCTTCGGCATGAGGAAAGTGCCGGATGGCGTAATCGTACGCGTGCGCCTGTGCGCGTTGACAGGTCGGTGCTGATAGATGGTTGGAGATGGTTTGAAAATCCGCGTGATCATCTGCGCCGATCTTGGCGGTATAGAGCGCGCAGGAAAATTCTCCATCCCTTGAGCATTGCGTGCTGACGACCAGATGTGATCCGTCGGGAAATGTCAGAAGGAGATCAAGATTGGTTCTTCCCATGTGCCCTCCCCTGAAGCCGGTGGCGCCGTTCCCGCACTATTAGTACTGGTCGTGTGGCTCGAAATACGTATAGATGAGCACTCCGGCCACGCCGGTGATGTAGAACAGTGTCGCCGCGCCAACGGGGTTCTGTCCCAGCCAGTGTAGGAATTGTTGAATAAGGATCATGGCTCTGTGTCTTCCGGTCTGACGTTGAACCGGCTACTCGGTCGCGCCGCGGCGCCTCGGCCGATTTTCCGTGGTCCGCTGGTTTCTTCCTTTGGACTTGCTTTCCTGTGCGGTGGTCCGTGAACGGGTGGCTGGTCCAAATCCCGAGCTGGCCAGCGAAGAGACTTCTTTGCGTATAGCTTCGATGGAACTGGGCTGGTCCGTCATTTTCGGATCAGTGAGTCCGAGAAGTTGCCATCGAATTTTCGGTTTCAACACGGCGCGGTTTTTCTTCTTGCCGGTCTTGCGGCCTTTCCACACGGTCGAAACTTTCATGGCGTACTCCTTGTGCAGGTGATGCAACAGGTGTCAGGGTCAGACTGATGAAACGACGACGGTACTGGTGATCCCTGATCGGGAGACAGTGGAGCTGTCCCTGAAAATTAGGGGCGTAGAGCAGCTAGGGGACAGGAGACGATCGCGCAGGGACGGGAGTGAGGAGTGACGCGCGCAGCTGACACGGAAGCTCGTACGGATAGTCACCTTACCATGAGGATCAGAGCCGGGTCAAACTGTGTGATGTGGTGAGCTGCGGAAACCGGTCATGCGGAGCGCATTAGGAAGGCCGTGAAGCGCCGGTTCCTGAGTAGGACGCAGTTCGAAGCCCGCTGGCCAGTCCCAGCAGGTAGAGTCCGTAGATGAGCCATTTTGAGGGATCAAAGTCGTACCATCGCGGCCCGTTCCGATAGTCGCTCGGGTACATGTGATGATAGTTGTGGTAGCCCTCGCCGAAGGTAATCAATGACACGAACCAGCTGTCCCGGCTGGAGTCTTTCGTCCCGTGGGGTTGGCTTCCCCAGATGTGGCAGATGGAGTTGATGCAAAAAGTGGAATTGAGGACCGCGAAGGTTCGCCCCACGCCGGCTAGGAGAAAACAACCGATCCCGCCGACCAGCCCGTTTGCAATGAATCCGATCACAAACGTCAGTGCCAGCCCCCCGAGCACAATCAGCGCATAGTATTTGTGTTGCCAGATGGCCACGGGATCCTGCGCGACGCGAGAAGCGTACTGGATATCGTCATGTTTCCGTTCCGCGAAGAGCCAGCCGCAGTGGCTATGCCAGAAACCGAGCTTGGCGTTGTACGGATCAGCCTCCTGGTCGCATTGCGCATGGTGGCGAAGGTGGTCGGCCGTCCACTTGATGGCGCTGTTCTGCAAGGCCCAGGCGCCTGCGATGAGGAGCGCGCCTTTGACCCAGTTCGGGCAATCGAAGCTGCGGTGCGACATGAGGCGGTGATAGCCCACGGTGATACCCAGGCCGCTGACCATGTACAAGACGCCGAATAAGGTCCAGTCCAGCCAGGAGTAATCGTAAAAGTACGCGTAGGCCGGGATCGCCAGCAGGGCCCCCACCACGATGGAGAGGAACAGAACGACCGTCCAGCCGACATGATAGCGGCGAGCCAGGCGTATGGGGATTGTGTCCGTCGTCATCGGTTGGTTTCCAGGAGAAATGTAGATGTGCAACACACGATAGCATAGTTAGACGACGATGGCGAACCGCAAGTGTTGCAGGGAGATACGAGGGCGTCGCTGCCGGTCGGCTGCAAGATGTTGACGCCTGAACAGGCATGTTGTATGGTGTGGCTACATTGATCTCGCAGTAGTCCGGCGAATCACTGTTCAAATCATAACGGACTTCGCGATCGCATCGCGACCAGGTCCAGTTTGGAGCTGCATCGTTCAGGTGCTCTCTCCCCTCGGTTCTCTGATCCCGTCATAATGCGATCAAACTGAAAGGATAGTGTAGTGGATACGTCTGTTCACGAGAGTTTTCAAGGTCTCGGCTTGTCCGAGGCGATGTTACAGGATCTAATCAGGGCCGGATTTACGGCTCCGACCCCGATTCAGGCCCAAGCGATTCCGCCGGCGCTTGCCGGACGGGATGTGATCGGCTGTGCGCAGACCGGCACGGGTAAAACCGCCGCGTTCGCCATTCCCATGATTGAGCGGCTGGCGGCCTTGCCCAAAGGGCAGCCGCAAGCGCTGATTCTGGCTCCTACGAGAGAATTGGCGTTGCAGATTCTCGCCACGATCGAAAAGCTCGGGCGCGGACGTCGCATTTCCGCCACCGTCATCATGGGCGGCGCCGATATGCAGGCGCAGGTTCGCGGGCTCCGGCAACAGCCGGATATTTTAGTCGCAACTCCCGGTCGCTTGCTTGACCATATGTGGAACGGCACGATCAATCTGGCTCCGATCAAGATCCTGGTTCTGGATGAAGCCGATCGCATGCTGGATATGGGCTTTGCCCCGCAGATCAACCAGATTCTCGATGCCTTGCCGGTTGAACGGCAGACGCTGTTGTTCTCCGCCACGTTGCCGGCCGATCTCACGAGATTGGTGCAGGCGAGCGTCAATAATCCGGTCCGTGTCATGGTCAGCCCATCGGCCACCACGGCCGACGGCGTGACGCAGGCGTTACATCACACCACGCACGACAGCAAAGCGGACTTGTTGGTCTCCTTGCTTGGTCAGGAGCAGGAGACGGTGCTGGTCTTCACCAGGACCAAGCATCGGGCGGACAAATTAGGGCGGGTGTTGGGTCGGGAAGGGCACAAGGTCGCCGTGCTGCACGGTGATCGCAGTCTTTCACAGCGCAAAGCGGCACTTGAAGGATTTAAGCGAGGCGCGTTTCGCATTCTGGTGGCGACGGATATTGCCGCCCGGGGTATTGACGTGGCGAATATCGGGCACGTCATCAATTTCGATTTGCCGAATTGCCCCGAGGATTATGTGCACCGCATCGGACGCACGGCGCGCATGAAAACGACGGGACGGGCGACGAGTTTCGTCACGTCGGAGGACGGCCAGCAATTGCGGGCCATCGAACAGTTGTTGGGACATGCTGTCCCGGTGGCGGCAGGAAGCGCAAGGCCCTCGCTGGACCCGCGTGCGCAGGGGCGTCCGTCACAGCGGCCGGCACGTCCCGCTCAGGGACGTCCGGCAGGATTTCGTGAACGCCGACCTGTAAGTCATGGCGCCCACAAACCGGCGCACCCGACGCAACGCGCCTCCGGCAATTAGAGCGGAGAGTGTGAATATGGATCACTCATTGATCAATCTACTATTGGAAGGGAATGTCATGCCTGAGACGCAAAGCTCCCCGGTCAAGCCCGGCGCTCCGTGGGTTCGAATCCCTGATGGCACCAAGGTGCGGTTGCGGAAAGACAATCAGGAGGGCGTCATTGACGGGCTTACTGAGCTCGTCACGGGGGCCGGACGGAATCCTGACGGGCGTACCCAGTACCGGGTCAATCTCGGCGACCAAGCGCGGACGCTGGTTGTTGAAGATGACCTGCTGGTTTTGGTGGATGCGGAGGGTGTGGCTCTGATTCTGAAACAGAAAGTGGAGTTCCGCCGGCTCGTGACCCAGCGGTTGCGCGGGGCGCTCGGCGATGACCGGTTTGTCCGTCCTGCCTGAGTAGCGGCGCGGGCCGTATGTACGGCCCGCGCATGCTCCCATACTAGTACAGGGGGGGTTGAGGCCCCCACTGCAATCCTTCCAAATCCGGATCGCCTCCAGTGGAAAGTGACGTGCGGTCGTCTTTTTCATTTTTCCGCTGCGCGCGCTTTTCTTCTTTCTCTTTCCGCTTTGATTGAAGCGATTTTTCACGGTCACGCTTTGCCATCGTTGTTTTTCCTGGGCGTGCGATGATGTCCTCCTTGGTCGTTTCGTGAGAGCGGCGGTGTCGTCATTGGCCGGAGCAGGGACGCACAGCTGCTTCTGGGTGAGTCGCCCGCACCAGCCACGCGAACAGTTGTCCCGACTTGATACGGCGTGAGAAAAGCGATGCGGGCGGCACACGGAGACAGTGAGTCACCGTACCACGATGCGGAGACCCAGTCAAAGCGGCATCCGGTTCAAGGAGGATGTGGGGAGGATATTGCCGTGTGGTGAGGCTGCTCGAAGGCGAAGTTTAAGCGTGACGCGGCGGCTTTTGTTCCGGTCTATTCCGGTGACAGGATCCGAGATGAGATCCTGCCTGCCCCGGCCGCTGGCCGATGTCAGTCGCTGGAAGCAGGGCGAGACGGTCGGCTCAATCCGTTCGATGACTTCGAGCCCCTTCGTCATGACGCGGAACGAGCGCTCCTGGCTCAGTCTCAGGTTCGTATTGTCGTCTCCCCGGTCGTCGGTGTGTCCCTCGATAACGACGGAATCTACGTGAGCCTCAAGTGGTCCGCATACCAGCGCGGCATAACGGGGCATCATGTCGGTGAGAAACCGGTCGGCCTGTGCCGTGAGCGCGCTTTTCCCGAACTCGAAATTGAGCAGATCTTCAGGGATGACAATTCGCATCAAGAGCGGGTCGTTCGGATCTTCGTCCACGGAAAGGCCGAATTGCGCAACATGCTCGTAGAGGAGCGTATGAACGGCGGTGTTCGCCGGTATCGCCGCACCGGGGGACGGGGCCGGCGGAGGGGTGGGAGTATCCGCTGGATCATCATGGGCCGCTTGCGGGGCGAGTGACGCCGCCAGGAGCAGGACAAAAATAATGGCGAGCGAGGTCATGAGGTCCATGAGTCCGGTGGTCGTCGTGTGCGAGCCGGTGGAATGGGAGGTCCAGTCATTGAGGCGCATGGTGAGTGCTTTCTAAATCATTCGGTAAAGAGGAGGCTCGATCATCGCGGGCCGCGAACAGTCTGCGCGGCGGCGCGGCTGTCTGCAGGACGGGACGCAAGCAGGTTTGTGGAATTGCGGAAGCGCTGCAACCATCCCTGAGTTTGGCGAGCCGGCCTGGTCAAGGCGGAATGTGCGGGGTGCGCGATTCTCGCGGTCAGATCATCGACCAGGTGATGCACCTGCTCTGTCGTGGCCGCAGAAGGGGCCTGTTCCGTCTCCGGTTGCGGAGGCATTTGTTTCAAGGCCGTTGCGAGCTGCTCAAGCAACGGGGTGAACGCCGCGACGACTGCCTCAGATGGAACATTCACCGATGGTGTTCTGTCGGTCTGTAGATACGTGCGTATCTCCCGCGTCAGTGCGTCGATGGAGTGGGTCATGGTTTTCAGCGGCTGTAGAAGCGCATCGCCGGCGGTCTGTGAGTACGGCGCGGGACCGGAGTATCGTGAGGGCTGCTCGGTGGAAGGAGAGCGACGGGATGTTCCTGTCATTCCCTCGAGAATCTGTTCGAGCGTCTTTCTCGGGAAGAGGTCATCAATCAAATGGATACAGTGCTGATGCGCCGAGAGCAGGCGGAACAGGAGAGGTTTTTCAAACAGTGTGAAAAGAGTTGAGCAGACCAATCCCACGATCGAGGTCAGAAATTTTCCTGAGAGCCCGTTGATCAACCCTTGAATGCCGGCGATGGCATGGCCGTCGGCATGCAATTTACTGAGTCCCACCAGCAGCGCGATAAATGTGAAGAGCAGCCCGATCCCTGTCAGGAGCGACGGCACCTGTTGGTACCAGGCCAGGTTCAATTGTCCGCGAAAGATGGTGTCCAGCGAGAACAGGTCCTGTGCGGAACGGGAGCTGAATATGCGCGGCTCGATATACCAGGCGACCTGCTCGCTGATGAGCGTTTTCCGGTATTGCTTCCAGGCCGGAGCCAGCCAGGGTTCCCGTTCGAAGGTTGCGTCGATGAGTTGCAGATCTTTGCCGTCCCGCCGGTCCAGGTTCGGCGGGGCGTCTTGGGGCCTGGCTTTCGAGGCTCCGGAAAGATGACCGGCCAAACTGTCCAGATCGAGATGCCGGCGTTCGCGGGCCAATTGTCCGAGGCATCGGGAAACGCGGGCGAAGGGCTGGGCGGTCTGCGTTGATTTCTGATAGAGACGGGTGATCTGCCAGAGAAAAAAGAGCGTCAGGCCGGCGGAGCCGCACCAGCTGATGAGCGGGGCGGAGAGAGAGCCGAACGGGGCGACATCTTGAGTCAGCAGCTGGAGCGCATGCGGAAGGATCATGCCGACAGCGGTTCCAACTTTCGTGCCATTAAGGCACGGTCGAGGTACCCGCCGATTGGGGGATTTGCCGATACCGTTGCAGAGAGATGAGAAGATTCTTCCGTCACCGGGAAAACTTTACCTGCCGGGAGCGGTGTTCCCGTCGGTTATCCGGCGCAGAGGATTAAGGCGTCATGATGAGAAGTGAGAAAATGATTGGTGAAGCAGAACGGGGTACGATACAGTTTTGACCGGAGGGTTTCACTATGTCGTCAAGTGCGCCGCGGACGTCGATGTTGAATACGTTTCGCCGGCATCCGCGAGTTCGGATTCCCACTCCATTTGCCTGTGAGCTCGCCTGGCGTGATGAACAACGCTGGTTTGGAAAGTCCGTTCATGGTGCGGGTGTCGTGTATGATCTCTCCTTACGGGGCATGCGAGTCAGTACGGAAGCCCCGATCAAGCCCGGCGATCATGTATCCGTCCTGATCCGGCTTCCGCGGCAGGTGGCTCCCGCGGAGATCACTGTTGCGACGGTACGCTGGACGAAAGACCAGACGTACGGATTAGCCTTCCAGCGGTTGTCTCCCGCGTCGCAGGGGCGGCTGCGGAAATATATGACGGTACTCTCGAAAGGGTTCGAACAGCCGTTTCTTTCCGCCCTCTGACCATGCATTGAGCGCCTTTCCGGGTAGGGCAGTCTCTTCTCCCGCCTTTTCGTACCACGCCTGTGTGTATGTCAGCGTTGGCTGCTCAAAAATGTATCGGGCGGTTTGACGGAGAATGAGCGGTGTGCGAATCAATCCCTCACGATGTTCAGCCTCTTCATCGCAATCACGACAGCGTGTGTAGGTCTCCTCAATGCTGCGAGGGCCTGCGCGGCATCGTTTACTTGATGCCTTCGCCGGGCATGGCGATAAACTGTTTGCGAAAACCGACGACTTTGGCCAAGTAGTCCCGGGTTTCTTGATAGGGCAGGTTGGCGCGGAGCCGGTCATATACGGCTGGCGGTTGGAGGGCGTTGATCTGATTGACGGCGGCGGTTTGGTTCGGGGCGAATGTTTTGAACACGTTGCGCGGGCCGGTGTTATAGGCTGAGATGACGCAGTATTCCCTGGCGACCTGGTTCTCGATGCGCTCCAGCAGGCTATAGGACAGGACGTTGAGGTACGCGCTGCCAAGCTCGATATTGTTCTCAGGATCGAAGAGGTAGTCTCTGGACGGAATCGTATCTTTACCCTTGGCTCTCTTGTAGGCATCGCGTCCCCCGCTGCTCGGGACCAGTTGCATCAGACCGTAGGCCGGCGCAGAACTGACCGCGAAGGGGTTGAAGTTGCTCTCCGTTCGAATCACCGCAAAAACCAAACTTGGACTGATCTTGAACTGTTCGGCGTAGCGGGTGACGGTGCTCCGGTACTTCTCGGCCTGCCGGTTCGAGAAGTTCGCCACCATCTTAATTTCAGCCAGCAGCGCCTGCTTGGCCGCTCCGTTTTGGTCGACGGATCTCTGCCTGGCGTGGTTGTCGACGGTGAAGGTTGCGAAGGCATCAGCTTGGGCAGGGGTTTTGATCGTCTGGCCCTGTTGATCGACGACGAGACCCAGGAGATACGGGGGTTTGTCGCTGGTGAGGGTGACGGCTTTGTCGGAGAACAGATCAACCGATCGAGGATCATCGGGAGTCAACAGCGTCGTGACGATGGCGTTTTTCAAGCTGTCTTTCGGGGATTTGTCGTCCAGTGTTTCGATCAGAATTGTTCCACTGTCAAAGTCGACGACCGCCCGGCTCATGTAGTTCTGCGTGTATTTGACGTATTTCTTCTGCTCCGGGACCTTAATTTCTTTCTCGCCCCATGTTTGGCGGACGCGACCGGTCAACGCCGCCATGATCGTTTGGAAGTCGCGTTGGAGTGTCCGTAGATCCCGCAAGACAGCCTCGGGATCACGCTGGTAGGCGTCTGTGTGTTCTTTGAGAATCTGCTTGGGATCTCTGCCGGAGGCAATGTCAACGACGGTTTTTCCCGTCTGGCTGCCGAGCACACGTTCAGCGCTTGTCAGGACGTGATCAGCGGTCTCACAGCCGGAGACCGTCAGGCACAGAGCTGCAACCAGGACTCTCGATATGCGCAGTGGCGGCAACATGCCGCTAGTGTACCTGTTTTTTGTAAAGGCAGAAAGTGGGGGGATTGGCGGAGCCTTGTGCGCGCACAGGGCTCCGCGTGAAAAGAAGGCCGCGTTTACTTAATGGCGACTGCTTTGACTTCTTTGTAGGTCGTTTGTCCCAGCAGGACTTTCTGGATGCCGTCCTGGACGAGTGTCGTCATGCCTTCGTCCAAGGCGCAGTGCAGCATGTCTTCGGTGCGTGCTTTCTGCTGGACCATCCGCTTGATATTATCTGACCCGAGCAGGAGTTCGTGCAACGCGACACGGCCCTTAAAGCCCGAGCGATTGCAGACTTCGCAGCCTTTCCCGCGAGCGAGGCGGAACGTGTTGTCGAGTTTCACGCCGAGCTTATCCCAGCGCTCGGCTCCGTAGCCCTGCCGGAGTTCTTCGTACTCTTCCGGTGTGCCGACATACTGCTCTTTGCAATCTTTGCAGATGCGCCGGGCCAGCCGTTGGGCGAGCACGCCGAGCATGGCGTCGGCGAAGCTGAAGGGGTCGCACCCCATGTCCAGGAGCCGGGTCACCGTTTCCACGGCGCTGTTGGTGTGGAGGGTGCTGAGTACCAGGTGGCCGGTGAGCGAGGCTTCGATGCCGGTGTCGGCGGTTTCTTTATCCCGCATTTCTCCGACCATGATGACATCCGGGTCGGCGCGAAGGAATGCGCGCATGGCGGCGGCAAAGGTAAAGCCGATCTTGGGCTGGACTTGGACCTGACGCAGTCCATATTGGGTGATTTCGACGGGGTCTTCCGCGGTCCAAATCTTGATGTCCGGAGTATTGATGTTTCCAAGGACGGAGTGGAGCGTGGTTGTTTTTCCTGATCCGGTCGGTCCGACGCAGAGGATGATGCCGTAGGGCTTTTGTGAAATATCTCTGAGCCCTTTCAGATTTCTGTCCGAGAACCCCATTTTATCGAGGGGCAGGGGTTCGCTGGCCGCCAGGATACGCATGACCACATCTTCGTTGTAGCCGGCGGTAGGAATGGTCGCGACGCGGAGCTCAATTTCTTTGGTCTCGCTGAGCTTGAATTTGATTTTTCCGTCCTGAGGCTTGCGGCGTTCGGCGATGTCCAGGTTGGCCATGATTTTCAAGCGAGAGACGATCGCGCGCCGGTAACTCTGAGGGATCTTCATGTACTCAAAACAATCGCCGTCGACTCGGAAGCGGACGAGCGTCTCGCGCTTTTCCCCGTAGGGCTCGATGTGAATATCCGAGGCGTTTTGCCGAAACGCGTCCGCGATGATCTGATTGGCGAGGCGAACGATCGCACTGTCGTTTTCATCGAGTCCGGTGCCCGCCGCCGCATCCTCCATCGCTTCGGCTTGGGCTTCGGTGACGAGTTCGCCGAGAATGTCTGAGACGTTTTCGTCGAGCTTGCGGCCTCCTCCCCCTGCATCGCCCTGGCCTGTCGCAGCGGCAAGAAACTGAGCGATGTCTCGTCGCAAGCTGACCGCAAAGCGGATGTTTAAGCCGGGGAACGTCCGTTTGATGTCTTGAACGCGATCAAGGTCTCCGGGGTCGTCGGTCAGAATTTCAATGGCTGTCCGATCACGCTTGAGCGGCATCCAATGATTTTTCTTGAGATAGTCGACGTTCAGGTTCTTCAGGAGTTCGATGTCTACGAGTGTGCGCTCGCTGAATTCGATATACGGACATTTATAGAATTGGGCGAAGGACTTGCCGATGTCGAGTTTCGGCACTTTGTATTTTTCGATCAGGATGCTTTCGAGGTCACTGGTGCCTTTGCGGGTCTCAGCGAGGACATTTTCCAGATCGTTCTGGGTAATCTTGCCTCCGCCGACCAGGAGGTCGAACTTCGTCGGGTTCTTTTTTGTGGTTTTCCGCAAGTTGAAAAACGCGATGCCGAGGGCCTTGGCGATCTCCGCAACCGATTCTTCGTCTTTCCTGGTAAAGCGGCTGCCGCTTTTCTTGTTCAGCAGCTGAAGGACGCCCATGAGGTACTTGTTGTCGGCGACAATGGGGTAGGTCAGGACCTGTTTCGTTTTGAAGCCGGTGCGTTTGTCATACGAGGTGTCGTGCAGCAACGAAGGGTGGATGCCTTGGAGTTCTGCTATGTGGTACGCATCGGCAATGTTCACGGGCCGGAGGTATTTCGCGCAGAATCCGGCAAGGCTTTGCTCGGTGATGGGGATTCGCACTTCTTCGATGCTGTCGACATGAGGTACTTTGGAGAAGATTTCTTTCTTGTCGGAGTCGAAGGCAAAGAGAGTCAGATCTTCGGCATCGAACAAGCTGAGGATGTCTTTGTGCAAATCAAGCAGAATTTGGTCGAGGTCGCTGGCGGCGTTGATTTGAGCGGTGATCTTCTTGACGTGTTCCGCGAACTCGCCCTTTTGTTGCAGTTCCTGGAGATTGTTGGGCATCGGCTTGGACTGCATTCCTGATTCCTTCTTCGCTCAGCGCATGATCCGAGAGAGTCGAGACGTGGCAGCAATCTGATTGCTGCGAGTGCCGGTTGGGAAACAGTGATCCCTGGAGAGTGAGTGTAGCCCAATCACATGAGAAGGCAAGGAAAAGGCAAGTTTGTTAGGTCGGCTGAAGCGGCCGGTAACCGGCTATGCGTCAGCGGGAGGCCGAGGCGTCGAGGGCGGGCACGGCGGCACGCAAGTGTTGAACGAGTTCGGCCGGCGCCACGCGCGTTTTCTCGCCGGTGCGCCGGACTTTCACTTCGATCAAACCCTCCGCGAGCCCTTTATCTCCGACGACCACCTGGAAGGGAGCGCCGATGAGGTCGGCATCGTTGAATTTGACGCCGGCCCGGTCGTCGCGATCATCCCAGAGCACTTCGAAACCTGCTGTTTGCAGTTCGGTGTAGAGATGCGCGGTCATGTCGTTGGTCTTGTCCGATTGGCTGACGGGGATCAGATGAACGTGGAACGGGGCAATCGGGTAAGGCCAGATAATCCCCCGCTCATCGTGGTTCTGCTCGATGGAGGCTGCAGCGGACCGGCCGACACCGATGCCGTAGCAGCCCATCACCGCCAGACATTCTTTCCCCTGGGGATCCAGAAACGTCGCGTTCATCGTCTTACTGTACTTGGTGCCGAGCATGAAGACGTGACCGACTTCGATGCCCTTGGTGGCTTTCAGAGTGCCGTCCTTTTTCGGGGAGGGATCGCCGGCCTGCGCGTTCCGAAGATCGAGGACGTGATCGGCGGTAAAGTCACGGCTCCAATTCGCATCGACGTAGTGGGTGTCGAGCCGGTTGGCGCCGACGACGACGTTCTTGAGGGCCGGGATGGCCTGATCCGCTAAGACTCTGATTCCCTTGAGGCCGACCGGTCCGGCAAATCCGACAGGAGCGCCGGTGGCTTTCTCGACGGTCGCCGGTCCCGCCAGTTCAATGTCAGTCACTCCCAGCGCTTTTTTCAGTTTGATCTCGTTGACCGTATGGTCGCCGCGCACCAGCACCGCCACGGTTTCTTTCCCGGTCGAGTACAGGAGTGTTTTGACAAGGCGGTTCGCCGGAACCTTCAGAAACGCCGTGACTTCTTCGATGCTGCGGCAATTCGGCGTCGAAACGGAGCGGATGGGCAGGGCGGCATCGTTCTCCGCGCTCTCCGGCGGTAACACGTCGGCCCGTTCCACATTGGCGGCAAAGGAGCCGGTATCGCTATAGACCACGGTTTCCTCACCGGTTTCCGCCAGGACCATGAATTCATGGGATGAGCTGCCGCCGATAAGTCCGGTATCGGCCTCGACCGCTCTGAATGTCAGGCCGCACCGGGTAAAGATCCGGTGGTAGGCGTCGTACATTTTTTGATAGTTCTCGCGGGCGCCGGCCTCATCGCGGTCGAAACTGTAGGCGTCTTTCATCAGGAATTCACGGCCCCGCATCAAGCCGAATCGCGGGCGGATCTCGTCACGGAATTTCGTTTGAATCTGATAAAAATTCAACGGGAGCTGCCGGTAGGATTTGACCTCCCGCCGGAACAGATCCGTGATGATTTCTTCGTGGGTGGGGCCCAGGCAGAAATCCCGTTCGTGCCGGTCTTTGAAACGCAGCAGCTCTTTCCCGTAAAAATCCCAGCGGCCGGTTTCTTTCCAGAGCTCCGCCGGCGAGGCCATCGGCATCAGGAGTTCCTGCGCGCCGGCGCGATTCATTTCTTCGCGGATAATCTGCTCCACCTTGCGGATGACGCGGAGACCGAGCGGAAGATAGGTGTAGATGCCGGAGGCGACTTTTCGGATCAGGCCGGCGCGCAGCATGAGCCGGTGGCTGACCGTTTCAGCCTCGCCGGGGGCTTCCCGTAGCGTGGGGATCAGGAGTTGAGATGTTTTCATGGGTATTAACGCAGGAAAATACGTTCGAGGTCATTCCAAAAGGCGAAGATCATCACGCCAACCAATAAGACCAGCCCGGCTTGCTGTGCGAGTTCCCGCTGCCGGTCGCCGAGCGGTTTCCGCAGAATGCCCTCAATCAGGAAAAAGAGCAAGTGCCCTCCGTCCAGAATCGGAATCGGGAGCAAATTCAGCACGCCGAGATTGATGCTCAGAATGGCGATCAGAAAGACGACGCTGGAGGCTCCCTGAGAAGCTGCTTCTCCGGAGATATTCGCGATCGTCAGCGGGCCGCCGATATTTTTGCTCGAAATATCCCCGACAACCATTTTATAGAGTCCGACGGCGGTGAGTTCAGTCCATCCCCAGGTGGCGTCGAGTCCCTGATAGACGGCCTGGAGCGGATTGTCGGCATGCATGAGTGAGCGACCCGGTCCCGAAATTCCGATTTTCCCTACTTCCGTGGCCCGGCCGTTGACGGTGGCCTTTTCAGCGCTCGGCGTCACCGTGAGGGGAATTCGCTGGCCGTTTCGCAGCACGTCGACATGCAGGAGTTTGTTGGGGCTGTCCCGCACGATCGTCGTCATCTGGAGCCAGGTATAAATAGTCTGGCCGTCGATGCCGATGACCCGATCTCCCGCAAGGAATCCCGCCGTCGATGCCGGGAGTCCATGCATGACGGATGTGACCAGGGGGGGCGTCTCCTCAACCCCGATGGTATACGCCGCTTCATCCGGCGAGGCCGGTTGGGCCTGTACCGGAACCGGGGTGACAGAGAGAGGCTTCACTTGAGAGCCGCGTCTGATCTCCAGCGAAAGCGCTTCTCCTTTGCTGTGCGCCACGGCATCCAGCAACTCGGATCTCGTAGAAATTTCTTTCCCGTTGACCTTGGTGATGTGGTCGCCGATTTCCATGCCGGCCGCGGAAGCGGGCGAGCCCGGCACCAGCGCTTCAATATCCGGACTGAGATCGCGGAACGTCGGGACGAACAGGGGCGATCCCGTCGAGAGCCATCCGGCAAAAATGAGATAGGCCAGAATGAAGTTGAAGCCGGGGCCGGCTGCCACGATCAACACCTTTCCCCAAATCCCCATATGGGCAAAAGAGCGTCGCCGATCTTCCGGGGTGGTCGCTTCCGTTTCGTCTTCGCCGAAGAGTTTGACATATCCGCCCAGGGGGATAGCCGAGAGCAGATATTCGGTTTCGCCGACCTGGCGACCGAAAATCTTCGGGCCGAATCCGAGGGAGAACTTCAGGACTTTTACGCCCACCCATCGTGCAGCCAGGAAGTGGCCGAGTTCGTGAAACGCGACGAGTACGCCGAGGACGACCAGGAACCACCAGGCTTTTTGCATCAAGACCCAGAGGGTATCGGGGGACCAGGTGAATGCGAATATCATGGATATGCTCAATATCTAGAGGTGAATGTTCAACGCCGGTATCAACTTAACACTCATTCATCAAATCTCAAAATGATGTTTCAACGGGGGAGCGCATGGACCAGGGACTCCGCTTTTTCCCGCGCCCAGCGATCGGCTTCCAAGGCGTCTTCCAGCGTCGCCACGGTCTTCGGCGCATGCGCGTCCATGGTCTGGCGGATGACTTCGGCAATTTCGGTGAAGCGGATGCCGCCGTTGAGAAAGGCCTCGACGGCAATTTCATTTGCGGCGTTCATTGTGGCCGGCATGGTTCCCCCGGTCCGGAGGGATTCGTATCCCAGGTTGAGGCAGGGGAACCGGTCATGATCCGGCTTGCAGAAACTGAGTGTGCCGATTTCCGTCAGGTCGAGCGAGGGCAGGTCGAGCGGCAGCCGTTCCGGGTACCGCATGGCATACGAGATGGGCGTTCGCATGTCCGGCAACCCCAGTTGGGCGATCATGGAGCGGTCTTCGTATTCAACCAGCGAGTGAATGATGCTTTCCCGATGCACCATGACTTCGATGCGGGACTCCGGAATGTCGAAGAGCCAGCGGGCTTCGACGACTTCGAGCCCCTTATTCATCAGCGTGGCGGAATCGATCGTAATTTTAGAACCCATCTTCCAATTGGGGTGTTTGAGTGCCCGCTCAGGCGTGACGTGTTGCAACTCATCTTTCGCCATGGTCCAGAGGGCTCCGCCGGACGCGGTGAGGATCAACCGGCGCACGTCTTCAAGGCGATGGCCTTCCAGCGATTGAAAAATGGCGCTGTGTTCGCTGTCGACCGGGAAGATCCGGACGCCGTGCTTGTGGGCTTCTTCCTGCATCAGCTTGCCGGCCATGACCATCGGCTCTTTATTGGCCAATGCGATATGTTTTCCTGAACGGATAGCTGTGAGTGTGGGAACAAGCCCGGCGGCTCCAACGATGGCGGAGATCACCAGTTCGGCCTCCGGTAATGAGGCAACTTGGGTAATGCCGGTTTCCCCGGAGAGAATTTCTACGGGAAGGCCCGCGCAGCGCTGCCGCAAGGTGGCCGCGGCAGATTCCTGAGACACTGCCACCACGCGTGGAGTAAAGGCGCGAATCTGTTCTTCCAGCTTGTCGATATTATTGCCGGCAGTGAGCCCGGCCACGCGAAATTCACCGGGGAATCGCTGAACGATGTCGAGGGTGTTCGTGCCGATCGACCCGGTGGAACCCAGGATGATAATGGTCTTCATAGCGTCTCCTGCTAAGGAAGCGGCGAAAAGCCGCAGACAACTGTCACATAGTAGTAGAAGGTGGGGGCGGTGAACAAGAGACTGTCCAAACGGTCGAGCATGCCTCCGTGACCGGGAAGAATCCCGCCGGAATCCTTGACGCCCACCGCGCGTTTCATCGCCGATTCGCACAAATCGCCGACGAGGCCCGTGCCGGTCATCAGCAATCCCAGCGCCAGAGCATGAAACATCGTTAATTGCGGGACCAGCCACATCTGCGTGACGAGAGCGACAGCCACGGCCAGAGCCAGTCCGCCCGCCAGGCCTTCAATGGATTTTTTGGGGCTGATCGACGGAGCAAGCGGGTGGCGTCCCCAGAGCGTTCCTGCGTAGTAGGCGCCGATGTCGCTGGCCCAGGTGACCACGGCGATAAAGACGATCAGCCATTCGCCGGATGGAAGGGCGCGTGTGGAGACAAGGGTGCTGAGTGTGAGTCCGATATAGAGAGGGCCGAACAGGGCGACCGCCGCATCGTGAAAGCGGGATGTGATGACCTGTGAGGACCAGAGCATCGCCATCAGCACGCAGGCGAGACCCGGCAGCAATATTGTGTCTATTGGAAGCGTCGAGTGGGGGCGGACGATCAAGAGAGCGGTAAGTCCGAGTGCGAGTCCTGTCAGTACCGGATTGTGACGATCGCCGAAGCCCATGCGGGTGAGTTCCAGGAGGGCGATGGCCGCGCCGGTGAGGACTAACAGCGTCAGGCCCCATGGAGGCAGATAGCGGATGATGGCATAGACGATGGGAATGCCGATGAGGGCGGTGTAGACGCGCCGGGCATCGAAACGGCGAGCCGGTGCGGAAACAGGCGCAACGGGGGCTGCTGCCCGGTTGCCATGCACATCTACTGGGCTGAGGTTGTCCACGTGATCTTAGGAGGACACGGTGCTCAGGACCCGGCCAAACCGGCGTTCGCGCCGTTGGTATTCGATCAACGCAAGCAGGAATTCACGTCGCCGAAAGTCGGGCCAGGGCGTTAAGGTGAAGTAGAGCTCGGTATAGGCCAGTTGCCAGAGGAGAAAGTTGCTGATACGGGTCTCCCCGCTGGTTCGAATCAGCAGGTCGGGGTCAGGAAGCGGGTGCGTATAGAGATAGCGGGCGACGAGTGCTTCGTCGACCTGCTCGGGCTGGATCGTGCCCGCCTGCGCATCCTTCAGTACCCCGCGAACGGCGTCGACGATCTCGGTGCGCCCTCCGTAACTGAGCGCCACGGTCAGGTGTAACTTGCTCAGATGCGCGGTTTCCTCCTCGGTCGTTCGGACCCAGCGCCTGGCGCTTTCCGGAAGCGCCTCAAGCCGGCCGATCGCGCGGAAGCGAACACCTTGTTCAATCAGGCTGGCGCGTTCGGTCGAGAGATAATGTTCCAGGAGGCCCATCAGGGCTGAAATCTCCTGCGTCGGTCGATTCCAATTCTCCTGTGAGAAGGCGTAAATGGTCAGATGCCGGATACCCAGTTCCAGCGAAAGAGTGATCATTTCGCGGACGGAATTGATGCCTTCCCGATGGCCGGCGATCCGGGGCAGGCTTCGAAGCTCGGCCCAGCGCCCGTTTCCGTCCATAATGACGGCGACGTGTTTCGGCAGCAGGTCCGGTTCCAGTTTCGTCGTCAATTCCTGCTCGGAAAGGTGTTCGAGGCTGGATGAGGAGGGTGTCCGTGGCATGAGACGCGAGTTGATTTCCTTTCCGTGAAGACTCAATGGCAGGTGCTCAAAGTCTACTGACGAGGGTAGGCAATGTCAAACGCTATTTAGTAAAAGCCCTTGGTCTGTCAATAGTTAAGATGCGTTGCATTGCGGCTGCGGAAATGAATCGGCTATACTCCGCGCTTGTTCCAGTCCAGAAACAAAGAGGCGTGATTGATGGCGGATTCCGGACAGCTCGCAAAATTCGGCATGACGGATCTGGAAGTGTTCCAGGCCCTTGACCGGCTCAATGTCCGGGACGTGGATTATGCGGATCTCTACTTCGAGTCGCGGGTGTCGGAGTCCGTCTCCATGGAAGAGGGGATCGTCAAGCGCGCGGCGAAGAGTGTTTCCCAGGGAGTCGGGGTCCGGGCGACCGCCGGAGAGAAAACCGGGTTTGCCTACTCGGACGAACTGACCAGAAAAGATCTGGAGATCGCCGCAGATACGGCTCGCTATATCGCGAACTCCCCCAAGGGTGACCGGAGTCTGCCGGTTCCGACGCAGCGGCGGCCGACGCGGGATCTCTATCCCGTCGAACGGGCAAAAGCCGAGGTGGCGACTGCCGATCGGGTGGCGTTGCTCAATGCGATTGATGCCGAGGCCAGGCGGTATGATCCGCGCATCACCAATGTGCTGGCGTCCTTTAATACGGAATATAAGGTCGTGGCCGTGGCGACCTCCGACGGCACGTTGATCGGAGATGTGCAGCCGCTGTCCCGCCTTCAAGTCACCTGTATCGCCGAGGAAAACGGCAATCGGCAGGTAGGATCGTTCGGCGGCGGCGGACGGGTCGGATTCGAATTCTATCAGGAAGAAAACCGGTTTCTGAGCTATGCCCGGGAAGCGGCTCGCGAAGCGATTTTGAATCTCTCTGCGGTCGATGCGCCGGCGGGGGTGATGCCGGTGGTACTGGGCGGCGGTTGGCCCGGTATTCTGCTGCATGAGGCGATCGGTCATGGACTTGAATCAGACTTCAACCGGAAGAAAACCTCGGCCTTCTCCAACCTGATCGGCAAACGTGTGGCGTCGGACGTCTGCACCATTGTGGATGACGGCACGCTTCCGTTTCGCCGCGGGTCGCTGAATATGGACGACGAGGGCACGCCCACCGGCCGGACCGTGTTGATCGAGAAGGGGATTCTTCGCGGGTATATCACGGACAAACTCAACGCGCGCTTGATGGGCATTCCGTTGACCGGGAACGGCCGGCGGGAAAGCTATCAAAGCATCGTGCTGCCCCGGATGACGAATACGTTTATGCTGGCCGGTGAGTCGGATCCGGACGACATTCTCAAGTCGGTCAAACGCGGGCTGTACGCCGTGTCTTTCGGCGGCGGGCAGGTGGATATCACCAGCGGGAAGTTTGTGTTTTCGGCGAGCGAAGCCTATCTGATCGAGGACGGAAAGATCACCAAGCCGGTCAAAGGGGCGACGTTGATCGGGAACGGTCCGGAGATTCTGACGAAGGTGTCGATGGTCGGACATGATCTGAAGTTGGATAACGGAATCGGCACCTGCGGCAAGGATGGCCAGTCGGTGCCGGTTGGAGTGGGATTGCCGACCATCAAGATCGACGAAATCACCGTCGGCGGGACGCAGCGATAACATGAAGAACGTACCGCAACAGACCGACGGGTATGCGCAACTGGCTGCGGATGTGCTCGCCCGGGCAAAGCAGTGCGGGGCGACGGAAGCCGACATCGTGGTCGCCGACGGAGAAACGTTTTCCGTTCAGGTGCGCGTCGGCGTGGTTGATCGGTTGAGCAAGGCCCGTGAAAAGCGGCTGGGGTTGCGGGTGTTCGTCGGCAAACGGTCCGCGACGACCTCGACCTCCGATTTTTCGCTCGACTCATTGCATCGGCTGGTCGATGAGACCTGCACGCTGGCGAAGGCGGTCGTTCCGGACGAGGTCTCGGGGTTGCCCGAGGCGTCACAGATGGCGGTCGACTGGCCGGATCTGGACCTCTACGACAGCACCAGGCTCGGGACCGATCAGCAGATCGATCTGGCGAAGCGGGCGGAGTCTGCGGCCTTGTCGGCCGATCCCCGCATGACGAACTCGGAGGGCGGCGATTTCGACTCATCGTCCGGCAGAGTCGTGCTGGCGAACAGCCATGGATTCGTCGGGGAGTACCGCAGCTCGAGCTTTTCAATTTCGGTTTCTCCCATCGCCACGGATGCTGCAACCGGCGGGATGCAGCGCGATGCCTGGTATGAGGTGCAGCGCAAATTCAACCGGATGGCGTCCCCCGAGTCGATCGGCCGGGAGGCGGCCCGGCGGACGCTGCGCCGGCTCGGAGCGCGCAAAGTTTCCACGAAACGGGTGCCGGTGATTTTCGACCAGGACACAGCCGGCAGTCTTCTGGGCAATCTCTGCAGTGCGATTTCAGGCTATTCGCTCTACAAGCGGGCGTCGTTTCTGCTCGATCAACTCGGCAATCGCATCGCGTCCGAGCACCTGACGATCTATGACGACGGGCGTATGGATGGCGGACTCGGTTCCCGTCCGTTCGACGGCGAAGGTCTGGCCACGCGTAAAAACACGATCGTCGAACGGGGCGTGCTGAAAAGTTATCTGCTCGATTCCTACTCCGGCAGAAAGTTAAGCCTGCCGTCGACCGGCAATGCGTCGCGGAGCGTGGGCGAGAGTCCGTCGGTCGGGCCCACGAATTTCTATCTGGTTCCCGGCACGAAGACGGTGCAGGAGATGATCGGGTCGGTCAAGGAAGGACTGTATGTGACCGAACTGATCGGATTCGGAATCAATATGGTGACCGGAGACTACTCCCGCGGGGCCTGCGGATTCTGGATCGAGAACGGAGAGCTCGCCTATCCCGTCGAAGAGATCACGATCGCCGGTAATCTGAAGCAGATGTTCACCGACATCGAAACGGTGGGGAGCGATCTGGTGTTTCGCAGCCGGATTGCGAGCCCGAGCCTGAAGCTGGGCGAATTGATGGTGGCGGGGAATTAGCATGATGCGGAGGGAGCAACGCATGCGATCTCTCATAAGAAGCGTGATGGTTCTGGCGACGGTCGCATTGCCTGTGGCCGGCGTTGCGGCGGAATTTACGCTGACGAGCCCGACAATAAAAGATCACAGCACGATCGGCAACGACCATGTGTTCAACGGTTTCGGCTGCACGGGTCAGAATGTCTCGCCGCACCTGCAGTGGGAACATGCGCCTAAGGACACCAAGAGCTTTGCCCTCACGGTCTATGATCCCGACGCGCCGACCGGCAGCGGCTGGTGGCATTGGGTCATGTTCAATATCGCCCCTACGGTGACTTCGCTGCCGGCAGGAGCCGGGAAGCCGGACAATCCGTCCGCCCCGCAGGGGAGCATTCAAAGCATGACGGATTTCGGCCAGCCCGGGTATGGCGGGCCGTGCCCTCCGCCCGGCGACAAGCCGCATCGGTATATTTTCACGCTGTACGCGTTGAAGGTGGATCAGCTTCCGCTCAAACAGGAGGCGTCGGGTGCGATGGTCGGGTACTATTTGAAACAGAACGCGCTGGCGAGAGCCTCATTCACGGCCATGTACGGCCGGTAAACACGCAGGTATTGCAGGCGGGATCACGACGGGGTGTGTAAAGGAACAACAGATGGCGCTTGATGCTGAATTGGGAAAGAAAATGTTGCAGCTGATTACGTCGCGCTATGACGATCGGCATTGGCGGAAGAAGATCGAGAAGACATTGAGTCTGCCGCAATCCGGTGTTGCCGATCCGATACAGCAGCAGCTGTTCATGTATCTCAAAATCGGACTCAAGGCCTACAAGTCCCGTCGCGCCGATCCCGATGCCTGGATCATCGGCGGATATGCGACGAAGGAAGTGATCGATCGCGCGAAGTTTCAACCCCAGCTCGTCGGTCCAGATGTGAAGAAAGACGATGTCGCGTTTCTAGGCACCGATCCAGGTGACGACGTGACCGAGGGATGGTGGGATGAGATGCTGGTGCAGTGGTTCGATGTGCCTGAAGAAGAGAAGCCCGCTGAAGGTGAAGAAGAGGGGAAGACGGCGGAGGCCGAGTCTGCTGCCACGGCAGAGGGACAATCCTCCAACGCATAGCAGGGCGTGGCAACGTATCTGCGCTCGTCTTGAACGGGAAAGCGTTAGAATAGATCCATTTGTGTCGGGTGCGGCGGGTCGATTTGCAGCGTGGGCGCTGCCGGGGCTGTGCCCGATGTCGGTGCAGCCGGCTTCGTGTTGCGATCGAGAAATTCCTTCAGTTTCTTGAAATCCGCTTTCAATGTATCGAGCAGTCCTCCCTGATGTAGAGCTGCTGCCGGGTGGAGCAATGGGAACAGCACGAAGTCTTTCATGTAGAAGGCTTGCGCTTTTACTTTTGTAATGCCGACTTTCCTCTCCAGCAGCGTTTGCGTCGCCCAGTTGCCCAACGTGCAGACCAGCTTCGGCCGAATCAACTGAATTTGCTGGAGGAGAAACGGTTTGCAGGTCTCCACTTCATCCAATTCCGGATCGCGGTTTTCCGGCGGCCGGCACTTGATGACATTGGCGATGTAAATATCGTCGCGTGACAGATTGGCCGATTGCAGCAGGTCGTTCAGAATTTTCCCCGCCGCACCGACGAACGGCTCACCTTTCAGATCCTCGTTCGCTCCCGGCGCCTCGCCCACGAACATGATGCTGGCATGCGGGTTTCCCACGCCGAAGACGACCTGGCTGCGGCCCAGCTTGGCCAGCTTGCAGCGCTGGCAGTTATGCAGAGACTTGGCGAGATCCTGAAGTGGAGTTGTCGTCATGATGAAATCGGGCGTAGTTGATTGGGACATCTTAGGAAGGCCGCTGCGGGTTGTCAATGTGCCGGCGAGGAAAGACAGGCGGAGCGTTGAACGGCAGTTCGGCGGAGAGGAAGCGGGCGGCCGGCGCCGCGCTACTCCACTCGATAGCCTTTGGCTGCCAGGCAGGTATCACGCATGGCGTTGATGGTCGAGAGGCCGTGCAGGGCGCGGGCATGGTCGGCCGGGCTTTGAGGTCCCGCGCCAAAGGGGAAGGGCGAACTCTGGCTGTAAAAATGTTGTTCGTTGGCCAGGCGGGATTTGTATTCGCACTCCATATAATCCCGTTCCACTTCGGCCCGGCTGTATCCGGACGGATGGCCACCGCGTTCATAGGGACTTGGGACGCAGCCGATGACGCTGCACAGCAGAATCCCTATGGTCAGCGACGTCGTGATCTGTCGGCGCATGTCTCACACCTACCAGCTGAAGGTTCTATGGTCAAGCAGAAGATTCTGTGATGATTTTGAGGCATTGGCGAGCGCTGACGATGGCGCTCTCGCTGTTGCCCGGCCAGCCGGTGTCGGTCCAAGAGCCCGCGAGCAGCAGGTTCTGCACAGGGCTTTGCTGAATCGGGCGGAGTATTGCGGTGCCGGCCTTGAGCGAGAGGGCCGCGCGCGGGCGTCGATGGATCGTGGCCGGCAGCAGTTGCGCCGCCGTGTGTGTCGGGAATAGGCGCTGGAATTCCTGCCTGGCTCGGTCGATGAGGTCGGCGTCGGTTCTTTCAATAAACGGCAGATCCCCGACGGCAGACAACTCGTACAAGGTTGTCGACGAATCAGCAGCCGCCACGGCGATCGATTGAAATGCACGTCCGGGCATGAGCACGAGGCGGGCTGCGGTCGCCGGCGCCGATCCGGTCAGTTGGACGGAGATCCCGGGGAGATCGGTCAGATCACTCAGCTGCGAGAAGTAGCCATAGCGTGTGAGCAGCCGGTCCGGGAGGAGTTTCAGGAGCGCGTGGTGCGGCAGGCCGGACAAGAACCAGGTCGCGTTGATCGTCTGCCCGTCGCATAGGCGGAGATGCTCGATGCGATGCTGGCTGAATTGAATGTGGGGGAAGTCGGTTTGCGTGAGGATTCGGGCGCCTGATGCTGTCACGGCGGCCCGTAACGCGTCATGCAGGCGCGTGAAGACCGCGGTGTCGAACCTGGTGCAGCGGCCTGCGCGCGCACCGGTGAGGAACGGAGGCGCCAGGACTCGTGCGCAGGAGGCGGCCGAGAGATCGGTCAGCGCATTGCCTGTGAGGAACCGGACCAGAGGAGACCAGATGTTGTCGCACGCGGATTGGCTTTGTCCGATTGATGTCAGCCAGGCGTCGGCCGTGCGCTGGTCGAGGGCGGTCGGGACCGAGGCCTCCTGTTCCCAGATTCGTTCGAGGTAAGAGAGGAGCTGCCAGCGGTCGTTCCAGGACAGGCCGCGAAATCGAACGAGTCCTGCGATCCAATGGAGCGATCCGGGCAGCGTCGTCGGCCGGTAGGAGACGAGGCGCCCGTCGGACAGGAAAAATTCAAGCGGGATCGACGGCTCCGGTGCGGCGGAGTGCAAGCCCGGCAGGGAGCGGAGCAAGGCATGGGTTTCGGTGTGGCAGCCGAGAATATGTTCAGTCGCCGAGCGGTCGTCGGTCCAGGCGGGGTGTTCGATGAGCGTCAGAGAATAGCCGCGCCGGGCAAGCTCGTGCGCGGCGGTCAGGCCGGCGAGCGTGGTGCCGAGGATCACGACGGACTCAGTGCGTGCGGCGGTCACGAGAATCGGGAGCGCAGCCAGATTCCTGCGGCAATCGCCAGGCGGTGACCGGTGGAAAGACGAATGCGAGGGCCGAACACCTGATAGTCGGATGCTTCGATCTTCTTTAAGATCCGGGAGTAAATTCCGCGCATGATCTCGGCAACCGTCAGCGCCCGGCGCTCGTGGGGCGGAAGCGCCATCAATGCGGCGCGGGCTTTATCGTAGTATTGGCGGGCGCGGGCGGCTTCATGCTGCATCAGCTTGCGGAATTCCGGCGAATAAGTCTGTTGCCGAAGGGTTTTTTCCGAATACTTACAGGCGTGGAGATCTTCGAGCGGGAGGTAGATGCGGTTTTGCGCGGCATCGGTGCCCACGTCCCGGAGAATGTTGGTGAGTTGAAACGCCATGCCCAGATCGACGGCGTAGTCCTGCGCCCGGGCGGACGTCGCCCCGAAGATGTGCAGGCAGATGAGCCCCACGACGGACGCAACACGATAGCAATACGACGACAGCTCGTTGAAGGTTACGTAGCGGTTGTTGTGCAGATCCATCTCCACGCCCTTGATCAGCTCTTCAAAGTAGACTTTGGGAATCGAGAGCGCCTTCACATGATGCGCCAGACTGATCGTGATCGGCCAGGTCGGGGTGCCGTGATAGACCGCTTCTAATTCTGTCCGCCACCGGGCCAGTTCTTCCTGCGGTTGGCTGCCTGGCGGCGGTTCGTCGACCGCGCTATCGACGGCTTTGCAGAAGGCATACACCGTGTACATTGCACTGCGGCGCGCTTTGGGCAGAAAGAGAAACGAATAGTAGAAGTTGCTGCCGCTCGCTTTGGTGAGCGCAGTGCAATAGGCTTGAGCTTCATCGACGGTCATGCGGGGGACTCCACGGATGGCAAAGGGGTTGTCAGACGGACGGCCTGCGCAGGGCTCAGGTCACGCGACGGCAGCGGATGAAAAAGCGCGGCGACGACGTCCGTGGCTCCGGAGACCGGCGAGCAGATCCGCATTACGATGTCATCCTCATGTGCCGGCCCATAGGCGGGTTCGCAGATCATCCAGGCTGGTGTCCGCCAGGCTGTGAGTGATGGCATGGGCTTCATGGAGGTCTTGCGTGGTGTGGGTATTGGCGACGGCCAGGACTTTCATGCCCGCGGATTTCGCCGAACGGATACCGGGAAGAGAGTCTTCAATGACCAGGCAGGAAGCCGCATCGAGTGCAAGGCCTGGGCGTTGTTGGATCAATCCTGCGAGCGCAAACTGAAACGGCTGAGGGTCCGGCTTGCCGCGGCTGACATCTTCCGCACTGGTGATATGGAGGAACGCGTTTCTGATACCGGCCTGTTCGAGGATCAACTCGATTTCCGGGCGGAGGGCGCCGGAGGCAATGGCCAGGGGATAGCGTGCGGCCGCCTCCCGCACAAACTCGCGCACTCCCGGGAAAATCACCAGATGATCCCTGACGGAGGCCAGATAGGCGACGGCTTTTTTCGCCATCAGGTCGTGAAGGATTGCGGGGGTAACCGGGCGCCCGTTGGCCTGCAGCGCGGCGAGAAAACATCCGCGATCGTCGAAACCCAGATAGTTGGCATAGTAGTCCGGCTCGGTCAGGGTGATGCCGATGTCGGCAAGCGTGCGTCGGAGTCCGGCGAAGTGGAGCGGTTCCGTATCCGCGATGACACCGTCGAAATCGAATAGAATGGCGCGTAACGTGTTCATCTCTGGTTGCAACCCCCAGTTGAATGTATAGGGGAAACGGCGGGGCGCATTATAGCACAGAGGGCGGCGATACAATCTTGTATCGCCGCCCTCCGGTGCTCAAGAACGTCTATGAAATCGATTACGGCTTCAAGCGAAGACGCTTCTCAGCGACCCATCCCTTGGCTCCGTCGTCCGTCCGGACGGAGTAGACCCATCCGTTCGGCTGGAGGTCTCCGTCAAGGATAGTGAGCCCGGTTCCGGAACGAACGGCCGGTCCCGGCTTGGTCCCGGCAGCGTCCTGGAATAAGGTGAGCGTGCCGCCGGCCAGTGCGGGGTCGACGGAGACCGTCACACGTTGCCCTTCTCCGAACATCGGAGCGAGGGCCGAGGGCGCAGTCGGAGCCGGCATCGCCGGGCTTACCGGCATGGCGGGCTGTGCCGGTGTCGCGCCGGGTACGGCCGGTGTTCCGACCGGCGCAGGAGCCGAGGCCATCGGCGACGCCGGAGACGGAGCTGCGGGCACCGGAGCGCTTGCCTGCGGGGTTGCCGGAACGGGCGCCGGTGCGTCGGATGCCGCTGGTGCCGGTTGCGCGATCGGTGCCGGCCTGGCGGCCATCGGCGGCGGCGCCGGTGTTTCTCCGAGCAGCTGATTGACCCAGTCCATCACCATTTCCGGTTCCATGGCGACATAAGCGCCGCCGCCGATGAGCGCTAACAGCAGGATCCAGAGGACCGGACGTCCTCCTGATTTCTTCGGCGATTTCATGGGCGACGACGAACGGGTGTTCGTCGTTTGCTCCAATTCTTCTTCGGTAAATTCCAAATCCGGTTCCGGTTGGCGGGCAAAGAACAGAGCGGAGAGCGGATTGCCTGCGAACGACGGACCCCCAGCGACTGCGAACATCGGACACCTCCCTGTAGCGATCATCGACACACGATCATATTCTGTGAAAGTACTTATCACCAAGGTCCGATGGAGTCAATTTTGTGGGGGAATTTCACAAGCGGAATAAGCCTCCGGACCGGAGTCGATGCGTCAGCAGGATCGCTTTTGAGAGCAGGAAAGGACCTGGTCGCTTCGACTTCCCGAGCGGAACACGGTGAGCCCTTTGCACCCGAGGTGATGCGCGAGCCGGAAGGCATCCGCGACATCGCGGGGTGTGGCCGCGGGGGGCAGATTGATGGTCTTGGAGACGCCGCTGTCGCTATGACGCTGGAAGGCCGCCTGCATCCGCACATGGTGTGCCGGCGACACGTCGTGGGCCGTGATGAAGAGCCGGCGCAACGAATCCGGTAATTGAGTGAGGTGTTGGATCGACGGGCTTTGCTCCAGGTCCCGCCGGAGGGCGGGGAGTGCCAGTCCGTGCCGATCGGCATGCCGCACGAACGCAGAATGGAGGCTCGAGAGCGTCATCCCGTCCATCACCGTCCGCACCAGGTGAATGCCGTAGAGCGGTTCGATTCCGGCGGAACAGTCCGCGATGATGCTGATCGTGCCGGTGGGGGCGATGGTCGTGACGGTGGCGTTGCGCCGGCGCTGTCTGTGTGATTGCAGACGGCTGCCGCGGTAGGCAGGGAACACCCCGCGCTCCCGCGCAAGCGCGGCCGAGGCCTCGTGCGCCTCTGTCTGGATGAAGCCCATGAGTTCTTCTGCCGCCGCCAGCGCCTCGTTCGAGCTATAGGGAATACCGAGATGGATCAGCAGATCCGCGAAGCCCATGATGCCGAGGCCGATCTTTCTCGTGAGCGCCGTCTGGTCCTTGATGGCGTGCAACGGGAAATGCGAGCGGTCCAGGACGTTGTCGAGGAATCGAACGGCCGTCGGGATGATGCGGTGCAGCCGATCGTAATCGATCGCGGGCTTTCCCGAGCGGGCCGACACGAAATTGGCCACATTGATCGAGCCGAGAGTGCAGGATTCGTAGGGGAGCAGGGGCTGTTCTCCGCAGGGGTTGGTGGCTTCAATTGCTCCCAGCTGGGGAGTGGGATTCGTCCGGTTGATCGTATCGAGGAAAACCACACCGGGCTCTCCGGACTGCCAGGCCGCCTGCACCAGTTGATCGAAGACGGCCTCGGCCGCCACGCGGCGGATGATCTTGCCCGTGTGCGGATTGATCAGCGGAAACGTCCGGCGGCGTTGCACGGCCCGCATGAAGCGATCGGTGATGCCCACCGACAGATTGAAATTGGTCATCTCGGACGGATTCTGCTTGAGTGCGATGAATTCAAGAATATCCGGGTGGTCGACCCGCAGAATACCCATATTCGCCCCGCGCCGGGTGCCGCCCTGCTTGATGACGTCGGTCGACAGATTGAAGACCCGCATGAACGAGACCGGCCCGGAGGCGACGCCGTTGGTTGTGGCGACGCGGTCGGCCCGGGGGCGAATCCGGCTGAAGGAGAACCCGGTGCCGCCGCCCGATTGGTGGATCAATGCCTGAAACTTCACCGCATCGAAAATCGACGCGAGCGCATCGTCAACCGGCAGGACGAAGCAGGCCGACAGTTGCTGCAACGGCCGTCCCGCGTTCATCAGGGTCGGGGAATTCGGCAGGAAGTCGAGGCGCGCCATCAGGTCGAAGAACTGCCCGGCCAGATGAGGTGGTCTGGTCGGCGCCGGATAGTTGCGTTCGGCCTGGGCGATGTCGCGGGCGACCCGCCAGAAGAGCTGCGCCGGCGATTCCGTCACGATGCCCCTGGCGTTTCTGGCGAGATAGCGCTGGGCCAGGACGGTGCAGGCGTTGGGTGAGAGCGGCTTGGGCAATGGTCGTAATCGCGGCTCTGTCATACGTTTCATTATAGTCCGTTTCGGTGAAGAGGCGAATCCTGCGGGTGAATTCGAGCGGGCCACTTGAATCTCGGACGAACCGTTCGGCAGAATGCGGTTCTCGCTACACCAATGAATGAGCCGTGCCGATGAAATCCTATCGAGAAGAACTCTGGTTCGAAACGAAGACCCGCCGCGCCTATCTCAACATCACCCCGCAGGTCGAAGCCGTCCTTCGCGCAAGCGGGGTGAAAGAGGGACTGGTGCTGGTCAATGCCATGCACATTACGGCCAGCGTCTATATCAATGACGATGAATCGGGGCTGCTGCGGGACTACGACGACTTTCTGGAGCGGCTGGCGCCGCACGACGCCGTCTACCGGCATAACGAGACCGGGGAAGACAACGGCGATGCGCATGTGAAGCGCCAGGTCATGGGGCGTGAAGTGGTGGTGGCGGTGACGGACGGGCGGCTGGATTTCGGCCCCTGGGAACAGATTTTCTACGGTGAATTCGACGGCCGTCGCCGCAAGCGCGTGCTGGTGAAAGTCATCGGCGAATGAGGGGCGCCGGATCAGGCCGGTGGCGCCGGCCTCGACGGCGCGGGAACTGTCTTCGCCCTTGCTCCTGCGGAGATTCTTTGGCAACATGGATGTATGCGATATCGGTGAGCGAGCGTTCTTTTCCGGTTATCCGAGGAGTGTCTGATGTTGGCTTGGTCCCGTCCTGATCCGCTCACCCGCGATCTTATTCATTTGATCAACGCGCGCCGTCACGATCACGGCGATACCGACGCGGCGATCGATACGCTGCAGGCCTTTTTAGAGCAGGGGCGCGAGTCGGATCTGTTGACCGTCCTGGCGGCACTCGATGAAGAAATGGCGGAGTGGTTGTTCGATCTGCTGGCGGAAGCCAGCTGTACGCTGGCGCTGGATGACTCGACGGAAGAGAAACCGTCCTATGCCACGATGGCCGCGTTGGAGCTTCCGCTGCAAGCCAACCTGACGGCTCCCCTCAAGCTCAAAATCGATCCGATCGCCACGGCGGAGTTGCTGCACCGCCATCTGCGGTTGTCGTCCGGCACGGTGGTGCGGGTGGAGTCCAGACTCCTGACCGACGCAACCCTGGAACCGCTCAATCTGCAGATGTTGCATGATCATGTCACCTCAGTCGCCGATTCTGAGCGGACGCAGGCGATCGCGGCCCGTCTCTATCCGCCGGTGGAAAATACGGCATTTTTATTGTTCGAAATTATCGGGGCCTCCGATCCAGGGTTGCCGGATGCATGGGAAGACCGGCATCGGCGGGCCATCCTGGAAGGATTAGTCGAGCAATGTCCTGAGCTGGCTCTGGCGCCGGATACGATCGAGGTGCCGGTGTATGCCGCCTATGCCATGTTCGATGCGCAGAATGCGGTGCGCATTCATCATCTGGCCGATGAGACCGCCGCGGTGTGGCGGGATCTCGATCCGCTGGTCCGGTCGAGGACGGTCGTCCATCTCCATACCCAATGCGGAAACGGCGTCTATATGCCGGTGTGGACCGATTTGTTCGATCCGGAGCTGCCGGAGGAGCACGGGCCGGTCTGGACCTCTCCCGATGTCTGGGTGTTCACGGCCGATCTGCCGATCGAATGGCCCGGTGAAATGCTGACGAATCGATTGTTGGCCGAGGGCTGCACCAGGTTCGAGAATCACATCGTCGAAACTCCAGAAAATTAATTGTCGCCGGGTTTCTCTTCCGCCTCACGTTGCGCGAATTCTCTCCTTTCGGTGCTTTTCTTCAGGCCTTGTCCTATCCTAGCCTGACATCATGGCGACACCACCATCCTCTTCAAATCGTCTTGCGGCAATGCTCGTGACCCTGGTCGGACTGGGGCTTGTCTGGGGACTGGTCTGGGCCAATATGCCGGCGAAAGAGCAGTTCGAAGCGTCCGGGGCTTTGTCCCGGTCCAAGCCGGCCGATCCGCCGCCCCCTGTGCTGGACCTGAGTATTCCGGGCGTTCCCTCTCCGGATGCGTCGGGATCGCACCGCGTCGTGCTCAACGGGGCGGAGGTCTCTCCGGACGGGCAGAAGGCGGGAGAGGCGGGCGGCACCATGGATCTTCGCACAAAGCAGATCGTGGAAATGAAATGCGAGGTTGAGTTGCAGCGGGTCTGCCCCGATGGCCTGCAGGGGGAGGATCGTCAGCGGTGCATGGCGCTGCGGGTCAAGCAGTTTCCCTCGCCCTGTCAGTCGATCGTCCGCCAGCGTCTGGTGCGGTTCAAAGAGCAGTCCGGACATGCCGTGGCTTGTGCGGAGGATGCGAATCGGTTCTGTCGCGATGTGCAGCCGGGAGACGGGCAGATGGTGCAGTGCCTACAGGACCATGCCCAGGACGTGTCCGACAAGTGTTATGCGACCCTGCCGAAGGGCGCCCTCACTCTCAGAAACTGATTCCGTTCGTTTCATCCTATCCCGTCCCATCATCCCGGATCTTTTTCTCGTATATAGGTTCAGACGGCATCAGCCGGATGCAGGCATAATCAGTGATGCCGGCCAGGCATGATCCGGCGGGGTGGCGCAGTTACATGGCCATGCGTTGACGGACCAGATGCCACATGGTCTGTTCCTGAGCGTCATGGATAGCCAGGGCCACGACGGTGATATTGTCGTCGCCGCCCGCGTCATTGGCGAGCGTGATGAGGTGTTGTGCGGTCTCGCTCATATCGTCGGTCCGTGTGAGGGAGTGGAGAATCGCTCCCGCGCCGACCCCTCTCGTCAGGCCGTCGGAACAGAGCAGCAGGACATCCCCGGTGTGTAATTCGATTTCGCCGACGCTCACGTCGACATCCGGTTGAACGCCGACCGCGCGGGTGACCATATTGCGCCGCGGCGACCGTTCGGCCTCTTCTTCTGTCATCAGCCCCGAGCGGACCTGCTCGGCCACCCACGAATGATCGGCCGTCAGCGGCCGGATCGACCTCGCACGGATCAGATAGAGGCGGCTGTCACCGACATGGGCGAAAGACAGCAGTCGATCTGTCAGCAGCGCGGCGACTACCGTCGTACCCATGCCGGCCCATTCCGGCCGCTTGGCGGCCTGGGCATAGATGACGCGGTTGGCCTCGTGAACGGCGCTGGCGAGACGGTTGGTGGAAGGGGCGACGTGTGCGGCGACCGGACCGATGAGGGGACGATCGGGCTGTTGCGACGCCTCGTTGATGTGCCGGTGGATCGTGTCGCTGGCGAGCGCGCTGGCGACCTCTCCGGCGTTGCTGCCGCCCATGCCGTCGCAGACGGCGAAGAGTCCCAGCGTGGCATCCGTGCAGTAGCGGTCTTCGTTGTGCGCCCGTTTGCGGCCGATATCCGATTGTGCGCCGAACGTGATGCGGAAGGGCATGGTCCCTCGGCTCAGATAGGCTGACCCTGGAGGCAGGCGCGAAGTTCCTGCGCGAATTCGGCCGCCCGCCGGAATCGCAAGGCCGGATCCTTTTGGAGTGCCTGGTCCAGGATCTGGCGAACGGCCGGGGGAAGATCGGGGCGGAGCAACTTGATCGAGGGATGGGGGTTGTGCGCAATCGCGAAGAGCAGCGCGGACACGTTGTCCGCCGTGAACGGCGGCCGTCCGCTCAGTAATTCGAACAGCACGACGCCGAGTGAAAACACATCCGACCGCCCGTCGACTTTTTTCCCGGCAATCTGTTCCGGCGACATATAGGTCGGCGTGCCGAGCACGACATTGGTCTGAGTCTTCGACGACGACGCCATTTTGGCGATGCCGAAGTCCATGACTTTCACCGTCTGGTCTTTGGTCACCATGATATTGGCGGGCTTAATATCGCGGTGGACGACGCCCTGCTGGTGCGCATAGTCGAGGGCATCCGCGACACTTGCGAGAATGGGAATGAGTTTGTCGAGCGGTAGAAGGTTGGGCTTGCGCGACCACTGTTTGAGGGTGGTGCCCTCCAGCAGCTCCATGGCGATATAGCCGAGATCGTGTTCTTCCCCCGCATCGTAAATCGTCACGATGTTGGGGTGCGCCAGCCGGCCGGTCGATTCCGCCTCACGGAAAAACCGGGCTTTCACCTCCTGGACCTTGTCCGCATCATCGATTGCATCCAGATGCATGGTCTTGATCGCCACGAACCGTTGAATGGTCGGATCTTTCCCCAGATAGACGACGCCCATGGCGCCGCGTCCGAGTTCCTTCAGGACTTTATAGCGTCCGAGCGTCGCAGGCGGCGCGCCGTTTGCGGGAGGCACGGCGGCTGCGGAGCGGGCATGGTCGGACAGCTCTGCGCTGTCGCGGGTGTCCTGGCTTTCCTCGGATGTCCGGGCCGTTCGTTTCCGGCTCGGTGCAGGTGCCGTGAAGTAGTGATGGAGGGCGTCGATGTTGAGCAGCCAGGCGACGGTCAGCCAGAGCCCGGTCACGACCAGGGCGGCGGCATAGCCGACGCTGTATCGCCGGGTGCCGATCTCGTCGATCAGCGTGTGTCCGGCCACCTGCATCGTTTTGTCTCCGACAATGAGGACCAGGAGAGTGGCCAGCGGCAGAATGATTCGGCTCAGAAAGGTCGAGCCTCGTCCGTTGTCGGGCATGCGGCGAAAGGCATGAAACGCGAGGAGCCAGAGCGTGAGGAGGCCGGTGCCTCCCACGACGAGACGGATCGTCTGAGCCCCCGTCAACCCGAGCACGGTCAGGGGAACGCTGTCGGCAAAGGGAAGCTTGCTCAGGAGCGGTCCTGCAAAGAGGGCCACGAATGAGACAATGACAAACTGAATGAGCCAGCCGGATGGGTGTGTCATGAATCGGTTCAGTACGAAGCTGCTCAAAGTCTAACGGATAGGCCCGGGGAGTCAACGAATAGCGGGAATCGCACAGGGGGAGCGGGTTAGAGCGCGGCGACGGCGTCTTTAAGTTTCGGCAGCAGATGATCCGGAACATGCAGCGAGCCCTTCCCGGTTCCGACTTCGATATCGGGTTTCGTCAGGCCGTGAAAGTCGCTGCCGCCCGTGACCAGGAGGCCTAATGTCTTGGCGAGGCTCAGATAGTCGCGCGTCTGTCTGGGAGTGTGGGTGCTGTAATGGACTTCGACCCCGGCCAGCCCCTGCTCCTTCAACTGACGGGCCAGGTCTGTCAGCGTCCCTTCGACGGTCTTGACCCAGGTGGGGTGCGCGAGGACCGCCAGTCCGCCGGCCTCCCTGATCCACCGGATGGCATCGACAGGGGAGGGGAGATCGCGCGGGACATAGGCGGGTTTGCCTTCCGCGAGGAAGCGATCGAAGGCTTCCTTGGCGGACGTCACGACCTTCTTGTCCATGAGGACCCGGGCGATATGCGGCCGGCCGACCGAATCGCTCCCCGCGACCGCCCGCACCTCGTCGTAGGTGATGTCGATGCCCGCAGCCTGGAGGAGTTCGACGATCTTCGGATTGCGGCGATGCCGGCTCTCTCGAAGGGTCATCAAGCGTTCGTTGAGCTGTGGGTCCTGCCATTTAAGAAAATAACCCAGGACATGCAGTTCCGATTCGCCGTGGCGTGAACTGATTTCAATGCCGGGAATGATCTCGATGCCGAGTTCCTGCCCCGCCGCCATGGCCTCAGGAATGCCGGTGGTGATGTCGTGATCGGTGATCGCCAGGGCGGAGACGCCTGCCCCATGCGCGAGCTTCACGACGTCGGCCGGTGTCCGGCTGCCGTCCGAATGAGTCGTATGCAGATGGAGATCGATGCGGCTCATGTCGAGTGCGCCGATCGCAGCGGTTTTTGGGCGACGAGCTGCGCGGTATAGGTTGACCGTGGGCCTTCCACGCCGTTGTGCGCGCCTTCATCGTAGTGCAGGACTTGGAGCGTCGAGGTCATGCGCAGCAGTTCATTGTGCGACAAGCAGAATTCCCACCGGCGGGGATGTTTGTGATGCGTGTAGTTGTCGATCGTGAAGGTCTCATAGATCAACACGCCGCCCGGCTTGAGGGCCTCGATGAGAAACGGAAAGAGCGGCCGGTGCAGATAGAAGAACACAATCACGACGTCGTACGTGTCATGGCCGAAGCCCGGATCGAACGGCGCCGGTTGCTCCAAGTCGATCGTGTTAGTCTTGATGCCCGGCAGTCCCTTCGCCGCAGCAGATGCAGCGAGCTGTGACAGAGTCGCTGTATCGCGGTCGATCGCATCGACGTGATAGCCCCGGGCGGCGAGCAAGAGCGAGTGCCGCCCTCCGCCTGCCGCGACATCCAGAGCCTTGCCTTTGGGAAGGCGAGGAAGTTGTTCGACCAGAAACGGGGCCGGTTTCGGTTCGATGCCGCTGAGTTGTTGCGCAAGCCTGGTCCGTTCGATTCTGATGCCGACGGAGCGGGTGACCTGGCTGATGGGCGCATGGAGCTTCCGGAGCCAGAGGGTTGCCCGTGTGATGGGAAAGTCCGCGAACAGCATGGCGAGGAATCGCTCCGCCATGGTCTCCAGTAAGCAGGTTTCCTGGGTCGTGCCGATCTCGACCAGGCGTTGGGCAATCTTCGCATAGTCGAGGGTATCGGCCAGATTGTCCGAGCGGCCGGCCGCATCGAGCGACGCATCCAATTCCAGATCCACGGCCAGCGGCTGAGGCTTCGCCCGTTCTTCCGCCGTGATGCCGCAGCGTCCGCGAAACTCCAACCGTTCAATGATGATGTGGGCTGACATGCGGGCATTGTCGGGGATCGGATTTCAAAGAGTCAAGGAGGGGTGGGTATGCTCCGGCTGCCTTTCTTGCTCGCTGCCCGCGCACCGGGGATCAATTTGTATGTGAAATTGTTGGCGGTGCTCGGTCAATGCACGCAGGAAAGGCAGCTGGAGCATACCCTTAGGGTGTGGAGGGAAAAGGGGAGCTGTGTCTGTGTGTCTCGGTCTGTTTTTTTGCTCGCTGAGCCCCCGCGATGAAACGGCGGTCGCTCAATGCGCGAAGGGAAACCCAACCGGAGCGCACCCTTGGGGGAGGGGGGGGAGTCGGAGAAGAATCGGAGCGGTGCCGTCGGGTGATCGTCTTGCTCGCTGCCCGCGTATCAGTTTCGTGCTGGGGTTTTGGGTTAGATGGAATCGTTCTGAATGGCCAATGGCAGGCGACGGAGGCGAACGCGGGAGTCTTCAATTGTGACGAGTGCGCCCTGCTGAAGGTCGTGCTCCAGCACCGGGAGTGTCCGTTGGAGGATAGAGTTGACGAACTCGACTCGTACGGAACTCAGGCGAAGGGTGACGAGTGATGGAAATTGACGTCGTGACAAGGCAATGATCGCGGTCATGTCGAGGTCCTGGGTCAGGATGATTCGTTGATCCTGTGCAGCCTGTTCGACAATGGATTCGTCGGAGGCGGTTGCGGGGAGAAGATCTGTTACGCGAAGCGCATCATGGCCGAGTGAGCGAAGGAATTGAACGGTACGAGGGGCAATGTGAAGATCAGCCAGCAGCCTCATGAAGCCGCGGATGTCTGTTCGCCGGCCAACCACGCGCCGTATTTTGCTGCCTGATAGACATCTTCAAGAACTAATTCGGGATATTCTGTCACGATTTCGGCTGCGGTGTAGCCATCTCCCAGCAACCGTAGAACGAAATCTACCGTCAGGCGGAGCCCGCGAATCGTCGCCTTGCCCCCACAGACCTTCGGATCGATATGGATTCGATCTAGCACCATGGGAAGAAGCCTACCCGATTCGTGGAAGAGCCGCAAGTAAGGAGGGGCGGGTGCGCTTCGGTTGGTTTTCGTGCTCGCTGAGCCCCCGCGATGAAACGGCGGTCGCTCAATGCGCGCAGGGAAGATCACCCGAACCATACCCCAGAGGGAAGGGGGAAGAGATGGATACGGTGGTCAGATTTCTCCCGCGTTCACTTGTCTGATTCGTTCAGCCGGGATGCTGAGGGCGGCCAGGAGATAGTCTTTCAATTCGGTACTGTACGGCTGAGCGGCAAGGGCTCGCTGCATGCACAGAAGCCAGGCGTCGCGTTCTTCGTATCCAATCGGGAAGGGTTTGTGTGCGCCGGGAATGTTAATCGGTCCATAGTGCTGCTGAAACAGTTTCGGGCCTCCAAGCCAGCCGCTGAGGAAATACGTCAGCTTCTTGCGTGCTAGGGTTAAGTCCTTGGGGTGCATGTTCCGGATAACCTGAGCTTCGGGCAGGGTATCCATCTGCATGTAAAACTCATCCACCAACTTCGTAAGGCCCTCAAGCCCGCCTGCCGCCTGGTAGGGGGTGAGATCGACGCGGTTGTTCTGCTCGTTGTCGGTCATATGAATTCTTGAAGGCGTCTGTGGAGAATTCGAACGGGTTCGACGGGGTGAAGATAGCCTCGCAGGGTTTTCGTTTGCAACCTGTGACAACAGGGAGTTTGCGTTTGCAGGTTAGGAGGTTTGGTTAGTTATATGTGCGATCACCTGCCTGTGAATTCACGATGCATTGACTTGTGGGGATCAGCTAATCCCAAGGAGAGAAGCGAGGAGAACAGTTGGGATGTACCGTCATGTCGGGCGGCCTAATTCCTATGAGGTAGGAGGTAGTTTATTGGTCGAATAATAATGCGCTGCTTCGGGGGGCTTAGGAGCTAAGGGGGCTATGGTGAGTAATGGCCCCATCTCCATCTAATCTCTCCCTATTGCGCCTTCTCTTGTAGGCTTCTACAATCCCTCCACCGATAGAGACGGAAAACGAAGCATCCTGAGGGCGCACGCATCATGCTTTCGGTTTCAATGAAATGGGCCTTTGGTTTTGTGTTGGTTGGGCTACTCCTCTCTCTTTGGTCGTCGTTCTTCTCGAATCGTGGTGGGTCGACTTCTTCTGTTGCTACCACCATGCAAAGCACTTTGACATTACGAGATGTGGCGTGGTCTAAAACTCGATACGGTGTTCTCTTTGCGCACTTCTCCGTCCACAATGAGAGCCATATTGCCGTGAAAGACTTCACGGTTACATGTAGTACCTATGGGGAGAGCGGGACAGCGCTGGGGCAGGTATCAAAGACGATCTATGAAATTATTCCGGCGCAGTCAATGAAAGCCTATGAGGGTATTGAGATTGGCCTTGTTGATCGTCAAGCGGCCATTGTTCAGTGTCAGATTGCCTCTTGAGCAAAAAATCAAAATGGGTAAGTGGTAGGGATGCGTTTTGCCAGGAGGCTGCCATGAAAGTACTGACTTCACTCGGAATTGCATTCTTCATCGTTGCGCTCTCTGCATGCACTGCCACGCGGTCCACCTTGATTGATGTTCGTGCGAAGTTGCCAGTAGACAAGCTTGACACGGCCTACAATGCCATTGTCGTTACCCTTCTCAATGCCGGCTTCGACCTCAAGATGAATGATCGCACCATCCACGCTGTGGCGACGGAGTATAAGAAATTTACCGCAGTCAGTGGATGGCCACCGTTCGATTTCTACCTGAAGGTAAAAGCTCATATCAGGCAGGATGCGGGCGGAGCCTACGAGTTGGCTATTACACCGACGATTAAAGAGCAAAATCGGCTCAATGCCAATGCGTTTACCGAGCACACCTTGGTGCTCTATTCCGAGACTGAACAGCGCGAGGACTACATCGTACAGAGTGGACGAGGCAAAGCCATGCTTCTAGGTCAACAGCAATTTCTTGACCTGCTTCATGCAATTGCACAAAGCCTTGGTCTAAGCGACGAGCAGTTTCGGCGACAGGTTCAGGCTATTGATCTCGTCGGATTGTAGGCCTCAGTCTACTACTGAAGTGGACGTGCGTGAGTCTATTCAAATGACCTGCCGCGTGTTCCTCTATTGACTCTGTTTTCTGCCGCTTTCTATAATGACCGATCGGCGCATTGTATAACCAGCTGATTCATCGAGAGAAATGGCTGAGTTCACACACTTTAACGAGTCGGGCCGGGCGCGTATGGTCGATGTCAGCGCGAAAGACTCGACCGAACGGGTCGGGACTGCGCAGGCCACCGTCCTGATGCTGCCTGCCACGCTGGAGAAGATTCAGCGCGGGAAGATTGCCAAAGGCGATGTGCTGGCTGTGGCCCAAGTCGCCGGGGTGATGGGGGCGAAGAAAACGCCTGACCTCATTCCGATGTGCCACCCCCTCCTGATCACCAGCGTCGATATCTCCTTCAAAGAAGAATCCCAGCCGAACCAGGATGGTCTCTGTGCCATCCATATATACGCGACCGTTAAAACCACCGGGCAAACCGGCGTGGAGATGGAGGCGATGACGGCGGCTTCCGTGGCGGCGCTCACGATCTATGACATGTGCAAGGCGATCGACCGCGGGATGAGTTTCAGCGATGTGTGTTTGCTCTCAAAGTCCGGTGGAAAATCGGGCACCTACACGAGGCCTGGCTGAGCCATCATGGTCACGATCAAGCTATTCGGCATGACGAAGATGCTGGCGGGGAATCAGGGATCCCTCTCGTTGGCATTGACGAACGGGCGGAGAGTGAAAGATTTGGTTGAGATTCTTGATGGCGGCTATCCGCAGATCGGGGAGTTGATTCATAAGAAGAAAGTCCTGGTGTCGGTCAATCAGGAGATTGCCCACGAGGAGACTGAAATCAAAGACGGCGACGAAATCGCATTACTTCCTCCATTTGCAGGCGGGGCAGGTATGGAACCGATAGATGAGAGCCAGCTCGTTCGGGTGCAGCGGGAGAATTTCTCCATCGATCAGGAACTTGAGCGGGTCAAGCGACGGTCGAAGCGGATCGGCGGGATTGCGACGTTTCTGGGGATTGCCCGCGATCGCTCGAAAGGCCGGGATGTCGACAGCATCACCTTTGAACATTACGCCGGGATGGCGGAGAAGAAGCTGCGCGAGATCCGCGAGCGGGCGCTGAAAGATTTCGACATTCTGGAATTGCTGATCATTCACCGGTACGGCGAAATTACGATCGGAGAGAATATCGTTCTGATCATCGCCGGCGCCGAGCATCGAGCGGAAGCATTCCAGGCCTGCAAGTGGGCCATCGATGAGCTGAAGCAGATCACTCCCATTTGGAAACTCGAACATACTCCCGAAGGGGAGGTGTGGGTCGAAGAGCATCCGTAGTTTGTCGTGCGCAACGGGCGATGAGTAACACGCATGTCGCAATTGCCTGACAGTTTCTCTCCTTCCAAAGTGGTGGATGCCCATGACCGCCCGTTGGGTAGTTTACGGCTTTCCGTGACGGATCGCTGTAACCTGCGCTGCCAGTACTGCATGCCGGAAGAAGACTATGTCTGGCTGCCACGCGAAGACGTCTTGAGCTTCGAGGAAATGGCGACGCTGACTGGATACTTCGCCGATCTCGGCGTCGACAAGGTCCGGCTGACCGGCGGGGAGCCGTTGCTGCGCCGGGACTTGTCCAGGCTGGTCCGGCTGCTTTTGCAAGACCGGCGGATTTCCGAGATTGCGCTCACCACGAACGGGATTCTACTCGCGGATAATGCGCAGGAGTTGTATGAAGCCGGGCTGCATCGTGTGACGGTCAGTCTGGATACGCTACGGCCTGAGCGGTTCCGGCAGTTGACGCGCCGGGATGAATTTGCACGCGTCATCGAAGGCATTGAATCGGTCGGAAGGGCCGGGTTCACCGGGCTCAAGCTCGACACGGTCGCCATCCGCGGCTTCAACGACGACGAACTGGTGGCGCTGATCGAGTTTGCGAAACACTATCGGGCCGAGGTCCGGTTCATCGAGTATATGGATGTCGGCGGCGCCAATGACTGGGCGATGGAGAAGGTGCTGTCGCAGGCGGCGATCCTCGAAACCCTGGCGCAGCACTATGGCCCGATCGTTCCGCTGCCGGGGCGCGGGACCGCGCCGGCTCAGCGCTTTCTTCTTCCGGACGGGACAACGTTCGGTATCATCGCGTCGACCACGCAGCCGTTCTGCTCCACCTGCGACCGGAGCCGCGTGACCGCGGACGGCATGTGGTACTTGTGTCTCTATGCGTCGAAAGGAACCGACCTTCGCCAACCCATGCGAGCCGGTGCGAGCCCGGACCGGATGCGTGAATTGATCAGTGAAGGGTGGCAGGCCCGGCGCGATCGTGGCGCGGAATCGCGCAAGGCTTTGGAAGAGGTCGGATTGCGGAACGGCAAGCTGATCGGGATCGATCAACTCCGGGGTGATCCTCACCTGGAAATGCATGCCCGTGGCGGGTGATCTTCTGTCCGCACAACCGAGATCCCTGTCCCGCCCCTTCATAAGGGGCCTCCATGCTTGAATCGAACCTCCTTACCTTTCTCACGGTCGGATTTCTCCTGGGGCTGCGCCATGCGCTCGACGCGGACCATTTAGCTGCGGTCTCCACTGTCTTAGCCGAGCGTCCCTCCATGCGGGCCTCCGGCCTCGTGGGCTTCTGGTGGGGGGTGGGCCATACGCTGATGCTGATGCTGGTCGGAGCCGTGGTGCTGGTCTCGGGGGTGCATATTCCGGAGCCGTTCGCCTTATTGGCCGAAAGCGGCGTGGGGCTCCTGCTCGTCGTGCTCGGCGGCACGCTGGCCCTCAAGCTGTTCCGTGAGCGCTGGCATCTGCATCGTCACGTGCATGATGGCGAGCCGCATGTACATTTGCACAGCCATCACCGGCGCGAGGACCATGCCCATCCTCATTGGGCCAGGCAGTCGCTCCGGCCGCTTTTGATCGGGATGGCCCACGGTGTCGCCGGATCCGCGGCGCTGATGCTGGTGATCGTGTCGAACACCAGCGGGATCGGCCAGGGGCTGCTCTACATCGCGGTCTTCGGTTTCGGTTCGATCGCCGGGATGCTGGTGATCGGGCTGACCCTGAGTGTGCCGGTGATCTATTCACGCGTGCTCGGGCAACGGGCGTTTTTCGCCGTGCAGGGGGGCGCCAGTCTCGGAAGCGTGGGACTCGGGTTGTGGATGTTGTATCGATTGATCCTCTCTCCGGACGGACTCTAGCGCCTCTTCCTCCCGATGCGTCTCCCGTTGAATTGCGCGTGCGTCATTTCGATGGCTATGCTATTCTGCAACCCCGTGCGGCGGATGCGCCGCACGGATGTCCTTCAGGGATGGGTTCAGCGAAGAGGATACGATTATGGCCTGGTTTAAAAAGCAGAAACCGACCGGCTCCGACGTGCCGCCGCGGTCCAAAGGCGCCGAGGGCATGTGGCTCAAGTGCAACCACTGCCGTGAAATCGTCTATCGCAAGGAAGTCGATCGCAACAACAAGGTCTGTCCGAAGTGCGATTACCATTTCCCGATCTCCGTGATGGAACGGATCGCGTTGCTCGTCGATCTCGGGACGTTCAAGGAATGGGACGCGCAGCTGGAAGCGCAGGATCCGCTGACGTTTCACGATACGAAATCCTATAAAGACCGGGTGAAGGCGCAGCAGGAAAAAACCGGGCGCAAGGACGCCTTGATGATCGGCGAAGGGCTGGTCGAGGGGCGGCCGGTGGTGTTCTGCGTGTTCGATTTCAGTTTCATGGGCGGGAGCATGGGATCGGTCGTCGGGGAGAAGTTTTGCCGGGCCATCGATCGCGCGCTGGAAAAGAAGCTCCCCGTCGTGCTGGTGACGGCCTCGGGCGGCGCGCGGATGCAGGAGGGCATTCTCTCGTTGATGCAGATGGCGAAAACTTCGACCGCCGTGGCGAAGCTCGGCGAGGCCAAATTGCCGTTCATCTCCATCCTGGCCGATCCGACCTTCGGCGGCGTCACGGCGAGCATTGCCATGCTGGGCGACGTCATCATCGCGGAGCCGAAGGCCCTGATCGGGTTCGCCGGCCCCCGCGTCATCGAGCAGACGATCAAGCAGCAATTGCCCGATCAGTTTCAGCGGGCGGAGTTTCTCCTTGAACATGGCATGATCGACATGATCGTCGAACGCAAACAGTTGAAAGAAACGCTCAGCACCCTCGTCGCCCATTTCTAGTGCGGCGCATCCTGCCCGGCCCAGTTCATGACCTATTCATCCGCCATCGAGTATCTCTACGGGCTTCAGAAACACGGGATCAAGCTGGGGCTTGAGACCATGCGGGCGCTCCTGGGCCGGCTCGGTAATCCCGAGCGGCGATTCAAGAGCCTGCATATCGGCGGCACCAACGGCAAAGGTTCGACCGCGGCGATGACGGCGTCCATGCTGCAGGCGGCGGGATATCGGGTGGGGTTGTATACGTCTCCGCATCTCGTCGATTTCCGGGAACGGATCCGCGTCGACCAGGTTATGATCGCCGAAACGCAGGTGGCGGAAATGACGGAGCGGCTTCGGGCGATCGTGCCGTCCGGTTTGACGCCGACGTTCTTCGAGCTGACGACGGCGATGGCGTTCCTCCATTTTGCCGAGTCCGGAGTCGAGGCGGCGGTATTGGAGGTCGGGCTGGGCGGGCGGTTCGATGCGACGAATGTCGTGGACCCGGAGGCCTGCGCGATTACCACGATTGCGTTGGACCATCAGGAATATCTCGGCGCGACTGAAGCCGCGATCGGATTTGAAAAAGCCGGAATCATCAAACCGGGGGTGCCGGTCGTCGTCGGCCGCATCGACGGGCCGGCCTGGGATGTGATCCGGACCACGGCGGCGGATCGCGGGGCGCCGCTCATGCGGCTGGGGCAGGATTTTCAGGCGGTCGGGCTCGGGCCCGAAGCCTTTTCGTTTCACAGCCGCTCCCGGCGTCTCGACGGATTGACCTGTGCCCTGGCCGGACGTCATCAGCTCGATAATGCGGCCTGTGCGGTGGCGTTGCTCGAAGCGGCCGGGGGGGGCGGAATCGCGGTGGATGAGGCGGCGGTGCGGCGGGGGTTGCAGGCGGTGCCCTGGGAAGGGCGGCTGGAAGTTCTGGAGCGGGGACCGGATCTGGTGCTGGACGGAGCCCACAATCCCGCAGCCGCGCTCGTCCTGGCCGAGTATTTGGCGGAGTGGCGCGCCTTGCGACCGGAAGCCCGGGTGATTCTCGTCCTGGGCATGATGCGCGATAAAGATCCTGCCGGTTTTGTCGAGACTTTGTGCGGGCTGGTGTCCGAAGCTGTCCTGACACAGGCGGATATGGCCCGGTCGGCGACGGCGTTGGAATTACAGAACACGATCGGATCCCGCTTCCGGCGCTGTCAGGTGGCGCCGAATGCAGCCGAGGCTCTGGCGTTGGCCAGGACCTGCGCCGGCCCACAGGATCTGATTTGCGTGACGGGATCGCTCATGCTGGTGGGCGAGGTGAAAGCATTGGTTCGTGGCTGTAGCGTGTCTCCGCTCAGGGGTTAGCATGGCGAGTGGACGGTCACGCATAGCCGACAAACTTTGTGTGTTTCTCGCAGTCCTGCTGCTGTGCCTGCCGGGGATGGCCTGGGCGAAATCGAAGTCCGTGTCTTCGGGCGCGTCGTCTTCCGGATCGCTTCCTCTCGATGTGACGGCCAATCGAATCGATTATCGCCAGGATCAGGATGTGTACGAGGCCGATGGTGCCGTCGTGATCCAGCAGGGCAGTATGCGCCTGACGGCGGATCATGTCACGATTGAGGCCTTATCCGGCGTCGTCCATGCAACAGGCCATGTTCATTTGACCGATCCTCAGGCCGATGTGACGACGGAGCGGATGGATTTCAATGTGAACACAGAGGCCGGCGTCATTACCCATGGGCAGCTGTATGTCCCGCAGTCCAATACGCTGGTGAGCGGGCGTCTGCTGCAGCGGTTCTCCGAATATCACTATCGAGTGAAGGAAGGGCAGATTACGAATTGTGATGCCCAAGACGGGGAAATGCCGGCCTGGCGGTTCAAGTTCGACGACATGGATCTGAACGTCGGGGATTCGCTGGCGTTGAAGGGCGCCTGGCTCTGTGTTGCGGACGTGCCGGTCGTTCCGTTCCCCACGATCACGTATCCGTTGTCGACCCGGCGGAGCGGATTTCTGGTCCCGCAAGTCGGCTACGATAGCCGGTTCGGCACGCATCTTCAGGACAGCTTCTACTGGGCGATCAATCCGAGCCAGGATTTGACCATCGCGCCATCCTACTACAGCAAGCTGGGGTACGGGACCGATGCCGAGTATCGCTATGTGATCGACCGGAAATCCAGGGGGCAGTGGTATGTGAGTTATCTGCAGCAGACCGCGCTGCCGAATGTCACGGGAGTGGATCAGACCAGTTCGGATGTCAAGCGGGCGCGCGCATTGATCGCCGGGACGCACACGCAGCAGTTTACCGATACGCTGCTGATGCGGGCGAACGTGAATTTTGTCACCGATCCCAACTATCTTCAGCAATTGAGCAACTCCGGTACCCAGCGGGCGCTGCCCAGCAATGAGACCAACCTGCTGCTGAATCAGCGCCTGCTCTACGGAAACATGTATGTGCTCGGGCAATACCTGCAGCCGCTGCAGGCCGGCGGCATGGATACGTTTCAGCGCCTGCCGGAGACGGGATACAGCCTGCCCAATACCGCGCTCTTCAATTCGCCGTTGTTGTTCGGGATGGAGGGGGACTTCGTCAATTTTTATCGGGAGCAGGGGTTTGGGCTGAATCGCGTGAACGTGGCGCCCAGTCTTTCCACCGATGTCATCGATTTCTGGCATATCGTCGGGATTACGCCGCAGGCCAAGTTTCGAGAGGTGTACTATACCCGTGGCGCTCAGTCTGATGATGCTCTCCATCGGGAGACGTTCTGGACCGGGGTCGATGCCTCGTCGAAGTTGAGCCGGCGGTTCGGCCTGGATGGCGGCGGCAGTTTGTTGCATACCATCGAACCGAAGGTCATGTATGAATATGTGCCGGGGACCGATCAGTCGAAGATCGCCCAGATCGATCAAATCGACGATCTGCCGAAGAAGAATTTGCTCACGTATGCGTTGCGTAACCGGATTCTCGAGCATGACGGGAGCAGTACCTTCAACTGGCTGGATTTAACGGTCGCGCAGAGCTATCACGCGGGGGCGGTACAGACGAGGGCCCGCGATTTCGGTCCGGGTGCCACGCCGTTGCTGGGGTCGCTCACGCAGCCGTTGCAGCCGGCGACGGTGGCGGTCCAAGGGCGAAAATTCTCCGACGTCTGGATGCGGGCGGTGATCGGCAACACGGCTCCGCAAATCACGCAAACGCAAATAGCCGCTTCGGCGTTCGGGCGTGGGGCGGGGAATGCCGGGCTTCAGCGGCCGGCGATCAATCAATATCTGACGATCGATGCGTTCGTCGATCCCTATCGCGGGGAGTTGAGCCAGTGGAATACGGATCTGCGGGTTCAAGAGGCGGACAACTGGTATCTCGAAGTCGGGCAGCGGTACTCCCGGGACGGGAATCGTGTCCGGCGCGGCGATATCTGGAATCCGATTTCCTTCAATGAGGTGTATGCTCCCACGCAGGAAATTCAGTTTGCCACGGCCGGAGGCGGTTTCAGGACCCCCTGGGGATGGACCATCGGGGCAAAAGGCTATTACGATATCAAGACCGGCAAGAGTCCGGAGTACGATGTCGTGGCGCTCTATCAGAACCCTTGCAAGTGCTGGTCGCTCGGCCTGTTCTATCTGCAATTCCCGGATCGGGCGCAATATAATTTTATGCTGAATTTGACGGGCATCGGGTGGACCGAAAACTTCGGCACTCAGGTGATGCGGTCGATTCTCAGTCCGTTGCTTTGGGGGGAGCGAGGGCTTCCATGGGCTTCGCCGACGGGTCCCTACGGCCGGTCGCAAACCGGAGCATCGACCGGCGGAATGGCGGGACGATGAGAGGTGTATCCATCAGGACAGCCAGCCGATTGTCCGGCCTGCCTCTGTGGTCGCGGTGGTTCTGCTGTTCTCTATGGTGTGGGGGGCTCTGGGGCTGTCCGGATGTGTCGGGCAGCCGGCGGGTTACGACCGGGAGCAGGGCTCCTTCCAGCGGACCGGAGTCTTTCTTGCGGCCGCGGACTATCGCCGGGCGATCGAAGAGTGTCAGCGCATGGTCATGGAGCGGCCCTCGGTGCGGAGCTATGCGGTACTGACCTATGTGTATCAGGCGTTGGACGCCTATGTGGAGTCGCTGGCGAAGGCCGACCGCTGGGTGGCGGTTGAATTGTTAGCCGCAAGTCTAGGGACAGGACGTCCTGAAGAGCTGCTGGATTCGCCGGATGTGCTTGCCCGCGTCGCGAAAGAGCTTATTCAAGCCTCAGCGCGGAGGCACAGCGATGTGTCGGCGGCCATGGCAGCACGGCTTGATGAGCAAGCGGTCGCCGCGCTCTGGAGCCGACAGCAGGCCTGGCGCCGGCAGCGACCGGATGATTGGTGGCTGGGCCTGCCGGACGAGTGGAAGAGGCCCGGACGTGATTTGACACCCTAAATAGGGGTGGGGTACCATGCATTTCCTGATTCTAATCGTCGGTATATAGCTGAAGGAGGTTCCGGACGTGGCTGGTGATACTTTAAAGGTTGAGGATTCCACCTGGGACGCGGAAGTGATGCAGGCCAATGAGCTGGTGATGGTTGACTTCTGGGCGGTCTGGTGCGGGCCTTGCCAAATGGTCGCGCCGATTGTGGATGAGCTCGCCAAGGAATACGCCGGCAAGCTCAAGGTCAGAAAGCTGAACACGGATGAAAATCCGGAAGTCGCCGGGCGATACCAGGTGATGAGCATTCCCACGATCCTTTTCTTCAAGAACGGACAGCCGGTGGAGAAGCTGGTCGGCGCTCGGCCGAAGCGGCAGTTCAAAGAAACCATTGATTCATTGCTGGCCCAGCACGCGGGCACCGCGTAGAGAGTCCGCAAGCCCGCAGCCATGCTCACCGAGCTGCGCATCGTCAATTTCGCTCTTCTGGAAGAGCTCAGTTTGCAGTTTGATCTCGGCTTTACCGTTCTCACCGGTGAAACGGGAGCCGGAAAATCTCTTCTCATCGATGCCATTGCCCTTCTGGTCGGCGGACGAGCGTCCGCCGACCAGATTCGTTTTGGCGCTGAAGAAGCCTCGCTTGAGGCGGCCTTTCATCTGCCCGATCGCCATCCCCTTCAGACCCGTCTTCGCGATCAAGGAATTCTGGGACCGGCGGATTCAGAGTTGATCGTGCGGCGGGTGATCGCCCGGTCCGGACGAAACCGGGTCTATCTGAACGGGACGATGAGCTCGCTGCATGCCCTGGAGGAACTGGGCGGCACGCTCGTCGACCTGCATGGGCAGCACGATCAGCAGTCGTTGCTGGCCGCGGGGATGCAGCGGAGCGTCGTGGACGCCTTCGGCAGCCTCCAGGAACGCTGTGCCGCGTATCAGCAGGGGTATCAGGCGTGGAAGACGGCGTGCGAGGAGCGCGATCGATTGATGCGCGAGTCCGAACACCGGACGCAGCGTGAAGAGTTGCTTCGATTCCAATGTGCCGAATTGGATGACGCGGCGCTGCGTGAAGGGGAAGACGAGGAACTGCAGAACGAGCGCCGCCGGCTCAGTTCGTCTCAGCAGATCGGTGCGTTGGCCGCGGAGGCGATGGAGCGAATGAACGCGGACGGACAGGGCATTCTTGCTCAGCTGGCATTGACGGAGCGCGCGCTGGGCCAATTGCTTCAGATTGACGCAACGGCCGGAGAGTTGACGAGGCTGACCGTTGAGGCGAAAGTGGTGCTGAAGGAAATGGCGGGACAGCTGCGCGACTATGCGGAACGGGTCGAGTCCGATCCGGCGCGGCTGGGAGCGATTGAGGACCGGCTGGCCGTCATCCAGAAACTCAAAAAGAAATTCGGCGGATCCCTGACGGAGGTCCTGGAGGCTCATCGGAAAATCAAAGAGGAGTTAGAGCGGTTGCAAGGTTCCGATGAGCAATTGAGCATACTGCATCAGCGTATCAGCGGGCAGCAGGCGGAACTGGGGCAGCTGGCGAAACAATTATCGCTGAAGCGCGTCGAGGCGGCCAAACGGATGGCTAAAGTAGTTCGTCAGGAGCTTGAGGCTCTGAAAATGGGACAAACAATCTTTGAGATCCACGTGACCTCGGATACCGGCGAACCGGGATTCGGTCCGGACGGCATCGATCAGGTGGAGTTTCGTCTATCGACGAATGCGGGAGAGCCGGCGAAGCCCTTGTCGAAAGTCGCGTCAGGCGGGGAGTTGTCCAGAGTCATGCTCGCTCTGAAGTCCGTGCTGGCGGAACGAGACCATGTTCCCGTGCTGATTTTTGATGAGATCGATACGGGAGTGGGCGGGGCCGTGGCTGCCGCGATCGGAAAGCGCCTCCGCGCGTTAGGCCGTTACCATCAGGTGTTTTGCATTACCCATCTGCCTCAAGTGGCCGCGCAGGGGGAGCAGCATCTCTGTGTCGAAAAGGCGCAGGACGGCAATCGAACCGTCACGACCGTGCGTTCTCTGACCGGCCAGAATCGGGAAAACGAGATCGCCAGAATGCTAGGCGGGTTGACGGTGACGAAGAAGGTCCGTGAGACGGCGGCGGAACTCATCGCCGATGCAGGGAAATGACGAGGCCGGACGGGGTTCCGCTCTATAGATCGGAGACGCTGCTCGGCGTGGTCGCGATCGCCATGGCAGGGAGCGAGGCTTTGCACTCGGTTGCGACACGGGCGAATTGGTCGGCCAGCATCGGATCGAAGTACGTGTTGGCTTGAAGCGCGATTTGTTGAATGGCCTGATCCACCGGGAGCGGCGACCGGCCCGGCACTTCGGCCGTCAGATGGTCGAACATCTGGGCGATGCTCACGATTCTGGCCAGCAGGGGAATGCCTTCGCCCTGAAGACCATGCGGGTAGCCTGATCCATCCCATCGTTCGTGATGATAGGAAATGACCTGGCCGACTTCAGCCGGGTACCCCAGCGGAAGAATCATCCGCGCTCCTGTTTCGCAATGGTTTTTCGAATAGGCGCTTTCTCCGGAAGGCAGAATCGCCTCTTCGGAAAAATGGTAGTTCGGGAGGCTGACTTTACCGATGTCGTGCAGGAAGGCTCCGATAGCCAGGGACTGCTGCTCCGCGAGCGTCAGGCTGAGGCGATTAGCGAGCAGCGTCGCATAGAAGCTGACGCGGCTGCAATGATTCAGTAATTGCCGGTCTTTGGCTTCCAGGAGATCCGCCAGCAGGGGAAGCAGGTCCGGTTGTGCGGATGAGGAGTCTTGCTCATGCCTGCCGATCGCGAAGTACTCGGCTTTCAGCGTCTCCCAGGCGCGCCGTGCCGTCTGTTCATCGCCCCATAGGTCGGTGGAATTCTTCAACACGTTCCGGATGAGATCCAGGCGTTGTTTTTTCTCGAGCGTCTGGCCGATGAGGGAGATCAGTTCTGAGACATTGAACGGCTTGAGTAGATAACCAGCTGCTCCATGGCGGATCCCTTCCATGGCCGACTTGAGGCTGCCATAGCCGGTAATAATGATGACTTCGATATCGGCGTGGTCGTGTTTGATATCCTGCAGGAGGTCGATGCCCTGGCGGTCGGGAAGCTTCTGATCCAGCGTGATGAGATCGATCGGCTCATGACTCAAGACGTCGAGGGCGGCTTGGGCGTTGTCGGCTGAGCGGATGTTGAAGAACGGCCGCAAGATGACTTTGAGGGCATCGCGTGGTCCGGCCTCGTCATCGACGACAAGCACCGTTGGTTTTGTTTGAGATGCGTCTTGAGAAATGGATGTGCTCATAGTGCTCATGTACCCCCAACTACGTAACCTGTCAAGCAATAGTCGTTCCTTATCAGGTACTTGCTTGGTGAGGTCAATACGCAGTGGGCGATCTACGTAGAAAGTCTATATGTAGATCACATGAGCATTCGACTACGTAACTGATTGAAGCACAGCGTGCCGACGCTGTGTGGAAAATGACGCGGTCGTTCCGGTGAAGTGTGTTATTCCTGCACGGGAGGGTCCGGTTCCTGACTGTTGCCATTGTCCGGGCGGCCGATTCCCAGCGTATCCATCCGGTATTTCAGCATACGCCGGCTGATGCCCAACAGATTGGCCGCGTGCGTCTGCACATAGTTGGTCCGCTTCAATGCATCAAGAATGATTTCCCGCTCGAATTCCATGACGGCTTTTTCGAGCGACATGCGGCCGGCGAGGGTGTCATCGCGGAGGGAGGATGAGCGCGAGTCGCTTTTCAGGATCGTGGGCAAATGCTCCGGGGTGATCTGGGGGCAGTTCTGCGACCAGATAAAGGCCTGCTCGATGATATTTTCCATTTCCCGGACGTTGCCCGGCCAGGGGTAGCGAGTCAGCACCTCCAGCGCCTCTTTCCCGAATTCGATATGCGGCCGTTTCTCTTCCTCGACGCGTTTGGCCAGGAAGTGTTTGGCCAGTAGGGGAATATCTTCGCCGCGTTCGCGGAGCGGCGGAAGAAACAGCGAAATCACGTTGATACGGTAGTAGAGATCTTCGCGGAATTGCCCCTTGCGGACCATGTCCTCGAGATTTCTGTTGGTGGCTGCGACAATCCGGACGTCGACCTTGATCGATTGGACTCCGCCGATCCTGGTAAATTCCCGTTCCTGGAGGACTCGCAGGAGCTTGGCTTGCGTCATGGCGCTGAGATCGCCGATTTCGTCCAGGAACAGTGTGCCGGTGTTGGCGAGTTCGAACTGGCCGACGCGTCTGGCCGTGGCATCGGTGAAGGAGCCTTTCTCGTGGCCGAAGAGCTCGCTCTCGATCAGGGTCTCCGGCAGGGCCGCGCAATTCAGGGCGATAAAGGGGCGTTCGCGCCGGCCGCTGTTGTAATGCAAGGCTTTTGCGACGAGCTCTTTTCCCGTTCCGCTTTCACCGGTAATCAGCACCGTGGTCCGGCTGTCCGCGACTTGTTCGATCTTTGCGTAGATCTCCTGCATCCCCTGGCTCTTGCCGATGAGGTTGTGAAACGCATAGCGCTGGACGACCTGCGCCCTGAGCTGTTTCACTTCGCGTTCGAGCGCCTGGGAGCTGAGCGCCCGGTCCACGACGATGCGCAGTTCTTCGACGTCGAAGGGTTTGGACAGATAGTCGGCGGCGCCCAGTTTCATCGCGTCGACGGCGGTTTTGACCGACTTCGTGCCTGTGAGCATGATGACGGGGGTCATGCGGCTTTCAGCGCGGAGCGTTTCGAGGACGGCGAGCCCGTCGGTCCCCGGAAGAATGACGTCCAGCAGGACGAGATCCGGTCCCTCTTTTCTAAACGCCTCGAGGCCTTCCTGAGCGTCCGCGGCCTGGAGAATCTCGTAGCTGGGCTCCAGCACCATCTTCAGTGAAGTCCGGACGCGGGCTTCGTCATCGATCAAAAGAACGCGTTTTTTCATGGCTGAACTTTCCACAGTGCTCCTAGTCTATCGGGAGGGCCGGAAGATTCACGGAAAACGTCGTTCCCACTCCCTCGCTGCTCTCGACCTGTATTTCTCCGTGATGCTCTTGAATAATCTGGTGCACGATCGTCAATCCCAAGCCCGTGCCGGCATGCTCGCCGCTGGTGTGCTTCGTTGTGAAAAACGGATCGAAGATGTGCTCGAGATTGGCTTTGGAAATACCCGGGCCGTTATCCTCAATCTCGATCTGTGTCCACGTGTTCGCACCCGGTTTCATCAGCCGGTGTGTGCGAACCTTCAGCGCTCCTCCGCCGTCCCCCATGGCATCGATGGCGTTCAGCAACAGGTTCAAGAGCACCTGCTTGATCTGTTGACGATCTAACATGACACGAGGAAGCCCGGACGCCAACTGTTTTTCAATCTTGATCCGTTTGCTGTCGGCCTTCACTTCGATGAAGTACAGGCAGGAAGTCACGAGTTCGTTGAGGTCTTCATCCGTCAGCGTCGGTTCCATATAGCGGGCATAGTCCAGTATCTCCTGAATCAACCGTTCGATCCGGTACACGTCGTCCAGAACGATGCGGCTGAAATCACGGATGAATTCCGTGTCGTCTTTCCGTTCCGGAGCCAGTTGGATGAAGGTCTTGATCGACGTCAGGGGGTTCCGGATTTCGTGGGCGAACCCGCCGGCGATGATTTCCAGCGAGCGGAGCCGGTCGGTCCGGCGCATCAGGGTTTGAGACTGGTGAAGATCGTCGTGCGCCAGAATGGAATCCAGGGCGTTGGCCGCGTTCTGTGCCAACGCGGTGAGCAAATCTCTCCGATCCGGGCGATCGAGGGCGCGTTCCGCCGAGGGACCGAGCAGCGCGAAGGCGATCAACCGGTGTTTGTTCAGGAGCGGGATCGCGAAGGATGATCGGCTCGTGACTAAGGCGTCAGCCAGTTCCGGTCCGATCGGAGGCAGGTCCGGTACGGCGGTGACGGAGAGCAGGCGATGATCGTTGGCGAGCGATTGGACGAGGGCATGAGTCGGAGTAAAGGAGAGACGCTCGGCCGAGGTGTCTTGACTGCCGACCGTCGACACGCGGTCATAACGGTCGTGTTCACGGTCCAGCAGGTACAGCGCGCCTTGTCGGGAGTTTGTGATATCGCAGAGTTCCGCCAGAATACGTTCGGCGATGGCGGCGCGGTTGGTGAGCGTGCCCATATCCTGGGAAAATCTGGTCAACCGCTGGAGCGGAGTGAGTGCACTCGATGAACCGATGGCGTTGTGACGGGTATGGTCGGTCATGCCTATCCAGAGGGGCGAAAGGTTCTTCCTCGCTGCCCGGGTGCGGGACCTGGGCAGTGGCGAAAGAAAGAGGATGTCATGCAACGGAGCGAGTATACACGGCGACCGCTGTTTCAGCCAGCTGATTTCCCCTTCCGGGCTGTGGCCAGCATGAGTTGGCCGTCAAGGACGGGGATGATACGAATGGGCACAGCGCCGGCGTGGAGCAGCAAGTCGGATAATTGTTCGCGGTCGAAGGAGTGCAGCAGTCCGTGGCGGACGGCCTCGCGCAGCCGTCCAAGGTAATGCAGGAAGATTTGAGCGGAAGGGGACAGCTCGTCCTGTCCGGCCAGATGCAGTTGATCGCGATAGAGCCCGGCAAGATCCGTGTGCGGCTGCAGGCAGGTGAGGATGAGGCATCCGTCCGGTGTCAGGGCCTGGACGGCCTGTCGAAGGAATGCGAGGGGTGACGCGGTAAAAGAGAGCGAGAGATGCCCCACGATCCGGTCGATCGATTGCGGCGCGCAGGGGAGCGGGACCTCCCATTCGGATTGAGACCACGTCGTGAGCACGGCATGAGCCGGCGCGGCGGTTTCGGAAAACGTGGATTGGAGCTCCCGATACAGCGTGTTGAAGGCCTGTTCCGCAATCTGCAGGGTGTCTATGGAGCGATCGATTCCGAGATAGCGCACCGGTTGCTGCGGCGTCATCGAGGTGTGAGCCAGGCGATAGATATGATTCATGACGAGTGCGCGGGCAAAATCCCCCGTTCCGCATCCGAGATCCAGAATGGTCATCCCCGGTTCGAGCGGGAGGGTCTGCTGATAAAGCTCCTGCAGGAGCCAGGCGTGATGGTGCAGGGTGCCGAACTGCGGAAGCTGGGCGAGATGCGCTACCCACAGAGCTTCCCGGGTGGACTGCGAGACATGGTGCCGGATGCGGATCCGTTCACGTTCCAGGAGATACTGTCTGGAAATATCGCGGGTAGCCGGGACCTGCACGGGAGGCAGCGCCTCTCCGGGGAAGCACACGCGGGCAATCTCCGTGAACACGTTCTTAAATGACGAGAACAGACGGGTGTCGAAGGAGCGACCGGTGACGGACAGCGCGCTGGCGACCGGAATGATGGTCGGTTTCACCGGCAGAGCCCTGAGAGCTGCGTCCGGCGACGGAAACGGATGCCGCATGGACAACTCTCCAGATGGAGAAGTCAGGATGACCATCGGGATCGCGAGCGAGGACACGTCGGTCACCGTCGTGTCCAGGGTCGTGTACTGGCCGGCGATGATGTCTCCGAGGAATTGATCGAGATTGAGGTTGAGTCCCCAGACATTGCCGCTGCCGCGCCTGAGGCCGTGCTGGTAGTCGGCCAGCAGATCATGGTGATGCTCGGCCGACAGCGCGGTTTGAATATCGAGCACCGGGTTGGCCAGAAGCAGCAGCCGGGCGACGGGAAGCTGTGCGACGACTTTCAACGCGACCCGCGCTGAGATATCTTCGGCCAGAATCGCAATCGGCGCCGTGGGCCAGGCGGTATGGGCAAATTCGAGGACCGTGTGCAGATCGGCTTGCATGCTCCGCAAGGTGGTTTGCAGGACATCGCCGTCACTTTGTCCGATGTGATTGCTGTGGTCGTAGCGCAGAACGCGCAGCCGGTTGAGGGCCAGGAATTCCGACAGCGCCACATAGTCGGTCTGTGTACAGCCGAATCCTGGTGAGAGGATCACGATGGGGGTATTCGGAGAAATCTGGTGACGCGCATGATCATCGGTAATGGCGATCACCTGGCCGCGCGCGTTCCGGCATTCGCGCCTGGCGCTGACAATGGCGGCGCGACCGGCGATGCCGTCCAGATCGATGGATGAGCCGATGTGTTGTGCGACGACGCGATTGACCTCGCGCTCGGCGAACGCCGGCAGCTGAAGAAAGCGGACGCCGAAGCGTTGTCCCGGATCGGCACGGCTCGGGCGTAGTTCGGACGGGGTCGTGGGATCCGGAGCGGCCCAGACAATCTGCGCGGAGAGGATGGCGTCCGGCGCGGCCGGTTCGTGGGATTGTGCGTGCGCCAGTCCGTTCCCGTGCGGAAAATGTAAGGCGATGATGTCTCCCGCCTGACCGGGAAGACTCCGGGCCTGAAGGCAGGCTCCTCCGCGCGCAAAGTTTACGACCAGTCCGAGCTGTCGCGATGACGGGTTCTGTTCGCCGGGGCCTTCGATCCGTACGGGAAGCGCGACCCGGACTCTGATGCCTTCACGGTAGTCGGTGCCCTGTTGGCCTGCTTTCGTCGGGTCCGGACGCGCCGCTTCATCCGGCAGAGAGAGTAACGCTTCAAGACTGATCTCCAGGGTTCGTTCGCGGGCGGCCTCAATGAAGGAGGCGAGGATTTTTCGATCGGTCTCGCCGGGAGGAGAAAATTCGAATGCCAGGACCGGGCGGTCCTGAGACTCGCCGGACGGCTCGGTCTGCATACCGCGTTCGTGGACGGTCGCCTGAAGCTCCAGAATGCCTACGATGGTTTTAAATACCAGGTAGGCCGGCTGTTCCGAGAGATGCGGGAGCGGGCCGGTCAGGACGACGGAGGCTCCGGTCACGCTCAGGGTCAGCACGGTGCCTTCGCGTGTCGAGGGGCCGACGGTGACTCGTGCAGGAAGATGAACCGCGCTGCGCGCCGCCGTCCGGCGATCCGGGAAGCGTTCGTCTCTGGAGCGAGCCGACGGCGGCTCCGGCCGAGGGGCGACGGTCGCGGGTGCGGGCGGTTCCGGCGGGCTCGAAGGCGTCTCGGTCGGCGGAGCCGGCGGTGCTTCGGGTCCTTCGGATGTGTCAGGAATCGGGAACCAGAGGCGGATTGATACGGGCTGTCCTGCGGGGGCCAGCCACTCCATACGACCGTTGATCCGGCCGAGATCCTCGTAGGCCTGGATCAGATCGGATGACGTGGTCAGCCTATCGGCCGAGACCGTAGCGGCAATATCGGTTTCTTCAATGAGCACTTCGATCTCTCGCGCGGCCGGAGCGGGAAAGAGGCGTAGTGTCGGCGCGATACGCGTGCCGGTGGCGGAGACGGCATAAGCCGAAACCTGCAGCTGATGAACGGCCCGGCGGGCAGCCATGAGGCGAACGGCATGGGTCACTACAATTTGAATCGCCCGCACATACGTTGCCCGGGAGCCGTGGAAGGGCGGGAGGCCTGCCGCCGCGTGGTGTTGCACGATGTTGAGATGCGTCAGGGGACCGAGGGCTTCCTCGATGACGTGATCCAGTGTGTCTTCCGTCAGGCCGGCATCGACTACGGCCTGCGCCAGCGCGTCTCCGCATGCCGATGCCTCCTGCGCCTGTGCGGCCAGCGTTTCGAGGCGGGTATCGAGTCGGGCCTCACGGATGGTTTCCATCAGGCGCTGGGACTGAGTCAAGACGGCCGTCAGCGGCGTTTGCAAGTCCTGCGAGAGGTTCGTCAACCGTTGGGCGATCGCCAGATGACGGTCCGATTCGCGCACCCGTGCTTCGAGGCGTTGAATGGTTTCCGTTTGCGCGATCTGGCCGGTGACATCCCGAATCAGGCCGAGGGTGCCGGTATGGCGCCGGCGCGAATCGTACAGCCCTTTGGCGCTGACCTCGGCGTGCACGCGACCGAGATCTGGTTCGGAGGGCTGCGTTTTCTTGAGCAGCTCAAGCCGCACGCGCCGCGCCGCTCTGGGGCCGGTGCGACGGTCATTGATGCGGTGCCGGGCCCGGTCGAGCTGGTCGGGCGGGATCAGTTGCGAAAAAGGCGCGCCGGTCAGTTCTTCGGGCGTGTAGCCGAGGAGCGGGGTGATGGCGGGACTGACGAACACGAATCGCCCCTCCGCATCGACTTCGTAGAACACATCCGTGAGGGTTTCCAGCAGGCGGGTATGGCGATCATGCGTGCTGGCGAACGCGGCGCGAAGTTGGCGCTGTTCGATGGCGCCTTTTACGTAGAGCACCAGTTCCGTCAGAAAGGCCGGCGATTTTTTGAAGAGGAGAAAATCGGCGCCGGCCTGGAGCGCGGTTACGGCGGCGGTGGAGTCGCTCCGGTCGGTCTGCAGGACGAGCGCGGTGGTCGGAAGCCGCTCTCGGATTGCCGAGACCAGCGGCGGATGGCTCTGAAGCCCGAGCTGCTCGTCGATCAGGATCAGATCCCACTCGGTGCGGGACACCCACTGGAGCGCTTCTTCGGCCGAATAGACTGATTCGACCCGGCAATCGGGAAAGAATCCCCGCAAGCTCAGCGTGACAAGCTTGATCTCGTCGGCCTGCTCATTGACGACCAGGATGGTGACGGGCTCACTCTGCGGCATGGACCAATTCCGTGTTGCTGGGGACCCCGAGTCGGCCCAGTCCCAGAGGGATAAATGTGAAAAATCTTTGACGTACGGTGCGCGGCGCCCCGTCCAGATTTCCCGTCTTGAATACCATATCGCGCCGCTACAATCACAGCCTCAACCGGCGTGAACGCGGAGTTCTTTCGTAGGGGATGACCGGCCGCGCACGTTTCTGTACGGACAATTTTGGACGAAGTTCGGGACGGAGGAGAAGACGAAACGCCTGCCGGTTTCACGTCGTCGAGACGGAGCCCGGCAGGCGTCGTGAGCGGGCGTTGGACACTACGCTTACGGATTCACCTTCGCCGTATTGGTGGCGCGGCAGGCGCCCGGAGTCATATAGAGAAGATAATTCCCCATGCCGTATTGGAAGTCGGTTTTCTGCAGCGGATGGTGATGGACCATCACCATGTCATATTCACCCGATTGCATGACGGAAAACCCCTGGGCGTCTTTGTAGACCTGATGGGGGAGGAATTCCCGGAACGTGCCGTCGAGATCCACATCAGGAACCGTTCGAAGGAGCGTGCGCTTGTTCGCCTTATCCTCCAGCGCGATCATCAGCAACTCGTCATGACCGTGGGGATAAGCGAACTTGACGCAGCCGTCCATGGAGAATTTCAGCGGCGCCGTATGCACCTGGACGCCCGGCCTGATTTCAATGCCCTCGTCCGTCTGGTCCGCGCCGCGCGAGCCGAACTTGCTGTAGCAGACGATGTTGACGCCCACTTGATAGACATCCATCTCTTTGACCGGCTTCGACTTCGGCGCCATATACATGGTGAAGGTCGCCATTACATCTTTCGTCGGCGGGGCTTTGTGGTAAAAGGCGACGATGGACATGAGGTGGTCCCCCTTCGCCAGCTTGACGCCATACCCCTCCGGAAAGCGCGCCTCGGTCATCTCCAGGCCGGCGCCCGCGAAGAAGAGCGGCTCGCCGGGGCAGGACACGCTGGGCTTGGTATTGTTCAGCATTAAGATATGGTGCAGATAATTTCTGGGCAGTTCTTTGCCGCCCTTTGTAAAGACGGCCGATTTATACCCCACCATATACATGTCTTCGGGAAGCTGGAAGTTATGCTTCGGCATCGAAGCCGCCAACTCACCGTCATGGCTGGCGGGCAGATCGATCGGGCCGAACGTTAAGGTGACGGTGTCGTCCGTGATCGTAACGGTGGTCGTCGTCTGATTTTTCAGCGTGGGAACGGCATGGTGGTCATGGCCCCCGTCGGCGAACGCAGGAGCGCCCGTGAACAGAGTGAGCGAAAGAACGAGCATCCAATACATAAAGTCTCCCAGAGATGGTGAAGGGCCCGAGCGAATCTGTGTGCGGTTCGGTAGGAAAGCGGAGAGCGAGACGGGAGATGGCCGGATCATTGGATTCGCGGGGGCTGCGTGAGCCGCTTCCATTGATAGGTGCCGCCGTGTTCCCGCGGGGGAATATTTTTGTGGGTGCCGACGCGGGAATACCACCAGACGCCTTTCGCCTGCATGCCGTCTTCCGACAATAACAGTTCGAACCCGCCTTCGCGGTCGTTGCCGGGCTGCTGCCAGGTGCCCTGCCAAAGCCGGTCGGCGAACGTTGTCGTCGTGAAGCGTCCGCCATGCTGGGTGTAGGGGCCGTTCCCGGACTTATCCAGCGTGGCTTTGTAGCGCTTATCATCCTCCACTTCGAGGATCTCCCATTCGCCGCTCAAATCTGTCAGAGAGGGGCGGACGGTTCCGGGATCGGCGACCAGTTGCGGCGTGAAGGCCGCCGCCCGTGGGCCGGACGCACTCGGCCAATTCGCCGCGCGAAGGGATTCGTGCCAGGAGATCAACAGCCACCGGCCCTGCCGCTTTTCGAGCACGCCGCTTTCTCTCAGCGGGATGACAGTGTGCCGGAGTTGCCCGCCCTCGTTCACGTAGCGGATATAGTCGAGTTCCATGGCGAACCAGGCCAGATCGTCCTTCGTCCAGACCGTGAGGGCGGTGATGGGCATTTCCAGCTTTTCCACGAAGGCGAATTCATCGCGAATATCCCGCTCCAGCTCCGGCCATCCCACGTATTTCCGTCCGCCGATGGTATAGCCTATGGCATCGTCGTCATGCGCCATCAGCCGGGACATCCCGTCGAGATCCCGGGCGGCATTGGCATCGACCAGGGCGCGGATGACGGTTTCCGGACCCGGGCCGTCGCTCGAGAATCCCGGGGCGGGGGTGAGAGCGAGAAATCCTGACAAGACGAAAAAAGAGAACCGAGTCGGATCGGGCATTCCAAATTCCTCAGTGTATTCAGCGTGTGTGCAAGGGAGAGAGGATCGTCGCTGCTGAATGTTGCGCCAGGCTACATGGCCTGACCGGCCTTGTCAACGCTTGCGAGGCGCGGAAATGCTTACGGAGGCGTGATCACGATCACCGTGACATTATCGTCACCGCCGCGCGTGAGTGCGCGGTCGATCAGGCGGTCGCAGATCCGAATCGGATCGCCTTGTGCGTGGCCCATGATGTCGGCAATGTCGGCATCCTCCAGCATTTTCGTGAGTCCATCGGAGCAGAGCAGCAGGATATCGGACGGGTGCAGCGGATAGGCGGTGAAATCGGGTTTTACCGTGCGGGACACGCCGATTGCTCTGGTCAGCACATGCCGCTCGGGGTGAGTTTTGGCCATCGCCGGAGTCAATACGCCGCGGGCCATATAGGTTTCAATCAACGTATGGTCCCGGGTCGAGGGTGTCAGGCGGCCGTCTCGAAACAGATAGCCGCGGCTGTCGCCCACGTGGGCGATATGCGCGGTCGACGCGGCATCGGACGTGATCAACAGCGTGACCAGTGTCGTGCCCATCTGGGCCAGTCGGGGCTCCAGGCGCGCGCGGCCGAGGACGGCTTCGTGCGCGTGCGTCATCACATCTTGCAAAAAATCCTGCGGAGTACATTGCCCCTTGCGGAGCGAGTCCGCGAAGAGTTCGGCGCGCGCGGCGGCGGCGGCGATGGCGGCCTGGGCCGCTACTTCTCCTCCGGCATGGCCGCCCATGCCGTCGGCCACGGCCCAGAATCCGAGCTGGTCCATCGTGACGAATGCGTCCTGATTCATGGCACGGACGAGGCCGATGTCGCTCCGTCCGATTCCGACCCATGCGCTCATGCGTGAAGTTCCTGTCGAGGGACATGAGATGGCCGTGACGCTCCGACTGATGCCGGGCCGAAGCGGGATAGAATGTCTTGAAACACGTGTTTCGCCAGCGGGGCGAGGTTGGCGGTGTCGGCGGCGTTGTAGGCCAGCAGCAGGTCTCGTGCGGCGGCGTCGCCCGCGCGCCACTGCATCCAGAGTCGCACGGCATCCCAGCCGTCCAAACCGGTGACGGTCCGGTCCCGTTCGATCCCGAGTTCGCGTTCGATGTGCTTGAGCCCGCCGCGGAGCCCTAACCGGCGCGCGGCGAAACAGAGGTCGAAATGCGGCATGGAGAAGGTGAGCTGCGGAAATTTGGCGCGCAGGTACGGGACATCAAAACCGGTGCCGAAAAATGTGACGAGCAGCGTGCAGGCGTCCAGTTCCGCCTGGAGCCGTTCCGCCGTCAGCGTTTCTCCGCGGACGAGACAAACGGTTTCTCCGCGCCGGTGCAGTCCGACGACCGTCACGTCGCCGTCCTGCGGAGACGTGCCAGTGGTTTCAATGTCCAGATACAGCGTGCGGGGTTCGCAGAGTTCAAAGAAGCGCCAGTGCTCACGGCCGGCCAATCGCGAGGTGAAATAGTCGAGATGCCCGGAATCGAATTCGGACTGCGCGCGCAGGAGTTCCTGGTCGTACCATTGCTTCCGGTGGGCCGAGATTCCGGGGACCTGTGTCTGGTTCAAGAAATGGTTCCAGGTCAGCAGGCCTTCTTGCCAAAGACGCCGTTCGGTGGCGGGGCCGATTCCCGAGAGGATCACAAAAGTAGAAGGCAACATCCGGGAGGGATTCTAGCAGGAAGGAGAAAGCCGGTGCTACTCCGCCGCCTTGATTTCACAATAGGAGACCGGTTAGAGTTCGCGCTTGATGCGGCATTCTGACAGCGACACAATTCCCACATCAAGATTGTAAACACACGATGACAGATCCAGCGAAGCGTATCCGTATTACCGTCGGGGGCGTGCAACTCGAGGCCGAACTGAAGGGGACGAAGACCGCCGGGGAGGTGTATGCCGCGTTGCCGGTCGATGCGCCGGTCAATGCCTGGGGGGAAGAGTTTTTTTTCAAGCTGGCCGGAGTCAAAGATTACCGGGAGACCGCGACGAATCAGGTGAAGGTCGGCGATGTCGCCTATTGGGGCGCGGGGCAGGTGCTGGCGATTTTCTTCGGCCGGACGCCGATGAGCATGGGCCCGGATCCGGTGCCGGCGGATCGCGTCAATGTGATCGGGAAAATCGTCGGCGATGCGACGCAGTTTCGCCGGGTCATGGAGGCCTCGACCATCCGCGTCGAGCGAGTCTAGTCTATGCGTGTATCCAAGGAGCGGGTGCGCCACATGGCCGAGTCGGTGGCGGCGCATCTTCAGCAGGACGGACAGCTGGACATCGCCGGCGACCGCAAGGCGTTCGTCGATTCGCTCGAACAGGCCATCACCGGAGAGCTGGCGATCGAAGACCGGCTCAACGCCGAAGTGCGGCAGATGCTCAAGGCCTATGAAAAGCAGATCGAGCAGGGGCAGGTCGACTATCAGCGCATGTTCACCATGATCAAAGCCAAGCTGGTCCGCGAGCGGGGCATCATTCTGTAGCGCGGGCAACGCGCGGCGCCTGCGAACGACGAATAACGGGTCCCCCATATGTTGAGCGAAGATAAAGTCAGCCATCTCTCCCACGTCATTCTCCAGGCCGTGAAAAAAAGCCCGCTGGTCAGCCTGAAGGGCGACGACGCGCGCATGTTGAAAGACATCAAGCGGGTGCTGGCGGACGAACTGGCGCAGGAAGAAGGGATCGACCGGAAAGTGCGTGCCAAACTCTCCTCCTACTCGCGCGGTATTGTGGAGGGCAGTTCCGAGTGGGACGTGCTCTACCGGAAAACGTTCGAAGAGGAAATGAGAAAGCATGCGAGGGGATAGCGGGATGCAGGGAGGCATCATGAAGCTTCTGACGGCGGTCTGCGTGGCATTGGTAGTAGTCGGGATGGGCGCCTGCTCATCCAAGCCCAAGCCGAGAGCGCTTGTGCCGCTGGCGTTGATGGACGGCGGAATCAAGCCGCAGGCGATCACGGCGACGGAGCAAGGCACGCAGGCCTACCAGGCCAAACAGTTTGAAGAAGCCAGAAAATATTTCGAGCAGGCCGTGGCCGCCGCGCCTCAGTCGGGCCAGGCCCACTATAATTATGCGCTGGCGCTCAACGCTCTCGGCGATACAGAAACCGCCCGGCAGCACTTCCTGGAAGCGGCGAATCTGGCGCCCGGCGATAAGACGATCTGGGACTCCCCGGCGCTCTCGCCCTACGGGAACCCCAACGCCCCCAAAGTCTATAAAGAACATCCCTATGGAACGTCGCGTCCCGGCATCGGCAGCGGACCGCGCTAACCGTCACTGGCAAAGGATCATACGCATGGCCAAAGAACTCGCAGTCGGGATGAAGGCGCCGGATTTCTCATTGCCGGATCAGGACGGCAAGACCGTGACGCTGAAAAGTCTGAAGGGCAAGCAGGTGGTGTTGTATTTCTATCCCAAGGACGACACGTCGGGTTGCACCAAAGAGTCCTGCGGGTTTCGCGATGCCATGGCGTCGATCAAGAAGGCCGATGCGGTCGTGCTCGGGGTGAGTTTCGACGGCCAGGCGTCCCACCAGAAATTCATCGCCAAGTATTCGCTGCCCTTCACGCTGCTGAGCGATCTCGAAAAGGCCGTCGCCGCCGCCTACGACGTCTACAAAGAAAAGAGCATGTACGGCAGGAAATACATGGGCATCGAACGGAGCACTTTCGTGATCGATGCCGGGGGTAAGCTGAAGGCCATCTTCCGTAAAGTCAAAGTCGACGGCCATGTCGATGAAGTGCTCGACGCCTTGCGCGCATAAGTCCCGTGCGTGAGGTGATGCGTCATATTCTTCTCGTCGCCTGTCTCTGTTCACTGGTTATCTCCCTGAATGTTCCCGGCCCGGCAACTGCGGCCGGTAAAGTTCCGGTGACACTCCTGGTCATCGATAGCCTATCCTCGCCCAACCAGACGGTGACGGTCGAAGCGAGGCTGGTGTCTCGGGGGCCGGCGGCTCCGGTCGGGATTGCAGGAGAACCGGTCGAACTGGTCGTCTATGGAAAGGTGGCGGCCACGGCCGTGACCGGCGAGGACGGGATTGCGCGCTTGCCCTTCCTGCCGAAAGCGCAGGGAGTGATTCCGGTCCAGGTGCGGGTCGGGGAGAGTCTCCGTGTGGCATCGGCCGAGGGGCTGGGACATCTGGCGATCTGGGAGCGGCGGAACCCGATCCTGGCCGTGGAACTGGCCGCGCTGATGGACGGGCCGCAGGCGAAGAGCCCGCCGCCGGATGCGCGCAGCAGGCCTGAGCCGGAAGGCACGCCGATGCCCGATGCCGCCGATGAACTCGGGAAATTGACCCAGTTTTATTATCGCGTGCTGTATGTCGTGTCGGCGGCGTCATTCGGCGGTGACCGGTTTCAGGCCGGCGAGTCGTCCCGGGAGTGGCTGAAACGGCATAAGTTTCCCCCCGGCTATGTCCTGGTGTTGCCCGGGGACGAACAGACGTTCGGGGCGAAGCTGGATGAATTGCATGCAGCCGGATGGAAAACCGTCAAGACCGGCATCGGCCGGACCAAAGCGTTTGCCGAAGCCTTTCTCCAACGGCGCCTTGACGCGGTCATGGTCCCGGAGCCGGCCAAAGCCGACACTCCGCGCAAAGCCAAAGTCGTGAAGGAATGGAAAGAGGTACGGAAGAAGCTGTAGCCGGCGACGCGGGATAAAAACGGCGGGTATTGTTCAAGCCGGTTGTGTGAACGAGGTCGCGCGCGCTGAGGTTCGTCTCCTTCCTTTCGGTCGTTTCTTTCCATTAAGATAGCGCCTGAACAAATTCATTGAATTCGAGGCCTTGCCCCATGCGTGCCAAGACCGTTTTTTCCTGCCAGTCCTGCGGGCATCAATCGCCCCGGTGGATCGGGCGCTGTCCCGATTGCGGCGGCTGGAACACGATGAAAGAAGAGCGGCAGGCGCCGACCGGCAAGGGGCGTCCGGTGGCCATGAAGATGGTGCAGGCCAAGGCCACGCCGATTGCCGAGATCGAAGTGGTGGGGGAAGACCGCCGGCTGACGCAGATCGGCGAGTTCGACCGGGTGCTGGGCGGGGGTGTGATCCCCGGCGCGGTCATCCTGATCGGCGGCGATCCCGGCATCGGGAAGACCACGCTGTTGCTCCAGGCGTTACCGCGGCTGGCGTCGAAAGCGGCCCCGGTGTTGTATGTGTCGGGCGAAGAATCGCCCCGCCAGATCAAAATGCGCGGGCAGCGGCTGGGTATCGAACATCCCAATCTCCTGATCCTGGCGGAAACCTCGCTGGAGCAGATTCTCAAAGCGGTGCAGGAGATTCAGCCGGCCGCGCTCGTGGTCGATTCCATTCAAACCGTCTACACCGAGCAGATCACCTCGGCGCCCGGCAGCATCAGCCAGGTGCAGGAAGTCGCCGGGCAGTTGATGTCGTTCGCGAAACGGGCGGGCGTGCCGGTCTTCATCATCGGCCATGTGACGAAAGAAGGAGCGATCGCCGGTCCCCGGCTGCTCGAACATATCGTCGATACGGTGCTCTATTTCGAAGGGGACAAAGGCCATAGCTATCGGATTTTGCGCGCGGTCAAAAACAGATTCGGTTCGACCAACGAGATCGGCGTGTTCGAGATGAAGGACGGCGGGCTGGAAGAAGTGGCCAATCCGTCCGAATTGTTTTTGGCCGAGCGGCCGCAGCACAGCACCGGTTCCGTCGTGGTGTCCAGTCTGGAAGGGACGAGGCCGATTCTGGTCGAGTTGCAGGCGTTGGTCTCCTCTACCAGCTATGCCATGCCGAAACGCGTGGCGAACGGGGTGGAGTTGAGCCGGGTCTCGCTGTTGCTTGCGGTGATGGAAAAGCGGTTGGGCATGCATCTGTCCGGGCAGGATGTCTATGTGAACGTCGTCGGCGGGATGCATATCGATGAGCCGGCGATCGACCTCGGCATCGTCGCCGCCGTCACCTCCAGTCTCCGTGAAGTGGCCATTGAGCCGGGTTTATTGGTATTGGGAGAAGTCGGCCTCGGCGGAGAAGTGCGGGCCGTGAACCAGGCGGAGTTGCGGATCAGGGAAGCGGCGAAGATGGGATTCAAGCGCTGCCTGTTGCCGGAGCGGAATCTCGCCAAAGTCGATCCGATCGACGGAATCGAGTTGATCGGGATTACCGAAGTGGGAGAGGCGCTCAATGCAGTGTTTGCGTAGCACGGTGATGCGCGTCACGGGTCACGTGGCTCTTATCATGCTGCTCTGCGCCCTGTTCCTCGGATGTACGACGACGTCGGCGCCGGTGCAGGAAGAGGCGGGGCTGAAGCGGGCGACGGCGGAGGAGCTGGCCGCGTTGCTGCGCCAGCGCGAAGCGGCGATCCACACGATGAAGGGCCTCTTCAGCGCAAAGGTGCGCGGCGGGCTGATTCCGATTTCGACGCGGGTCGAAGGCGCCGTCTACTATCGCCGTCCGAACAGCATGCGGTTGCGCGGGTTCACGCCGATCGGCGGAGAGCTTTTCGAATTTGTCCAGGCCGACGATCTGTACCTGCTGCGGTTGCCCACAATGGGAAAGGTGCTGAGCGGCCGCCAGTCGGAGATGAGCGAGATGGGCAAGCTGGCCCGTCCGTTCGAACTCAGCGTGTGGGCGATGGGCGGCGTGCTGGGCACGAGCGCCATCGGAAAAGACGAAACGATGAAACTGGTCGAGGAAGGGACGCGCTATCGGCTGGATGTATCCGGACCGCGGCCCGGCACCGCATCGGCGGATCCTCAGTTGCTCCGGCGGATGTGGTTCGACCGCCGCACGCTGCTGGTGGTGCAGGAGGAACGGTTGAACGGAGCCGGAGAAACGGATGCGTCGATCCAGTACGAGGATTTTCGTTCGATCGGGGAGCCGGCGCTGCCGGCACAAGGCCGTTCCGATTCCCGCCTGCTGCGTCCCTTCAAGATCTCGCTGGAGGACGGGCGGGGGCAGGGCAGCGTGCAGGTGACCTTTCATGAAATCATTTCCAATCAGGACTTGAAGAGCGAAGAACTCGGCCGCGTGTCAGGCCGGTCGTCGCCGCCGGGGTCCGCCTCATGAAAGTGCTGGCGGTTGAAACGGCGACCTCCCGGCAGAGCGTCGCGCTGCTTGACTCGACCACCGTCCTGGCGCAGGAAGAGCAGGAGGCCGGCGGGGCGCACGGGACGCTCCTGTTGCCGGCGATCGGCCGTCTGCTGGCCGCAGCCGGACTCGCGCTCACGCAGCTGGACGGGTTGATCGGCTCCATCGGCCCCGGTTCGTTTACCGGTCTGCGGGTGGGAACGGCAACGTTGCTGGGGTTGCGCGCGGCGACGGATGTTCCGCTGGTGCTGGTCCCGACGCTGGAAGCCATGGCCTGGTCGCTGAAAGGAACCGCCGGCCCGGTCTGTCCCGTGCTTCCGAGCCGCAAAGGGGAAATTTATTGGGCGGTGTTTTGCTGGGGAGCCGGCGGGCACCTCGAACGACTCGTTCCCGAACAGGCGGGGTCTCCGGAAGCCCTGGCGCGGACGCTCACCGGCGCCACCACGATCTTCGGCGAGGGATGGACGGCGATGGAGTCCGCCGTGCGAGCCGCGCTTCCTCCCGGCGCAGCGGTCCGTCCGGTTCCCGGCGAGGCTCCGAGGCCGTCGGCGGTCACGGTGGGGCTCGCCGGCATCGAACGATTGCGTCGCGGCGACATCGCCGGCGATCAGGTCGCGCCGTTGTATGTCCAGCGGCCGGAAGCGGAAATCCGTTATGAGCAATCGGGCGGGGTCTCGCCCGTGGCCCGCCGGCAGGCACGGGTGGCCGTCAAAACCGCAGCCAGAGCGGCTCGCGGGACGCGCGCGACGGGCAAAGGGCAGGAGTAGCCGCATGGACAGCGCGATACGGATTGTGCCCGCCACCCTTGCTGATCTATCTGATCTGCTGCGCCTGGAAGAAGCTTGCTTCTCGGCCCCCTGGACGCGCAAAATGTTGGAAGCTGAACTGACCGGCAACCAGTTCGCACATTTTCTGGTGGCGCGTGAGACAGCGAAGGCCGCGACAACGGATGGAGCGATCGTCGGCTCCCTGTGTTTTTGGATCGTGTTTGAAGAAGTGCGCCTGATGAATCTTGCCGTAGCCGAGCAGATGCGACGTCGGGGGATCGCCGCGGCCCTGGTAGAGACCGCTTTGCGCGCCGGGCTCACGCAGGCCGCCACCCGCGCCGTGCTCGAGGTTCGGGCCTCCAACCATGCGGCGCTGGCGTTGTACCGGCGCTTCGGTTTTGCGCACGTATCCGTCCGTCCTGCGTACTATTCCCATCCAGTCGAAGATGCGGTGCTCATGGAGATAGAGCCGATTGTCGTTCCCGCCGGCTCGGGGCGCGCGTCTGCGCCCGTCAACGAGGGAGGTTCAGTTTCCGCTCACTAACCTGACGAGGAGGTGCGGCATGCAGACCGAACAGGGACTCGCGGACCAGCTTCGACAGACCAATCGTGAGTTCAAAACGCTTGAGGAAACCCATCACCGGCTCGACAGCGAGCTGGCCGAATTGCAGAAACGGCATGTGCTGACCCCGCAGGAAGAAGTCGTGAAGAAGCATTTGCAAAAAGAAAAATTGGCGATGAAGGACAAGATGGCGGAGTTGCTCCGTCAATATCGCGACCAGGGAACCGCCCAAGCCGCGCACTAAGGAATGTCCCGGCCGCCGGATCGACCGGCGGCCGGGTACCCGTACATCATGGCCCAGTTTACCAATCCGCTTGCCGCGCATATCAGTACCGTCAAGCGGCGGTTGATCATCATCGGGGCCACCCTGCTGGCCGCACTGGTCGGCACCTTCGCCTTTTCCGCCGACATGGTGGCCTGGCTGAACCGGCCCTTTCCGAACCAGCTGGTGTTTTACGGACCGACCGAAGCCCTCTTTGCCTCCATTAAAGTCTCGTTCCTGTCGGCGGTGATCCTCAGCCTGCCGGTGATCTTCTATCAGTTCTGGAAGTTCGTCGAACCGGCATTGCTGAAGAAAGAGCAGCGCTGGGCGATCCCGCTCTTCCTGCTGGCCGGCGGGCTGTTCCTCCTGGGGCTGGTCTTCTGCAATCTGGTTATCCTGCCGCTGGTCATCGACTTTTTCGTCAGCTTCGGCATGGACCGGGACATTACGCCGCAGCTGAGCGTGGGGACCTATATCGATTTCAATGTGAAGTTCCTGCTGATTTTCGGCTGCGCCTTCGAACTGCCGCTGGCGCTGACGTTGCTGGCGCTGGCCGGCGTTGTGACGGCTAAACAGCTGGCGCAGTACCGGAAGCATGCGATCATGGCGGCCCTGATCATTTCGGCGATCGTCACGCCGGACGCCACGCTGTTCACCATGCTCTTGATGGCGGTGCCGATGATGGTGTTGTATGAGATCGGGATTCTGGGCGCCTGGATCTTCGGGCGCGGAAAAGACGGCACGGGCGGCATCGATCTGCCGCTGGATCCGGACCTGCCCATAGGAACCGCGGGAACGCGGCTGCGATAAGGAAAGGGTTCAGATGAAACGCATCACCGTGTGCTGTGCTGCCGGTCTGCTGGTCTGTGGTCTGGCCGCAGGTCCGTCCGGTGCAGAACCTCCGGTAGATATCCCTTCGCCGCATGGGGCTGTGTCCGGCGATGCCTTCGGTCCGAACGGTCCCTTCGGACAAACCATCGCGAGCGTGCAGGCACTGACCCTGTCCGGCAAAGACACCATCTATGCCGGCTCGTTCGGCAACGGCGTCTTCCGCAGCAGCGATCGGGGCGCGACCTGGTCCGGCGTCGGCGCCGGGATCAGCGATCCCTTCATCCTGACGATGGCCACCGGACGCGACGGGGCGATCTATGCCGGAACGTTCCGCGGCGGCGTCTTCCGGTCCAAAGACGAGGGCAAATCCTGGCAGCCGGTGAACACGGGGTTGAAGCGGCTGGAAATCAAGTCGCTGCTGGTGACCGGCGAAGGGATCTATGCCGGGACCTCCGGCGGGGCCTACCGGTTGAACAGCGCTGGCGACAAGTGGACGGTCGTGACCACCGGGCTGGACGACGTGCTCGTGCATGCGCTGGTGCGCTCGACCGACGGCACGCTCTTCGCCGGCACCTCGGGAAAAGGCGTGCTGCGGTTCAAGCAGAACGCGACGGGATGGGCCCGCATGCAGCACGGCCTCAAGGACCATGAGGGCATGATCGAAAATTTCATCCGGATCCTGGCGATGGACAAGGAGCAGGGCATTTACGCGGGGACGTTCGACGGCGGGGTGTTCCGCAGCGGCGACGGCGGGTCCACCTGGAAGCCGATCAGCCGGGCGTTGCCCAACGATTCCATCCGCGGCATCGTGGTCATCGATGACGGCCTGATCGTGGCGACCGGCAACGGAGTGTTCAAGACGATCGACAAGGGACGGCAGTGGACGCCGTTGAATAAGGGCCTGACGAATCTCTCGATTCAAGTGATGGCCGGCGGCGGGGCCGGACCGCTCTATGTCGGCACGAGTTCCGGCGTGTTCCGCAGCGACGACGGTCTGAGCTGGGTGGTCGTGAACCAGGGATTGGATGCGGGGTTGGCGCCGCCTCCGTTCAGTTTCCGATGAGGCCAGGCTGTTGAGAAAGCCCGTCGGCGGCGTTCTCTCGGCGCAATGAGTTTCTCACTAACGTGCGAATGGAAAGGATCTGGATATGGCAGACGCAGGCAGTACGGTGAAAGCGACGATCAGCGTGGCGAGCAAGGGGCAGCCGTTGGGCGATATTGTGTTGAAGTTTTTTCCCGATGTGGCGCCGGGCCATGTGAAGAATTTTACGGATCTCGCGAAGAAGGGCTTCTATAACGGCACGACGTTTCATCGCGTCATTCCCGGGTTCATGATCCAGGGCGGCGATCCCAACAGCAAGAACCCCGACCGGTCGATGCACGGCATGGGCGGTCCCGGCCATAAAGTGAAGGCGGAGTTCAACAGCAAGCCGCACAAGCGCGGCATCGTGTCGATGGCCCGGTCGAACGATCCGGACAGCGCCGGCTCGCAGTTCTTCATCTGCGTGGCGGACGCCAACTTCCTGGACTGGCAGTATACGGTGTTCGGCGAAGTCGTGAGCGGGATGGACGTGGCGGACAAAGTCGTCGGCATGAAGCGCGACGGGAACGACAATCCTCTCGAACGCGCCGAGATGACGGTCACCATCAGCGAATGATGTAACGGGTAACGAGTGACGGGTGACAAGTGGCCAGGATGATAGCATGGCGGAAGTGGTTTCTTTGCATCTCACGCGTCACCCGTCACGCGTCACTGCTTGTTGTGCTTCTGCTTCTGGCCGGCTGCGCCATTCCGCAGGTGCCGTCGCGGACGATCTATGAAGATCCCGTGAACTACGTGCGGCTCGAAGAGGACCGCGGCTATCTGGTAGAGTGGCCGCCGAGCCACCACAGTCATCCGGCGGCCGTCGGCGCGGAAACGGTGCGGGCGCTGCTGCAAGGGCTGGTCATTCAAGAGCACCGGATCTGGCTGCAGCGGTGGATCGCGGGGGACGCGCCGTTCCAGCCGGCCTTCCAGGATCAGGAGATCGCCCTGCTGTCGTCGCAACTGGCGGAGGCCCTGGCTCAGGCCAAGCCCAGTGAGCGGGTCACGTTTTATCTGAGCGAGCCGCAGGCGTCGACGAAGCGGATCGTGACGTCGGGCGGACTCTACATGAAGGGCTCCGAGCTGCATCTGATTCTGGGCAACTGGCAGATTGTCTACGGGATCCCTACCTACGGCATGATCTACGACCGGCGCTATCCGATGCGGCCGACCGCGGCGAAGGGGTTCGATCTGTTTTTTCAGCCGCACGAAGCGATGCGGCGTACGGAGAGCAGCTGGATCGACGGCGTTCTGGCCAACGGCGCGGACGAAGTGGTCATCGACCTCACCAAACTGCCGCCGCCGCCTTCTGCCGCGGTAGCGCCGTCGACGCTACCTATCGAATAGTTGGATCGATTTGCAGCTGCGCGCTCCCGCCTGCGGCGTAGGCGAGGGTGACTTCGGCGATCTTGTAATCGTACTGCGCCTCGGCCAGCTTCGTTTGCGCCGTGGTCAAGCCCACCTCCGACTGCGTCACTTCCACGATCGTGCCGAGGCCGAGCTTGTATCGCTGCTTGGCCAGGCTCAACGCCTCCTGCGCCGTCTTGACCAGTTCCTCCGCCAGTTTGATCTGCTGCGCGAACGTGACGGTGTCGAGATAGGCGTTCGTGACCTGCTGCGCGAGCGCCTGTTCGATGTTGCTGCTCTGCGCCTGGGCCGCCGATTCCTGGGCCGCCGCTTCCTTCACCTGATTTTCGATCAGCCCTCCGGTGAAGAGCGGCATGGAGACCATTCCGCCCGCCGCCCACCAGCCGCCGGTCGCCACATTGCGGTTGGGGTCGAAGGTGTCGTAGTAGCCGCCGCTCGCGATGGCGGACACCGTCGGCAGATACTGGCTCTTCATGGCCCGCTTCTTCGCTTCGGCCGAGGCAGTCTGTTCCTTCGCCCGCTTCAGCTCCGGATGAGACAAACTGTCGGAGATCAACTCGCCCAGCGCGCGCGGAATCTTCACGTCCGTCGTGACGTCTTCCAGCGTGTAATCCTCCGGTCCGGCGATGCCCATCGTGCGGTTGAGGTCGGCGAAACTGGCTTTGAGGTCGTTCCGGCTCCGAACCAGCAGCGATTCCGCGTTGACCAGCTCCACCTTGACCAGATCCAGATCGAGCTTGGATTTCAACTGCTGCCGGTAGAGCGTGTCGATCTGGCCGGTGATGATGCCGCGTTCCCGCACCGTTTCTTCCGCGATGCGGACGAGCTTCTGCCGCTTGAGACTATTCAGGTAACTGCGCTGGACGGACACGATGACGAGCGCGCGCCGGGCGTTCACGTCCTGCTCCTGTGCCCGCTCGCCGTACTGGGAGGACTCCACCAGATTCTTGGTGAATCCGAAATCGTAGATCCGCTGGCTGGCGAGCACGCCGGCCGTGTAGGTGCTCAGATTGGGCTGAAGCAGGCCGCCGCCGATCAGGAAGCGGGGATTGATGCGCCCGGACCCGGCCGATCCGTCGGCATTCGCGAAGACCTGCGGATAGTAGAGCGACTTGGTCTGGTCCGTCCTGGCGTTGGAGGCGGCGAGGCCGGCGTTGGCTTCCTGCACGACCGGATGGTTCTGCAGACCGGTTTCGATCGCCTGCTGGATGCCGAGAAAGCGCCCTTTGGCGGCGGCGTCGCCGGATCCGGACGGTTGCGCCTGTCCCGGCGCGGGGCTCAGCAACAAGAGCGCGGTGAAGAGGGCGGCGGATCGGGTGGTGATCATGGTTTCACTCCTTCGTAGGGCGCCGGCAAGGGCGGCTGGCCGGCCGAACGCCGTTCGAATTTTTGCTGCGAGGGTTTGGCTTCCGGCAGTTTGAAGGGGGAGGCCTGAACGGGGCTGCCTTCCAGGAGTTTGCGTTTTCCGACCACCACGACGTCCTCATCGCCGTTCAAGCCGGTCGTGATTTCGATCCGTTTGCCGTCGGTGATGCCGGTCTGGACGGGAACGGACTTGGCCTTGCCTTGCACAATGGTAAAAACCGACTTGCCTTTCGGCCCGCTCACCACCGCCTGGGGCGGCAGCACCAGCGCGTTCGGAATCTCCCGCAGGCCCAGCGATACTTCCGCGAACGTGCCGGGGCGCAACACATGATCCGAGTTGGGCAGGTCGATTTCCACCAACAGGCTGCGCGTCGAGGGATCCAGCGCGAGCGTGGAGCGGGTGATCGTGCCGGGAAAGGAACGGCCGGGAAGTTCCTTGACCGAGACCGTGGTTTTCGTCTTTCCCGGTACGATCCAGGGGGAATCGTCCTGCGGCACGTTGGCATAGACCCGCACGGTGTCCAGATCCATGACGGTGAAGAGGGGAATGGCGGTGGTGGCCGACGATGTGGCCACCTGGATCAAGGCTCCGGGATCGGCGAAGCGCGCGGTGACGATGCCGTCGTACGGCGCGCGCACCTTCGTATAGTCGCGCAGCACGGCGCGCTGCTGCATGAGGTTCTTCGCGCCTTCGTACGTCGCTTCGGCCACATCGACATCCTGTTTCGCGATGACATCCGGCGATTCGTGGAGCACCTTGTCCAGTCGCTCGAAGGTGATCTTCTTGATTTTGTAGTCGGCGACTGCCTGCTGATACTGCTCTTCGACTTCGGGCGCGTCGATGATCGCGACCACCTGGTTTTTCTTCACGGGGTCGCCCTTGTCCGGGCCGATCCATTTCAAATAGCCCGAGACTTTGGCGTAGAGGGTCGTTTGATAGAGCGGCGAAATATTGCCCGGCAGCGTGATCGTGTAGACGAGGTTTTCCCGGGACGGTTTCGTCACCTGGACATCCACCGGATGCGTCGGATCGATTTCGACGGGGCCGCCGGTCTCGCCGTTTCCGCCGTTCCCGTTCGCGGCCCGTGGGGCCGGTTTGTCCGTCTGCGACGGGGATTCCTGCTGGCATCCGGCGGCCGCGACGAGCAGGGCGAGCAGCATACCGGTCAAAGGTCTGAACATGTCTTACATCTCCTCCGCTGTCTCAGATCCGGCCGGCGGGTCGACGGCCGGTGACCGCCGTCCCAGCACCAACGCATGCATGACGGGCACGACGAGCAGGGTCATCATCGTGGAAACCGCGAGCCCCCCGACGACCGCCCGGGCCAGAGGCACCATCGTTTCGTTTCCTTCGCCGAAGCCGAGGGCGAGAGGCAGCAGGCCGAGAATCGTCGCCAGGGCCGTCATTAGAATCGGCCGGATCCGGCGCTTGCCTGCTTCGAGAACCGCCTCCTCGGCCGATGCGCCGTTGTCGACCATCCGGTTGGCGAAATCCACGAGCAGAATGCTGTTCGAGACGACGATGCCCATCATCATCAGCGTGCCGATCATCGACTCCACGTTCACCGAGGTATTGGTCAGGTGCAGCATGAGCACGGTGCCGATCCAGCCGAGCGGCACGGCGACCAGAATGATCAGCGGGTCGATGAACGAGCGGAAGAGGCCGACCATCACGAGATAGATGAGCAGCACCGCCAGCGGCAGCGCGAGCGCGAAATTGCTGATCGCCGAGCGCATGTTGGCGACTTCGCCCTTGAGCTGAATGGTCACGTCTTTCGGCAGGGGGACCGTGGCGAGAGCGCGTTCGATGTCCTGGGCGACGCGGCCCAGGTCGTTGCCGACCGGCGTCACCAGCACATTGATGAGGCGGGACAGGTCGTAATGATCGACGGAGTCCGGCCCGGTTTTCATATTCAGCGAGGCCACGTCGCGCAGCAGCACGGGCGGGCCGCGCCGCTCGTCGCCGGAGGCGTAGAAGCCGTTGGAAAGGTCGAGGTTGCGTCCCGCGAAGGGCGTGTTTTGCAACGCGATGGTCGAGCCGGCCGCGCCTCCCGTCGTCAACGACGACGTCGGCCCCAGAGCGGTGCGCGCGCCGATGATCGGAATGTTCAGGAGATCCTCGGTCTTGGTGAGCGACTGTTCCGGATACTGCGCCAGGAGGAAGTAGCCGTTCGCGGTCTTGGGATCGAGCCAGTAGTTGGGGCTCAAGGCAATGTTCGAACTGATGCCCGTGATCACATCCACGACCACGCGATCCTGCGTGATGCCGTAGTAGGCGGCCTTGGTCCGGTCCACGTCGATGTGCAGTTCCGGATAGCTCTTGCCCTGCTTGATGCGCACGTCAACCGTATTGGGCACCTGGGCGATCTTTTGCTGGATGGCTTCCGCGACCGGACGAATGAGGTCGAGCGAGGGGCCTTTCACCTGGATGTCGATCGGCGCCCGCAGACCGAAGTTCAGCACGTCGCTGATGATGCCGCCCGTCTGAAACGAGACTTCCACGCCGGGGAGCGATTCCCGCAGTCTGGTCCGCAGCGTCGAGACATAGTCCTCAGTCTTGCCCTCGTGCCCGGTCACGAGATTCACCAGCACAAAGGCCGTGTGGTTGCCGGTGTTGGGCGCGAAGCGGGCGGCGTCGCCGAAGTAGAGGCCGGTGTTCGAGATGACTTCTTCCAGGTCCTGCTTGGGGATCGTTTCCTGCACCAGTTTCTCGATATCGGCGACGATGGCCGTCGTCTTCTCGATGCGCGAGCCTTCCGGCGCGCTCACGATCATGGTGAAGTTGCCGGCGTCCACCTTCGGAAAAAACTCGCTGTGGAGGCGCGGCAGCAGCAGGGCGCCGGTGCCGATGAGCGCCAGCAGCGCGAGGACGATGACCGCCGGTTTGAAGCGCACACCCGCGCGCAGCAGCGGTTCATAGACCGCCAGCACGAAGCGGAACCAGTCTTTCTGGTCGGCTTCCTCCTGCGAGCCGTTGCCATGGCCCCGGTGATAGAGACGCGAGAGGACCACCGGCGTCACGGTCATCGACACGGCATAGTCCGCCAGCATGGCGAAAGCGACCGTCATGGCGAGCGGGACGAAGAGGTACTTGATGATGCCGGAGAAAAACATGATCGGCAGGTAGACGATCAGGATGCAGATCGTGGCGACGAGGATGGGCAGCGTCAGCTCGACGGCGCTGTCCTCCGCGGCGGTGCGGCCGTCCTTGCCCATTTCCAGATGGCGGTGCAGGTTTTCCTGCACGACGATATTGTTGTCCAGCAGCGTGCCGATGACCAGGGCCAGCCCGCCCAGCGTCATGATGTTCACCGACTGGCCGGTCAGATAGAGCGCGACCAGCGCGGCGGTGAGCGAGAGGGGAATGGCGAGAGCCACGACCAGGGCCGCTTTGATGCTGCGGAGGAATAAAAAGATCATGAGGCCGGCCAGGCCTGCGCCGAGGAGCCCTTCTTTCTGAAGATTGGCGATGGCCTGCCGGATGTAGAGCGATTGATCGTAGAGGAATTTCACCGTGGTATTGGCGGGGATCTCCGTAAGCTTCGGCAGCTTCGCACGAATCCCGTCCGTCACTTCCAGCGTGTTCGCGCCTTCCTGCCGCGTGATGGGAATGTAGGTCGCTTCGCGGCCGTTCACTCGTACGATGGAGGTCTGGATCGCCGCGCTGTCCGCCGCCGTGCCGATGTCGCGTACCAGGATCGGCGTGCCGTTCACCACCTTGATGGGAATGTCGTTGATCTTGTCCACCACATCGACGAGGCTGTTGGAATAGACGTAGTAGTCCAGGTCGCCGATCTTGATGTCGCCGGCCGGGATAATCGCGCTTTGCGCATTGATCGCCTTGACCACATCCGACGGAGAGATGCCGCGCGCGAGCATGCGCGACGGATCCATGAACACGGTAATCTGCCGGACCTTGCCGCCGAGCGGCGGGCCGAACGAAATGCCGGGGATCGTGGCGATCTGCTGGCGCACGGTGAAATAGGCCAGGTCGCGGATTTCCTTCGGGCCGAGCGTATCGCTGCTCACCGAGAGCAGGCCGACCGGCAGGCTGGAGACGCCGAACTTGTAGACCGAGGGCGGATAGACGCCGGGCGGGAGCAGCCGGATGATGCTGTAGGCCAGGCTGGTCAATTCGGATTGCGCCGAGTCGATGCTGTATTCCGGCTGGAAGAAGACCTTGATGTAGCTCATCCCGGCCAGCGACTGGGATTCGATGTGCTCCACGTAGCTGGCTTCGACAAAGCGCTGTTCCATTTTGAGTGTGATCGCCCCTTCCATCTCGCCGGGGCTCATGCCGCGATAGAACGTGGTGACGAGGATGGTGGGGATTTTGATTTCCGGGAAGATGTCCACGCGCATCTTCTGATAGGACACTCCGCCCAACACGAGGGCGATCATGCAGACGGCAAAGACGGCGTAGGGATTTTTGAGCGCGGCTTTGGTCAGCATGGGGTTCCTGTCGTCAGCGGCACGCGATTCCGTTCCAACCAGTATCGGCAGAGATCGCCCGCGCATTGAATGAGTTCGGCAAAGGTTCCCGGCTTCACGACGTAGCCGTTCGCTCCGCTGGCATAGGCGAGGGAGAGGTCGGACGCATCGTCGGAGGTGGTGAAGACGACGACGGGGATGGCAGCCAGACGGGAGTCCGCCCGCAGCCGTTTCAGAAACTCATCGCCTCGCTGCTTGCCTAAGTTCCAGTCCAGCAGAATCAAAGAGGGAAGATCTGAATGGCTGTTCAAAAAGTGAAATGCCGCCTCGGCATCCAGTTCGGCTGAGAGCGCGATATTCAGGCCGGTCTGCTTCAGCGCCAGGCGAAACAGTTCACACTCGCCGGGGCTGTCGTCGAGCAGCAGGATGGAGTGATGCGTCACCATTATAAGGAGAGGTATCAGCAGGGACTATGCCGGGTGATGGCGGGATTTATGTGTTTCAGGAAAAGATTGCAGAAACAATAAGTTGCAATGGTAAGTTCACTTGATTGGCGAGTGGTTGTCTGAGGTTGAATGGGGGATTGCTCTGGAGAAATTCCAGGGCGAAAGGGAATTTCTCCAGAGCAGGAAATCAGGCAGCTTTCGATGAGGCGCGCTTCCATTCCATCATCTTCGCGGTGAGTTTGGCTGAGGCGGAAGCATAGGCGCCGTTCAGGCCGATTGACGCTTCCGCACCGGCCTTGTCGCCTTGTGTCACCTTCATCACGACATCGCCTGCCGCATTGTGAAAGGCCTTGTGCAAAGCGAGCACTTCTTTGTAGTGGGGATCTGCCGTTTGCGCGCCGGTCAGGCTGTAGAGCCATTTCCCGAACTCGCACCGGTTATCGACGCTGACTTCCGCCGGGATAAGGCTCAAGGTTCCGTCGATGTTCTGGCGCAGCTTCACTTTCCAGGCCCCGTGCGCCCCGATGGCCTTGTCGATCTGCTCAAGGATGTTCGGCATGATTCCTCCTGATGAAGTGGTGGCACGTCAATGGCCTTGTCGGCTGGATCGGATCAAGTCTTGAGGGGATTGGGGAGGGAATTTTCGGGTGCTCTCGCTTTCGGGACGCGGGGCAGAAGTGACTACGATGGTCGGATACGTTATGATCGCGCACAGTCGTGCTTAAAAGAATTCATCGGCTTTCCCATCTTGTCCGGGGATCGGTCGCATTTATGCGGGATCGCTCATACCTGGAGGTGGCGAACAGGGGCCAGGTTTCCGAATTCTCTGTAAGGAGCAGTGAGAAGGGGGATAACGATGCGTCTGTTTGTATGGGGATGGTGGGTAGGTGTAATTTCGTTGGCCGCGATCTGTCTCGACGGGGCCCCGGCCGCGGCCGAGCCAGGTGCTGTATCGCGCGTGGGCTCGGTTGCTGAGCTAAGGCAAATCAAGAAATTCGTATCGGTTGCCGCTCAGACTCAGGGAACAGCGGAAAAGGTGAGGCTTAAGAGCGGTGAGTTGACGGATGTGATGCGAGTGCTATTCCTCAAGAGTTTTCCCGGCGTCGCATTTGAACTGTCCGGTGGTCCTTCTGCCGAAGGGCCAGAGCGACTGCGTGAAGCGGGGTTTTTTATCTGCGAAGTGTGGACCGTCGGTGAAGAATATATTGTGGCCTATCATGTGGACTGTAATGCAGGGTCCTATGCGACGCTTCGAACACCCGTGACGCTCTGGAACTGGTCCATTCTCGGCTACGGACCGAAAGATGATATTCCCGATGCCATTCGCAAGGGCTTGCACAACATGATCGAAGAGTTTGCTGTAACGTTTTACAAAGCCCGCGGGGAGGGGGTTTCGCGGTAGCGCACGGTGAGGTTCGAAGGACGTGGTCTGATCAGCCCGTGGAGTTCATCGTGTTCTGAGGGAATGCCGCAGTGGGGAACATCATGGCGCCACTGCGGACTTCCCGGACTGTTACGGCCACCGGTAAGCCTGTTTCGACACAGCTTCAAACGTCTCAAGAACGGTTCGGCTGCGGCGTGATTCCCGCAGTTGCTTCGCCGGCTCATACTGGACGGAAGATGATACGCACGGTTGATAGCTTTCAGCGCAGTTGCCGTTTCTCTTCGTCTGATGAATCTAATTCTGACTACTCCCCCTTCCAAGGTAGGATACCGCCGGCGCTCTCGGCTCAGTACAATCCCTTTGCACGGAGGGTATGGTGGCGTCTCTTTCCTATCGCCGGAGTTATCCCCGGTATCGGCTCCGCTATCCGGTGATTTTCGGCGGGGCGCCGTTCGTCGGAGAAGGGGCCTTGACCAATCTGTCGTTCAGCGGGTGTGCGGTCCTGTGCGATCGGGAGGTGTCGTGCGGGAGTCACGTGCGGGTGAGTGTTCTTCTGCCGGATCAGGCGCAAGCGTTGACCATCGAACTTGGCACGATCAAATGGGTGCAGGGCCATCAGTTCGGCGTGGAGTTTGTTCGTCTGCCGGAGGAGACCAGGAAACGGCTCAACCGCAGGCTGCGAACCGAACTGATTCACCTGCTGAAGTCCCGCTCAGAGAAACATGAAGGACAGGGATTCACCGTTCAGACCTGTTCGACGGTAGACCCTGCGTAACGTGGCGGCGTTCTAATGGCGGAGTGCCTCGTTCCGGTGTTCCTCGCACGAACCAGCCGCGACCGAGGCTCGTTGTCGTCGAAGGCTGAATCATCTTCAATATGTGAAGTTTGCAGGGAGGGAGTAGGTTTCGTCTGCGATCTCGTGTACTGTTGCGCCGGTTTGCTTGAGTGCAATAGGAGATGCTGATTTTCCGGAGGTAAGACGATGCGTGTGGTCGCGACAGGATGTCTGATGGTGCTCGGCCTGATATTGGCGGCGGCTCCGGCATGTGCCGACTCGACGGCTGCGCGGGATTATGCCCTCGGTCAACAGGGCAGCCTTCGGCTTACGGTGCCGCTTTCCTGGAAAGACAAAGTCTCGCAGCCGCCGAACGGCCTTCCGCCGACGATCCTGTTCGCGCCGGAGAGCGGCGCCGCGTTCAAGGTTCTGCTGACGCCGATCTGGTCCGACCGGTCCGGGGTGCAGCTGCCTATCGCCTCGGATATCAGAAAGAAGGTGGAGCAGGCGGCGGCGCAGGCGAAGGCGCAGGTGCTCGACCCGGACGTAACGGTGCAGGAGATGACGGGCTCGACGGGAGTCGGGTTTCACTATGCGGCTACCGACCGGACTCCGAATCCCGGTGAATACAAGCGGATGGATCAGGGGATGTTGCGGGTGGGCGATCTGCTGATCTCGTTCACGATCCTGTCGCAGGACGCGTCCGATCCGGCGAATCGGGCGGCGCTGGCGATGCTGGAGGGGGCGGCTCATTCCACCGGACAGACGGCTGCGCCGGGGACGAACAAGAGCCCGGTCCGCCCCGATGCGCTGCAGATCACGCAGACCGATCAGGCCTATGTGCTCACGGTGCCGGCGAGCCGTCTGGTCATGCGCATTCCGCTCAACGGATTGTCGCTTACGAACAGCGCGATCGGCGGCCCGACCGACAATCCGCGGTACTTTCATTTCCGCGACGATATGAAGCAGGTGATCATTTCAGGCTGGATCGAGTCGGACCAGGGCTTTCCCGGTCTCCAGAAAATCTGGGCTGACGAGGTGACGGTGTCGAAGAAGAACGGGTTGCCCGACGCGCAGCGCGTGGCGTTCGGCCGGCTGGGCAACTGGGAGACCATCGCCTATGAGCGTGCGGTTCCGAACAGCACGAATTCCCACCTCCATGCCCACTGGGTGCAGGCGGGGACCTGGATCGATCTGCATGTCTCGCTGACGACGAACGGGTCAAGCCGGGATGCCAGGGCCAAACTGGAATCGCTGCTTCGCACCATCGTCGTGAGTCAGAAGAAATCCTAGACCGGCCGGCGGGGAGCCGGGCCCTGCCGCGATGTATCGTTCTGATAGGTATCGTTCAGAGTCTCAGGCGGACTGTGCAGACGAATGAAGGCAGGCAACAGGCCGGTCCGGAAAGACCGGCCCGTTGCCTGTTAAAACTCTCCCGCCTGCACCACATCTTCCAGGCTGTTGATGTCGAGCCAGTGGCCGACCGTGTAGAGGACGCGGATCGGCTGCCCGCGCTTGAGGAGTTCCTGAATCAGATGCGGAATCGTGGCCTTGCGGTTGCCGGGTTGCGCGAGCAGTTCCGTGATGACGGCGGTGATGAGCGTCGCGGCGGCCGGCGAGACTTTGAGAAAGCCCATCCAGACGCCGTGTGTGCTGGCTTCGGGGATCTCGTCGCCCAGGCGCTTGAGATAGACCTTGGCGTTGAAGGCTTTTCTGGAGTTGGGCACGGTGCATTCGGCAAAGCCGCCGAGCCGGGCATAGCTGGTCTGCTCCCGCCAGTTGCTGTCGAGAAAGATGACGCAGTCGTCCGGTTCCTGGCAGAGCGATTGCGGAATATAAGTATTGAACAGGACGTCGCCGTAGGAAATGAGCGTCTGCTGCGCCCGGCCTTTGCGCGACGTGAGTCCTTTCAGCAGGGACGCCAGTTCGCCCGTGTCCGCATAGTCGTCGTTGTCCACGTAGGTGAGGTTCGGAAGATTCACGGCCTCTTTTTTGTAACCCCGGACGACGACGATGTCTTTGACTCCGACGGCATTATAGGCGTCGACGATGCGGGCGAGGATCGGCGCGCCCTGCACCTTGACCATGGTTTTGGGCTGGTGCTCGGTGAGCTCGCCCAGTTCGTGGCCGCGGGACGCGGCCAGGACGATGGCGCAGGTGTCTTCGGCTCCTTTGGGCAGGTAGCGCTCTTCGGCTTCCTGCAGTTCCGCGGCGTTCTGCAGCCGGAAAATTTCTGACACCGGCGCGACCTTGTCTTCGATGGAGAGCAGGTGTTCCTGCTCCTTGAGTGTGCGCGCGGTTTTCTGCATGGCGGCGACGGAGCTGCGCAGCAGGTGGTTGGCCCAGATGACGATGGAAAATCCGTGCTGGCGAAACACATCGGTCGGCGTGGCGTAGTACTTCGTGGGCACGATGATTACGGGGCAGCGGTTGCCCCATTCCTGCTTGAACGCCAGGATTTCATCGGGTACGGCCAGGGCGCTGTGGATGAGGATGCCGTCGGCGCCGGCTTGGCGGTAGGCTTCCGCGCGGCGGAGCGCTTCGGCCAGCCCCCAGCCGCAGATGAAGGCTTCGACCCGGGCGATGATGGAAAAGTCCGGGTCGCTCTGCGCGGCTTTGCCGGCTTTGATTTTGCCGCAGAACTCGTGCATGTCCGCCATGGGCTGGGCGTCGCCCTTGATGAAGCTGTTGGTCTTGGGGAAGAGTTTGTCTTCGATGCAGACGGCGGCGATTTTGCGCTGCTCCAGTTTGCGGACGAGGCGCTGCATGTTGTTGAAGTTGCCGTAGCCGGTGTCGCCGTCGAGCAGAATGGGAATCGAGGCGGCGTCGGACATGAACTCGATGGTTTCGAGGACCTGGGTCCAGCTGGCTTCATTGTTGTCGCGCACGCCGAACTGGGCCGAGATCGACAGGCCGCTGGCCCAGATGCCTTTGAAGCCGGCTTCCTGCACGATTTTGGCGCTGAGGCCGTTATGGGCTTCGCAGATGAATTCCAGCTGATCGGACAGGAGGAGGTTGCGGAACTGCTTGGTGGTGCTGAGGCCTGGTGTCGAACTCATGGATTCCCTTCCTTGCGCCGGCCGGAACGTCGGGCGGGCATTGAGCGGAAAGGATACCGGTTTTGTTCGCGGAAATCACGCGGCGATTTGCGGCGGCGGACTCCGGCGGATTCGCGATCAGCTGCCGGCGTCGCCGGTGAATTCCGCCCGGTCCAGCTTTTCGAAGAACGCGCCGACGCCGGGACCCAGCTGCTCCTCAAGCTGCGGGTCATTGTCCAGCACGGTTCTGGCGAATCCGATGATGAGGAGAATCCGGCGGACGGCTTCCCTGGGGGTGAGCGTCAGATCGGTCCGCACCGCCCGCGCGTGGATGGCAATATCGGCGAGCAGGTTGTCATACTCCTCTTCCCGGACGGCCGTGCAGGCTCCTGAGGCGCGTGCCTGGTGATGCTGTTGCATGGCCACTTCAGAAAGGGCGCGAAGGGCCCGCTCCACTGCTTGGGCCGTGTCTTCATTCAGGCGATCGCGCAGGCGGGCCGGCACGATCGAGCCCGGCTCCAGCAGCGACTGGATGGTTTTTGAAAGTGATAGTAGGTACGCCATGTACGGGCTCCTGGATAACACTCGATCAGGCACTATGCCATGGTACCAGCGCACCGGCTAGAGCCTAAAGGCGTGAGGTCGGCCACCTAGGGACCGGCGCGGGCTATGTCCGGCTCACCGACCGGCTCGTGTAAGAGTCAATGAGCGTCAGCTTGGTTGCCCGGTCGAGGGACTTGATTGCGGCTTCCCGTCGCAACGCGGCTCCTTTTGATTCAGCGGCTTCGGTATAACGAAGGGTCAGCGGTCTGCGCGGTTTAGTGTACTTGGCGCCCTTGCCGGCGGCATGGGCCGACATCCGTTTCTCCAGATCGCGGGTAATCCCGGTATAGAGACTCTTATCGGCACATTCCACGATATACACAAGCCACATCGCGACGGTCTTCCGGTTCTCTGTTCGGGCTGGTCTTCCGGATGCAGGAGCATATTGCCTATTGCCGATCGTAAATGGAATAGGCCGTTGACCGGGCGGGAGCTGCTGCGTAAAAATGCGCTCCGGTGTGAGCCGCCCGGTCTCGATGCTATACTCCGGTCCCATGATGAATCCCACGACTTCCGACACAGAGCTCATGCTGTCCTTCGGCAGCCGGCGGGCGGTGGTCTCGCCCTGGGGCGCGTCCCTGCGCCGGTATTTCCTGGTAGGTTCGGGCGGCGACGAGGTCGATCTTGTCTGGGGCTATTCGGGCGGCAATCAGAAAAAAGGCGGGCAGGGGGATGTGCTGATTCCGTTTCCCGGCCGCATCGCAGAGGGCCGCTATTCGTTCGACGGCGAGCGGTTCCAGTTGGAACGCAACGACAAGGAAGGTCCGAATGCGATTCACGGATTTGTCCGGACGTTGCCGTGGCAGGTCTCTCGCATAGAGGCGACCTGCGTCAGCTTCGACATTCGCCTTGAGGCTGAGCAATACGGCAGCAAGGGCTATCCGTTCTCACTCGCCATTCAAGTGACCTATGGTTTGGACGAAAAGGGGTTGTCCTGCGCGTTCGATGTGCGAAATGCCGGAACGAGCCCGGCGCCGGTCGGGGTGGGGTTTCATCCCTATTTCACCGTCGGCACCACGATGATCGATGAGGCCGATGCCAGGATTCCCGCTTCCGGCTTTCTGGAATTCAACGACAAACTGGCGCCGACGGGAAACGTTCTTGCGGCCGCAGGCACCGAGTGGGATTGCCGCGACTATCGCCGGATCGGCTCGAAGAAGTTCAATCACTGCTATGTGCAACTCGAACGCGACACGGAAGGCATGGCGACGGCCTCGCTTCGTCATGCCGCGAGCGGCCGGGTGGTCGAGGTGACGATGGATCGTTCGTTCACAGCGATTGTGGCATATACGGGCGATGCGATTGCCGATGCGCCGCGCCGCGCCTTTGCCATCGAGCCGATGACCTGCGCGTCGGATGCCTTCAATCATCCTGAATGGGGCTTGAAACGCCTGCTCCCGGACGAACGGTTTACCGGCCGGTACACGATCCGCCACCGGATCGGGTCCTGATCCGTCTCGTCCGTCGAGCCGTTGCTGTATTTCCGCCCTCTTCCGCTGTTGCCTTCCGCCCCGTCAGCGCCGTAAATTAGCGACAGCCTTGGGTGGCTGAAAAGGCTTGTCGCGCCTTCCTTTTCCGGGGTCGGTCCAATTTGAAATATGCTCTGTCATCGGTTCAACACGATTGTCTTGCTCTGCCTTTTTTGTCTGTTGTTTCCGCTCGGGTTCACGGCTGATGCCAAGCCCTCGACCACGTCCAGCGACCGGCTGATCCGGCAACAGGACGAGCTCTCCGCTCTCTGGAGCTTTTACCGTCAGACCTACATTCGCGATGGCCGGGTGATCAGCCTGGATGAGCAAGGCGTCACGACGTCCGAAGGCCAGGGCTATGCGCTGTTGCGGGCGGTCTGGTCGAATGATCGCCGCACGTTCGAGGAGGTGTGGCGCTGGACGCACACGTATTTGCAGGTCAGGCCCGACAAGCTCTTTGCCTGGAAGTGGAAAGGGAAAGTCCTGTCGCTGGATGCCGCGACCGATGCCGATACGGATATTGCGCTGGCCCTCATCCTTGCGTCCCGCCGGTTCGACGTGCCCCGCTATGAGCAGGAGGCCCTCGCGATCCTCTATTCCATCTGGGATTTGGAAGTGCTGCATCTGAGCACCGGTTCCTATGTCACGGCGGGAAACTGGGCGGTGCATGAAGCCTATCCGACGATCCATGTGGCCTATCTCGCGCCCTATGCCTATGAAATTTTTGCCGCTGTCGATCGCCGTCACGATTGGCGGAGGCTGATCGACGGTTCCTACGCCATTCTGCATTGGCTTTATGATGTGCAACAGGTCTCCCTTCCGCCCGAGGTGATCTATCTCGACAAATCTTCCGGCCGGTTGGTCATGACGCATCCCAAATCGGGACCGGCGGCGGAGTTCAGTTACGATGCGTTTCCGCTTTTCTGGCGCGTGGCGCTGGATGCCAGGTGGTTCGGCCGTTCGGAAGCCGGCCTGCGCGAGAAGATGCTGGGCTTTTTCTGGACGGAGTGGAAGACCCGCGGCAAGTTCGTTGATCGCTACACGCTCGCGGGAGAGCCGCGTTCGGCAGTTGAAGGGTTGCCGCTGTATGCGACGGTGCACGCGCTGGCTTCACAGGAACTGCCCGAACTGGCCCGGCGGTTGTCCGAGCTGAAGTTGCCGCTGCTCCATGCCAATGCCCTGGCCGGCAAGGGTGCGCCATATTATTTGCATAACTGGCTCTGGTTCGACCGGGCCGTCGAACTCGATCAGGTCCGGCGATACGACGAGTACTTTTCGTTTTTGCGGCCGTTCGATGTGGCGGGGTTTTCCGCGCATTTCGCCTGGGAGCTGGTCGCCGTCACGTTGGCGCTCTTTCTCCTGGCTCGATGGCACTGGGTCTTGAGGGTGGCGTTTCTGGCCTGCGGATTCGCGCTCTGCGTGCGGTATCTCGACTGGCGCGCGCACGAGACCTTGAATTGGGTCGAGGCGGGCGGGCCGTTCATCAGTCTGTCGCTCTGGTTTGCGGAACTCTACGCCTTTTCGACGGTCGCGCTCCTGCTTGTGCAGGTCGGCGTGGGCCGGAAGCAGGCGGCGGCAGGAGCCCCGGTCGTGGCGCCCGATTTTCAGCCGTCGGTCGATATCCTGATCCCGATCTATTCCGAGTCCTGCGAGATTCTGGAGAAAACTTTGATCGGCGCCGGAGCGATCACGTACGACAGGAAGCGGATCTTCGTCCTGGACGACAGTCATCGGGACGAGGTTCGGATCCTTGCGGAGCGGTATGGCGCGACCTATTTCCAGGGGCCCAAGCGGCATGCCAAGGCGGGTAATTTGAACCAGGCCCTGACCCGGACGGACGGTGAGTTGATCGTCGTCTTCGACACCGACCATATTCCGGTCTCGACCTTTCTGAACGAGACGGTCCCGTACTTTGCCGATCCGCGCATGGGGTTCGTGCAGACGCCGCATCATTTCTACAATCAGGATATTTTTCAGCGGGCGCTCGGCACCGGAGTCCGGATTCCCAACGAGCAGGATCTCTTCAATCATGCGATTCAGGGAGGCCGGCACCATTGGGGAGGAGCGTTTTTCGTCGGCAGTGGAGCCGTGTTCCGGCGGGCCGCGATTCAGGAGGTGAACGGGTTCAACCTGATGAGCATTACCGAGGATATCCACACCAGCCAGCACCTCCATGCCAGGGGGTGGAAATCCGCCTTCGTCGATAAGGATCTGGCGGTCGGACTCACGGCCGAGAATCTCTCATCGTATATCGTGCAGCGGCGGCGCTGGATGCTGGGATGTCTGCAGATCTTTTTGAAAGACAATCCCCTTTTCTGCCGGGGGCTGTCGTTGCGGCATCGGGTGGGCTACTTCGCCTCCTTATATTATTTCCTGTTTCCCCTGGCCCGTGTCGTGTTCTGGATTACGCCGCTCTATTTTTTATTGTTTCACCTCCACCCGATCCTGTCCGATGTCTCGATCCTGGTGGCCTATGTGTTGCCGTTTATGCTGATGCTGCCGTTGTTGTCCTCGGTGATGCTGCCGGGATGGCCGCGGCTGCTCTGGTCGTCGAGCTATGAGGCGACGGTCGCCTTTCCGCTCTTCCGTTCCATGTTCGATCTCTTTCTCCCGAAGCGGCTGGGATTTAAAGTGACGCCGAAAGGATTGACGTCGGCCAGCCGGACGTTCGATTGGCGGTCGTCGTTGAGCCTGCTGGTTGCCACGGTGATTACCCTGGGGGCGATCGCCAAAGGCCTGTGGGAATTCTGGTTTTTCGGAATCGAAAAAGACGCCTACTTCTTCAACCTCAGTTGGGCCGGGGTAAATCTGATCACGCTGCTCATCGGATTGAGCATGGCCTGGGAACGGCCGCAACGGCGGGGGGAGGAGCGCATCAGCCGGCGCTTCGCCTGCAGCGTGGAGGCCCGGGGTGTGCAGTTCTCGACCGTCACGGAGGACCTGAGCCTGTCCGGGCTGTCGTTTCTTACGGCTTCGGCGGATCCGATTCCCGGAGAATTTACTGTCACGCTGCAGGGGCGGACGCCCGTGACCTGCCGGGCGCGGGTGCGGTATCACGAGACGCTGCCCGGAAAGCGGATTCGCTGCGGCGCGGAATTTCTGGATCTGCAGGCAGCGCAACGGCAGTGGCTTGTGATAAATCTGTTCGGCGATCCGGCGACCTGGGAGCGTGCGCATGACGCGCGCGTGCGCAGTCCGCTGCTGATGGCCGGACATCTGTTTGCGGGATTCTGCCGGTCGTTGAAGGCGCCGGTCGCCAGGCGGCGGCTGGTTCCCCGCCGTCCCTGTCTGGTTCCCGTGCGAATTCAGGTCGGTCATGCCGGACAGTGGGGGCTGGTGCGCGATCGTTCTGCTCACGGGATGGGCGTCCTCCTGTTCGGGCGGCCTGCCGCGTCGTCTGTGCCCTGGCTGATGGGCGAACAGAAGGAGCGGTGCGAGCCCCTGTATGTTCGGCGGCGATGGTTCTGGATCTGGCGGGCCGGAATACGGTCTGCAAATTTGGTTGATGATTCGATCTCTCAGCAATAGAAAGGTGTCAGGCATGTGGTATCGCAGATTGTGCGTGCTCGGGGTTGTGTGTCTCGTCTCGTTCTGGACGGCGGTTCCCGCGGGGGCCGATGATTTTGTGGAGTCCTGGTATATGTCCCGGGGCCGTTCCAATCTGGAAATCGAAAATTACAAGGCGGCGATCGAAGCCTTCGAAAAAGTCGTGGAGCGCGATCCGGGCAACCGCGAAGCCATGCGGAGCCTGGGCATCGCCTATGACAAGCAGGGGTTAAAGGATAAGGCCATCGAACAGTTCGACCGGTATCTCGCCCGCTGGGACGACGACGCCGACATCGCGTTTGCGCAGGCGCGGGCGCTGGAGTGGTCGCGCTACGCCTACCGCGAGAAAGACATGCTGAAGTATTACCGGATGGGGTTGAAGCGAAAGAACGATCCGGCGATGCGGCTCCGGTATGCGACGCATCTGGCCAGGCATAAAGAAACCAGTCAGGAAGCCGTGGCGCAGTACGACAAGGTGCTGGACGTGCAACCGCGCAATGCCGAGGCCCACCGGGGGCTGGCCAAGGCCTATGCCTGGCTCGGACAGAACGATCTGGCCTTGTATCACGCCAATCTGGCCCGGCAGCAGACGAAACGTGAATCGGGCGATCTGACGGCGCTCCGCCAGGACATGTCGAAGGGGCGGGAGCCGGCCGTCGAAGGGGTGATGGGGGTGTTGGCGCAACCGGAGAAGCCCTATGAGCTGTACGGGTTCCGGTTGGGCTCGCGCGGCAAGTTCGACCTCACGCCGTTTACAACGACCAAAGTGGAAGTCGGAGCCGAGCATTTCTGGAACTCGTCGGAGAATCGCTCCGGCGCCTATCTGTCTCTGGGGAATCAAGTGCGGTTCAATCCGTCGAACCGATTCGATGCGGTGCTGGAATATCACGGCGCGCCGCGCGGCGACGGCATGGCCTATAAGTTTGAATACGCCTATGAGGGGGAATCGTTTTCGATCAGGCCGGGCGTGAAGCGGGAATTCCGGTACGATTCATTCGCGGCACTGGCGGGTTCGCGCAGTTCCGGGCAACTGGTGGGGTTGGCCCGCTCGACGCAGTTCTACAGTGAAGTGGCTTTCGATGTGGATGCGTTGCATGTGACTGTGACGCCCTTTGTCGGCTGGGTGACGGCGGAGCAGCTGAAGTCGAATGATCAGGTCGGACTCGATACGAAAGTGTCGTTGCCGCTTTGGCAGCAGGACAACTGGGAGGTCTCCGGCGAGTATCTCTTCTATCTCACCCATTACGGGGAGAATCAGGGCGCCCTCCAGCCCAGCCAGCGGGAGCCGTTCGCGGGCGGCTATTTCAGCCCGGACGTGTTCATCAATCAAATCCCCCGGCTGGCTGCGACCTACAGCATGGAGAATAAGGACGAATTGTATTTCGCCGCCGGTCCCGCCCTGCAGTATATCGACGAGGCGACGAAGTCAGCGGTGTTCCGCGTCGGAGGGGATGCGCACATGGCCTACACCACGCATATTTCCAGGCCCTGGCTCTTCAAGGTGATGGCGGACTACACACAGATCGCCAGCGTCTATATGAGAATTCAGGTGAACGGACTGTTGGTCTACACCTTCTACTAGCGGCGGTGTTGATCACACCTGCAGGCGGCGTGCGTTCTTTGCTCAGGAGCGTTCCATAAACTCATGCCGGAGCATGCCGTAGAGTTCGAGATCGACGAACCGGCCGAAGCGGAGATACTGTTCACGCATCCGGCCTTCGTACGTCATGCCCGATTTTTGCAAGACCCTGCCTGAGGCATCGTTGCCAAGAAAATGGGAGCTGTAGATACGGTTCAGTTCCAGCTGCCTGAAACCGTAGCCGAGCACGGCTGCGAGGGCTTCGGTGCAGTATCCGCGGTTCCAATAGGGAGCCCCCAGCCAGTAGCTGAGCCGTGCATGCTGGTGAGCGGGTACGATGTCGAGGCCGATCGAGCCGATGACGGCCTGATCCGGAGCGAGCGTGACGGCGAAATATACCGCGATGCCGGACTCGAAATTCCGGTGTTGCGTCGCAATCCATTTTTCGGCCGTCCCGTCTTCGTAGGGATGGGGCAGCAAGGTGCCGGCCGCGACTTCTTGGGCTCCGGCCAGTTCCCGGATGCGCGGGGCATCGGTCGGCAGAAATGGCCGGAGGCGAAGGCGTTCGGTGCTGAGGATAGGAAAAGACGGCATGTCTGCTGTGCCAGGATAGCTGCTCAGGGGGAGCGCCTGGTTCGGCGCTCCCCCTCGGCCTGTTACTTCGGGGCCTGCAGGGCCTCCTGCTCTTTGCCTTCCACGACGGGTTTCAGATAGATCTCCACACGTCGATTGTCGCTGCGGCCTTCGGCCGTTGCATTGCTGGATTCGGGTTGAGCCTCGCCCCGTCCTTCTGTCCGCACGCGGCTGGGGTCAACTCCGGCCGCCGTGAGCGTCCCGGCGACGGCGGTCGCGCGCCGCTCTGAGAGCTGCTGGTTGAAACTGTCGCTGCCCTGGTTATCGGTGTGGCCGACGATATAGACCATGGTGCTGTCGTATTGTTTTACGACGTTCCCGAGCTTGGCCAGGGCCGTGCTGAAGGAGGGTTTCATATTCGCACTGCCGCTGGCGAAGGAGGCCTCACTTTTGAGGTCGACCTCGATCGAATTATCCGGAAGTTTTTTCAGCTCCACGTCGTGATTGGCCAGCTCTTTCGAGAGTTGTTCTTCAATGGCCTTTTTCTGTTTGTCCATATAGAGCCCGACCCCGCCGCCGGTCAGCACGCCGACGGCCGCGCCGATCGCGGCGCCCCGGCCGCGATTTTTGCTGTCGATGGCGGCACCGGCTCCTGCCCCGACAATGGCGCCCATCGCGGCGCCGATCTTGGTCTTTTGATACGGATCATCGGCGCATCCGCTCAGGAATGTGATGCCGCAGAGAAGGATTACGGCATTGCGACAAGTGCGAGTCATGTAGGTCCTCCCATGATAAATGAATGACTACGGAAAACGGGAACGAATGAATGGCGCGATGGCCTGGTTGTGTGTCACGGATAGTATACGATGAGCCTATGAGCGAGGCTACGAAATCGTGCAATTGCTTCTGTCGCACGATTCTACGGTGAGTCCTGCTGAATGGCAGGATAAGAGGAGCGGGGGCGTGGAGTTGATACAGAGTGCGGTGGGTTCTAAGGAGAAGGCGGTAGGGTTGTGATCCGGAAACGCACTTCATCGGCTTGTGTATAGGCGGACGTTCGCTCGCCCGCGAATAATCCACAGCGGTAAAGCCCTGGTAGCCATCCTGTTTGGGGAGCAGGGAGGCGGAAGTAACCGGACTGGTCGTTCATGGCCATCATGACCTGATCCTGCGTCACGGGTTGTCCGTCACCGCTCACCTCCGTGATTTCCAGGAAACATTGCGCGGTAAGCGGGACGGCGTCGTACGAGGCCGAGACCAGTCCGAACACCAGATAGATTTCCGGCTGTGTGGACGGAAAGGTGTCGTTCGGGCTGAGTGGAATGAACTCGTGCGCGCCGGTCGGGAAATCGTCGCGGACGACTTTGCCAGCCGGAATGACGAAGCGGAACCAGCTGAAGTCTGAATCTCTGCCCATGAGCGAGGCTTGCGGGTCCAGCGGTTTCTGCGGCGACAGCCGCTTCAGCGATGTCTCGAAGAGCGCGTCCTCCGCTTCTGCGGAGGACGGGGATTCGCCGACCGAAGGGGCGGGAAGCGCCGCTGCTTCCTCCGCCTTCAGCTGCGCCAGTTCAGGGACATGCGGACGGATCCTGTCGAGCCACCGGGCCAGTTTCTCTTTGGACAGCACTCGCGTGCCCGCCGGCAGCTGGACGTCCTTGTTACTCTGCTCGAACTCGACGGCGGAATCGTACAGCGTTTGAAAGTGCACGAAGGCGTCTTCCCACTGTTCCAGTTCCACGAGGCACTGCCCCATCCGGAAGACGGTATCGGCATAGTCGTCCTCGCTGGGATTCATGTTCAGCACGTTGCCGAAAATCGCGAGCGCTTCCTTGCACCGGCCGAGCTGCATAAGGGTGATCCCGAGTTGATGCGTGGCCAGCGTGTCCCTGGGGTTGAGCGTTCTGAGCCGACGGTAGATCGGCTCGGCGTCCTGATAGCGGCCCGTTGAAAACAATTTCCAGGCATCGGCGCGAATCGCGGCCCACTCTTTCAGCTGTTGTTCGGTTGCGTCCGGTGTCAGCTCAGGGACAAAGCGCCGGCCCCGTTCCATCGATTCGTAGTGCTGGGCGAGCTGGTTCCTGGCGGGGAGCTCCAGCGGCGAGCCCGGGGGAACGTGACTCAAGACATAGCGCACATCGGCGTCGGCGCCGCGGTAGTCCAGAATGTCGAAACGCGCCCGCGCCATTGCCAGTCTCCAGCCGAGCAGTTCCGGCGCGAGCGCCACGGCCCGCTGATACGATTCGAGCGATTCCTCCAGGCGGTCGAGTTTGCGGAGTTCCTGGGCGAGGCGCAGGTGCACGAGGGGATTCCGGTTGTCGACCTGCGCGATCCGTTGCAGTTCGGCAAGGGATTCCGCCGCCTGTCCCCAGCGCAACAACACGCTCCATTTGGCCCACCGGACCTCCAATGCCGCCGGTTGCTGGGCGAGGGCGGTCTCGTACGCCCGGACCGCTTCCTGCGGCCCGCGTGCGGAGGCCAGAATATCTCCGCGCAACTTGTGGAGCGTGAGCGCCTGCGGGTGGTGCTGGAGTCCTGTATCGAGGGTGTCGAGCGCTGCGGCGATCGCGCCGCTGTCCCAGGCCGATTTGGCCTGTTCGGCCAGGCGCTCCGGTGACAGCGGCGAGGCGCTTTGTGCGAACGCTCCGCTCGCAGTGGTGAGCCACGCGATGAGGACTGTGATCCCGTAGTGATATGGGAGGGGGGAACATGTCTGCGGTCTGTGTCGAATTGCAGCGCGGGTTTCGGCCATTCGCTTCCTCTGGGCGAGAGTCGATGGTTCAAGATACACCGGGATGGAGAAATACACCACAGCAGGCGGTTCGATCGGGCTTCCTTGCCGTGTAGTGATCCCGGCACCGGCTTCCGTATTGAGAGACTGTTCTGCCGGAAGAGATTCATCGGATTGTCCAATGCCGCGCGGTGAGGGGGGAAAGCCTCCGGTGCGGTCGGAAGATTGAGCGCGGGGCAGGGGCAGGATGCACACCTTCGTTTGACCTTGATTCCCAGTTTGATAAGCTGGCCGTGGCGGACCGTCCTATCGGAGGCGATGGATATGATTCTGGTGACTGGCGGTGCGGGTTATATCGGCTCTCATGCCTGCGTGGAGCTGCTGCAGGCCGGATTCGATGTCACGGTCTTCGATAATTTCAGTAACAGCCATCCCGAAGCGCTGGCGCGGGTGCAGCAGATTACGGGGAGGCCTGTCCCGCTGGTTCGCGGCGACTGCCGGGATCGTGCGGCGCTGGTCAGCGCATTGCGCGCGAGCAACGCCACGGCGGTCATCCACTTTGCCGGGCTGAAGGCCGTGGGGGAATCGGTGCAACAGCCGCTGTCCTATTATGACAACAACGTGACCGGCACCGTGCGATTGTTGGAGGCGATGAACGAATGCGGGGTGAAACAGCTGGTGTTCAGTTCGTCCGCGACGGTCTACGGTGATCCGCAGCGCTTGCCGCTGACGGAAGATCATCCGTTGTCCGCGACCAATCCTTACGGCCGGTCGAAGCTCATCGTGGAAGACATGCTGCGCGATGTGCGGCGCAGCGATGCCTCATGGCGTATCGGGATTCTTCGCTATTTCAATCCGGTCGGCGCGCACGCGAGCGGCCTGATCGGAGAAGATCCGCGAGGCGTTCCGAACAACCTGATGCCGTTTGTGGCGCAAGTGGCGGCCGGGCGTCGCCCCCATCTGAACGTGTTCGGCGGCGACTATGCGACGCCGGACGGCACCGGCGTGCGGGATTATATCCATGTCGTCGATCTGGCCGTCGGCCATCTCAAAGCCTTGGAAGCTCTGGGGCGAGGGATGCAGCCGGTGGAGTGTCTGACTGTCAATCTCGGAACCGGAACCGGCTACAGTGTTCTGGATATCGTCCGGGCGTTCGAACGGGCCAGCGGAAAATCGATTCCGTACCAGATCGCGGCCCGGCGGCCCGGCGACATCGCTGCTTGTTATGCCGATCCGAAACGGGCGCTGGCGCAATTGGGCTGGCGTGCCGAACGAGGGTTGGAGGTCATGTGCGCCGATGCCTGGCGCTGGCAGCGTGCGAATCCGAAAGGGTATGCGGCGTGATCGTCGCGTCGTTTCCGCCGCCGGCTGGCCTGCCGGAATAAGAGTGCCGGTCGGCGGTGCCGACGTGATAGACTCTGTGTCGGCATCGCCGACTAAATTGACCGGTCACGTGCGTCATGTTCGACCTCATTCTCTATCAGCCTGAAATCCCTCCCAACACCGGCAATCTCATCCGGCTCTGTGCCAACACGGGCGTGCGGCTGCACTTGGTAAAGCCGCTCGGTTTTACGCTGGACGATAAACAACTGCGGCGCGCCGGACTGGACTATCACGAATTCGCCACGATCAGGGTGTATGAGAGCTGGCTCGAATGCGCGGAGCAGTTTCGCGGCCGCCGGATCTTTGCGGTCTCAACCAAGGGAACACGCCGCTATGATGCCAATGCCTATGCGGCGGGCGATGCCTTTCTGCTCGGCCCTGAAACGAGAGGGTTGCCGCGGGAACTGATCGAGGCGGTTCCGGAAGCCCAGCGCATTCGCGTGCCGATGAGACCGGACAGTCGCAGTTTGAATCTCTCGAACGCGGCGTCGGTGGTGGTCTACGAGGCGTTGCGGCAGACGGGATTCGAGGGGTGCCGGTAACCGTCGACGCGGTGCCCGTCAGAGATCGTTTTCGGCCAGGTAGCGGCCGAGGCCTTCCCGCTCGGCATAGTAGTAGGCGTAATGCAGTGTCGCAAGGTTGGCGACCCGTTCCTCCGCCTCATCCCGGGTATCCGCATAAATAATCTGCAGGCCGTACCGCACGGTCAGCGCATCCAGAAAATCCTGCAATCCGGTCTTGTGATACTGTCCCAGGCGTCCGCTGGCCAGGCGCTGAAAGAGCGCTCCCTCAATGACCAGAAAGCGATGGGGAATTTTCAGAAGCGGCTCGATCTCGCGCATGAACCGTTGGCGGTTCTCGGAGGGGTTGGAGAAAATGGTGTTGAGCTCTTCCGCCCGTTTGCGTTCGACACGGAAGATGTCCGGCGCTTCGGCGATCGCATAGTCGCCGGCCTGGAGAGTTTGGCGGGTGGTGCCGGCGATTCTGGTCAGTCCGGAAAAGATGTAGGGCATGTGTTCGCGGGTATCGACGATGATGTTGATGGCCGGCACCGCGATTTTGGGCTGGTTTTTTCGGGACAGCATGATCGGCAGATGCGGCCCGCGTTGTTCGGTGCGCGATCTGGGCGGCGCCGACGGCGGCGCTGCGGAAGTGGTCGGCCGCGGGGGCGGAGTCGGCGAGGCGGTCGTATGCGGGCGCACCGGCGCGGTGCCGGTCGTGGCATCGTAACGCTGGCGCGACGTCGGATCGTTGAGCGTTTGATAGGCCTGATTGATCAGCGTGGTGCGGGCTTCCGCTTTGCGGTGCAGGGCCGGTGCATGAGTGAATCGATCCGGGTGCCAGACCTGCAGTTGCTCGTGCCAGGCCTTCTTGATGTCTTCACTGGTGGCCGTCGTCGGCAGTTCGAGCACTTGATAATACGTGAGCATGCGACTCTCCTGACAGATTCTTCCTGCCGGGGAGTGTAGCGGAGTCGGGAGGCAGAGATCCAGCGCGCAGGCGGTGTTCCGGCATGCGGACAGAATGTGTGCGAGCCGTGTCAGGGAAAGACCGTGTCATGAGTTGCCGCGAGAGAAGGCATCTGATAGATTCGCGCCCGGTCGTGACCGGCGAGCGGAAATATGTCCGCCGATGTGTGAGCCCGGCTGGGTCAGCGGCAGTTCCATACGTCGATATTTCATCCACCACTATAAGGAGGAACGTGCGCGATCAGGCTGAAAAGCCGCTTGGTCAGGCCGTTTCCGGAAAGTGCTGTCGTAGATTGCTATGACTTCTTCATCAAAGACGGTCGTGTCGGATTCAGCTCAGCAGAAAATCGTCCAGGTTATTGCAACAGAGCTCGGCGTGGGGCCGCATCAGGTTGCTGCCGCAGTGGCGCTGCTCGACGAAGGCGCCACCGTGCCGTTCGTGGCGCGTTACCGGAAAGAAGTCACGGGGAATCTGGACGACACGCATCTCCGTACCGTGGAAGAGCGATTGCGCTATCTGCGCGAGCTGGAGGAGCGGCGTGCGGCGATCCTCGCGTCTATCGAGGAACAGGGGAAACTGACAACGGAATTACGGGGGACGATTGAGTCAGCCGTGACCAAGCAGGCGCTGGAAGACCTGTATCTGCCGTACAAGCCCAAACGGCGTACCCGCGCGCAGATCGCCCGTGAGGCGGGGTTGGAGCCGTTGGCCGATGCCTTGCTGTCCAATCCCATGCTGGAACCGGAGCAGGAAGCGGGTAAATATGTGATCGTGAAGCCGGCAAGCGACGGCGTCGAGGCGATCAACGTGCCCGATGCGAAAACAGCGCTCGAGGGAGCCCGTGACATTCTGGTGGAGCGTTTCGCCGAGACCGCCGAGTTGCTGGCGGCGCTTCGGACCAGGCTGTGGGACCAGGGGTATGTCACCTCGACCGTGGTAAAGGGGAAAGAGACGGCGGAAGAAGAAAAATTCCGCGACTATTATGCCTATTCCGAGACGATCCGGACCATTCCCTCGCATCGCGCCCTGGCGCTCTTCCGTGGATGGGGATTGGGAGTGTTGAAGGTCGAGCTGGGGCTGGGCGAGGAACTGGAGGCGGTGGTGCCGCATCCTTGCGCGGCGATGATTGCGGCGCATGTCGGGATCGAGGATCGCGGCCGGCCCGCCGACAAATGGCTGGCCGATGTCTGCCGCTGGACCTGGCGGGTAAAAGTTCATTTGCATCTCAGTACGGAACTCCTGTTGCAGCTGCGTGAGGCCGCGGAAGCGGAAGCAATCCGGATCTTCGGCCGCAATCTGCATGAGCTGCTTCTCGCGGCGCCCGCCGGTCCGAAAGCCGTGCTCGGCCTCGATCCTGGACTCCGTACGGGCTGCAAAGTGGCGGTCGTGGATGCGACGGGAAAACTGCTGGAAACCGCGACGATCTATCCGCATCAGCCGCGCAACGAGTGGCAGGAGTCGTTGGCCATATTGGGGAGGCTGGTGCTTCAGCACGGTGTGGAACTCATCTCGATCGGGAACGGCACGGCGAGCCGCGAGTCCGATAAGCTGGCAATGGAGCTGGTCAAGCTCATCGCGGCGAAGAAGCCGGAGCAGAAGCTGGCCAAGATCGTCGTCAGTGAAGCGGGGGCATCGGTCTATTCCGCATCGGCGTTTGCGGCGGCGGAGTTTCCTGCGTTGGACGTGAGCCTGCGGGGTGCCGTGTCCATCGCCAGGCGCCTGCAGGATCCGCTGGCCGAACTGGTGAAGATCGAGCCGAAAGCGATCGGGGTCGGCCAGTATCAGCATGATGTCAATCAGCATCTGCTGGCGCGTTCGCTCGATGCGACGGTGGAAGATTGCGTGAATGCGGTGGGGGTGGATGTGAACACGGCGTCGGTTCCGCTGCTGGCACGCGTATCAGGCTTGAACCAATTGCTGGCAAAGCATATCGTCGAATACCGCGATGCCAACGGGCCGTTCCGCAATCGCCTGACGATGCGCAAAGTGCCGCGCCTGGGCGAGAAGACGTTCGAGCAGGCGGCCGGGTTTTTGCGGATCAACGACGGCGATAATCCGTTGGATCGCTCGTCGGTCCATCCGGAAGCGTATCCGGTCGTCGAGCGCATCCTGGCTCGCGTCGGCAAAGGTATTTCCGAGGTGATGGGGCAGCCGGCCGTGCTGAAAGGGTTGTCGCCGGCGGACTTTACCGATGAGAAATTCGGGGTGCCGACCGTGCGCGATATTCTGACGGAACTGGAAAAGCCCGGCCGTGATCCGCGTCCGGAATTCAAGACGGCGACGTTTCAGGAGGGCATTGAATCGCTGGCCGATCTGCAGCCCGGGTTGATCCTGGAGGGAGTGGTGACGAATGTTGCGGCGTTCGGCGCATTCGTGGATATCGGGGTACATCAGGACGGGCTTGTGCATGTCTCGGCGCTGGCCAACAAGTTCGTCAAAGATCCGCACGAGGTGGTGAAACCGGGTCAGATCGTCAAGGTGAAGGTGTTGGAGGTGGATCTGAAACGTCAGCGGATCGGACTGACGATGCGCCTGGATGATGCGCCAGGGAGCAATTCTGCCTCACGGCCGCCGCAAGCTGAAGCCGGCGCAGGAGCAGCACGAGAGTCGCAGGGGAAGCGTCCGGCTGCGCCACAGCGCGCCGCGGATCGCCAGACCCAGCTTGGTGGAACAATGGCCATGGCGTTGGCTCTGGCCCGCGCCAAACAGAAACAATCGTGAGTATCTTCGGTAACGGGTGAATCGTTCGCCGTTCCGGTGTGCAGAGGGAGCCGCGGTTCCAGTGAAGGCCGCGCTCCCTCGTGTCCGATCTTTCTCTCGCCCGCCGTCCTTCTGAGAGCGTTCATTGAAGCCGTCAAGGGTGTGACTGTTCCGTGGCTGAGGCGTGTCCTCTTCTTTTATTGTCACGCCCAGCTCAACGCTGCGGCGTCGTCCGATCGAACCGTGCGGTGCGGGCTCTGCGTTTCCGACTAAAGGAGGGGCTTGACTAAGGCAGGACTCCTTGCTATATATTCAGGAGTCCTTAATAATGAGTTGTCGGTTGTTTGAAGAGGAGGAACGATGGAAGCGGTGAAGGTGTTCGATACGTGGGTGGATGTGCCGGGGAAGACGCTGCATTTTGATGTGATGACGGGAGATCAAGCGACGGCGATCAGGTTGGCGAATGAGTACATGGCGGCGCAGGGGTATGCCGCGATTGCGGTGACGGCCGAGGAATGCCGGTTCTGCCACCAGGAGCCCCTGGTCATGTTCACGGAACATCAGCAGGCAGAGTTCCGGCGAACGGGCGGGTTCATCGTGCCCCTGTCTGCATAAAGGAACGCCTGATGGGAAAGCGTCTGCCGATGCAAGGCGAAAAGACGATCGTCGATCATATTACCTCGGGCCTGACCAAGGTCGCCGCCGCGTTGCGGAGTCAGGCCTGGGAAGGCGGAACCGAGCGAAAGCTCACGCCGACACAAGGCCAGATTCTTGCCTTTCTCGCCGGGAGATCTGCGAAGGCCGTCCGGTTGAACGACGTAGCCGGTGAATTATGTCTGACGGCGGCAACGGTGAGTGATGCGGTGATGACGCTCGTCGAGAAACAACTGGTCAAGAAAGAGCGTTCGGCGGAAGACCGGCGGGCGCTGGTGTTGACGCTCACGGCGGCGGGACGGCGCGAGGTTCATGAGACGAAGGGATGGACCGAAGTCGTCGAGGCGGGGGTCAGCAGCCTTACGCCGGACGAGCAGGCGGTGTTTTTGCGGGGGCTGACCAAGGTGATTCATTCCTTGCAGACGCAGGGGGTGATCTCGGTTGCGCGGATGTGCGCCGGCTGCACCTATTTTCAGCCTTATCGGCATGTCGATGCCGCGAAGCCGCACCATTGCGGTCTGGTCGATAAGCCGATGGGGGAGGGGCAGTTGCGGCTCGATTGTCCGGATTTCGTTCCGGGAGCAGCGGTGGAGGTGCAACGCCGATGGGATGTGTTCGTGAGGGGTGGGGAGGGGCGGTAAGCCCGTTTATTATCAATAGAGGAGGTTTGCGATGAAGATGCAGCGTGCGATGAATATGATGGTCTTGACCGTGGTGTTGCTGGCTGGAGCCGGATGTGTTGCAAGTCAGCCTCAAGGCAAGCCGCTGTATGACCGTTTGGGCGGCAAGGGCGGGATTACGGCGGTGGTGGAGACCTTTGTCGGGAATGTGGGAGGAGATGCGCGCATCAACGGATATTTCGCCAGCACGGATCTCGTGAAGCTCAAGGTCCATCTCGTCAATCAGATCTGTGAAGCGAGCGGCGGTCCCTGCAAGTATGCGGGGCGTACGATGAAGCAGACGCACGCCGGCATGGGTGTGACAGACGCGGCGTTCGGTTCGCTGGTCGAGGACCTGGTGGCGGCTCTGGACCACCATAAAGTCGGCAAGACGGAAAAGGACGAATTGCTGGGCGTCCTTGGCCCGATGAAGGGGGACATCGTCGAGAAGAAATAGGCGCTGCCGGTGCGGGGGATCACCGTGCGATCCTCCGCACACCGGCCTGCCCCGATCAAATAGACTGCGAAATCAGCGGTCCCGTCGGGGCGTCTGCTTGGTCCTGAAGAAATCTCCGCCTTTCACGAACTCATCGTCGCTGCCCCAGGCGATGTGCTTATCCAGGCGCTTCATGAGCGGCACGTGTTTGGAGCAATGGACATAGGCTTCCTCGACGTTCACCTGGATCCAGGCTTCCGGTCGCCGTCCACCTTTGATCTGCATGGCTTCGAGAATGCTTTCGGGGAGATGCGGCATGTTTTCCATCTCGCCGGGGGGCAATACATGCGCCTTCCCGTTGACGTGTAATCCCATCGTCGTCAGATAGTAATCCAAAAAGATCATGCCGATGTGGGGGTTCTCCAGGATGTTGCCCACGCTGGCCAGCACGCCGTTGCCTCGGTATTCCGGATAGACCAGCGTCTTCTCGTTCAGCACGGCAACGAATCCCCTGGTGCCGGCGCGAAATGAACAGTCGCAGGCACCGCCGGCGTTCGCTGTGGCGATGAAGGCCATTTCCTGCCGCGCGATGAACTGTTGCATCGGGCCGTTTAAATGATCCAGAACCTGATTCGCCTGAAAGGCCGCCGCTCGACCGGTAGTGCCGAACTGTTCCTGCGCCTGTTGTTCTCCGGATATGTTCGGTCGGTTCATTGCCGGCGCTCCCTGTCTATAGGCCTGAGAGGATACGTTTCCGGTCATTGTCCGATAGACCGGGGGGGATTGTCGAATGCAATAACAAGGTTTCCGACGTGTGTCTGGCCGTATTACGTTTTCGAGCGGCGGATATCGAGGAGTAGATCCCGAATTTGTGATTCGTCGTGCGGAGCAACGGAGGTGAACTTGAGCCCGTAGATTGAGGCGTCGGTCCAGCGAACCACCGCGGCGTCTACGGGAATCGGCGGCCGTTCGAAAGATATCTGAAGGATCAGATTGTACTCCTGGCCGATATCGAGCGGCATGTCGCTTAAGAGGCGGCACCCCCCGATGGAGAGATCGACGATGGCGCCCTCGCCTTCAACTACCTCGCCGAGCCGCACCGGGACGACAAGACGTCTGAATGAAAAGAGCGCGCCTGCTGGCAGAGGAATACGCGGGTGCTTTCGCAGGTCAATGATGCGTTTAGGCTGTGTCTGGGGCAGCGCCATCAGCTCTCCGGTTCCCGGACATCATACCGCTATCGGTTTCCTGCCGCGAAACTTGATGGTGAGGATTGCGTTGCGACTGAACAGAACCGTGCGGACGGAGCAAGGTGCGATGCGTCGAAGAAGGCGGGTGCGGCGAGGAACTTATCCGTCGAGGGAGAATTTCTTCAGCTTGGCCAGGAGCGTTTTATAGTCGATGGCCAGCGTTTTGGCGGCGAGTGTCTTGTTGCCGTTGCTGGCGTCGAGAACGTGCAAAATATGGATTCGTTCGACGTCGTCGAGCGTCAGTCCTGACGGATCGTCCGGCGAGACCGGGCCGCGTGGTTTCGGAAGCACCCGGTCGACTTCGTCGGGGGTGATCGGGCCCTGGACTTGGCTCATCAGCACGATCCGCTCGATGACATTGCGGAGTTCGCGCACATTTCCCGGCCAGGCATACGCGAGCAGGCGCTGTAAGGCGCCCGGGGCGAGGGTTCGTTTGGCGGAGCCGGGAATCCGGAGCGTCTGAAGAATGTGGTCGATCAGCGCCGGAAAATCCTCGGCTCGTTCGCGCAACGGCGGTACGCGGAGGGTGACGGTGTTGATGCGGTAGAGGAGATCATCGCGGAAGCGGCCCTGGTGGACGAGTTCCTGAATGTCCTGATTGGTCGCGCCGACGATACGGACGTCGGCCTGCAGGGTGCGAGTGCTTCCGACCGGACGGTATTCGTTGCGGTCGAGAAAGCGCAGCAGGCTCACCTGCATCGGGCCCGGCATCTCGCCGAGTTCATCGAGGAACAGCGTGCCCTCTTCTGCCGCGGCAATCAGTCCGAGTTTCGCGCCGGTCGCGCCGGTAAACGCGCCCTTTTCGTGGCCGAACAGTTCGCTCTCAAGCAATTCCCGGCTGACGGCTCCGCAATTGATGGCGAGAAAAGGCCCGCCGGCGCGCCGGCTGAGCTCATGAAGCAGCCGGGCGACGACTTCTTTTCCCGATCCGGTTTCTCCCTGAATGAGGACCGGCGCATTGGCGGGAGCGACCTGGGCGACCTGGGTTTTGAGCGACTGCCAGGCCTTGCCGGGTCCTTCGACGATCACGTCCCTGGTGAAACCGCCGTGGCGGGCCGCCATGTTTTCTTTTCTCAGCGCACGGACGGTTTTGAGTTTGCTCAGCGCCGCTTTCACGACGCCGGCATCGAAGGGTGTCTCTTTGACGAGAAAATCCCAGGCCCCGTGTTTGATCGCGTCCACCGCATCTTTGACGTCTCCATGACCGGTGAGCATGATGACGTCGACGTCGGGCTGATGCTCGGCGATCCATTTCAATACGCCGCGGCCGTCGGTACCGGGCATGCGCAGATCGGTGATGACGCAGTCGAAGGAGGCTGTTTGCAGCGCCTCGATTCCGGCTTGTCCGTTCTTGGCTGCGGTGACCAGGCAGCCTTCCTCGCGGAGTGCCTGCTCCAGGATCAGGCGGACATATTCTTCGTCGTCGATGATGAGTGTGCGCATCAGCGGGCCTGGTTGGGAAATGCGATAAAGAACGTGCTGCCTTGACCGGAGATGGATTCCGCCCAGACCCGGCCGCCGTGTTTTTCCATGACGAGTTGCACGATGGCAAGGCCGACGCCGGTACCTTCATATTCGCCGGGACTGTGAAGCCGTTCGAAGAGGCCGAAGATTTTCTCGGCCTGCGCGGCGTCGAAGCCGATGCCGTTGTCGCGGATCCAGATGATGTGTTCGGTCGTGGTCTGCTGGCCGCCGATCATGATCGTGGGCGCCGCCGTGTGTCGCGAGAACTTTACGGCATTGTCGAGGAGATTCGTGAGGGCCTGACGGACGCTGACCGGTTCGCCGTAGAGATCGGAGAATGGGAGGTTCACAGTGAGTTTCGCTTTCGTGCCGGAGAGCAGCTGTTGCCGGTCCACGAGGAGACTGGAGACCATTTCGAGCACGTTGAAGCGAATGCGCGGCAGGTCCTGTTGCTCCAACCGGGAGTATTTCAGCAGCGCGTCGATCATGTGGGTCAGGCGCAGGGCGGAGGCGCGAATGACGGCGATGTGGTGCTGGAGTTGAGTGTCGTGCGAGTCGGCGAACTGTTTTTCAAGCAGAGAGGAGAATCCTTCGATCTCGCGCAGGGGGCCCTTCAGATCATGGGCGATCGAATAGGTGAAGGCTTCCAGCTCCTTGGTTTTCCGTATCAGGGCTGTGCCGTGATCCCGCAAGCTGGTCAACATTGTCGTAAGCGAACCGGCAAGGGCGCCGACTTCGTCGCGGCTCGGCCAGGGTTCGAATTGCGCGGTCAAGTCGTGATGCGCGACACGGTCGGCGGTGGCGGCCAGACGTCTGAGCGGATTGGCGACCTGCTGCTTCATGATCGCATAGATCGCCACGATCAGAATCGCGAGCAGGCCGAGGATACCCGCCACCATAGTCCGCGCTTGATCGACTAATCGGTCGCCTTCGATCTTCATTTCCACGTCGATTTTCCGGTGCACCTCGATCAGCGACGCGATGGCTTCCTGTGTGCGGGTCGCGGCCTGTTCGTAGGCGGTTTCCGAGGCGGCGGGAGTGGCGCGCGTGCCGGCGGCGGACGCCAGGTCTTCCCGCTGTGCGCGCAGTGAGGTCAATCCGTCGGCAATGGCGACGATCGCCTGGTCTTCCTGTTCGGCCAGGTCGATCCGGCCGTGCTGTTCCAGCATGCCGTAGAGGATCGGATGGGTGCGGGCGGCGTGGGTGGCCTGATATGTGTCGAGCGCGGTGAGCGTGCGCCGTTCAATCGCGGCGATGGCGTCGAATCCCGCAACCCGGTCCGTGCCGGAGAGATGTTCCCGGACATGATGCAGGCGGGTTTCGATCTCGCCGACGTTGCGGAGCATTTCCGAGGCGGTGATGACGCCGGGGATTGTGATGCGCTGGTGGCGATCGACGTAACTGTTCACGCGGGACAGATAGACGAGCGTGGCGGAGAAGCTGCCGACGAGGAGCAGCAGGATCAAGCCGAAGGCGACGGCGAGTTTCTTGCCGATGGACAGACGCGCGATGAAGCCGGGCGGTGCAGATGACATGGCGTACGGTACCACAGGGCATGAACAGGTGTCAGCCGATCAGATCCATCTCAGGGGGCTCCGGCCATGCGGAGTTGGTTCAGCTTACGATCGGCCGGTTCCCCATCGGCGGTGGAGAAACCGCTCGACCGGAGCGAAGAGCATTTTATCGACAGCCAGCCCGATAAACACAATCACGAACATGACGCCGACGACCTGATCCATCGCATTCAGTTCACGTCCATAGTGCAGCAGATGGCCGAGGCCGAATCCGGTCAGAATGGTGACGAAGATTTCCGCGGCCATCAGCGACCGCCAGGCGAATGCCCAGCCTTGCTTCATGCCGCTCAGGAGGAAGGGCAGTGACGCAGGCAGGACGACATGCGTCCAGGTGTGCAGTCCGGTCGATCCCATGCTGCGTGCTGCGCGGGTATAGATAGGCGGGATCGTCCGCACGCCGTTGTCGGTGGCCAGAATCAGCGACCAGAGGGTTCCCATAACCACAACAAAAAGCATGGCGGCTTCGGTTTGGCCGAACCAGAGGAGTGCCAGCGGCACCCAGCAGACGCTCGGGAGTGTTTGGAGTCCCAGCGCGAGGACCCCGATGGTATCTTGCGACCAGCGGGATGAAGCGGTGAGAAGACCCAATGGAAGCCCGGCGAGGATGCCGAGTCCGTATCCGATGAGGAGCCGCCGCACGGTGACGACGGTGGCTTCCCAGAGTGTGCCGTCCGCCATGGCGGACCGCAGGTAGTCGAAGACGCTCACGGGAGACGGCAGCAGGAGCGGGGACCAGATCTTGGCCTGCACGGCAAGGTGCCATGCCGCCAGAAGCGCCAGGAAAAACAGTGAGGCTGACAGCCATCGTACGATCATCCCGCCACCTCGGCCTGCTGCACGTAGCCTTTCAACACGCGGGTAATCTCCGTGGCGTAGCGCGCGAGATCCACGCTGTTGATATCGCGTGGGCGCGGAAGGGGAATGGCGAATTCTTCACGAATGCGTCCGGGGTTCGGTGAAAACAGGATCACGCGGTCTCCAAGACACACGGCTTCCCGCACGTTGTGCGTGACGAAGACGATGGTCTTGCGATGCTGGCTCCAAATGCGTTGAATGTCCCCGTACAGTTGTTCTCGTGTGAGGGCGTCAAGGGCGCCGAAGGGTTCGTCCATCAAGAGCACACTGGGGTTCGGCGCCAGCGCGCGGGCCAGGGCGACGCGCTGTTTCATGCCGCCGGACAGTTCATGGACATTGGAATGCATGAACCGTTTCAAGCCGACAAGCTCCAGGAAATATTCGGCCTTCTCCTGGCGTTCCGCCGCGGTCAAGCTGTGGCTGAGTTTCAGCCCGAAGAGGACGTTACCCAGCACTGTCAGCCAGGGGAACAGCGCGGCTTCCTGAAACATCATGAGACGGTGAGGGCCGGGGCCGGTGATGGTCTGGCCGTCGGCCTGAACCAGCCCGCGATCGGGCCGGTCGAGACCGGCGATGATGTTGAGCAACGTCGATTTGCCGCAGCCGCTGGGGCCGACGAGGCAAACGAACTCGCCTTCGGCGATATGGAGTGTCACGTCGTCAAGCGCCTGCACAGTCAACGAGCTGGTCTGAAACGATTTGGAGATGTGCTCAAGGACGAGTTTCCTGGAAGCGGTGTCGGTCGTTGCGCTGTTCGATCCCGGCATGTCAGTGCAGCCTTTCGATCAAGCGGGACAAGTCGGGGGCTGTGCGAATAAAACCGGCTCGCTGCGCGTTGGCGACGAATTGCCGGTACTCGTCCGGCGAGGCTTCTGTGGTGAGGCCGATGCGTGTCCAGGCTTGGGCGATCAATTCGGCTGAGACTTTGGCTTGGGTTTCTGCGGCCAGTTCCTGCTGGACCATCTGTTTCGCCTCTGCCGGATGCGCGAGGATCCATTCGGTGAGTTCACGGTGGGCCCGGACAAATTTCGCGGCGAGTTCACGCTTGGTCTTGAGAAACTTCACGCTCGATACCAGGACCGTGATGCTGTCCTTCGATTGTTCGAGCAGCACCTTGCCTCCGGCATCGCGCTCCAGGCGCGAGATCCAGGGCTCGACCGTCCAGACGGCGTCGAGCTTTTTTTGCTGAAACAGCGGGAGCTGATCAGGGTTGGGGGTCGGCACGATAAACGCGTCGCCGCCGGTTTGGGTGATTTTCAACCCGCCGTTAGCCAGCCAGGCCCGGCAGGCGACGTCTTGCGTATTGCCGAGTTGCGGTGTCGCGATGGTTTTTCCTCGAAAGTCGGCCGGCTGCTTGAGGGTGGAATCCGGTTGGACGACCAACGCGGCGCCTCCGGTCGCCGCGCCGGCGATAATCCGGATTTCATCGCCGCCCGATTTGCTGTAGGCGTTCACGGCCGGACTGGGTCCCACATAGGTGAGGTCGATGGAATCGGCCAGCAGGGCTTCCATGGCACTCGGTCCGGCGTTGTAGATGTACCACTCGATCTTCACGTCTTTGCCGAGCCGTTCCTCAAACCAGCCATGGCCGGTGCGTGAGAGGTGTTGCGCGACCAGGCTTTGGACGTGGGTGACATTCGGAAAGTGGCCGACGCGGATTGTGTCGGCAGCGTGTGCGTTGGGTGCGACAAATGCGGCGAGCCCCAAGAGAAGGGGGAAGAGAGTGAGAGCTGTCGATGATGATCGTTTCATGATGTTTTCCATTGTTGGTTCAAAGTCATGTTCACCGGGAGCAGGCTTGTGCGGCTCCCGGTGAACATGGATGCCGATTATGGACGCAGCCGAGGCCCCTGTTCCAGCCCCGGATAGACGGGGAGGGCCGCCAGGGCTTCCCGATAGCGAATGTGCAGCTCTTCCTGTTGATCCGGTGCGAACAGGCGTCCGCCTGAACTGACTTTGGCCAGATAGTCCTCGGGTTCGAAGGCCGCGTCGAAGGCGGCGGAGCGTTCCGGCACATTCGGCATCTGCCGGTCGTATTTGCTGATATCGGGGCCAGGACTGTGCCGATCATGCACTTCGCTCAATGCCAGGATGAGCAGATTGCCTCGGATAGCCAGCCAGCCGGCCGTCGTTTCTTCTTCTCCCAAATCGGTCGCCCGATTCAGTTTGAATTGGACCCGTTGCGCCGGGGTGGCTTGCGCCAGCCCCTTGGCGAGTTGCGGCGCGAGCAGCACGATTTCTTCATCTCTGAAGGCCCTGGTCCTGTCGGCATCACCGCTGAACAAACGGTGGATTGCGTTTCGCCGCTCCCACACCCGCACATTTCTGAGGAGCGTGCCGATCTCTGTCGGTGTGAGTGTGGCCGGATGCGAATTCACTGTTGAGTCGGGATCGCCTTCCAGCCGTATCGTATTGAGTCCTGATTCATAGATCGTTTTCGGTATCGACAGGGACTGCGCGGCGCAACCGGCGATCATGAGCAGTCCTGCCAGCATAAACAGTCCTCTCAATGACCATGGATGGATGTACGGTGCTGCCTGTGTGGCGCGGTTCATGGTTTGACCTCCTGCGGTTGAGCGATGCCGACGTGACGGGATACTTGATCGAACCCATGTTCTTTCAGTTGGGCTTGGATTTGCGGCGCCAGGAGAAATTCGATGAAGTCTCCTGCTCCGGACAGGTTCCTGGCGGTCCATACGATCGCGACGCCATACCGAATCGGCGTGTGCGAGTCTTCCGGGGCCGTATCGAGAATGCGGACATGGTCGTTGGCCACGGCGTCGGTTCGATAGACAATACCGATCTCGGCTTCGCCTTTGGCAACCAGATCCAGGACGGCGCGCGAGTGTTCGCCGTAAATAAACTGCGACTTGAGTTGCGGTTCGAGTTTGCTGTGCTTGAGAAACTGCATGGCGACTTTTCCCACGGATGAGGCTTTGGGGTCACCGATGGCGATGCGCCTGACCGGAACGGTCTGCAGGTCTTGCACGGAGGCGACCGGCGCAGGAAGATTGGTACTGGTGATCAGCACCAGCGAGGTGCCGGCATAGACGCGCTTGCTGCCATGAATCACCAGCCCTTTCTTTTCGAGTTGATCGATCTCTTCGGACAGTGACGGTAAAAAGACATCGACCGGTGCGCCCTCTTCAATCTGTTTGCGGAGCGTCTGTGACGGGCCATAGATGACCCGCACGTTGACGTCACGGTGCTGGGATTCGAACAGCGGCAAGACTTTCCTCAAGGCATCCTTGACACTGTTGGCCGCGGCGATGGTCAGCGTTTCTGGCTGTGCCTGTACGTCCGGCGCCATCCAGAGGGTGGAGGCCAGGACGCCTAGAGACAATAACGTCCTGGAAAGATATGAGTGGTATGTCATGGGAGTCCTCATGGTTATGTGTGTCGTGTCGTTCAGGGTGTTTTAGAAGTAGAATTGGTATTGCACATTAATCCGGTTTTCGATGAGATCCTGTCCGAAGCCGGGCAGGCTTTCGAACGGATAGCGGTCCGGTGCGCGTCCGCCGCTTCCCATCGTGATATTCGAGTAATCGATGACGAGACGGTTATTATAGGTGCCGTCAAAGCTATAGCTGATGGCGGCGCCGAATTCCTTGGTCAGATCCTGCTTCTGTTTTGTCGAGGGGTCCATTACTCCATATCGAACGGCCACTTCGAGTTTACGGGGAATGACATATTTCCCCACCTGTGCGTACCAGCCCCAGGCCTGTCCGAGGCTGACCGGAGGGCCTAATACCACTGCGGTCGCAGCATCGAACGGAATACTGCCTGCATCGGTGTTGCGTACTCGCTGATGCCGGAAATACCCTTCGGCTTGAAACGACCAGCCTTGGTACTTAGCAATGAAATCGGTTTCATAGGTTTGAAAATCGTAGACTCCTCCTCCGAGGAGCCGTCCATTGCCGTTCTTGGTAACGGCCTGGCGGTACGCCCGGTCGACGATGTCGGAGCGAATCGAACTCAGATAGTTTTGAGCCGGGTTGTACGCATAGCCGACGGCGACGGCGACTTGCGGTGTGCGTGAATTCAGGATGTCGCCCTGGCCATATCCGGGATTGCCGGAGATTTTGTACAGCAGTCGGGCGGTATACATCATTTCGCTGGTAAAGAGGCGGGTGTCGTAATTGAATGTTCGACGTTGCGAGCCGGGAAGGCTTGCATTGGTGTCCAGCGCCTGGCTGATGGCCGTGCCTTCCCGAGCAAGATTGGTTCCGGCTCCGTTCCAGATGCCGATGGCATAGTTGAGCTTGTATTGATCTTCGTCACTGAGGATGCTGATCCCGATATCGCGGCTATTGACGAGGTTTGCGGCGAAAGCGTTTTGTACCCTCATGTTGTCTGCAAAGGTCGATGTGGCGATTGAGCCGATCTGTGAGCGGTTGAACCAGACTCTCTGTTGCCCGATTTGCACGGTTGCGAGAGGAATGTGCCAGGAGGCGATGTAGGCGTCGAGCAGCCTGGACGTCCCGCTGCCGCCTTCCTGATTCCAGGTGGTTTGATCTAAGGCCCAGGAGAAATTGTAGCGAATATCCGGATCAAACGCGTAGCCGAGAAATTGGAGCCGGGCGCGCGGCACGGAGAATTCGCTGGTATTGCTCTGGTGGCGGACGGCCCGATATTCAACCTGGCCTCCCAAAATTTCGGGATTGCGCGAGTCTCCGATCGATCCCCATGCCGCGTTATAGGTATGGTAGCTGTAACGAACCTGGGTGAGCAGCCGGAGTTTTAGAAAAAACTTCTCTCCGACCCGGATGTTCAAGCCGTTGTTGACGTCGATGTTGAAGTTGGGCCTGGAGAGTCGTTCCTTCGTTTCGATCACTCTGAGGCCTTTATCATATTCCTCTTGGGTGATCAGTCCCTTCAGGTAGAGGTACTTCAACCCAGGGTCTTCGCCCGAGTAGTACTCCCACTTACCGTCTTTCTTCACAAGTTGGCCTTCTTCGACCGCCAGCGCGCGCGTGGCGCCGGTCAACAGCGTGAGGCCGGTCATGATGAGAACAAATACTACGGACAGTCTCATGATCTCTCCCCTTGGGTTTGCAACACTTCCGAGAGTGCGGTCAGTTCGTTGCGCAAAAATAGAATTCGTCGTGAAGCGCCTCCAGTTGTCTGGCCGGCCGGTGACTAGCGTGAGCGTCGACAGTGATGTGCGGTGGTCATGGGCGTTTCACTGGTGGGGCCGGGTCGCGGTGCTGTCCACACGGAACTTTTCTTTCCGCTCGATCTGAACGATCTTTGAGTCATGAATGACGATCTCAATAGAGCCAAACCGGATATCCCGAAGGGCATCCCGAAGAAATTCGTCTGCGTTATTTGGGGAGTTTCCATTGAGTTTCACGGTGTAACGTCAGGCGTATTTTTAAAGTACGTAAATCCGATCAAGATTGACAGATCAAGTAAATACAGTAAATGGAGTTACATTGTCAACAATATATTTCTTGGATGGGTGAAGTTTCGTTGATGGACATTTGAGATTGAGCCTGTGCCTTGATTATTTGAGATTGATGTATTTTATATTTGACATTTGTAAATCATAATTGCTATCTGTTTTTTATGGTTCAGCGAACGTCATCTCCGAAGGTTCCGTCTTCCTTTCTGAATCGACTCAAGGAAGTCCGTATGGCCAGAGGACTCTCGCAGGGAGAGTTGGCGGCTCGGGCAGATGTCACCCGCCAGGCCATTTCATCCATCGAAGCCAACCGTTATCTCCCGACAACGGTTGTAGCGCTTCAACTGGCGCGCGTACTGAATACATCCGTTGAAGATCTCTTTTCGTTGCAATCCCCCGGTGAAGTCATTGAAGCCCGATTGATTGATATGCCGGGACCGGCGGTGTCCGCCGGATCTCTCCCCCGTGTGAAAGTGGTGAAAGTGAACGGTCGATATTGCGCGCGACCTGTGTCGGGTCTCGGGGAGGTGTTGAGTTATACGGTCGCGGCGGACGGGTTTCTTGAATCTCAGGCGGCGAGCCGGCGCGGGCGTTCAGAGACGCAGGTCGTACAGGTGCGGCTTTCGCGGGACCGGCAGGCCATCGAGCAGGAGATTGCTGTCGCGGGGTGCGATCCGGCGATTTTTCTGGCGGGGGAGCATCTGCGTCGCAGGAAAGATACGACCAGCGTGGTCGGTTGGACGATGGGAAGTACCGCCGCGCTCCAGGCCTTGCAGCGGGGCGATGTGCACGTGGCGGGCATTCATCTGACTGATGATTTGACGGGTGAGAGCAATCTGCCGTTCCTCCGGCGTCATTTGAAGGCGAGCGCCTATGAGGTGATTACGTTTGCGACGTGGGAGGAAGGATTGGTCGTACGTCCGGGCAATCCCAAGCAGATTCGATCGGTCGCCGATTTTGTACGCGATGATGTGACGGTAATCAATCGGGAAGAGGGTGCGGGCGCGCGCCTGCTGCTTGATCAGCGGCTGCGTGCCGCTGGTTTCGTCGGTTCACAGGTCAACGGATATGACCGCACGGCTGCCTCTCATCTCCATGTCGCCCGTCTGGTCTCGGAAGGGCAGGCGGATGCGGGGATGGGAATCAGATCCGCTGCACAGTCTTATGGTCTTGAATTCATTCCGCTGCAGTCGGCTCGCTATGATCTGGTGGTGCCGAAAGCGTATCTCTCCAGCCATCCATCTTTGAGTCATCTCTTTGACACGCTGGCCAGCCGGCCGTTCCGGTCCGAGATCGCCGCTATCGGCGGATACGACACGACGGACACGGGCAAGCTCCAGGCTTTGTAATGATGAGGGCGGAAATCTCATGAGAATTCGATGGATGAGTACTGCGATGGCGGGTGTCTGTGTGTTGGCCGGCGTGCTCGCGACTACCGTGAGTTGTGCGCCAGCGCGCAGTTCGGTTCGAGAGCCGGGAGCGGCTCGGGTGCTGGTCATTGCGACGTCACCGGCCGTGTCGGAGGCTATGACGCAACTAGGACAGGTGTTCGAGGTGAGCCATCCGGGAGTGCATGTCCAGCTTTCCGTCGATACATCGCTCGATCTGCGCCGGACCATCGCGGCGATGGAGAATCGGGGGAATTCCTTCATCGGTTCAGGTCCGATTCATCTGGTCGCGCCGGGCGGGGATGAGGTCATCACTCGCATGGAGCAGAAATATTATCTGCTGCCGGAGGCCAAAGCATTGTATGCGACGGAACGGCTGGTGCTTGTGGCGCCGGAGTCTCTGAGCGAGGCGCCCGAGTCGTTTCAGGCGTTGGCAAGCCTGCCGACGGTGCGGATCGCGATCGCTGACCTGAAGACTCGACTGGGCGTGGAAACCGATCGGTTGCTGTCGGCGTTGGGGCTGAAAAGCGCGGAAGGAAAACGAATTGATCTCGCGAGTGATCAGGCGGGGATTATCGATCATGTGTTAAGCGGTCAGGCCGATGTCGGAATCATGTTCGGTCAGGATGCCATGCGAGTTCAGCAGCGGGTGCGTATTGTGGCCACGGCTCCCACCGATCTGTACAAGCCGATTCCGCATTCCATTTCGATGGAGCGGTATTGCCCGGATCGTCCGCTCTGCGAGGAATTTTTGCGGTTTGTGACGAGTCCGGAGGGGCAGTCGGTCTTGAAACGGTTGGGGTATGGACCGGGGAAATCGCCTGAATCTCCGGTGCGCGTTTCTCTCCCCTGAGCGGGCGATTGGACCAGGCGGCTGGCGGCTTCTTTTCCATCTCAACGGAGAGCATGTATGCGTCATCAATACCGTGTCTGTCTATTCTCCCGGATCGTTCTCTGTGCGGCTGTCGCGGGCCTATCCGCTTCCTGCGCGCGTCTGCCGTACACCACCAAAGTCGTGCATGAAGATGCTCGCGTGGTCGTCGCGCTTCAACAGGAAGTTGAAGCCGTGGCCTATTCGCATCCGGTGCAACTGACGCCGGTGGAACTGATGAACATCTTGCAGGGGTTCTCGTTCCGGCCCAAGCAGCGCATGCCGTTGCGCTGGTTCGCAGAAGAAAATCCTCCGAAACCGGTGTTCCGCCAGGATGAACTGGATGCGTTGGTCGGTCGCCTCTCGGAAGGACTCCGTGCTGCGGGGCCGGGGGAGCGCGTCCATTTCGAACTCCGGGCGCCCGGTTTCAATCCCAGCGTTCGTCGCGATGTCGTCGGCGGATGGGTGGCGGTCAGAGAGCCCTATCTCTATCTCACGCTTGAGTATGTCCATGTGCAGATCCCGACGAGAAAGGCGGATCTCTACGATTATAACTATCCCACCCCGCCGCCACCGCCTGCCGAGTACCTGCTGTACTTTGAGCCAGGTCGTTTTTGGACTGCCGACCAGAAGGGCCAGTCGGCGCTGGACTATCGCGCGTTCTTGAACGCACCGAAAGTCGGATCGTCTCCGGGGCCGTAGCTCTCGTCTTCATCATGGTCGCTGTCTTTCATTCTCTGTCTTCTATTCGTGTTGTGTGAGGAGATTGTCGCTATGGTTCATCGCGTTCGATGGTTCGTTGCTGGATACATGGTTTTGTTGGGTCTGGGCATGAGTCCGGCGTGGGCCGCGGATACCGGGAAACTCGTCGAAAAAGACGGGCGCTATGTGTTTGTGGAAAGTATGGATCCGGCCACCAAGCTGCTGCTCCAGCGGGCGGTCAAGCAGGGCACGATTACGCAGGACGAGTACGATCATGTGGTCAGGGAATCGCAGGAGCGCACGTATCTCTTACAGCCCAGCTTCAAAGCCTGGTATGACCGGGGCTTTAACTTCTCGATGAACGACAATGATTTCTTTCTCAAAATCCGGGGGCGGTTCGCGACCAGATTTACGCAGCGCTATCGGAACGAGGCCTATCGGGAATCGGGCGACTCGAAGAACTATCCGGAGTTGTTGGGTGTATTCGGGGATTATCGCGCGGCCCGGTCCGGCGAGGAGGCCTCCACCTTCAATTTGAGGACCGCCAGACTGTATTTCATGGGGCATCTCTTCAATCCGGATTTCAAATACTACATTCAGCTTGCCGGAGAGACATCGGAGAATGCCCAGGCGCCCGGCGCGTTGTCCGTCTTCGACATGAATGTCACCAGCACGCACATTCCCTGGCTGAATGTGCAGGTGGGGCAATACAAAGTGTACTTTAACCGGTCGCAGATCAACTCGACCGCCTCCATGCAGTTCGCCAGTCGCGCGCTGGCGATGGATGCGTTTACGGCGAACGGGCTCAACCGGCGCGATGTCGGCATCACGATCATGAACGACGAAGAAGTGTATCCGGTGACCTATTATCTGGGTGTGTTCAACGGCGCAGGTCCGTTGGTGAACCGGTTTGCGCAATTCTCCAGTGAGGAGCCGACGGTGGGCTGTCCCGGCGGCCAGACCGGCGGCAATCCTTTTCCCTCCCCCCCCTCCGGATGTCCGGTGAATCAACGGAGTTTGAATGCCAACCTGCGCAGCAATGTGAACCAGCTCATGTATGTCGCCCGGCTGCAGGCGAATATTATGGGGCGGGCCGGCTATGGCGAAGGCGACATGGCCTATTCCGAAACGCCGCAGATGGTCGTCGGCGGCGCCTATGCCTACAATCCATCCATCGACACCAGCACGAATAACGCCTTCGTCGGGATCGATCTGGCCAATCTCAGCGTCCGGCGCCAACTCGCCGCGCTCGGCAACGGACGGATGTTGGGGCAGGGCGTCGTTGATTTTTCAACCTGGACGCTCGACTATGCGTTCAAGTACCGTGGTTTCTCGTTGCAGGCCGAATACTGGTTCAGAAACGTGATCCGGCATAACAAGGAACTGCCCTGTATGCAGACGGCGGTGGTCGGCGGGCCTTGTACGGTCTTCGCGCCGGGCCAGTTTGGCAACACAACCGGCTGGTATGTCCAGTCCGGCTACTATCTGATTCCCCGCAAAGTCGAAGTGGCGGCGCGGTATGCCTGGTGGGATCCCGATACGCGGTCCGGCGGAGATCTCATCAAGGAAGTCGATCTGTCGTTGAACTGGTTTCTCGGCGGGACCTACGATCACCAGATCATGCTGACCTACAGCAACATTGCGATGGGGCAGGGAGGATTTGCGATCGGACGCAGCGCGCCTTTGCCGATGGTTACATCGTTGGCTTGTTCCTCTACAAGCACGGCGGGCTGCCCATCAGGTACGATTCCGCTCGACGCCCGCGCCGGCACGCTGATTGAAAACGCAATCCGTATCCAATATCAACTCTTTTTCTAGGGAGCCGCTCAGATGATTCGCTTATTCATCACATTTTTCTTGGCCCTGGCCGGAGTGAGCCAAGCTAGTGCGGAGGAGCTCACCATTGCGGCGGCATCGGATCTGAATTTTGCGTTCAAGGAACTCGTCGCCGAGTATGAAAAGACCACGGGGAATCATGTGAAGCTGTCGCTGGGGTCGTCAGGTAATTTTTATGCGCAGATTCAGAACGGCGCGCCCTTCGATCTGTATTTTTCAGCCGACATCGGATATCCGAAGAAGCTGGACGAGGCCGGATTGACGGTGCCGGGGTCGCTCTATCGCTATGCCGTCGGACGGATCGTGTTGTGGGCCGGTACCGCGTCGCGCCTGGATGTGTCCAAGGGGTTCGACGTTCTGCGGGAGCCCGGTATCCGGAAGATTGCGATTGCGAATCCCAAGCATGCCCCGTATGGTCGCGCGGCGGTGGCGGCGATGGAATCGTTCAAGGTCTATGAATCGGTCAAAGACAAACTGATCCTGGGGGAGAATATTTCGCAAGCCGCGCAGTTCATCGAATCCGGGGCCTGCGAGATCGGGGTCATCGCGCTGTCGTTAGCTGTGGCGCCTGCCATGAGCGGGAAAGGCGTATACTGGGAAATTCCGGCTGAGGCCTATCCTCCGCTGGAGCAGGGAGCGGTCATTTTGAAACAATCCAAGAATCAGGAAGCGGCGCGGCGGTTCCTGGATTTTTTACAAAGCTCGCAGGGGCAGGACATCATGAGGCGATATGGATTTACGTTGCCGGGGTAAGACGGTCACTGCGGCGTGGCTTGGCGCGTTGTTAGGCGTGAGCGCCGGGTGCTCCGATGCCGTCACCATGGTGCGTGAGACAGAGACCAGCGGTGTTGTCGGGTATCTGTTTAAGGAAGAGCGCGGCGGGCCGATGGGGTCGCCCCATCGGAGGGAGGCCTTGAAGATGATGGAAAGAAAGTGTCCGTCCGGCTATGTCGTGCTGAAGGAAGGTGAAGTGCAAGGCTACGGCAGCATGTCGAGCGTGGAAGGGCAGGAGGGC
>CAYPOR010000003.1:0-168632 GCA_964412445.1 uncultured Nitrospira sp.
CGCGGCCACCGTTCCCGCAGAGACTTTCAAAAACTGTCTGCGTGACAAAAACATGTGATTAACCTCCCTGCTAGAAGTCGACTACCTGTCTGCTGTTACTTTGAATCGCTTCATCTCACCCCCCTTCCAAAGACGAGTCTGACCAGATGCGCCCAAACACAGCTCAAAACTCAGGTCAGTAGTGGTCCATACAGCAAGGTTGTTGCCAGGGGCGGAAGCGAAGCTTCTTAAAAGATGGACGCTTTACAAAGTGCTGATAATGTTAGATAAAAACAGCCATTGAGAAGGTGTAGACGTTGAAGAGATATTCGCAAGAAGTGACTGGAAGAATATGGCGGTATGCTCTCATCGGGAATCTATGTAGATGGCCCAATGTATCAATGAGTTGGCTGATGCATACCGCGATATTCAGAATCGAAATATCTAAGAAGTCGTTTGAATTCAATTGAGATAGCTGAAATGTGAGGTGGGTTTGCTACGGAAAAGAAACGGGATGGAGATAATGTTGGATGAGGCAATAGGTTAGATACAACGGCCGGTTACCAGAAGGAGACGAGAGCTACGATTCTTCCGATCCTTCGGCTCCAAGAAAACGTTTCATGAGAAGGGAAAAGTGCTGACGAGGAATTCCACTCAACTCCGCAGCCTTGGTAATGACGTTGCCACTTTGAGAGAGTCTGGTGTGCAAGTAGGCCTTGGTGAATTCTTCGATGGCTTTCTCTTTTGCATCCGCATAAGGCAAGGCGTAGAGACTTGGGTCCTGGAGGTCTGCTTCGTGAGTCCCTCCGTGTGGTAATAGCGTACGTATGTCTTGCGCGGTAATGGTATCGGTGGCCGCAAGCATCACCACGCGCTCAACCACGTTACGCAACTCCCGGCCATTACCCGGCCATGAATAAGCCGAGAGCATCTGGAGAGCCGCTTCATCAAAATGACACCGTGCTCGGCCCATTTCACGGGCAAGCCTCAGTAACAGATGCCGCGCAATGACGGGAATGTCATCGCGGCGTTCCCGAAGGGGAGGAACCGGGATTGAGACGACTGCAAGACGATAATAGAGATCCCGGCGGAATGAGCCGTTCCGCACTTGCTCTTCCAGATTTTGGTTGGTGGCGGCGATAAACCGCATGTCCACCCGTCGTACTCGCGTGCCCCCCACCGGCCGCACTTCACTGTCTTCTAGGACACGAAGCAGTTTGGCTTGGAGTAACAGGGGAAGCTCTCCGATTTCATCCAGGAACACGGTGCCGCCATTGGCCAGTTCGATCAAGCCAGGCTTGTCTGCAATCGCACCGGTAAATGCGCCCCGCACATGGCCAAACAACTCGCTCTCCATCATACCTTCGGGGACGGTCGTACAATCGATGACTTGAAACAGCCGATCTCGCTCCGGGCTCTGCTGATGGATTGCCCGAGCGATCATGCCTTTGCCCGTTCCCGTTTCTCCCGTGATTAAAACTGTAGAGCGTACACGTGCGGCTTCCTGGACGTGTTGCATCACTTGCTCAAATAAGACGCTTACGCCAACCAGACTATTGGTTTCGCCTTCTTGACGATCTTGCTGCTCGTAAACGGCATGGCGTCTCAGAATTTCGGAGATCCGAATCGCCCGATGCAGCCGCATGCCCAGGTCTTTGGCATTCACGGGTTTCAGGACATAGTCGAAAGCTCCACGCCGCATTGCATCCACCGCCGTGGGCACGGCATTCATGCGAGTCACGACCAGCACGGGTAAGTTCGGATCAATCGTTTGAATCCGGCTCACCAAATCCAGTCCGCTCATACCGGGCAGCATCATATCTGTCAGGACGAGATCCATCGCACGCTCCTTCAACAGTTCAATCGCTCCTTCGGCGGTGGCGCGAACTTCCATCTCAAACTCCCCGCCAAGCGGTTTGAGGTCCGCTTCCTCCAAGGCATGGAGCATCAATTCGACATCTGTCGCGTTGTCCTCGACGATCAAAATAGTAAACGGGATCTTCGACCGTTTCTTCATGGCTCGCATGTCCAGCACGCCGCTATTGGTCATGGTACCCCTCAGCTCAGATCGTTCGCTGGCATATCGATAACCTTTGGGAGGTCTTCCTCGGACGTCCTATCATCCGCCGGATTGGTATCTTGCTTCAACCAAGGAATGGTGAATTTCACGGTGCATCCCTCGTGCGCAGCCCCTTCTATCCATACACGCCCTCCGTAGAGTTCCACAATGCGCTGGATGATTGCCAGCCCGATACCGCTACCAGGGGCCTGCGCCTGCCCGAGTCTGACAAACGGTTGAAAGACCCGAGACCGTTGTTCCGCAGGTATGCCGATCCCTCGATCCTGAACGGAAAAACACACCATATGTTTCCCCGTGTGGGACGAAATCGTGATGCAAGGGGACTCCGCAGGCCTGGCATATTTCAACGCATTTGAAACGAGATTGTCGAATATTTGCCGGAGGTAGGCTCCATGACAGGCTACGAGCGGAAATCCCTGCTCGACATAAACGGTCGCGCGAAGCCGCTCGATTTCGCCTGCCTGGGATTTGAGCACATCGTCGATGACCAGTCGAGGATCGACAGCCGTGACAGGTCCTTGGTCTGCTCCTACGCGCGCGACGGACAGAATGCCCTCGACGCGCTGGACAATGTCTCGGCCGTTTTCTTGCATCAGACTCAACCAGCGCGCAGTCCGGCCGTCCAACTGGCCTGAGAATTTCTTCGCTAACAGAGCGGCCAATTCCTCCATTCGTGCACCGGGACCCTTCAGGTCATGAGCCAGAGTTTCGGCCAGGTGTTCAAGTTGGCGCAACCTGGCAAGCAAGCCTTGCTGTTTCTCTTGGACAGCTTGAAAGAGTCGGGCGTTTGAAATAGCAATGGCGGCTTCTTGTGCCATTCCCGATGCCAGTTTGTGATTCCATTGATTCGCTTCGCGAGGTGCATAACTGAGGAGTGAGAGGACTCCCAGTGGGGTGCCCTGAGACAAGAGTGGGATGGCGAGCATGCTGTCGCCGATGAGATTGCGTCGAAGCACCTGAGGACGTGGATCCGAGCGTAATTGATTCCCGGTGGCCGGTCGTCCGGTTTCAAATGCTTGGGCTGATACGGGGAGTTCTTCCAAGAGCATAACGGATTTCTTGAGTCGGTCATCCCACTCTCCGGACGCGGCTTCGACCACCCATGCGTGAAGCTGTTCGTCATGGACTAGAATCAGACAGACGTCGGCCTTCACGAGTTCGACGGTTCGATCTGTGATCCGCCGTAAGACACCCTCGAGTCCATCGGGGCCAATAGTATTGATTTCCTGACCGATGAGATTGAGCGCTTCCAATTCCTGCAGGTGCGTGTCGATGCGCTCGGCCATATCAATATAGGTGGCAGCAAGTTGACCGATTTCGTCGCCTGATTGGACGAGCGAGGCGCGTACGTGGGGCAGGGATAGTGGAATGGCACCTGTGCCGACTGCGGACGTCAGTAACCGAAGTTGCTCGATTGGCCGTGTGACGGAGCGGGCAAGAATCACAGATCCAGCTCCTCCGAGTACAAACACTCCTGCGAGGGCGAATAGTAAGCCATAGAATGTTTCTCGTGACAGGTGGTCTGCTCTGCCATTGAGAGTGGCGAGTTGGGCCTCTAGTTGGTCTTCAAGCGCACGAAGCTCACGCCGCAGGGCATCAGACAATTGTAAGCCTTGACCTGATCGAACATAGGTGAGCGCTTGGTCAGGCTGCCCATGTTCCATAGACTGAATCAGCCGGTGTTTTGATTCCAGCAACTCTCTCATCTGTCGTTCGATGGAGACGATGTCCATCCGGGGGGGCTGGAGTACAGCCAACGCCTGCCTCGTTTGGAGAAACGAGGCCCCGATCTTTCCTTCCGCGTCAATCAGAGGCTTCAAAAAAGCGGATTGGTTCGTGAGAACATAGCCGCGAAAGGCATCTTCGATATCTACGGCAAGACGCCGCAAGACATCGACTTGTTGGCGGGCGAGCAAGAGATCGTGTCGCTGTTGTTGAACGGTGAGGAGTTTTTGTATCACATATAGGTGGGTGGTAAGTCCTCCGAGCAAGGGAATGCAGACAAAGAGGAGCACCGCCCACACTTTGTGCTGGACTTTGAGCGCCTTCCACCATTGTTGGCGTGACCAATCACGCGACATCGGGTGCCTTGCCGTTTCAGTTTCTCTGTGCCGATCTTCACCGTGTGACGGGCATGCTCATTCTGGTGCGTTCACTTGGATAGTTACTTCAGTCGAATGGACTTCCCTTCAATCCGAAGATCCTTGACGAATTTCTGGAAGTTGCTTTCAAGGAGTTCCGTTGTCAGATGTTGAGCGTCCGACTGGTCAAACCAAAAAATCCGATCAGTGCCTGTTCCTGAGACGTGTTCTCGGACGATGCTATCGTCCGAGTGATTTATAATCTTGAAGGATAGGGTATTTTTTACGTCGAGATCCGTATGCATAAAGCCGCTTTTGGCATCGACGGACAGACTCTGAATGGTTCCGGCAATCGTAATATCCGCACTGTCGCCGCCGGATGTTCGTGCCAGCGAGGCTTTCCAGCCTTGCCGGCTGAGGTAATCGACCAGAGCTTGGCCGGTGGCCTTCGCGACGGTTCCACTGGGTAAGTCGAAGTAGCTGATGCCACCCCAGAGGTGGGATCGTGTTCCGAGATGGCTTTGATCGGGCCGATGATCCTCGAAAGGGAGGACGGCAATCCGGGGTCCCGGGGTGACAATCCCCACTGTCCCTCCGGATGGATTTCCTCCGGGAATGACAATATCAATGCGCTCGCCCTTGCCGGCGCAGCCCGCCAGCATGACCATTCCAACAGACATCAGGAGCGTGCATGACAGATGTTTCACAATTGCCTCCTTCTCACGATGGCTGATCCTCTCATATGAACCGGTACAGCAGTTATTGCACGACGAAATGCGCGCGACGGTTGTATTTCCAGCAGCCCTCGTTGTGCTCCCTGCAAGCAGGCTTAACTTCGCCATAGCTGGTGGTCTGAAGGCGGGAAGCGGGAATCCCGAGATTCTCCAGATAGCGCTTGGCCGACTTCGCACGCTTTTCTCCGAGGACCAAATTGTAGGCTAAGGTCCCACGTTCGTCGCAATGGCCTTCAATCAGAACCGACTTGCCGGATTCGTTTTGCATCCACTGTCTGTTTCGTTCAAGCACCGCCTGTGCATCGGGGCGAACATTATGTTGATCGAAGTCAAAATAAATATCGCCGATTCCCAACGCGCCGGGAGTTTTTGCGGAGTCCTTGTCGTTCAATGTCGAGGCTGTGAAGGGTGAAAAACTGTTTGTTGATGCGGTGGAGGAAGAAGGCTTGGTGGATTGTGTGTCTTGGAGTCTGGTCTCACCGCCGGAGGCAGGAGTTCCGTCTTGGGACAGCGCCGGAGGCGCTGCCGAAACAATCCGATCGGGTTGAATCGTTTCGGATGCCGCTGTCTCTTTTGCCGACATGGATTGGTTTTCAGAACCGGAGGAGAGCTGCTTCTTCGAGCAGCCAAATTCGCTGAGCATGATTGTGCACAGGGCGAGCAGGGTCCACAGATACACTCCGGTTCGGACGCGGTTCATTCTTCACCTCTGGGTTGATTGTATGGGGGAACAATTTTCATCTGACAGGGCAAGGCTTTTATCGGCCGCAAAGCTGCCAAGATATCATTGTCGCCTCTCATGTGAGGTCATAGGATAAGAAGCTTCTCGTTGTGTGGGCTCCTCACACTCCACGCGAGGCCAGATCAGTCGTTCATGTGAGCGAAGTGACGGACGGCAGGAGAGGCCGTTTCCTGCGCGCACCTCATTCCGGTCATTCCCATGGGACTGATCTGGCGTCTCGGTCTTTGAGACACTCACAACGTAATCGTAATACATTGTCGGCAGATGGTGTGGCTCCACCAAACTTGCGACGTACTCACGGTGCATTTGGCGAACAATGAAGTTTGGCTCGTCCTCCTCTTCGCCGGACTTTTCCGAAAGACCATCCCGAATGCGATGACAATTGTCGCAGGTCAGAATGACAGGATAAGCCATCCTCGGCGCAGTGGTGTGACGTGGTCCGACTTCTCCTCTAAACCCGCAAACTACCTGGCCATAGCGGTCGTTGAGTACTTGCTTGCTATACGTCGTTTTGTTGGAAGAGGGAACTCGTAATTTCCGTAGGTGGGGGGGGGATTTCTACGAGGGAGGGGAAGGTCTGTCAGACCTAGGTGGGGGTGGCCAGCCCGTGGGCCAACGCATATTTGATCAAGTCGGTTGTCGTCTCCAGTTTCAGGTGTTCCATGATCTGTCCTTTATGGAATTCGACGGTTCGAGGCGAAATCTTCAGCACATTGGCGATGTCTTTGGCCGTGCGTCCCTCGGTCAGGAGCTGCAAGACTTCCCTTTGGCGCAATGTGAGGCCGGCGGTACCGCCGGCCTTTTCCGACGGCGCGGCCAGAAAGACGGTCAGGAGATCTCTGGTAATGAGCGGGGTAATGTAGGAGTGTCCTGAAAGGACCGCCCGGATTGCCTGCTCCAACTCATCAACGGCGGAACGTTTCAACACATAGGCGGAGGCTCCGGCTTCAAATGCCGATCTGACATATTCCGTGTCGGCATGCATCGTGACAAAGATGAGTTTGGCCTGCGGGCACACCTTTTTCAGATGGGCAGCAGCATCGATACCGTTCAGGAGCGGCATCGATACATCGAGAATGATAATGTCAGGCTGACACGCTCTGGCGGATTCGATCAGCGCGCGACCATCGGCGGCGGTGCCGACGAGATCGTATTGATCTTCCAGAATACGTTTGAAGCCTTCGATAATGAGCGCGTGATCGTCGGCCAGAAGGATGCGGGGTTTATTCACGAGCGGCTCCTGTCGTCAGGGGAAGTTCAACGTGAACGTGAGTGCCTTTGGCGGGAGTCGAGTGGATTTCAAACCGGCCTTTTGCCAAGCGTACCCGTTCTTTCATGCTGAGGAGCCCCAGATGGGCTCCTGTCTGTGAGAGGTGGGTCTGGTCAAATCCTGTTCCGTTGTCGTGCACCGAAAGCGAGATGAGATCGTCTTCGCAGATCAACTCGATCTCCACGTGGGACGCATGGGCGTGGCGGGCGATGTTGCTCAGACTTTCCTGCACGATGCGGTAGAGGCAGATCGCCGGTTCTGCGGGGAGTGCCGTCGCGGGATCTTGATGGACATACGAGATCTTGATCCCGGTGCGGGCGCCGAAATCATCGATCTGGCGTCGGATGGCTTTCACGAGCCCGAGATCATCGAGAATGGAGGGGTGAAATCGATAGGCCATCTGGCGAACGTCATCGGAAATGGCGGTCAACCGGTCCGATACCAGCCGGATAGTGGAGCGGAGCGATTCCGCGTCGGAAGCCCCGTCTTTCTCTGCCTGCCGCAAGTCCATTGAGAGCATCGCGAGCCGCTGATTAATGTCGTCATGGAGATCTCGGGATATTCTCCTTCGGTCCTCTTCCTGAGCGGTGAGGAGTTGTCCGGCTAATGCGCGCAGATCTTCACGGCTTTGTCGCAGCTCCTGCTGATTCGTCTGTAGCACGGCTTCGCTGTTTCGAAGCGAGTGCTCTGTTTCTATTCGTTCGGCGATTTCCGTCACCAGCGCGGTGTTGACTGCAGCGAGTTCCCGGGTGCGTCGTTGAACCCGCGCTTCGAGATCATCGTGAGCGCGTTGCAACGCGTCTTCGGCTCTTCGCTGATGTAAGAAGAACAGTACCGGAAGCCAGATGGCTGTCAGGCTAAAGAGCCGGTTTGTTACGCCCATCCAAAGCGGGACCCCGTCGAGCGTGGGGCTCAGAACCACGTCCGCCATCGTCAGTACAGAGCAGACGGCGGCGGTGATTACCGGCCCTGTACGGTTCGGCAGCAGGAACGACAGAATAACGAGTCCTCCATAGAGGACGCCGTTTCCGATTCCCAGCGGAAGATAAAGATCAAGACAGAAGAGTGCAACTCCAAGCCCGAGGATTGTCAGCAGGAGTCGTCGATTGGCATCACCAACCATGAAGCGCCTCACTGGGCGGCATTATCCGACTATTGAGGAAGGTGCATCAAGGGGGCGGAGCCTCAGGAGGCGGCGTCGTTGGTCGAAGGAGCCACTTTGCGCTGGAGGTCCGCCAGGCGATTGAGCGCGTCCAGCGGCGTCATCGAGAACAGATCGATTTGCCGGACCTCGTCCACAATGGGGTGCGGTTGAGGCAACGGCGCGGCCGCAGGTTCTGTTCGGGCAACCGACTCAGTGATCTGAGCCGATTCCGGCTTCTCCAGCTGGTGGAGGACATCCTGGGCTCGCGAGATGACGGATGGTGGAAGCCCCGCCAGTTTTGCCACGTAGATGCCGTAGCTGCGGTCCGCTCCGCCGGCGACGATCTTTCGGAGAAAGACCACGTGGCCATCACGTTCCTGCACCGCGACTCTGAAATTTTTGATTCCCTCCCGTTGCTGCTCCAGTTGCGTCATCTCATGGTAGTGGGTTGCGAACAGCGTGCGGGCTCCGAGCGTGCTGCGATCATGGATATATTCCGCGACCGCCCATGCGATACTAAGCCCGTCATAGGTGCTGGTGCCCCGCCCGATTTCATCTAAAAGAATGAGACTACGCACCGTCGCGCTGTGCAGGATGGTCGCCGTTTCCACCATCTCCACCATGAAGGTGCTGTGGCCGCTGGCCAGATTGTCCGAGGCTCCGACGCGGGTAAAGATCCGGTCGACTACGCCGATGGTCGCGGAAGCGGCCGGGACAAAACTTCCGACCTGGGCCAGAAGCACGATCAGCGCGACCTGGCGCAGGAAGGTGCTTTTCCCCGCCATGTTCGGTCCGGTCAGAATCTGCAGTCGATGGGAGTCCAGGTTCAGCAGGGTGTCGTTCGGCACAAATGCCATGTCATCGCTCAGCTTCTCCACGACGGGATGGCGGCCGCCGCGGATATCGATCAACCCGGCCTGATTGATGACCGGCTTGGTATATTGATTCAGCGCGGCGGTTTCAGCCAGTCCGGCCAGGACGTCGATCAAGGCGAGTTTCCCCGCCATCTCCTGCAGGCGGGTGGCGTGGCCGGCGAGTGTCGCCCGAAGCTGGGTGAAGAGGTCCTGCTCCAGGGCCAGGAGTTTCACTTCCGCGCCCGTGACCCGCTCTTCGAGTTCTTTCAACTCCGGCGTCATGAACCGCTCGGCGTTGACCAGCGTTTGCTTGCGGATAAAATCCGCCGGGACACGGGCCAGATGTGTTTTGGTGATTTCGATGTAGTAGCCGAACACCTGATTGTAGCGGACCTTAAGGGAGTCGATGCCGGTCCGCTCCCGCTCTTTGGCCTCCAATGCGGCGATCCAATGCTTCCCCTCGGTGCTGGCTTTCCGAAGCTCATCCAGTCCCGCGTGATACCCGTCGCGGATCACGCCCCCGTCACGAAGCGTGATCGGAACCTCCGGCTGAAGGGCCGTCTCGATCAGGTTATGGAGATCCTCCCCATTATCCCAGGCGGTGCGAGCGTCGACGAACAGGGGGCTTGTGAGCGGACTGAGCTGGGTGATGATTTCAGGAAGAGTGGCAAGCGAGTCCTTCAGGGCGACAAGTTCTCGAGGGCCTGCTACCCCCAGCACAATCCGACCGCTCAAGCGTGAGAGGTCCTGCACCGTTCTGAGCGCGGCCCGCAAGGCGACGCGCGTCGCGATCCGGTCTTTCAATTCCCCGACGGCATCGAGCCTGGCGTGGATCGCCTCGCTCTGAATCAATGGCCGGACCAGCCATTGCCGGAGCAGGCGGCTTCCCATGGCCGTTACGGTACGATCGAGTACCGAAAGAAGAGTAGCCGGTTTTCCGCTGTGACTGTCGTCCGAGGCGCCCATCGGTTTGAGCAGTTCAAGATTGCGGATAGTGACGCTGTCCAGATGCATCGAATCCGAGGAACGGCGGACGCGCGGGCGTCGAATATAGTCCAGTGGCGCCGAGGGCTGGGTATCGCGAAAGTAGTTCAGTACGGCGCCGGCTGCGCCGATGCCGGCCGTCAGACCCTGACAGCCGAAGGCGTCTAACGAATGGATGTGAAATTGCTCCTGCAGCAGTCGAGCGGCCTGTTGCGGGTTGAAGGTCGCCGCATCACGTTCGCACAGACGTATGTTCTTCATTTGGTGGAGCCAGTCTATCTCCTGCCGGTTGGTTGCCGGTGTAAACAGAATTTCCCGTGGATCCAGGCGGGCCAATTCATCCGACGCCTGCATCTGAGCCTGTTCACCCTGAAACTCTGCAATCCAGAATTCTCCGGTGGAGACCTCGAGCATCGCCAATCCGATCAGAGGAGAGGGCTTTGCCGTGGAGTCGACGGACACCGCCGCGAGGAAATTTGACTCGACCGGTGAGAGAAACTCCGTGTCGACGAGCGTGCCGGGCGTATACAGCCGGACCACGTCGCGGCGTACCAGCCCTTTCGCGAGTTTGGGATCTTCGACCTGTTCGCAGAGGGCCACGGTCCGTCCCGCTTTCAGCAGTTTGGCGATATAGCCGGTCGCGGCGTGGTAGGGCACGCCGCAGAGAGGAACCGGATCCGGGCTGTTTTTATCACGCGAGGTCAGTGCGATGGAGAGGATGCGCGAGGCTTCCTGCGCATCCTGATAAAACATTTCGTAAAAATCGCCCACCCGGAAAAACAAAATGGCGTGTTCGTAGCCGCGTTTGATTTCCCGGTATTGCCGCATCAGCGGGCTGGCATCCTGATCACTCATCGGCGAGATCCCGCGCGGGATCGTTGACCGGGGTTGAGCGGCCGGTCAGATTTTCAAGCGTGTGGCGTGCCCGCTCCAGATCGACTTCGGCCTCTTGCAGCGCCTTGGTCTTTCGCCTGAGCTCGATACGACCGCGCACCCAGGGCGGGAACAAGAGGATTCCGGATACGAGCAGCCCGACGGCAAAGGCTGTCAGGATCGGTTTATAAATGGGCGTGGAGGCTTCCAGCAAACCGAAGAAGTACCGCAAGGTGACTTCCTGCTCCTGATTCTGGAGAAAGAATGCGAGAGACAGGAGCAGCAGCAGGCCGACCAGAATGAGCCGAATCATGATGGGCGGATTCTCCCCTTCTTTGCGGCAGCTTTGCGCGTGGGTCCTGGTGCGGGCGCAAGCCGGGTTCGGCCCGCATGCTGTTTGAGGGCGGTGAGCAAGGCGCTTGCGCGCGGGCCTGTGGCGCGCAGGCACACCGTTCTCGTCGTCGGCGTACGGTGCTCCAGCGTGAGTTCAAGCCGATCGTCAGGAAGCAATTCGGGAAACTTGTCCGCCCATTCGACGGCGGTGACGGACTCGCTGCAAAAATATTCCTGCAGGCCGATCCCTTCGGCTTCGGCTGCGGTCTGCAGCCGGTAGAGATCCATGTGAATCAGCGGCAGCCGTCCCTCGTATTCGTGGATCAGCACAAACGTCGGGCTGGTGACCTGGTCGGGCGGCATGCCCAGACCCGTCGCAATTCCTCGCACGAGCGCGGTTTTTCCTGCTCCCAGTTCCCCGAACAGCGCCAGCATTTCGCCGCCGGCCAGAACTCGTCCGATCGCCCGGCCGAAGGCTTCCGTAGCGGCACGGGATGGAAGTGTCACGGTCCAGCACGCGGGCGAACTCGGGCGTGGCAGTTTGGCCGGGGGAGGCGGCTGTGGTACGGGCGTCATGGATCGGCTAGGCCGGGCGGATGTTCGTGAGCGCATAGGGAATAGAATCAATGACGTCTCCGGCCATTAAACTGGTCTGTCCGATGACCTCGGCGGCGAGGTCGCCGGCAAGGCCGTGTACATAGGTTGCAGCGCAGGCGGCATCCCACGGAGCGAGCCCCTGCGCGAGTAATCCGGCGATCATGCCGGTCAGGACATCGCCCGTTCCGGCTGTCGCCATACCGGGATTGCCGGTCGGGCAAACGGCCGCCATCCCGTCAGGTCCGGCAATCACCGTTCTGGCCCCCTTCAGCACCACATAGCAGCCGTGTTCTCCGGCAAAGCGTCCGGCCGTGCCGATCCGGTCCTCATTGACCGATTGAGCCGAGGCGTCGGTCATCAGTCTGGCCATTTCACCCGGGTGCGGGGTGAGGATAGGGGGGATTCTACACTCAGTTAAGAGGGAGGCGCGACCGGCCAGCGCGTTCAACGCATCGGCATCGAGGACGCTCGGTCGATCCAGTCGCCGAACAAGCGCGTGGACCAACTCGACGGTTTCAGGATGGGTGGAGAGTCCCGGGCCGATTGCGACAGAGGTTCGCGAGGCGATGAAGTCTTTCAGACGGTTCAAGGCTGCGCGGGACAATGTGCGGTCTTTCGTCTCGGGCATCGGAATCGTCATGACTTCCAGGAGCTTGGCCTCCAGGACATCGTTGACGCTCGCAGGAGTGGCGACGGTCACCAGTCCGGCACCCGTTCGCAAGGCAGCCTGCGCCGCCATCGCGGCCGCCCCGGTTTTACCGACCGATCCGGCGATGATGCCGGCATGGCCGAATGTGCCTTTGTGGCTGGAGAGCCGGCGCGGAGGTAAGGCGGTTCGAACAAACGGGGCAGTGATCAGGTGGATTCTGTTTCCAACTGCATCTACGTAGGCCGGGGGAATTCCGATATCGACGATCTCCACACGGCCAGCATGATCGATGCCTTGATTCTGGAACAGGCCCAGCTTCGGCAGTCCGAAGGTCACAGTCAGGTCGGCCTTGACCGCCCGGCCCAAGACCGCGCCGCTGTCGGCGTGAATGCCCGAAGGAAGATCCACGGCCACGGTGAACCGCCGCGCCTGATTGATGCACTCGATGGCGTCCGCATATCGGTCTGTGACGGAACTGGCCAGGCCGGTTCCCAGCAAGGCGTCGATGACGACATCACTGTGTTCAAGCAGCGTCTGTGCCTGACTTGCAGAGGAAAATGGTTTCAGGACCGCGTTGCCGGCGGTCTTGACCAGTCGGCGGTACATCGTTGCGGCGTCGCGGCTGAGTGTTGCGGCCGGGGCTACGGTGAGTACTTGCACCGTGGCTCGTTGTTTGTGCAGCAGGCGTGCGACCACGAATCCGTCGCCGCCATTATTGCCTTTGCCGCAGAGTATGGTGACGGTTTTCCCCCGCAACTGGCCCAGCTGTTGCTGGAGACAGGCGACGACTCCGGCTCCTGCCCGCTCCATCAATGTGGTGCCGGGCACACCGGCTTCCTCGATCGTTCGACGATCAAGCGCCTGCATTTGCGCGGCGGTCACAATCGCCGTCATGTTCATTGCCGCGCACGCCCTTTCGTCGCCGTATAAGGACGTGCCGGTGGATGGGACAGATCGGCCGGCGGGTTGAATGCGTGTGGCGTCATGAGATGGTTGACGACTTGTATCCGACTGAATGGCGTCGAGAGGCAGGTCAGCCGAGTAACGCTTTCATTTCTTTGACTGCCTGGTCGAGGCCGACGAGGACGGCGCGCGCGATGATACTGTGTCCGATGTTGTATTCCACGATTTCCGGAATATGGGTCAGCCGGGAAACATTGCGATAATTGAGGCCGTGTCCGGCGTTCACCCCCATACCCAGCTTGTAAGCAAGCTTGGCCGACTGGGTGATGGCTTCGAATTCTGCATCGGCTTCTTTCGATCGGGTAGCGTTCGCGTAGCGTCCTGTATGGAGTTCGACGAAGTCCGCCGCAACCTTGTGGGCGGCTTTGATTTGGTTGAGATCCGGTTCGATGAAGAGGCTGACGGGAATTCCGGCGTCGTGCAGTGTGGAGATGGTCGTCTGTATGCGTTCTTTCAAACCGGCCACATCCAGCCCCCCTTCAGTCGTCAGTTCCTGTCGCTTTTCAGGGACCAGTGTGACGAGGTCCGGTTTCACGGTGAGGGCGATTTTGACCATCGCCTCATCGGCGGCCATTTCCAGATCGAGTTTGGTGCGGATGATTTCCCGCAACAATGTCAGATCCCGGTCCTGGATGTGCCGGCGATCTTCGCGTAAATGCACGACTAATCCATCGGCCCCGGCGAGTTCAACAAGGACGGCTGCCGCCAACGGATCCGGATCGGTCCCGCCCCGGGCCTGGCGAAGCGTTGCGATGTGGTCGATATTGACGCCCAGCCTGGCCATGGCACCTCCAGCCTGTGGAAGACCTACAGGAAAGGAATACTCGACGGGAAAAACCCAACGCATTATTAGCAGAAGGCGCCGGAGGGAGCAAGGTTGAGAGGGCGGGAAGGCCCGGCCGGCTTCGCAGCAGCCGGAGAATGATGCTGAAACGGAACCCCACAGAATCACAAGGTAAATTGACTCGACCGGAGCCCTCCATTAGAATAGGCCTTTCCTTAAGCCTGTTCATTCCTCTCTTCACTGAGGAGCAGCTTGAAGAAGATCAGAATTTGAGGAGGTAGAGGACCGTCATGGGTTTGGGCGATGGGTTTTATCGGTTAAAGCGACTCCCGCCATATGTATTCGCGCAGGTGCAGAGCCTCAAGTTGGAAGCTCGACAACGGGGAGAGGATGTCATCGACTTCGGGATGGGCAATCCTGATCAGCCGACACCGCCCCACATCGTCGACAAACTGATCGAGGCGGCCCGTAAAGGCAAGAACCATCGCTACTCGGCTTCACGCGGCATCACCAAGCTGCGTCATGCGATTTGCGGCTGGTACAAGCGGAATTACAATGTCGAATTGGATCCCGAGACGGAAGCCATTGTGACGATCGGCTCCAAGGAGGGACTGGCGCATCTGGCGCTGGCGATGATCGGTCCCGGCGATGTGGTCCTGACCCCGACGCCGACCTATCCGATCCATATGTACAGCTTCATCATCGCCGGGGGCGAGGTGCGCGGGATCGAGCTGCGTCAGGACAGCGATTTTTTCGAGGACTTGCAGCGTGTCTATCGGCAGACGATGCCGCGCCCGAAAATCCTGGTCATCAATTTCCCGCATAATCCCACGACCGCGGTGGTCGATATCTCTTTCTTTAAAAAGGTCGTCGCGTTTGCCAAAGAGCACAACGTCATCGTCATTCACGACCTGGCGTATGCCGATCTGGTGTTCGACGGGTACAAGGCGCCGAGTTTTTTGCAGGTGCCGGGCGCGAAGGACATCGGCGTCGAGTTCTACACGTTGTCGAAGGCCTACAATATGCCCGGTTGGCGGGTGGGGTTTTGTGTCGGGAATCGGGAGGTCGTCGGCGCCTTGGCGAAGATCAAGAGCTATCTCGATTATGGAATTTTTCAGCCGGTCCAGATCGCCAGTGTGATCGCGCTGAACGGTCCTCAGGACTGCGTGAAAGAAACCGTGTTGCGGTATCAGAAACGGCGTGATGTGCTGGTGGGTGGCTTGAACCGGATCGGCTGGCAGGTGCCCAAGCCCCTGGCGACGATGTTTGTGTGGGCGCAGATTCCGCAGGCCTATCGGCATATGGGGTCGCTGGAATTTTCGAAGCTGTTGCTGCGTGAGGCCAAGGTGGCGGTCTCCCCCGGGATCGGATTCGGCGAAGGGGGCGACGAGTATGTGCGGTTTGGATTGGTCGAGAATGAGCATCGAACCAGGCAGGCGGTTCGGGGGATTAAGAAGGTGTTGAAGCTCGAAGGTTCGGAGGAATGAAAACACGTATCGGAGTCGGTCTGATCGGATTTGGAACCGTCGGGTCCGGTGTGGCGAAAGTTCTGTTCGAGAACGCCGAGGTGATCCGTCGTCGGGTCGGTGTTCCGGTGGAGCTGCTGCGGATCGCCGACCTCGACATCACCCGGGATCGAGGAGTTGCAGTACCTCCCGGCGTGTTGACGACGGACGTGAAGCACGTGCTCGGTGACCCGGCGGTCGATATTGTGATCGAACTGGTCGGCGGCTATGACTTTGCCAAGCGCGTGATGCTTGATGCGATTGCGGCCGGCAAGCATGTGGTCACGGCGAACAAGGCCTTGTTGGCGCTGCACGGAGAGGAAATTTTTGCTGCGGCGGAGTCCCGGCATGTGGATCTTGGCTTCGAGGCCAGCGTGGGCGGCGGAATCCCGGTCATTCGGGCGTTGACCGAGGGGCTCGCGGCGAACCGCATCGAGTCAATCTACGGCATTATCAACGGGACATCGAATTATATCCTGTCGCGGATGACTCGCGACGGACACAGCTTTGAGGCGGTCCTCAAGGACGCCCAGCAGGCCGGCTATGCGGAAGCGGATCCGACCTTCGATGTGGCCGGGATCGATTCGGCTCACAAGCTCGCCATTCTGGCGAACCTGGCCTTTGGGACGCCGATCAATTTCAAAGAGATTTATACCGAGGGCATCACCAACATTACCGAACACGACATCGCCTATGCGCGGGAATTCGGGTACACGATCAAGCTGTTGGGGATCGCCAAGCTCAGCGATGACACGGTGGAAGCGCGGGTCCATCCGACTATGGTGCCGTCCGACTCTCCGATCGCCAAAGTGGACGGCGTCTATAACGCGATCCATCTCGTGGGGGATGCCGTCGGCGATGTGATTTTGCACGGTCGGGGGGCGGGCTCGATGCCGACCGGCAGTGCGGTGGTCAGCGATGTGATCGCGATCGGGCGCAATATTTTGAAGGGAGCCGCCGGGCGCGTCCCGCCCGCCTCTTTTCAACAGGATCAGCGCCGGCCGATCCGTCTCAAGCCCATGGAGGACATCAGTTCGCTGTACTACCTCCGTTTCATGGTGCTGGATCGACCGGGGGTCCTGGCGCACATCGCGGGGGAACTCGGCCGTTGCGGGATCAGTATCTCCTCGATGCTGCAGCAGGGGCGACGGGAAGGGCAAACGGTTCCGGTCGTGATCAAGACGCATATGGCAAAAGAGCGGGATGTGCAAAAGGCGATCGGTGAAATCAATCGCCAGGCCTTTATTTCTAAGCCTGCCACGCTGATCCGCGTGGAAGGGAAAGATGAGTAGTCGGATGGCTCGTTGGCGCGGCATCATCGAAGAGTATCGAAAGTTTCTACCGGTGTCGGGCACGACCCCGATCGTCAGTCTGGGGGAAGGCAATACGCCGTTGATTCGGGCGGAGCGGCTGGCCAAGGCGATCGCTCCGGGCATTGATCTCTATTTGAAGTTCGAAGGTGCGAATCCCACCGGTTCGTTCAAAGACCGCGGCATGACGATGGCGATCACAAAGGCGGTGGAGCAGGGTGCGCGCGCGGTCATGTGCGCGTCGACCGGCAATACCTCCGCGTCCGCCGCTGCGTACGGGGCGCGAGCCGGACTCGCCGTCTATGTGCTGATCCCGGCCGGAAAAATCGCGCTCGGCAAGCTGTCTCAGGCGATGATGCATCAGGCGACGGTCATTCAGATCGAGGGGAATTTCGATCAGGCGCTGACGATCGTCAAAGATCTGTCGGCCTCGCACCATATCGAGCTGGTCAATTCCATCAACCCGTTTCGAATCGAAGGCCAGAAAACCGCTGCGTTCGAAGTATGTGATCAGTTGGGTGACGCTCCCTGTGTGCACGTGCTCCCGGTCGGGAATGCCGGCAACATCACCGCCTACTGGAAGGGGTATCAGGAGTATCGAGCCGCAAACCAGACGACGCGGCTGCCGCGGATGATGGGATTTCAGGCGGCAGGAGCCGCGCCGATGGTCCTGGGGAGGGTGGTCGAACAACCGCAAACGATTGCCACCGCGATCCGTATCGGAAATCCGGCGAGCTGGACGGCGGCGTCGAAGGCCGTGGAGGAATCATCCGGCGCGATCGATCTGGTCACCGATGAGGAAATTTTGCAGGCCTATACCCTGGTGGCGGCGACCGAGGGGGTGTTTTGTGAGCCGGCTTCTGCCGCGTCCGTCGCGGGCGTGACAAAACTGGGCCGGGCCGGGAAATTGCGGGAAGGGGAGACGGTGGTGTGTACGCTGACCGGGCATGGATTGAAAGATGCCGATACGGCGATCAGCGTGTCGAAACCGCCGTTGACTGTCAAGGCGATATCCGAGGATGTCGCCCGGTTATTAAACGCACGATGAGGGTCTGATCTCAATGAAGTATCTGATTCTCCATGCTGGCGGGTTAGCGGGTCATGCGCAGGATGCCTTAGGAGGGCGGACGCCGCTCCAGGCGGCTGCCACGCCCCATCTTGATCGATTGGCACGGATCGGTGAGCTGGGCCTGGTCTCGATTCCTGCCGAGGGCCATCGTCACGGCAGCGGTCTGAACGGGACCGCGATTCTCGGGTACGATCCCAAAAAGTATTATCAAGGTCCCGGTCCGCTTGAGGCCGCCAGTCTCGGTGTTTCCGTGACGGAGCAGGATGTGGTCTATCGCTGTACGATGGTCACGGTCAAGCCGGAAGGCGGGAAAGTGGGCGCGGACATCAAGAAGTTGGGAGTTCACACCGTATTGGATGATGCGACGGCCGGGCTCATCGAGACCGAAGAAGCGCGTGAGTTGATCGAGGCGATCAATGAGCAGCTGGGGTCTGAAACGATGCAGTTCTATCCCGGTATGGGGCATCGCCACGTCATGGTGTGGATGAAAGGCAAACCGCGGGCGATCTGTGTCGATCCGCAGACGGTGAAGGGCCGGTTGATCGGGGATGCGCTTCCGACCGGGGACGGCGCCGATATTCTGCGGCAATTGATGGAAGCCTCGCATGTGATTCTCCGCGATCACCCCGTGAACCAGGACCGGCTGGCGGCAGGGAAAAATCCGGCCAATTGTATTTGGCTCTGGGGAGAGGGCCGCGCGATCCCCTGGCCCAGTCTGACGGAGCGCTTTCATGTGACCGGTGCGGTCGTGGCCTCCAGCGATGTTCATCGTGGTGTCGGACTCTGTGCGGGGTTGGAGGCATCGGATTCCACGGAGGCGGGTGACGGGCAATTCAAGGCGATGGCGGCTGCCGCGCTCGATGAGTTTGCCCGGAAGGACTTTGTCTATCTGTATGCCGGGTTGAGCGATGAGGTGGTGCATGGAACCGATGCGACTGCCACGGTGCGGGGGATCGAAGCATTCGACCGGGATCTGGTCGGGCCGATCCTGGACGGCCTTGCGAAGAAAGGTCCCTATCGCTTTCTCGTGCTGTGCGATCATGGAGAAGGCAATCAGGGACCGGCGTTTTCAGTGTTCGGCGAAGGTGCTGGCAAAGACGGAGCCGCAGGCGGTCGTCGATTTACCGAGTCCGATGCGCAGGATTCCACGGCGCCGGTTCGTGATGCCAGCAAATTTGTGATCAAGTTATTTGCCAAAGGGTGAGTCGGTGGCATTGATTGTTCAGAAATACGGCGGGACGTCGGTCGGGAATATCGAACGGATCCATCGCGTTGCAGAACGGGTCGCCCAGTCGCATCGCGCCGGGGACCAGGTGGTCGTGGTCCTGTCCGCGATGAGCGGTGAGACCGATCGATTGATCAAACTCGCGCATGAAGCGGCCCCCATGCCCGATGAGCGGGAGATGGATATGCTCCTGTCCACGGGGGAGCGCGTGACGGTGGCGCTCTTGGCGATGGATCTTCGCGCCCGTGGAATCAACGCGCGTTCCTACACCGGACGCCAGGTCGGCATTGTGACGGATAGTTCCCATACGAAAGCCCGGATTGCGCGGGTGTCCGCCGAGCGGCTTCGCGAAGCGTTGGCAAAGGGGATTATCCCCGTGGTGGCCGGGTTCCAGGGGATCAATGAACAGTCGGATGTCACGACGCTCGGCCGCGGCGGGTCGGATCTTTCGGCGGTGGCGCTGGCGGCGGCGTTGAAGGCCGACCGGTGTATCATCTTTACCGATGTGGACGGCGTCTATACCGCTGATCCCAATGTGGTGCCGGCGGCGCGGCGGATCGATAAGATTTCATACGAAGAAATGCTGGAGATGGCCAGTCTTGGCGCCAAAGTGTTGCAGGCTCGATCGGTGGAGTTTGCCGCGAAATTCAATGTCCCGGTTGAGGTGAATTCGAGCTTTAAGGAAGGAAAGGGGACTCTCGTGACACGTGAAGATGCGGATATGGAAGCCGTGGCGGTGGCCGGAGTCACGGGAGACCGGAACCAGGCAAAAATTACGATGGTCGGTGTTCCGGACAAACCCGGAATCGCGGCGAAAATTTTCGGCCCTGTGGCGCAGGCCAACGTCAATGTCGATATGATCATCCAGAACGTGAGTCAGGATGCGTTGACCGATTTGTCCTTCACCGTTCCCCGCGCGGACTTGCGCACGGCCACGCCGTTGCTCCAGAGCGTGGCCAAAGATGTCGGCGCCAGAACCGTGTCGATTACCGAAGCGATCGCCAAGGTTTCGCTGATCGGCGTGGGGATGCGGTCGCATTCGGGTGTCGCCGCGAAGATGTTCGAAGTGTTGTCGCGCGAGGGCGTCAATATCATGATGATCAGCACGTCGGAGATTAAAATTTCCTGCGTCATCGACGAGAAATATTTGGAATTGGCCATGCGGTCGCTGCATACGGCATTTGGCCTCGATCGGGTGACGCCGGGAGATCGTCCGAACAAGTAGCGCGGATCGGGCCGGTCTCCGCTCGACAGATCCCCCCGTCTCCTGTTACCTTTTGCCTTATGGCTCGAACATCCAGACAGACCCGTTCTGCTCGTCAGGTCCCCCCTGACGAGCCTCTCGTGATCCCCGCTCTCTCTGCCCATCGCGCCGCCGCGCTGGAAATTTACGATACGACCTTACGCGACGGTGCGCAGGCTGAAGATGTCAGTTTTTCCGCCGAAGATAAGGTGCGGGTCGCCCAAAAGCTGGACGAGCTGGGGGTGCATTACATCGAAGGCGGCTGGCCGGGAGCCAATCCGAAGGACATCGAGTTCTTCCGGATCATGAAGACGACTCCGTTGAAACATGCGTCGATCATTGCGTTCGGATCGACGCGGAAAGCCAGCAATGCCGTCCAGAAAGACCAAAATCTCCAGGCGCTGCTTGCGGCGGAAACCAAAACCATCACCCTGTTCGGGAAGACGTGGTCGCTGCATGTGACCGATGCGCTCGGGATCTCGTTGTCGAAAAATCTGGAGTTGATCGGGGACTCGATCGCGCATTTGAAGAGCAAGGGCCGGCGGGTATTTTACGATGCCGAGCATTTCTTCGACGGATACAAGACGAATCCGGAGTACGCGCTGAATACGATTCGCAAAGCGGTGGCTGCGGGAGCTGAGCGGGTCATTCTCTGCGATACGAACGGCGGAGCGATGCCGTGGGAGATCAGGGCAATCTGCGAAGTGGTGCGTCAGGAAATCAAGGTGCCGTTGGGTATTCATGCGCACAACGATTGTGAAATGGCCGTGGCCAACTCGCTGGTGGCGATCGAGACCGGCATTGTTCAAGTGCAGGGGACGATCAACGGGATCGGTGAGCGGTGCGGAAATGCCAATTTGTGCTCGATCATTCCCAACCTTGAGCTGAAGATGCGGCGTCCGGCGCTGGGCGATCGGCTCAGTCACTTGAAGGATGTCTCGGGATTTGTCACGGAAATCGCGAACTTGATGCCCAATAAGCATCAGCCCTACGTCGGCGACTCAGCGTTTGCGCACAAGGGCGGCGTCCATATTCATGCGGTACTGAAGAATGCGTTGACGTATGAGCATATCGATCCGACCAGGGTCGGCAATCGCCAGCGTGTGCTGGTGTCAGACTATGGCGGACGGAGCGGGTTGCTGGACAAGATCGAGGCCTATGGCATCAAGCTGTCGAAAGATCACGCGAAGGTGCAGGAACTGGTCGATACGTTAAAAGAGCGTGAAAGCCAGGGCTACCAGTTTGAGGGTGCCGAGGGTTCGTTTGAATTGTTGATGCGGAAAGCAATGGGGACACACAAACCTTCATTCCAATTGCTGGGATTCCGCGTGATCGTGGAGAAAAAGCAGGAAGACGGCGCTCCGCTTTCAGAGGCGACCGTGATGGTCAAGGTGGGCGGGGTGGTCGAACATACGGCAGCTGTCGGGGCCGGACCGGTCAACGCGCTGGACCATGCTCTGCGTAAAGCGTTGGAAAAATTCTACCCGCAGTTGCAAGAAGTGAAGTTGCTCGACTATAAAGTTCGAGTCCTCGCAGCTAATAAAGGCACTGAGTCGAAGGTGCGGGTGCTGATCGAATCCGGCGACCATAAGGATAAGTGGGGAACGGTCGGGGTTTCCGAGAATATCATCGAAGCCACCTGGCAAGCCTTAGCGGATAGTATCGAGTACAAGCTTCTTTCCAAGCGCTAGCGAATTCCCGTCTCCTGCCCGCCAATGTTTATTCTTGACAGAACGCGTAACCTCACGTAACTTAAGCAGAACTTTCCGTCTTTAGAGTGCGGCTTCATCGGAGGTTGCGTGATGGAAATGTGCAGTGGTTACGGAGGGGGGTGGCATGAGAAAGGCTGATATCGCGAACGAGATTTTCAAGCAGGTTGGAATTTCGAAAAATGAGGCGGCCGATATCGTCGAACTTGTGCTCAATCTCCTCAAGTCGGTGTTGCAAAAAGGTGAATCGGTAAAGATCGCAGGGTTCGGCAATTTCGTTGTTCGCAGCAAAGGTTCTCGCAAAGGGCGCAATCCTCGCACGGGAGAAGAAATTGGGATTACCCCGCGTCGCGTCGTTACATTCCGCCCAAGCCAAGTCTTTAAAAAGTACGTCAATTCGTAGCTCTCGCGAGACCCGGATCGCGACCGCAGTATGAGGGCCGGTCATGGGGATTGAACCCAGGCTGGGTAGTAAAGTTTTTTATAAAATCGGGGAGGTGAGTCAACTGACGAAGCTCCCGGCCTACGTGCTACGCTTTTGGGAGTCCGAGTTTAAATTCCTGAGTCCGAAGAAAAGTCGAGGCAATCAGCGTCTGTATGTTCGTCGGGATATTGAAACCGTTCTTGAAATCAAGCGAATGCTGTACGATGAAGGTCATACGCTTGAAGGTGTGAAGCGGTATTGGGCCAGGCGCGGGCGGGCGGCGTCTCGAAAGCTGACCCCGCAAGAACTGGCCAAAAAGCTTCGCGGGGATCTTCAGGCCATCGTCAAGATCATCGAGGCGCATTCACGATAAATCTTCTATAACATCCCCATTGCCTTTCCAGGGTTGCACAAGCGACAATAGAGATCTGCTAAGCATATAAGAAAGATGTCGGGGCGTAGCGCAGCCCGGTAGCGTACTCGCTTGGGGTGCGAGTGGTCGTGGGTTCAAATCCCGCCGCCCCGACCAATCTTTTCAGTTCCCTTGGCGGCTGAGCACGGGCGGCGATGGTGGCGCGGCTGTTCGGTCGGCCGGAGGGAGAAAGAAAAGGCTGCCTCGTGCAGCTTTTTTTATGACTGGAATCTCATGAGAATTTTGGTCACCAATGACGATGGGATCGACTCGCCCGGCCTGAGGGCATTGGCTGATGCGCTCAACCCCCTCGGTGAGGTCTGGATCGTGGCCCCCGACCGGGAACGCACCGCCGTTGCTCACGCCGTGACGCTGCATAAACCGCTTCGTCTGCATCGTCTGGCTCCGCGCACATTTTCCGTGAACGGCACGCCGGTGGATTGCGTGAACTTGGCGCTGCTCAAGGTGCTGCCGAAGCCTCCTCACATCGTCGTATCGGGAATCAACAAAGGCGTCAATCTCGGTGATGATGTGCTCTATTCCGGGACGGTTTCTGCCGCGATGGAGGGCACCATTCTGGGGGTGCCCTCCATCGCGGTCTCACAGGAGGGGCGTGAAACCTTTCGGTTTCCCGTTGCCGCCGACTATGCGGCGCGCATCGTCCGTCTTGCGTTGGAGCAAGGCCTGCCTGAGGAAACGTTGCTCAATGTGAATGTGCCGAACCGCACGTTACGCGCCATCAAAGGAGTTCAGGTCACGTGTCTCAGTCGCCGGCGTTTTGATAATCCCATTATCGAGAAGCTCGATCCGCACGGCAGAAAATATTTCTGGATTGCCGGCACGCGGGTATCCTGGAGCCGGAGTAAGCATGCCGATCATGAAGCCATCGAAGAGGGGCGGGTGTCGGTGACGCCGATTCATTTGGACTGCACGAACTATGCAGCGCTCGACCACTTTCGTGCCTGGGAGCCGATGATTCAGCAGAAGTCGGCCCGGACCAAGCCGCGCGCGCAGTCAGCCTCACGGCGGAAGGGCTGATCGGTGATTGGAAGCCTCATTGAATCGATCATCGGTGAGCTGAGCCGCTTTGTCATTGCCTGCATTTCCCGATTCGGCTATGCCGGTATTCTGTTCACCATGGCCGTCGAGAGCGCCTGTATCCCATTGCCCAGCGAGATTATCATGCCGTTTTCCGGCTATCTGGTCATGTCCGGACAGTTCACGATGCTCGGGGTTACGCTGGCAGGGGCGGTGGGGAATGTCGCCGGATCCGTTGTCGCGTACTATGCCGGGATTTGGGGGGGGCGTCCGTTTGTCGAGCGCTACGGGCCGTATTTCCTGATCTCGCATCGTGACCTCGATATCGCCGATCGCTGGTTTCTGAAATACGGTGAAGCGGCGGTGTGTTTCAGCCGGATGCTTCCGGTGGTGCGCACGTTCATTTCCTTGCCGGCCGGCATTGCGCGGATGAATTTCCCGCGCTTTGTGCTGTTTACGTTTCTCGGCGCATTGCCCTGGTGTTATCTCCTCGCGTATATCGGATTGAAAATGGGGGAGCGCTGGGAAGAGTTGCGGGAGTATTTCCACCGCTTTGATATCATCATCGGGGTCCTGCTTGCCGTCATCATCGGACTGTTCATCTGGTCTCACTGGCCTAAGCGCCGTGTGACGCTGCCATAGGTTGCTTGCATGCTCAAACTGTACAATACCCTGACGGGGAAGAAAGAAGCCTTTGAGCCGCTCGTGCCGGGGACCGTGCGCATGTATGTGTGCGGGGTCACGGTCTACGATTATTGCCATATCGGGCATGCGCGCAGTGCCCTGGTGTTCGATGTGGTCCGGCGCCATCTGGAATATTCCGGCTTTCACGTCGACTTTGCCAAGAACTTCACTGACGTCGACGACAAGATCATCAAGCGCGCCAATGAGCAGGGGGTGAGCTGCGACGCCATTACGGCGAAATTTATTCAGGCCTACCACGAGGACATGGGACGACTGGGTGTGCGTCCCGCGTCGATCGAGCCCAAAGCGACTGAGCATATGGCCGAGATCGTCCGGCTGACCGAAACCTTGATCGCGAAGGGCTTCGCCTATCAGGTGGATGGGGATGTGTATTTCGAAGTCGCGAAATATCCCGACTACGGACGCCTGTCGAAGCGGAGATTGGACGACCTGCAAGCCGGGGCTCGCGTCGATGTGGATGAGCGGAAGCGTCACCCGATGGACTTCGCCTTGTGGAAAAGCGCCAAGCCGGGCGAACCGGCATGGGCGAGCCCGTGGGGACAGGGACGGCCGGGGTGGCACATCGAATGTTCCGCCATGTCTATCCGACATCTGGGTGAGACCTTCGATATCCACGGCGGCGGAATGGATCTGATTTTCCCGCATCATGAAAACGAAATCGCCCAATCGTGCGGGGCGACGGGTAAAGAATTTGCCCGGTACTGGATGCACAACGGGTTTGTGCAGATCAACCAGGAGAAGATGTCCAAGTCGCTGGGGAACTTCTTCACGATCAGAGAAATCTTCGAGAAGTCGGAATGGCCGGACGCGGAAACCGGAGAAATGTTACGGTATTTTCTGCTGGCGACGCACTATCGAGGCCCCCTGGATTTCTCCGATCACGCGTTGAAAGAAGCAAAGAATGCGGTGAACGGGTTCTATGATCTCTTTGCCCGGCTGGCCGAGACCGGCGGGAATGCGTCGGGAGATACGGGACTCGATCCGGCAATCGAACGATGCACGACCGCTTTTCGAACGGCGATGGATGACGATTTCAATACACCGATGGCGATCGCGTCGTTGCAAGGGCTACGCAGCGATGTGAATAAGCTGCTTGCCGACGGCCTGTCGACGCCTGCACGAGCCAAGGCCAGAGAGGCTTTTCGATCGCTGGGCGGGGTGTTGGGATTGTTCCGGTTGGATCATTGGATCTTCAACGTTGAAGCCGGGGGACCGTATCCCCTCACCAGTGAGGTCGAGATTGAGAAACAAATTGCCGAACGAACGGAAGCCAAGAGGCGGAAAGACTTCAAGCGGGCCGACGCCATTCGAGCAGAATTGGCAGCTCAAGGCATCATCATCGAGGACAAGCCCGACGGCACCAGTCGGTGGAAACGATAGTACGGATGACTCGCAGGAGATTCTCTACGGTCTCCATGCGGTTCGGGAAGCGCTGAAGGCCGGCAGCAGGCCGTTGCAGCGGCTGCACGTGATTCGTACCGACAAGCAGTTTGCGGAGCTGGTGCAGTTGGCCAGGTCACTGCATGTGCCGGTCCATGTCCAGCCTCTGGCATCTCTCGATCGGTTGGCTCCCGGCGGTCGACACCAGGGCATTGTGGCCTTTGCCGCGGCGAAGGCCTACCAGACGGAAGAGTCTATTCTGGCTCGCGCAGCCAAACGGAACGAGCCGCCGTTACTGGTGATTCTCGACGGCGTGGAAGATCCGCATAATCTTGGCGCGGTCCTTCGAACGGCGGAAGGCGCCGGGGTACATGGCGTGTTTATTCCGGAGCGGCGGGCGGCCGGGCTGACCTCGGTCGTGGCGAAGGTATCAGCCGGGGCGATCGATCACATTCCCGTTGCGCGAGTGACGAATACCAGCCGGTTGCTGGAGTCGTTAAAAGCGGCCGGAGTTTGGATCTACGGCCTGGAGCCCACGGCGACCAAGTTATTTACGGAGGTGGACTTCCGGGGGCCCGTCGGGCTGGTTTTCGGGGGTGAGGGAGCGGGGATCCGTCCCGGCGTCTTACAACATTGCGATGAACGGATTCGCATTCCGATGAAGGGCCACGTGCAGTCTCTGAACGTCTCGGCTTCTGCGGCGGTGACGCTGTTTGAGGCGGTGCGTCAGCGAAGCGTGCCGACATCACCCCGCCCGCGCTAGCGGATCTTCAGTATCCCGCCTTGAATCGCGTTCTTCAGGAGCTGTGCGGTGTTCGAGACCCGCATCTTCTTCATCATGTTGGCGCGGTGCGCTTCCACGGTTTTCACGCTGATCTTCAACCGTGTGCCGATCTCCTTGTTCTTAAAGCCGGCCCAGATCAGTTCAAGAATTTCCTGCTCACGCGAGGTCAGCGACTCCGGCCGCTTTTTGCGGGGCGGCGGCTCAAGGTCGGCGAGTGATTTGCGAACCCGAGGCTTGCTGGTGGCTTTGGCCATAATCGTCGGTTCTCCTTTGAATCGCTGGGGCTTGAGGTATACTGGACCCGCATTCCTACGCCTCAGGCGTAATGCGGGGAAAAGTATAGAGATCTTTGCCGTAGCTGTAAATGAAAGCACAATGGCCCTAGTAGGGTTACTGAGTACGGAAACAAGAGTATTCGTAACCAGCTAGAGAGATATTGGAGTTCGTCGCGGATTTTCAAAAGGGGATGTGGCGCGGTATGTGGCAACTCTTTCTTATCGCGGGGCTCTTCGGGGCACTCATTGGAAGTTTTCTCAATGTGTGTATTTACCGGTTGCCACGACAGGAGTCCGTCGTCTGGCCGGGATCGCATTGTCCCTCCTGCTCCAAGCCGATTGCGTGGTATGACAATGTGCCGATCCTGGGCTATCTGATGCTCGCCGGTCGATGCCGCGTCTGTTCCGTCAGCATTCCGCTGCAGTACCCGTTTGTCGAAGCATTGAATGCAGCCGGATATCTCGCCGTCCTCTGGCATTTCGGCCCAACGATCGAAGCTGCCGTGTATGCGGTTCTCATGTCCGCCTTGCTCGTGGTGGCTGGGACCGATCTGTCGCATAAAATTATTCCCAACGCCGTGACATTTCCCGGGATTGTTCTGGGGTTGCTGAGCGCGGCAACTCTCTTGCCCTTGGGATTGCTGAATGGGCTGATCGGGCTTCTGGTCGGAGGCGGCATCTTATGGTTGTTGGCCTGGGCCAGTCCCTATCTGTTCGGCAAGGAAGGGATGGGGGGAGGGGATATCAAATTACTGGCAATGATCGGCGCATTTCTGGGGTGGAAGCTGGCGCTGATGACGATCATGATCGGATCATTGGTCGGGTCGGTCGTCGGGGTGTCGCTGCTTGCAGCCAAGGTCATCACGCGTGAAGAGTATATCCCATTCGGCCCTTTCTTGGTCTTGGGCGCCGTTGTCTCCATGTTTTTCGGAATGCCCATTCTTGAGTGGTACCAAGACCTCCTGGCCGGATAATCTCTCCGTATGCAACGCTGAACCGTTCGCTCTCCTCTGTATCTAATTGTTTTGCATTGTATCTGCCTGGTCACGATGTTCTGGGGCTAGGCAGGGCGCTGTCTTTCTTCGATTTCTTCAATTTCACCTCCATTTACCCGAGATTCAAAGGGATTTGCCTCTCGACTACGTTTCGGGTCATGTCGTATTGCCGAGTGCGTCTTTAGGCACGGTGCTTGATAAAGCAGACGGACATGAGCCGACGCAAAACAAGATTACGATCTATATGGGTGACCGCAGACGGGTTCAGTCTTGTGGAAACGCTGACCGTGATGGCTATTGTCGGACTGGTGTCTGCGCTGGCCATCCCGAATCTGATGGCGCTCAACGCACGGATGCAGGTCGAAACGTTTGCAAAACAGATTTCGTCTGAACTCCGTTGGGCAAGGCAGTGGGCGATATCACGACAAGACCGTGTACGGCTGGTGTTCGACCAGGATCGTCAGGCGATTGTTGTGCAGGTCGGCAGCGACCGTGTGCAACATCATCTATTGTCCTACCAGCATAAGGGGCTGGAGATCGACGAACCGAGCGCGGGGCCGGACGTCGTCTTTCATCCGAGCGGCCGGTCGGCCACTGCGACGACGATCCGATTCCGCAATGGTCATGGATACGCGCATACCATTACGGTGAGTCTTACCGGGCGGGTCGCGATTCGATGAGAGGCATCGACGACAGAGGGTTCAGTCTTGTGGAGGTCATGGTCGCGATGAGTATTTCAACAATTGTGGCGATGGGAGGAATGGCGGTCCTCCAGGTGTCTGCCCGGTTGACGCAAGAAGGGGTGATGAAGACGAGAGCCGTATCGCTCGCGCAAGGACGATTGGAAGCCAAGAGATCCGTGCGTTGGGAGGCGATGTTGCAGGACGATCTTGATCACGATGGTCGAATGGATGTGGTGATGGCGGATGATGGTCAGGGGGCCGATGTGTCCGCAGGGGATGGCGTCTATACCGGGCGGTGGGAGCATGACGGGATCACGCTCAAATGGACAGTGGCAATGGATCGTCTTGGTCCACTCAATACAGTCGGCTTTGTGACGATTCGAGCGGCGGCGTCCTATCCGGGACTCGGCGGCACACGAATTGTGGAGGTCGGAACCGTGCGGGCAAATCCGGCGTTTGCAGGAGTGCAATGAGTCAAACAGGGCAACGATATATGCGGGGCAAGGATCTGACTCAGCAGTCCGGCATGTGTTTGTCCGAATTAATGGTGGCCATGGCGATTGGAACGCTGGTTCTTGCCGGGAGCATGGAAGTGCTCAATCTCACGCAGGCACAGGCGGTGCGGCAGCAACGCATCATGGCCATGCAGCAAGAAATGCGGTTAGGTTTGGAAGTCTTTGAACAGGAAGTGCGAACGGCCTCGTTATCCACAATTTTGACCGCGCTGCCTGCGCGACTGGAATTTCTGGCGAATATTCACGCGTTGCGGACTGTCACCACGGGCCCGGTTTCGCGCGGGCAAACCGTCTTGCCGGTGCGGAACGGCAGTGGGTGGGAAGCAGGGAAGACGGTAGTGCTCTGCGGGTCGAGCGGGTGCGAATCTCACCAACTAGGGAGCCAAGGCCAACGCAACCAACTGCTGCTGAATGGTCCCGTCAGAGGAGCCTATCCGGCCGGTGCCTCGGTAGAGGTGCGTAATCGAGTGGTCTACTACGTCAAGCTGGCTGAGGGGGATCGTGCCCAGCTTATGCGGCAGATCGACGGAGGCGCAGCGGTATTGATCGACAACCTGCAGTCGGTGCGGATGTCGTATTGGGATGAGTGGGGGCGGGCTGCTGCCGGAATTGGCCGGATTACCCGCATCGTCGTGGAGCTGTTGCCGGTTTCTGGCGAGACCGCCACGGTTCGTGAAGTTACGGTGCGTTCCTAGCTGCGAGGTGAAAGGAGTCAGGTGTCATGATGGTGACAGATCACGCACGATTATCTCATGAGCAGGGAATCGCGCTTCTCGGTGTCGTTATCCTTGCCCTGATTCTGGCTCTATTAGGTGCTGCTCTGCTTGATTTGGCTGGACAGGAAGCATCCAGCGCCGCTGGTGCAACGGATGTGGCTGTCGCGCAGGCCGTTGCCGATGCGGCGCAGGATCTGGTTATCGGCTGGTTTCACAGTCCGCAAGCCAGTCCGTCGGACATGGCAATGCTTCTGACGAAACGTCAATTATCCTCGACCGGAAATCCCTCATTTTTTGATCAGGCCGGGCGGTCTCAATTTGTCGGGACCGTCGATCATCCGGACCTGCATCTTCATCTGCGGAATGATGCTGAGAGGGGGGTTTTGCGATCCATTCAGGATTTAGGCTCGGTGGAAGACCTCAAGGTCTATGCGCCAGATGCACCCGGATTACTCTGTACCGTTGAGGCGGCTGTGACTACGGTCCATTCATTGGCGAGACATGTTGTGTCGATGCAATTGCGCGCTCTAGATATTCCGGCACTGAGGTCAGCGGTTCAGGTGGGGAGTGATCTTGACCTCAACCGGGCCGTGCCTGAGTCTGGTGCGTTGGTGCATTGGGGGGATCTAGTTGTCGGTGGGGACTTAATTTTACAGCGGGTAGATGACATTCCTTTACATAGTGATAGCGCATCGGTCACGGGTCTGAGTTATCGCGACATGTCTCATCGTGAGGATCGGTGGTTGTCCGTCTGGACAGGAAAAGCTGTGCGGATTATGCAGCCGACACCGGGGCAGAGTCGAGATCCAGGACTTCCTCTCAACGTACATGTCAACCAGTATCCGACTCCAGGGGTGCGGAGAGACCATTGGGGGTACGAACAGTTGAAGCAGTATGCCAAGCAGTATGGTACCTATCTAACCATCGATCGAGATGGTTTGCTCTATCCTGGCGGGGAGGTTGAGCCAGGCCATGGCGTTACACCCGATGACTATCTCCGGTCACGGAGTGTGGGGGATGTTCGGGGGCTGATCTTTGTCGACACGCTGGATCGGACGTCCCCGCGCATCGACAACCTTGGTGTGCTTCGTTTGAGTGCGGCCTATCTTGAAGCAACCCTTGTCGTGCAGGGCCATGTCATTCTGAGTCCCTCTGCATTCGGACAACCCCTGTCGGTGTTGAGTCCTCCCTCAGGAGGGGGCGGGACGGCAGGGAATCGGACTTCAGTCCACCTCTCAGATATTCATTTGAACGGAGCGCTGTATGCGGCTGGGAATATTACGATCGATCGACCCACACGAGTGTTTGGCGCCGTCGCAGCGGAAGGTACGATTGCGTCGGCCGGTCCCGGAATGACGATGGAGGTGTGGTACGACCATGAAATGGGCAGAGGGTTGTTTCGTGGGATCCCGGTTGTCGTGCGAGCGCCCGGTACATGGATGGTCCGATACGAATGATGACGGTCGGCAGAGAGGAATAGACGATGCCAGGTCTCGGCGTAAATCCTTCCGGCGTAAACCAGCCGGCGAAATACGAAAGTTCACTCCGCAAGGTTTTGCCGGTTCAGGTGGACCGAGAACGCCGGGTACTTCAACTGCTTGTGATGCGTGGTGTGCTCAGTCCGGAGGAGATGGAGCAGGCATTTGAGACCGTGCAAAAGCAACGCACCGATCTGGAGTCGCTCCTTCTTGATACCTATCACGTTGCCAAATCGGATTTTGGCGCTGCGTTGAGTGAGTATTTTGGCTGTCCATTTGTGGCGTACGATGAACGGGTCGTCATCAATGCGACTCTCCTGAAAAATCTGCGTGTCGAGTATCTTCGGAAGAACGCGTGGATCCCGATTGCACGACAGGGAACGGTAGTGGAGGTTCTGAGGGCGGATCCGCAGGATCTCGAAAAGGACCTGGATATACAACGGGCGTTTCCCCGGATGACAGTTCAGGTCGCAGTTGGCCTACGGCGTGATATTGAACAGTGGTTGCTTGCCTGCACGGAGCAGTCGACTCGTGGAGCGATCGCCGACATTCTCGGTGAACTCGTCCGCGAGGTTCGGAGCGAGACTGAAGGCAAAGAAACGCAGATTACAGAGCACGATTCCGCCATTGTGCGGTTGGCCAACCATTTGATCGCCGAGGCGGATCGGTTGGGGGCATCCGATATTCATATCGAGTCCTATTCGGCCGGCCGAGACACAGCGGTACGGTTCCGTGTTGATGGAACCTGTTTCCCCTACATGCGTATTCCCTCCGGCTATCGACGAGCGGTGGTATCACGCATCAAGATCATGGCCAATCTGGATATCGCAGAGCGACGCAAGCCGCAGGATGGCAAGATTCGCTATCGACTCGCAAAAGATCGGGATCTTGAGCTGCGAGTGGCGACGCTTCCGACGGCTGGTGAAAACGAGGATGTGATCTTGCGGCTCTTAACCGCGAAAACACCCATGCCATTGGAGGCCATGGAGTTTTTGCCGGGAGTTTTGCAAACAGTGAAGGATTTGGCGGAGCGTCCTCAAGGCATTTTCCTATGCGTGGGGCCGACAGGGTCTGGAAAAACGACCACGTTACATGCGGTGTTGAAACAGGTGAACACTGATGAACGGAAGATCGTGACGGCAGAAGATCCTATTGAGCTGACGCAGGAAGGACTTCGGCAGGTACAGGTGCATCCCAAGATCGGCTTTACCTTCGCCGCGGCCATGCGGGCGTTTCTTCGGGCCGACCCGGATATCATTATGATTGGTGAGATGCGCGACAAAGAAACGGCGGATATTGCGATTGAGGCGTCGCTGACAGGACATCTGGTCTTGAGTACGCTGCATACGAATAGTGCTGTCGAGACGATAACTAGATTATTGGATATGGGGTGCGATGCTTTTAATTTTTCCGATGCGATGCTGGGCGTGCTGGCCCAGCGTTTGTGTAAGCGACTCTGTATATATTGCAAGGAGGCCTACCATCCGGACCGGCAAGAGTTTGATGCTCTAGTTCAAGCCTACGGCGTAGATGACTGGAGACGGATTGGGGTGGTGTATTCCCCCGAGCTCAGTCTCTTCCGGGCGCGCGGGTGTGAGCGGTGCAATCAAAGTGGATTCAAAGGGCGGATGGCCTTGCATGAATTATTAGTGGGTTCCGATGAGATCAAGCGTTGCATCCAGTCTCGCGCGAGGACGGCGGAGATGGCTGAGGTTGCGACGCGCGAAGGCATGGTAACGCTCCGCCAACACGGTATTCAAAGAGTGCTGGAAGGTATCACTACCTATCGGCAAGTTCTGGCCGTGGCGGCGAAATAGCAGTGATGTTCTACATCGTGGTCGTATTCTCCTGCCCATTGCACTCAGTTTTCAGATAAAAACTCACAGCCATGTGTCACGCGCGTTCCTTGCTGAAGGGGAAGCGCGTGAATTGTCTCTCCTTATGGACAAAAATTTGTTCCAAGGTGGTTCAGATCCGTTCTTTCGTCTTTACCGTGGCGGAATGCTTGCCGTGCTTTCAATGAGTTAGATCTCATTCTTCGGGGTGTTGGTCGGCATGGCAATTGCCTCTTGAGAGATGCCGCAGTGATTGGCGGTGCAGTACGAGGTTCCTAGCTATGTCTATGCAGATCAAGCATTTGAATGGCGGCAAAGGTTTTACGTTACTTGAATTGATGATCGTGGTTGCGATCATCGGAGTGATCGGTGTGATAGCGGTGCCGAACTATCTGACATGGCTTGCTCGCTATCAGTTACGGCAGGCTGTTACAGAGATTCAAAATCAGCTATCGCTGGCACGAATTAGCGCAATGAGCCGGAATTCCGTAGTGAATGTGAGTCTGGCAGTGAGCGGTGGGAGCGTGCAAATCTCAGCCGCAGATGCGTCGGGGGCCTCTGTTATTCCAACCACGTCTATGACGAGCGGCGTAATCGGATTGACGCCGGCGCCAACAGTCGTAGTCTTTTCTCCACTCGGGATCAGATCTGGGGGCGGTGCTGGCAATCAGCAACTTAGCGTCTCGAACCGCTATGGGCTTTCTTATTCGGTCCGTATAACGCCGAGGGGGAAAGTGAGCTGGTGCCCTGCGGCAACATGTCCTTAATCCGAGAGTAATGAGGGTGGTGTAGTGCAACAGTTAAAACGAGAATTCGCGAGTCAAGACGGGGGATTCACCCTGATTGAAGGGATGCTGGCAGGAGCGATCTTGGCTGTCGGAGTGCTTGGGTTGACTAGTATGCAGGCGTATTCACTCGGCCGCAACGTCGATGCAAACGAAATGACGCGTGTCACGAATTTTGCGGCTGATATTTTAGAACGAGTCCAATTCAACCGTCGCAATGCGATGGCCTATAACGGCATCGATACGGCGGTGGCGTGCACCATCGATGCGACTGCTCAGCCAATGGCCCGTGGAGATTGTGATCAATGGCGAAGTCTGCTCACGGGGACTCTTGCGACTGGTTTAACCGGCCTGCGAGGCCAGATGTCAGTTGCGGCGGTCGGGCCTACAGCTCCGGCTCTCAATCAGAATCGTGTTGTCGTTACGATGACCTGGACGGGAGCATCAGGGGCCGGGAAGATAGCCAAACAACGTCAGATAGCGATGACTACGGTTATTGCCCCCGAATGAGTAGCGATAGGGTGGGAGAGATGCGGAAAATGAACGTGAGCGACTTACGGTCATCCTGGACTAGCGAGCATGGGGTGACACTGATTGAGTTGATGGTGGGGACGGTCGTGGCACTTCTTGTGGTGGCTGCTGCCTATGCCATTTTGACCACGAGTCACAAGTCAACGCAAGCCAATGATCAAGCCGTAGAAACTCAGCAAAATGTACGGATTGCGATGGACATGCTATCTCGCGACATTCGGCATGCCGGATTTGGAATGACGGGTCCTGTGGGAGCTTGTGCGACCGCTATTATGCCAATGGATCATACTCCAACTGGCGCGGACACCGGCCCCGACTCCATTCGTCTGGTCGTCCCAGTTAGAACATCGGTCGCACCGAGTTGGAGTCTTACGAGTGCGGTGGGGGGAGCATCGGGCTTTTCTCAAATCACCTTGCCTGCTGGAGCGGTGGCCAACATGGCGACTGAGGCGGGAGGGAGCCTGACAGGGGCCATAGTGAGCATTGCAGGTGTTGCAACCACCACGGTTGCATCTGTATCAGGAGATACGATCAATTTCCCCTCCATACCTCCGCCTGTGGCGTTCCCTGCTGGCATGCCGGTGTATCTGTTGCAGTGCGTCACCTACTCCATCGGAACAACCACAGCTGCGTGCGGCGGGACATCGCCGTGTCTGCTCCGTAACGGGGTGTCGGTGGCTGATGGGATCGAAGACATCCAATTTGCCTATGCCTGCGATGGGTGTCTGACAGCGGTAAATGGAGGGGTTGCAGATCGTATTATTGACAATCAAGGAGGAGCAGCGGGCTTTGATCAGGCAGATTTTGTGACGAATAATGCGTGGGGCACGGCTCCATTGACTCCTGACAAGATACGGTTGGTTCAGGTGACGGTCGTGGCTCGTCAAACAAAAAGCGATCAAGGACTTGGTGAGGGGGCGGGGGCCATGACGTTGTCGACAGCCGCCTTGAATGTGAGTGACCACAATCATAGCGCGGGCGTTTTTATCTCCGGTGATTATGCCGGGCTAAACCCGCCCTATGCGAACTACCGGCGGCGTGTGATCACTAGGACGGTCGAGGCCAAGAATCAACGACTCTGAAGGAGCGAGGCATGAGCGTCATGGCAAGATCAATGAGGGGCATCTGCATCGTGGATAATGAAGCAGGCGTCGCTATGCTGACGGTGCTTCTTATCATGCTGATGATGACCATGCTTGGAATTGCCGCGATTACGGTAACGGGACTTGAGAATCGCATGGCCGGATTTATGACCTCTATGGAGTCGGCTGCGGTTGCCGCCGAGTCCTGCGCGGGGGTCGGCGTGAACATTATCCAGCAAACTATTGATCCTTATGTGGGAGCGGGGACGTTGCCCGCGGCTTTTCTGAGCAATGCCACACCGGCCGGGCCTGTTCCGCAGGCGAATGCGACGGTGCTGAATCAGGAGATCATGGGAGAGTCGGATAATAACAGCGACTTTGCTGTCGGTACCGGTGCGGTTCCAAACATCTCTCAAACAGTCGGGGCATACACGGTGACCGGAGATATCGATCGTCTCTACATCAAAGGAAGCCCGGGGTCCGGCATGCAGCAGTTTGCCGCTTATGAGGGAACAGGGAGTTCCGCGGTGGGGTCGTCCAATATATTCTACCAAGTTGATTGCATTGCCAGGAATGCGGCGACCGGAAGCACCGCACGGGTCACAGCGGTGTATGCCTGTACGCTGACGGGTGAGAGCTGTCAAAAGTAGAGAAAGCGAGGTCCCAATGCCTACCATAATAGGATCGCTCAGAAACAGAGTAAAGAAACCGGATCGCATATTCATCATGCTCGCGGTTGTGACATGTATGAGCCTCGGGGCAATGACGGAAGGGCTTGTGTTTGCAGCGGAGGGCATGGCACCGGCGCGTCCCCAACTTGACGTGTTTCCTGAAGGGGAAATCACAGGAATCGGGACAACTACGCTCGATATCGCGGGACGCACTTACGGACTTCATCCAAAGTTGACGATCGTGGGAGACGAGGGGCAACAACTGGAATTAAAGCAGCTGAGGGTCGGATTGATTGTTCAGTATCATCTGAAAGAAGGGGCGTTGGATTACGTCATTGTCATCATCCCACGCTAGCGATGTACACGAGCAGACCGTGTCTCTCCCCCTGCTAAGCTGGTCCTGCTCAGCAGGGTGAACATAGGAAAGGATGCGGAGGCAACTATGGATGCACAACTGAGAACCTCATCGAAATGGCTCATCGCCGGTCTCGCATTCATGACGGCGGGTCACTTCTGTGTTGCTCAAGAGGTTCATGCGCAGGCCCTGGCGGATTATACGGCGACGCCGCCGTTCATCGCCGACACCGTGCCTCCGAACGTGCTGTTGCTGATGGACAATTCTGGAAGCATGGATAATGCCGCATTCCATGAGAATGCCGAGGCGTATGTTTCGACGAAGCAATATAACGGCTACTTTGGGCCTGACAAGTGCTACAGCTATGCCTCCAACAAATTTACCCCTGTGACCAACAAGGCTACAAGCGGTGCTCCTTGCGGGAGCGGGTCTCCCTGGCTTGGGAATTTCCTCAATTATGTTTCGATGACCAGGCTTGAGATTACCAAGTGGGTCATGATGGGGGGCAAGTGTGCTCCGCGGGCTGTCAACGGCACCTGTTACCCTGGCGGGACTCTGACGTTGGAATCGAATGAATCGGTCAGCAGCGTCGATGTGGATGGAACCGGTATCAGCCCATATTCAAGCGTGAAATGTTTCAATCGGTCCGGCAACAGTCTCACGGTACGGGACGGTGCTGGCTGCGGTGGAACCGCCGACTCCTATACGCTCAAAGCTGAAATCTCTGCGGAGCCGAACGGGGTCATTCAAGCGGTGGGAAACAAGGCCCGCTTTGGCCTGATGCAGTTCAAGAGCGCGGGCGATGGCGGAAAACTCATGGCTGACGTCGGTGGCAACATCACGAACATGGTCAATGCGATCGAAAACACCGATGCCACAACCTATACGCCGCTGTCCGAATCGCTGTATGAAGCGACGCGGTATTTTGCGCAGGTCACACCTGCCTTTGCTGCTTCCGATTATCCTTCCAATGTCACTAGCCGAGATCCCTTTTACTTTAAATATCCCGATTGGAGTTCAAACTCGCCCGGCGAATATGTGACCTGCTGTAAGAGCTTCATCATGATCTTCACCGACGGTGAGCCGACGCAGGACACGAATGTGCCAGCTTCGCTGCAAGATTATGCTCATGCGCATCATGGCGCGCACTGTACGAGCACCACCACTACGACCTGCGCCGGACACAAAACGGATTATGCATTCAGCGGAAAACATTATCTAGACGATGTGGCGTTCTATGCCCATACGACGGATCTTCGCCAGGGTACATTGCCGGTGCTGAATGAGGCAGGAAAGGATCTGACGGGGTTTCAGAACATCACGGTCTATACGTTCTATGCGTTCGGTCAAGCCATCGGGCGGGAAATTCTGCAGGCGACAGCCAAGACGGGTGGGTTTGAAGACAGGAATGGAAACAATCAACCGGATCTTGTTGAAGAATATGACAAAGTGAATAATTACACCGGTGCGCAAGGGGCCGATGGCCTTCCGGACACGTACTTTGAATCGGCCGATGCCGATGACCTGAGGGACAAGCTTGTTTCGGCTATCACCAGCATCTTGCAGCGGAGCGCTTCGGGAACGGCCGTCTCGGTGCTTGCCACTTCCTCGACCGGCGACGGGTCGCTTTACCAGTCCTTCTTTTATCCACTGACGTACGAAGGAACGAGAGAGATAAAGTGGACGGGCTACACCCAGGGCCTCTTCTTGGACACCTTCGGGAATCTGCGCGAGGATACAGACGGGGATGGGCGCTTGATCTATAGTTTGGACAAGATCGTCAGGACTCGATACGACACGGCTACCAACAATGTGCTGGTCGACCGGTTTCATGACAGCAATGGAGATGGCAAAGCCGATAGCACGACTCCTTTCGAGTCCGTCGGATTGCGTGAGATGAAACCGATCTGGGAGGCCGGCAAGAGGCTGGCTCTGACGTCTGCGGCGGATCGGACAATTTTGACGTGGGTCGATACCGACAACGATGGTCTGGTCGACTCCGGCGAGCAGATGGATTTCACGACCGCCAATTCAGCGGCCTTGAGTCCGTATTTGAGAGCCGGGGCCGCGCCGTTTACGGCTGACAATATTATCAACTTTATTCGGGGGGGGCAGGTTACCGGTTTGCGGGACCGTCAACTTACAGTGGATGGCTCGCTGGCGGTTTGGAAATATGGGGACCCGATTCACTCCACGCCGACGATCGTCGGGGCGCCGAAGGAACGCTTCGATCTTCTCTATGGCGATGCCTCGTACACCCCATTTTTTCAGCTCTATAAGAACCGTCGTCAGGTCGCCTATGTGGGATCAAACGACGGGATGATGCATGCCTTCAATGGAGGATTTTATCACCGCGGGGATGACGGCTCGATTAGTTCTTCGGGAGTTGAGCATGGGTGGTACACGAAAAACCCGACGGATAATACAACGGGCAAAGCACTCGGAGATGAGTTGTGGGGGTTTATCCCGTACCAGTTATTGCCGCATCTGAAGTGGTTAACCCAAGCAGACTATACTCATGTGTATTACGTGGATCTCAAGCCGAAGGTCACCGATGTGAAAATTTTCTGCGGTGATGCGACCTCGCCGTCGACCTGTATTAATGGTCAGACAGGCGTGACTCACCCGGGCGGGTGGGGGACGATTCTGATCGGAGGATTCCGCATGGGCGGAAGTTGCGGGGCTTGCGTGGCATCGACCGGCGCGCCGCCCATGACGGTTACGATCTCAGGCACGTCCAGAACTTTCTACACGGCTTATTTTGCTCTGGACATAACAGATCCCGAGGCGGCGCCGAAGCTGCTGTGGTCGTTCAGTTCGTCCGCCCTGGGGCTTTCTACCAGTTATCCGACGGTGGTTCGAACGAGTCCAAAAGATGACGCCAAGGCAGATCACACCAACGCCAAGTGGTATGTCCTGTTCGGTTCAGGTGTCACCGGCTATGCAGGATCGGTGGCACAAAGTGCCAAGATGTTTGCGGTTGATTTGATCGCGGGGCCGGGGACTGCCAACAGTTTGGTCACGACAATGGGTGCGGGGAGCTGGGATTCATTCATCGCGGATCCGATCACATTCGACAAGAACTTAGATTATCGATCTGATGCGGTCTACGCAGGGCGGACGATTGATCCTACGGACAGTGGCCGGAGCACCTGGACAGGGAAAATGTATCGTTTAACGATGGGTACTTGTGTTTCCGCCCCCTGTTCGCCCTCGACATGGGGAATTAATTCCGGCGGCAATCGCGTGCCGACAGAAATACTCGACAGTTTCCCGTCGAGTGCCGCGAATTTCATGGGGCCGATTGTGTCGGCCCCAACCGTAACCCTGGATGATTCGGGGAGTGCCTGGGTGTTTTTTGGAACAGGACGGTATTACGGTGCAGCCGACAAGACAAATTCGGATGTCCAGTTCTTTTTCGGCATCAAGGATTCAGTGATGAGCGGGACATGCACGCAGAGCAGTTCCACGAATTGCCAAGACAATGATCTCGTTGATGTATCGAGTGCTCAAGTTTGTGTTGTGGGAGTTGGAACTTGTGGGGGAACTACGAATCAGGTGACGGGAGTGACGGGTGTGTCGACGATCAATGGCACCGGGACTACTTCTCTAGTGGGTCTAGTGCAGAGTAAGGACGGCTGGTTCACTACGCTTCCGGCTGCGCGTGAGCGTGTGCTGGTAAATCCCACGCTTATCGGTGGGATCGTTTTCTTCCCGTCGTTCATTCCGGACAATAATATCTGCGCGGCGACAGGAAGCAGCAATTTGTATGCGTTGTTCTATCTGACGGGGAGTGCTTATTCGGAATCAATCATCGGGACAACCACATCCGGTGGGAACCAGATAGTCAATCGTTCCACGAATTTGGGGACCGGCCTTGCAGCGCAGATGGCTATCCATCTGGGAAGTCAAGGGTCGGGAGCTGCTGGATCTGGAGCTGGGGGGAACGGCTGTCAAAGCGGAATGGGCGGGTTCATCAACACCAGCTCCGGTAACATCGCCCAAACTTGTGCCAACACCGCGTATACCGTGCGGAGCCGCTATGTGGCCTGGATTAATCAGCGGGAGTAAACAAGCAAGGCTGGGACTGTACAATGGCGAACATAGTTCGGGCGGGAAAGGGTGGTCCTTCCGCCCACGGGTTTCTCGGGCAGACGGGATTGAAGGTTTGGTGTTCTGTTTGTCTTGTCGTGTGCGGTTGCACGGCACAGTCAGCCCCTGAGAGTGGGGCCAAGACGGTTTTGTCGGGGAATCATCTCCCGGTCATTCTCGAAGCGTCAATTCTTCCTTCCCCTCTGGTCCGCAGTCAGGCCCTCTCCGTTCAGATTCATGCAGATGATTCAGACCGAGACCCGCTGACCTTTCACTATCAGTGGTTTGTAAATGGCCAGGTTCTCACCGGCCAGACCGGCGCCACATTGCCTGCGACGGCTATCAATCAAGGGGATCGAGTTGCAGTAGAGATTGTTCCTGACGATGGAAAGCAACCTGGGGTGGCTTATCGGACCGCACAGGCTACGGTTGTAAATACGCCGCCGATCATTTCCGGGATTTCCATACGATCGCAGTTGGGCAAACCGGGGGACAAACTCGAGGCTCTTGTAGAAGCGGTAGATCCTGATAATGACATTGTCGAAATGTCATTCCGGTGGTGGCGAAACAAAGTAGTTGTCCTGGAGGGAGATTCCCTGACTCTTGACACGACGGGATTTTCTCCAAAAGACAGTATCCTCGTGGAGGCGATTCCCCGCGATCAAAATGCAATAGGAACGCCGGTGAAATCCGATCCCTTTATTTTGCGGAATAGTCCCCCTGTCATTGTTTCTACTCCGCCTGCTGTCGTGGGCAATGAGGGGTTTGAGTATGTTGTGCGAGCGGTAGACACAGAGGGGGACGCGCTCCGGTACAGATTAGAGACGGCTCCTCCAGGCATGATGATTGATGGAGGAACAGGTCGCCTCACTTGGAGGGATGCGAAAGGAGCGTCCGGGACCTACCAGGTTCGAGTGGTAGCTGAAGATAGTGAAGGGGGGACAGCCTTCCAGGAGTTCGGTATTGTTCTTCCGGGTACGAATCCTTCTCAGGGGTAGACCGAGCGCACGCCGTTCTCTGTCTCATTCAGGTCCCTTCGCTTGTAACCACTTTCCAGGGTTTGTTAATATTCACAGTATTCACTGTAGGAGAGGATTTGCCCACTACGCGTGCGTAAACTGAAACTACGAGAAGGCACTAATACTGCCGCCCTCTTTGGTCACCATGACCGGCACCTCAAGCTGATCGAGGATGATCTCGGCGTGCGGCTGTCTGCACGGGGCGAAGAAGTCACTCTCGATGGTCTTCCTGACGCGATTCGCCAAGCGGAACGGATTCTCTTTGAACTCGCCAATCTCACCAACGAAGGTTTGGTCCTTCAAGCTGATGACGTGACGTACGCGCTCACGGCGCTGCGCCAGACACCGGATGTTTCGATTAAAGAGGTGTTGGCCAACGCCACGTCGATTGTCACGAAAAAGCGGTTTGTGGGTCCTAAATCTCCCACCCAGAAGGCCTACATCGAGGCGATCGATACGCACGATATCGTGATTGCGATCGGGCCCGCAGGGACAGGCAAGACCTATCTAGCCATGGCGATGGCGGTGAGTGCGTTAATGAAGAAAGAAGTGAGCCGCATCATCCTGGCTCGGCCTGCGGTCGAAGCCGGCGAAAAGCTTGGTTTCCTCCCCGGTGATATGTATGCGAAGGTGAATCCCTATTTGCGCCCCCTCTACGATGCGTTGTTTGACATGATGGATATGGAGCGGGCCAATCGCATGATCGAACGAGGGGACATTGAGATCGCGCCGTTGGCGTTCATGCGCGGGCGTACCTTGAATGACTCGTTCGTGATTTTGGACGAGGCCCAGAATGCGACGGCCGAACAGATGAAAATGTTCCTCACTCGACTGGGATTTCATTCGAAGGTCGTGGTGACCGGAGACATCACTCAGATCGACTTGCCGTCGGAGCGCATGTCCGGTCTTATCGAAGTGAAGGAAATTTTGCGAGACGTCGAGGGGATTGGATTCGTCTATTTCGACGAAAAGGATGTCGTGCGCCACCGGCTGGTCCAGGACATCGTTAAAGCCTATGATCGGCACCAGTCCACGACCGGCGGGGAGCCCAGACTTTCCAGAGGGCAAGCAACGCCGCCGTCCGGGTCTAGCAAGTGGTCTTCTTCCGGTTCGCCGCCCCGGGGCTCCTCGGGCCAATCCCACTAAATGGCGGTCTATTTGCGAGTCCGCCTTATTCGGACGGCGGTGCGTCAGACGGCATTGAGGCGCCTGGCTGAGCGTGTGCTTGTCGCTGTCGGTGAAGCACAATCGGAGCTCAGCCTGGAGCTTGTGGGAGACGGGCGCATGCGCCGGTTGAACCGCCAGTATCGAAAGAAGGACCGCACCACCGATGTGTTGGCGTTTGCCATGCGGGAATCGTCATGCCCTGTGTCGGCACTGCTGGGCGATGTCGTTATTTCCCTGCCGACGGCGCGGAGGCAGGCCAAAGAAGGCGGCCGATCTCTGAGTGAGGAGCTGGCCTGGTTACTCATTCACGGGGTATTGCATCTCTGCGGCTACGATCACGAGCGGAGTACTGCGGAAGCGCGTCGTATGAAACTCCGCGAACAGAAGGTGTTGCGCGCCATAGAGCCTGTTCCCACATTGGCAACGGTGCCACGGGTGAGTCGGAGTCGCATGCGGCCGATTAAGCCAAGGAGACGATAGCGATGGGATGGTTTCAGCGGCTGAGTGACGGTCTTAGCAAGACGCGTCAGGTCGTTCGGCAATCGTTGGATCGTGTGTTGGGGCGTACGCCGGATCCGGCGATGCTGGAGGAGTTGGAAGCCGCGTTGCTGACGGCAGATTTAGGCGTGCGGGTGGTTGACCGGTTGATGACGCATGTGCGCGAGCATGCCAGAGGGGCGGATGCGGCCAATCCTGAGGCGCTGCAGAATGTATTGAGCCGGAGTCTGTACAGCGTCCTCGCGCCGGTGCAAGGGCCGTCGCTGGAACAGCTGATCGAGAAAGGGCCCAAGCCTTTTGTAATGCTGATGGTCGGAGTGAACGGTGTCGGGAAAACGACGACGATTGCCAAGATGGCACAACGGTTCGTGCAGAACGGGCGTCGCCCTCTGCTCGTGGCGGGAGATACCTTTCGCGCGGCGGCGATCGATCAACTGCAAGTGTGGGCGGATCGGGTGGGAGTCGATGTGATTCGGCATCGGCATGGTGCGGATCCGGCGGCCGTGGCATTCGACGGCATCGTAGCGGCCAAGGCGCGCGCGGCGGATGTCGTGCTTATCGATACGGCCGGCCGGTTACATACGAAATCGAATTTGATGGAGGAGTTGAGAAAGATCGTTCGGGTGATCGGCCAGGCGCTGCCGGGCGCGCCGCATGAGATTCTGCTGGTGTTGGATGCGACGGTCGGACAGAACGCGTTGGCCCAAGCGCGACAGTTCAAGGAGGTCGTCGGTGTTACGGGTCTGGCGCTTACCAAGCTCGATGGGACGGCGCGCGGAGGGATTGTCGTGGCCATCGCAGAAGAACTGAAGCTCCCCGTCCGTTTGATCGGTGTCGGCGAAGGGGTCGAAGATCTGCAAGACTTCAATCAGGAAGCCTTCATCGCCGCCCTGTTCGGTCAACCGGCCGACCGTTCATAACCTGCCATTTTCTTTTCGCCCCGAAGACCCTGTGCTAAGGTGGTCGGTGTGATGGGGTATGTCCTCCATAGCATTTAGCCGATCCGGAGGCAGTGGATTCGCATGATCAAGATCTTAATCGTCGATGATGACCAGATGAATTGCGATCTGCTTCAGACCGTGCTGACGCGTCACGGGTATCAGGTCATTACGACGACCAGCGGCCGCGAAGGGTTGAATCTGTTTCGCAAGCATACTCCGCGAATCACGTTGCTCGATCTGCGGATGCCGGAAATGGACGGCTTGACGGTCCTCAAAGAGATTCGGGCCATCGACCCTGACGCGCCGGTGATTATTTTGGGGGGTGGGGCCACCGAGGTCCAGGAGAATCAGGCGCGCTCGCTACGGGTCACCGATTTCATCCGGCGCGGGCTGTCACTCGATATTCTCGTCGAAGCCGTGCATCGGGTGTCTCAATTGCCGGTCCGGCCCAATCCCACGCCGGTCTCTCCGATGTCAGCGGTATTAGGACAAGAGGATGCAGAGTCGGTGCTGGTGGTCGATGACGACCCGCTCGTGCGCGACCTGCTGGTGCAATTTCTCAGCCTACGCGGGTACCGGACGTTGGGCGTGAAAGACGGATATGAAGCGCTGCGGGCAGTCGAAGAGGCGGCACCTGATCTGGTACTGCTTGATATAGTGATGCCGGGACTTTCCGGAATTGACGTGCTGAAAACGCTTCGGGAAAAGGAGTATCCGGGCGGCGTCATCATTATGACCGGGAGCCACAACGAAGAGATGCTGGAGGAAGCCTGGTCGTTAAGTCCGCAGGAAGTGCTGGGAAAGCCAATCGCGCTCGATCGCTTATTAACTGCTATCCAGCTTGTGCTCGTCTGTCGCGAGTGCTAAAACCCTTCCGATGCCAGTCGGAAGCGCGCGTCTCGGTTTCGTCATTCATTTCATCGGACTGTCGCTGTTCCTGTCCCTGTCACAAGGGCTGGCCGGCGAACGGCCTTCGTTTCCCCCTGCCGTTATCCGGCACGAACTTCGTGTCAGCATCGATCCGGACCAGCATCAGCTGGCCGTCATCGACCGGATGATCGTCCGAGTCAGCGATGAGCGGCACCCTCTTGAATTCACCCTGGCAAAGTCATTGCGTCCCGACACGATCGCAGTCATTGCTCGCGGTGGAGCCGAGGAACGAGTGACACCGGTTTCGATATCGGCAGGCACTGCGCCGACCGATTCAAATTTGAACTCCATCCGCTTGACGTTGCCGGAGCATCAACCAGGCGAACTGACGCTGGAATGGCGGTATCGCGGGGTGATCGACGATCCGCCGCGTGAACCGCGGCATCTGCGATTCGTGACTCCGAGCGAAACGTCGGGGCATATCGGTCCGGAAGGCGTCTACTTGAGCAGTGAAACAGGTTGGTATCCCGATCTGGCCGGCTCGCTGGCATCCTATGCGGTGACGGTTGAGCTGCCGAAGGGGTGGACGGCGGTGAGCCAGGGGCATGGAGCGATGCAAGAGGATTGCGCGGCACGTCATGCCGGGGGAAGTTGCCCTGCCGTGCAGACATGGGAGTCGGGTGTCACGGAAGCACTCACACTGGTCGCGAATCGTTTTTCAGTCAAGGCGCGGGATTGGAAGAGTCCAAGCGGGCAAAGCGTCCGTCTGGCAACCTATTTATTCCCCGATGATGCCGCGCTGGCGGACGAGTATCTGGATGCGACGGCTCAATATCTCGACGCCTATGTTCCGCTGCTGGGACCGTTCCCCTTCGAGCAGTTTGCCGTGGTGGAAAATTTCTTTGCGAGCGGTTTGGGCATGCCGTCTTTCACGCTGTTGGGAAGCGGCAGCATCAAACGTCACTATACCCAGCCCTATGCGTTAGGGCATGAGATCGTTCATTCCTGGATCGGCAATTCGGTGTGGAATCATCCGGAGCGCGGCAATTGGGTCGAGGGGCTGACGACATATCTGACGAATTATTACTGGCACGAGTTGACCCGCGATGACCGGCAGGCGCGCGAGCAGCGGCGGTTGATGCTGCAGGGTTACAGCCTGTATGTCACGCCGGAGCGGGATTACCCCATCGCGGCGTTTCATCGGAAAAGCGACGAAAAAGACAATGCCATCGGCTATCAAAAAGCGGCGATGGTGTTTCACCAGCTTCGGATGGAAATCGGTGATGCCGCCTTCTGGCGCGGGGTGAAGCAGTTGGTCGATGAACTGTCGGGGCGGCATGCCGATTGGCAGGATCTTGAACGTGTGTTTGCGGCGGTGAGCGGACAAGAATTACGCTGGTTCTTTGCCCAGTGGGTCGAGCGGCCCGGCGCGCCCGCCATGGCAATTGCGGAGGCAACGGCGTCTCCTGACCGGGACCAGCCCGGCTCCTATAGATTGCGGGTCCGGTTGATGCGGGAGGGCGGGGCATTCCGGTTCATCCTGCCGTTGACCATCGCGATGAAGGGAGCGACATACTCGGCATCGGTCGCGTTGGGTGCGGAGCAACAAGAGGTCGAGCTGGTGGTGCCGGGAGCGCCGCTGAATGTTTCGATCGATCCCGGGCTCATGAGTCTCCAACGGCTGAAGCGGGAGCACCTGGCCCCGGTGCTGAACCTCTTTGTGACCGATCAGCGCAAGGCTGTCCTGCCGTTGTTCTCCGATACCGCGACGCCGTTCAAGGAACTGCTCGCGCGGATCGAAACGCAGGAGGCCCAGGCTGCGCCGGATCGCAAAACGGTTGTTTTGCCGGGGAACAGTGAGGCCTTGCCTGTATCAGGATCGGTGTTGATTGTCGCGACTCCGGACTCCCATAGTCAGGTACAATCGGTGATCGCAAAAGCCTGCGGAGATCTGGCAGAAGTGGGGACGGGGGGATTTCGCGTCGCGGGCACGGCATACGAGGGACGCCGCATGGCGGTGCTCCTGTCCTGCCACCGCCCGGATGTGCCGGGTTCGGTGGTGACGGTGCTCTATGCGGTGGATCCGGCGGCGGCGACGAAGGTCGCGCGACTCCTCTTTTTTTATGGATGGCAGAGCGCGGTCGTCTTCGATGAAGGCGCCGTGACGAAGCGGGAAATGTGGCAGGAGTTTCAGGCAACGAAGGAGGTTCGACTTGACGCACAGCAGTAACCGAACGAGCAGTCTTCTGAAGAGCGTTCTGATCGGTCCAGTGGTCGCGCTGTTGGTATGGCCGCAGATCGGTGCGGCTGCCGACCGTGCAAAAAACGCGGCGCCGGCCAAGGCCGCAGCCCCGGCCAGTGCCGAGCGGCATTTCAAGAATATCAAACAGCTGACCTTCGGCCGGCAAAACGCCGAAGCCTATTTTTCCTTCAGCGGAAACAAGCTGATCTTCCAGTCGACCAACAACTGGATGAAAGATACGTTTGCGGCCACGTTGAAACCGGACGACATCCCGCTGGGCTGTTACCAGATGTATGTGATGGATCTGGAGAGCGATAGTGTTCGTCTGGTGAGCACCGGGTCCGGTTCCACGACCTGCGGCTATTTCTTTCCGGGCGACCGGCGCATCCTCTATTCCTCCACGCATCTCCACGGGCCGAACTGCCCGCCCAAACCGAAGCGCGAAGGCGCCTATCGCTGGGCGCTCGACGACTATGATCTGTTTGCCGCCCGGATCGACGGACAGGAGATGCAGCGGCTGACCAATACGCCGGGCTACGATGCGGAAGCCACCGTATCGCCGGACGGCAAAACCATCATCTGGACCTCGGTCCGGGACGGCGATCTGGATATTTACGCGATGGATCTCGACGGCTCTCATCATCGCCGTTTGACCGACGATGTCGGGTACGACGGCGGAGCTTTCTTTTCCCCGGACAGCAAACGCATCGTCTATCGGGCGTCGCATCCTACGGACCCGGCCGAGGTCGCGCACTACAAAGAATTGCTGGGCCAGCGGCTGGTGGAGCCGGGTCAGCTGGAGCTGTTCATCATGAATGCCGACGGCAGCGGAAAGCGCCAGGTTACGTCGAACGGCGCATCGAATTTTTCGCCGTTCTTCCATCCGGACGGAAAGCGGATCGTGTTCTCTTCGAACATCGAAACCCGCGGAGAAGGGGGACGGCCCAGCTTTCATCTCTATCTCGTGGGCGATGACGGCGCCGGGCTTGAGCGCCTGACGTTCGAGGGAGAATTCAACAGCTTCCCGATGTTTTCGCCGGACGGCAAACGCGTCGTCTGGGTCTCCGACCGGAATGCGAAACAGCCGGGTGAGTTCAATGTCTTCCTGGCCGAGTGGGTGCCGTAGGGTAAGAGGGTGACGAGTGACAGGTGATCTGTGACGAGTGGGGAAGAGAGGCAAGACACGGTGCCTGTGCATTCCACTCGTCACGCGTCACATGTCATGCATCACTGGGCACGCTTCGTGTCCATCGCCTGCGTCGGCGCGGCGCTGGTCTGTGTGTTCTGGGGCTTGCGGCAGCTCGATGGGCCGGTCGCCCGGTATCTGCGTACGATCACGATGCCGGAAGGCGGCGGGACATTGACGGTTCCGTGGATGGCGTTCGTTAGTCATGCCGGGAACTGGATCGGCGACGGCCGGCAGTTGCTGATCGTCAGCGCGATCCTGCTGGCCGCCGGCTGGATGATGCCGGCCTCGCGCGGAATCGCCACCGGCATCCAAAGCCTGTGGGCGCATGGACTGGCCACGGTGCTCGTTCATACGGTGAAGCATCTGGTCGGCCGGCCGCGCCCGAAGTTCTCCGCATCGGGCGAGTGGTCGATTGCGCCGTCGCTGGCCTCCGGATTCGACTCTTTCCCGTCCGGCCATACGACGGCGACCTTTGCGCTCGCGATTGTCCTGAGCCGCCGGTTTCCGTTGCTGGCGGCGCTCTTCATGGGCATTGCGGCATTTGTCGCGCTCAGCCGCGTGTTGCGCGGCTCGCATTTCCCCAGCGACGTCTTCGGCGGATGGGTATTGGGAACGATAAGCGGGATGGTGGCGGTGAATCCCTGGAAGGACTGGATCCGGTCGGTTGAATCCGCGCTCTATCAGTCCGCCATCGGAACCGTATGGATCTTTGCACTCGTCTGGGCATCGGCCGTTCCGGTGGAGTCCGGGCCGGAGAGCCGGCTCCTCATCGGGGGCGGGGCGTTGTTGGCCGCAGCCGGCTGCGTGATCCGCATCCGTGCACGGTGGGTGCGCCCTATGGATCCGACGGCACGACCGGCGCAGGGGGCAATCCTGGCGATGGCCCTCGGGTTATCGCTGATGTCCACGGCGCCGGTTGTGATGGCGGCAGCCGGATTACTCTGTGTGGCGTGCTGGCTCCGCGGGGAGCAGGCCTCGAGCGGGGTGGAAGAACCGCAATGGGTTCCAGTGCTCAGAGAGTGTGAGTTGGCGGCTGCGGTGCTGTTGAGTCTCGCCATCCTCATAGCCGGCCGAGGCGTCTTGCCTCTGTGATGAGTGACGCGAGATGTGACAAGAGTCGAGGAGTCAGGGGAATCATCCGTCCTGCCAGTCTCGCTTCTCCCGCCCATCTCGCCTCTTCCGTCAGTGACCGAAGATTTTGGGCTCCAGAGCCGGCGGCGGGGGAAGGAGCCCTTCCGGAATTTTCACCATCGGCTCGCTGGCTAAGAGCAGATAGCCATAGCGTTTCAGGATCGGCTGATAATTCTTGAGATCCCCCGGGAGTTTCTCCACAAACGATTCCGGCAGCAGAATCATCGAGCGGCCAGGCCGGCTCAGGGCCGTGCGGAGCGTGTCTTCTTCACCCGATCCGACGAAGAGGACTTTCCGTCTGGCATAAAAAGCCGTCGATGGTCTCGTCGCGCCGTAGGCGATCAGCTGCTCATCCGGCTTCAGGTTCAATCCGGCGGCGTAGGCCAGTTCCTGTTGCGGCGCGACGAAGAATCGATTCGCCGCGGGGAGAACGAAAATCATCAGCACGAGCACTACGCCGAACAGCGATCCGCCCGCTGCCCAAAAGGCCGCACCGCGCCGGGTGTCGGACAGGCCGAAGAGCCCCACCAGCCCCATGCCCGCCAGCAGGACCGTCGCGGCGATATAGGGACCGTGGCCCAGGGAGAGCTGCGTGGCCAACGGATATTCCTTCGTGAGCTTGCCCGCCAGCATCGTGTCGTAGATCCAGGGCAGGCAGGCCATCGCGCCGGCCAGCAGAAATCCCAGCCACATGACCAGGTGAACGGACGCATTGGCGCCTCTGGTCGAAGGGTCCTGCACGCAGCGCGACCAGTATGAAGCGGTCAGGACCGCGGCGGCGGGAAAGAGCGGCCCGATGTAATGGGGGAGCCTCGTCGACGACAGCGTGAAGAAGACGAAGGTCGCGAAGATCCACGCAGCAGCGAACCAATCTAAAGAATGTGATGAGTGATGAGTGACGAGTGACGAGTCGGGAGTATTGCCGGAAAAGGCAGCATGGCCTTCCGGTTCCGTACTCGTTACGCGTGACGCGTCACTTGTCACGTTCGACTTACGCGCCGCGCGCCAACTCTTGAAGGTCTGCGGCCAGGCAAAAAGCAGCCACCCGCTCCAGGGGAAAAACCCCAGCAGCAACACGGGCACATAGAACAAGAATCCGAAGCTGTGCCCTTCCATCGGCTTGAGGAAGCGTCCGACGGTGTTCGCTTGCGCGGAGTCGGTGTAGTCGCTGCCGTGGAGCCACCACATGCCCACGTACCAGGGGAGCGCGATCAGAATTGTCAGTGCTGTGCCTGCGAGGGGCCGTCCTTCCTGCCAGAAGAACCGCCACTGTTTCGTGAGCGACAGGTATAACGCGATGACGATCAGCGGAACGAGGAACCCCACCGGCCCCTTGGCCAACGTGGCGACGCCCATGGCCGCATAGCAGATCCACATCCAGAGCCGCCGTTCGCGGGTCGTCTGAAATCCCAGCCAGAAGGCGAAGAGCGAGAGCGTGGTGAAGAAGATCAGCACGCTGTCGGTCAGGGCCATCCGGTTGAGCCCGATCATCTGGAGATTCAACGCCAGCATCAGGGCGGCGAGCAGCGCCGTATTCGCGTCGCGCAGGCGCGCGAGAAACAGATACAGCATCAGGACCAGGCCGAGTCCAAAGAGTGCCGACGGGAACCGTGCGGCGAACTCGCTGACGCCGAACGTCTTGTAGGAGACGCCCATCAGCCAATAAACCAGCGCCGGTTTGGCGTAGCGGGGTTCGTAGTTGAAGGTGGGGCTCATCCAGTCGCCGGTTTCGAGCATCTCGCGGCCGGCTTCGGCGTTGCGGCCCTCGTCACGATCCGTCAGGCCCAGGGCGCCCAAGTTCCAAAAGAACAAAATGCCGCAGAGGGCGAGCAGGAGCAGGACGTGGCGCATGACCGGTGATGGCGGTCCGGACGAAGGGCCGGGCATCTGCGCGGAAGATTCACTCATCCCTGACCGCCCTTGACGGCGTTGGTCCCGTTCTCGCGATAGATCAGCATCAGATTGCGCACGTAGACGACCGCGCCGATACTCTGCCCGGCAATGAAGACCGGATCTTTCCGGTAGATGGCATAGGCCAGCGTAATGAGGCCTCCGATGAGGCTCAAGTACCAGAACGAGATCGGCACTTTGCTGGACGCGCTCCGTTCCGAGGCGAGCCATTGCACGATCCAGCGGCCGAAGAACAGGCCCTGGCCGAGAAATCCTGTCACAACCCAGATGGTTTCAGTGGTGATCATAAAGATGTGACGTGTGACGAGCGGCGCGTGACAGGTTTTTGCTTCACGGATTGAATCAGGCCGATCAGCATTTTTCGAATGTGGTCGAGTTGCTGCAGTGGATCAGCTTCTGTCAGGAAGTCCATTTGTCGCGCCAGCAGAAGCTGTGTTTCTAATTCGGCTGCAGAGCCCAAAGCGATAGAGAGGTGCTGGATGAATTCCTTGCTTGAATTTCGCGCGGCACCTTCGGCGATGTTACTGGGGATTGAAACCGCGGAGCGTCTGGTTTGCAGGCTCAGGCCGTACACCTCTTCGTTGGGGAACTGAGCGCTAAGGCGATAGACGGTTGAGGCGAGATCCATGGATCGCTTCCATACATCTAAATCCTTGTGGCTATACACACGGGTTCGTTCCCGGTCGGCTTTCATCACGCGTCACCTGTCACTGGTCACGGAGTCGGTACCGTAAACAGCGATGTTGCATCCAGCGGACCGCGATCAGGTCGTACAGGCTTTTGAACAGGCGGTTGCCGACGCCGTATTTGGAAAGGCCGTGCGCCCGGGGATGGTGGCTGACCGGAATCTCGGTGACGGTGAAGCCGTGCATGAGCGCCAGGGCCGGGAAAAACCGGTGCATGCCGGTGAAGAGCTGCAGCTTGTCCACGACGGCGCGCCGGAAAATTTTCAAGGAGCAGCCGGTGTCGTGCACACGGTCGCCGGTCACGGCGCTGCGCACGGCGTTGGCGATGCGGGAGGACAGCTTTCGGACGAGATTGTCGTTGCGGCTGGTGCGCCATCCGCACACCAGGTCGAAGTGCTCCAGCAGGGGCAGCATCTTATCGATATCGGCCGGATCGTTTTGCAGATCCCCGTCCAGGGTAATGACCAGGTCGCCGGTGGAATATTTGAAGCCGGCGTCGAAGGCGGAGGATTGCCCGTAGTTCCGGTCGAAGTGCAGCACGCGGACGGCCGGATAGGTCTGCTGCAGCCGGTCCAGCAGTTCACTGCTGCCGTCGCTGCTGCCGTCGTCGATATAGATCAGTTCGAAGGGCGCGGTGTTGGATTCTTTGCGAGCCGACAGCACCTTGAGCACCCGTTCGGTCAGCGGCGTGAGGTTGTCCCGTTCATCCTTGATGGGAATGACGACGGAGGCCCATGGGCGAGTGGAATCGGTCATCGCGCGCGGCGGCTCCTGCATAGACGGGGGCGACGGATCATGGGAGATTCCATAGGCGCCGGCCCCGCCGTGATCATCTGTTTCGTGAGCAGCGTGAGGGTGTCCCGTTCATCCTTGATGGGAATGACGACGGGGGCCCATGGGCGGGGTGTCGGGTTCATGAGGCGCAGTGCGGTCTTGATAAAGGTAGCAACGTCGTCACGCCGGCATTCTAACGAATGGTCCGGAGACCGTCAAACACCGGATCGTTCGTCCTTGTGCGGGCGGGCTGTTACTTGGCCACCAGCACGGCGCACGGAGACAACCGCACGAGATTCTGCGACGTGCCGCCCCAGATGCGGCCGAAAATGTTGGAATGACCGGTGAAACCGATCACCAGGAGATCGAATCCCCCCGCCTGGGCGAATTTCGTGATGGCCTCCACGGGATGTCCGGGCACGACATGCGATGTCAGCGTGATTCCCCGCGCGGCCGCGGCGGCGTCCGCGTCCTGCGTGACGCGGCGAAAAAAATCACGGGCCTCCTGCTTCGCCTCGTCGACCTCGCCCATCAAGGCTCCATAGCGCGGCAGGTGCTCCTCGACGGAAATTTCATGCAGCTCCGCGCCGTCGCGTTGCGCCAGGTCGAGCGCCGTCTGCAGCGCGCGCTTCGCGCCGTCGGAACCGTCGTTGCCTACCAGAATTTTTCGGAACATGGCCGGGCCTCCTTCTCTGTGAGGTGCGCCGTGAATTTACGGAGGTGAGCCGGACGGCGTCCGCCCCGGCGGCCGGTTGTCCGGCCAGCGCTCTTCGGCAGGCTTGCCGCCCGGGTCGAACCATCGCTCGGCGATGAGCGTCGGGATAATCGCGGTCAGGATCACCACAGTTACCAGTGTCGCATATTGCTCGCGGGTGATCAGATGATGCTCCAGTCCGAATAACGATGAGATCGTGCCGAAGGTCAGACCCGTGGCCATCAGCAGGGTGGTGTACATGCCTTCTTTCGGAGGGAATCGAAACAGGCGCGTGAGCGGCCAGACGCTGACGAGCTTGGCGGCCGTGTTGACGGCGAAGAACAGGCCGATCAAGGTCATGGTCACCAGCACGGCGTTGAGACTGACCAGCACGCCGGCCTTGAGAAAGTAGAAGGGCGTCAGAATCGTCAGGGCGATGGTCCGCAAGCGGTGGGCCAGGGCTTTATTGGCGAGAAAGACCGGCGCCAGCACGAGGCCGACGAGGTAGGCGGGGAGCACCGCCTCGCTTTGCGCCGCGCTCGCCAGGGCGCCGAGGGCGAAGAGAATCAGCAGCACGAACTTGAGTTCCGGCTCGCTGATCCGCTTCCCCACCCGGTTGAAAAACCAGCGGGTGAGGCCGGGCAGCTGCCAGAGGGTGACCGCCGTCACCGCCAGAAAGACAACCAGCCACCAGTCGTACCGCGCGAACAGCAGCCCCAATGCCAGCACCGATCCCAGATCCGTTACAAAACAGGCGGCGAGAAGGATCTTGCCCAATTCGAGTTCATTGTGGCCGCGTTCGACAAGCACGGTATAGACGACGGCAACGGACGTGGCGCAGAGGGCGATGCCGGCGATCTGCGCGGCTTGAAGCGACCATCCGGCCACCCAATAGGCGCAAGCCATGACGCTGAGGCAGGGGGCCAGAAACGAGGCCAGCCCGATGCCGATCGTCTCCTTCCACTTCTGTTTCATGACGTCGAGATCGATCTCGGCGCCGGCGAGAAACGTCAGGACGACACTGCCGAATCCGGCCAGCGAGAGGATCCAGGGGGCCGGCTGCACGCCCAGCGCGTTGCCGCCGGCGATGCCGACGCAGATCTCCACCAGCGCGACGGAGACGCCGATGCGGACGGAGATGAGCGACGCGAGCAAGGCCATGCCCATCCAGATCGCCGCGGTCTCCCAGGTCATACCCGTCGCTCCATGGTGAATTATGCGACCGTCACGCGGCGGTCGACATAGGTGGCAAACGTCGGATCGTTGGTGACGAAGATGACCGACCAGGGTTCGTCTTTGGAGCAGAGCCGGCGCAAAATCGTTTCCCGCAGGGCGGGAATCATGTTGTGCAGGGTGCCGTCGATGATCAGGACATGCGGCCGGATCACGATGGCGCGGGCCAGCAGGAGGCGCAGGGTCTGGCTCAGCGTGAACTGATCGCGGTGGCCCGTGACCTGCGTCGCCAGGCCGTCCGGGAGGTGGTCGATCTCATCGTCCAGTTCGACGAAATGCAGCGCCCACAGGATGTCGTCGTGGGAGATCCCGGGGCGGCCCAGCGTCAGATTGTCCTCGATCGAGCCTTCCAGCAGCGTGGGGTGCGAGTCGAGCATCAAGCCGCGATAGGGATCGATGGATTCCAGACTGACCTCGACCAGGTTCATGTCGTTATAGCGGACCACCCCGCCGGTGGGCGGCAGCAGGCCGGCCAGGACTTTGGCCACGGCGGTTTTTTGCACGTTGGAGTGGCAGAGCAGCGCGATCTTTTCTCCGGCGACGACCTCCAGATCGAGGTGTTCGAACAGCGGGGCCGAGCCGGCATGGGCGAAGGACACATTGCGCGCCGTGACGTTGACGCCGTCGAGTCCGAAGTGTCCCGTCGGGACAATGGCCTTGGTGCCGTGCTCATCCTGGGGCAGCGAAAAAAACGCGTTCATCTCGCGGAACGCCACGAAGGCGAAAAACATGTGGACCATGCGGCGCGCCAGCGTGTCCATGTTCAGAAGCAGCTGGCCCGCCAGCAGCTCCGCGGCGGCGAACTGCCCCACCGTCAGCTGACCGGTGGAGACGAGCATGCCGGCCGTGGCGATCATGCCGGTGTGGCCGGCGACCTGCCAGAGCGCCGCCGCCTTGTATTGGCGGCCGGTCAGCAGGTCGGAGCGGCGCTGCCGCACGCGCACATAGGCCTTCGTCAGCGTATCGGTTTTCTGCATGAGATACGGACTGTGTCCGGCGGCGCGCAGATGCGGGAGATTGGCGGCGATGTTCTGCATCCAATGGTAGATCTCATAATTCAGCCGCGACATTTCGAGCGTGATCAGGAAGCCGCCGCGTCCGAACAGGATGAGCAGGACGACGAAGCCGGTGATCAGCGTGACGTTGTAGAGCAGAAAATAGGGGTGGAACGAGATGAGCATGGTCATGCCGATGGTCCCGACTACTGCGACATTGAACAAATCCGACACCATCGCGACCAGGGCGCGCGTCAACAGGTCGGCTTCCGCAAAGCGGTGCGCATGCTGGGGCAGAAACGATTCTTCCTGCAGTCGCGGCAAGGTCTCGGTGAAGGCAATGGCGATACGGGTGTAGATCCGTTGCTGGAGCGTTTCGGCGCCGCGCGCCTGCACGACCCGGAAAGCCGCGGCTCCGGTGAGGGCACAGCCCACGACGAGGGCCAGCGTAAAAATCATGGCCGGTTCCACGGCGAAGGAAAAGGTGCTGACCAGTTCCTGCACGGCGATCGGCACGCAGAGCAGGAACAGCCCGATCGCCACGGCATAGGAAAACAGCAGGCCGAGCATCTTTCGCTCAAGCCGGATCAGCAGCCCCAATTGGGTGAAGATGTCGTCGACGATGTCGCGGAGCTGATATTGAGGAAACGCGGGATCCGGTGCGGCCATGAACGAAGCTCCTACCAGAGGTGCGTAGGAGTTATCAGCCCGGGCGAGAGCCTCAGGCGGTTCCGGTGAACCCCATCACCGTAAGCAATCTGCTACTGCTTATATACGTCTGAGTTCCGGCCGTCAATGGAAGATCGCCGGACGAGCGCGAAAGGCGTGACATGCGCGAAGCCCAGGCTGGAGTGTCGCCGTTGTCGAGTCTCGCTTCTCGCGCGTGTCGCGCCCGTCGCGCATTATTTGACGACGGTAAACCGCATCGTGCCGATCAGGCTCATGTCGCTCACCTGCTCGCCGGCGTGGATTTCGACTTTGTAGCGGCCCGGCGTCCACCGCTCCTTCTGCGGGAGCAGTCTCAAATACCCGCTCTCATCTTCCAGGGCCATGTGCATGGCGTCCTCGCTGACGATGAGGTCCGGCTCCAGGCCCGCGATCCCATCGGGAAAGCATCGTCCGAATACTTTGAAGGCTTGATAGTGCTGATGGAGGGTGAAGACGATGAAAACGGCCGGGGTGTCGGCGGAAAATCGCTCGGTCGGATTGACCGGCACGATCTCATGCGTCTGGCGAAAGCCCAGTTCTTCCTCAAACCCTTCGGCCATGGTGATCGAGCGGAACATGCCCTGCGGCGGCGCGTCGAAGTCATAGGGCGTCGCATCCTGCGGCTTGTTTTGAAATTCCGGGATGGGAAGATTTTTTGTGATCGGCAGGTCCCCGGCCCAGACGGAGACGGGGCCGGCCACCAGCGCAGCAAGCACCATGGAAAAGAACCGGCTCATAGGGTAGGTCTGGTACACCCGCTCTGCGGTGAGAGTCAAGGGGAAGCCCGCACTCTTCCATTTTCCTCCCCTGGCCCCTCCTTACGGAAGGAGGGGAAAAGCTGATCACTGTAAGTTCACCGTGTCTTCAATTCCTCCCCTTTGTAAGGGGAGGGGAGGAGGGGTAGAAGCTCAGGGGCTGCTGTGGGCCTTGCGAATAACCGGGCCGGTGATGGCAGCTGGAGGCCTCGACCTCCCCTGGCCCCTCCTTACGAAGGAGGGGAATCAATGCCACTGAGGCAGCATTCCCCGATTGCGGCTGTTTCAAGCCGTCTGCTACAATTCCGACTCTTTACTAGGAACTGAAACACCATGAGCACATTACAGGACGCCGACGCATTACCGCAGTTGATCGGAGACTATAAGCCGCTGGATCAGTGGCAGGCGCATCTCAATACGCTCTTCTATCGTCTCAGAGGCGACAAGCTGCGGACCTATTACCAGACCTTCGCGTCGGCGGACTACCGGTTGGCGCATGCGCTGGCCGCGGACTATTTCGAGAAAGTTCTAAAGCGCGAGAAGGGCGCGACAAGCGCGAAAGGCGGGACGGGTGGGGCTGATCAAGCGGACTCGTCGCGCGAGCCGCGCTTGTCCCGCGAGTCTCGCCTCACCATCCTCGAACTCGGTCCCGGGAACGGCAATCTGGCGGCCTGTTTCTTGAGTCATCTGAAAGCGATCGATAAAGCCGGGCAGGTCTATCCGCGCGTCACCTATGTGCTGGTGGATTGGGAACAGTCGATTCTGGATGGCGCGTTGGCGCATCCGGATCTGGCGCCGCACAAGGATCGGGTGCAAGCGGTCGTCGGGACCGTCGATCAGGTGCCTGGGATAGCGGATCAGTCGGTCGACCGGATCATCTGCAACGAGTTATGGAACGATCTGCCCACCAAGCTGATGGCGAAGAACGCCGGTGAGATCGAGGAGGAATTCCTCCGCCCCAATCTGAGCGAGTCGCTCCACGCCACCATTCAGGACTGGTCGGGGTTTGTGCGGGCGTTCGAGGCCAAGGACGTCGACACGCTCAAGACCTTTCCGCCTTTCCTCGACGACCTGGTCTGGGAGAAGGAATACCGGAAAGTCGAGTGGAAAGATGTGCCCTACAGAAAGACCATCACGGAGTTTCTCAAGTCCATCGACGAGCAGGTCCTCGTGCCGGTCAATCTGGGCGCCTTTGCCACATTAAAGGAAGCCAAGCGGCTGCTGGCTCCCGGCGCGGTCGGGTTCAGCGCGTTCGATGCCGGCACGGCGGATAGGCAGGTGCTCAACGATCCGGACAAGCCCTGCTACGGCCAGTTCGGCGGGCAGTACAGCTTCATGATCAATTTCGCCCTGGTTGACGCGGTCGCGAAGCATATCGGATTGGGCGGGATCACCCTCGAGCCGCAGCGGGAATTCATCGGCCGATCGCTGAACACGAACGTCATTACGCTCATGGATCTGCTGGCGACTCACCCCTCCGCTGGACCGAAGCTGCAGCCGTGGGAGCAGGATCGCCTGGTGCTGAAAACCATTAAGGCGTTGAACGAGGCCTACGAAAGCCCCTATAGCCGTACTTTGGAATTTCCTCTGCAAAAAAACATGCCGATGGAAGAGCGGGAAACCTTGAACGGCATGCTGCTGTCGCTCAAACGAACCGGCGTGCCGGATACGGTGGCCTATCTGACCGAAGAAGAATTGTCCGCGACGTCGAAAGAACTGGAAGCGGTCGGCTACGATCCCGATACGCTGAACGTGGCGCTGACTGCGCCTCCCAGCCCGATTGAGTACCACCATTTTTCCTGCAAGTAAGACCCTGCGCTATTTCTCCTCTGCCCCTCCTTCGTAAGGAGGGGGTAGGGGAGGTCGAGTCTTTCGGTTGCAGTGATGACTGCGCACGCTCGCCGGCGCCCATGGTGGTCTGAGCATCTCTACCCCTCCTCGCCTCCCCTTACAAAGGGGAGGAAGAAGAGTGAGCTTCATGGATCGTCCTGCCCGGATTAACTCGTAGCGTTCTCGTTCCCGTCTCCTTCTTCCTTCCCTCCCGCCTCTCTCCCAGAGCCCGTTCCCTGAGTTTTTCCTTGACTTGCCATTGAGTTTTCTATAGCCTTCCCCGCGATTTAGGTATCTCTCCCTCCTTTAGTGGTATGCGAGGGAGAGTGTCGAGGAATAGAGACAAGCCGCAAACGCATCACGAGGTCATACATGTTTGGCTCCTTCGGCTGGATGGAATTGATGCTGATCTTGATCATCGTCTTGATCATTTTCGGCGCGGGCAAATTGCCGCAACTGGGCGAGGGGCTGGGCAAAGCGATCAAGGGATTCAAGAAGTCGGTCCATGAAGCCGACGCCATCGATGTGACGCCTGGCGAGCAGCCGCCGGTCGCGCCGCCCCAGGTGCAGGCTCAGGTCGTGGGCCAGCCGGAATCCGCGCCGCCGCCTCAGGCCGCGCCGGCCGCGCAGCCGGGACAGACGAAGCAGGGATAACATGAAGGGGGACGTGACGCGTGAAGTGTGACGCGTGACGAGCAGTGGAGAATAAACGCCTTGCTTGATGGAGCACTCGTCACCTGTCACTCGTTACTCGTCACAGGGTTGAACCATGTTTGGATTAGGCGCGGGCGAAGTCTTAATTATCCTGGTGATTGCGTTTCTGCTGTTCGGGCCGAAACAGTTGCCTGAAGTCGGGCGGCAGGTCGGCAAAGCCGTCAAAGGATTCAAGGAGACGGCGGAAGACCTGCGGAAGTCGGTGGAGCCCGAGATCAACATGATCCAGCAGGAAGTCAAGATGGTCGAGCAGGACTTCCAGGCGTCGATGAAAGAAGCGGAAGAGGAAATCAATGCAGCCGGCAAACAGGCGGAGGACGGCACTAAGTCCATCAGCCAGTCGGGGCAGGTATAGAACGGCGGAACGGGCGTGACTCGCGCGAAAGGCGAGAGGGGCGGCACCGGACTGAAAGTGAAAAATTGCAAGGCGAAATGTTGACGCTGTGGTAATTACATACGTAGGGCAAGGACGGAAGCGAACCGGGGGTCGTCTTCGCGATCCGGCGGGCGTTGAGACAAGGAAGTCGCCGTAGTGGAAGTAGTTGGATCTCAAGTCGGCAGTCTGTCTGCGGGAGTGGAGCCTGCAGGGGCTGTTATCCAATTCACAGGAGGAACGCTATGAGAAGCATCCAAGGACGGACAGGGTGGGCCGGTATGGCCACCTTCTTCAGCGCAGCCGTAATGGCGGCGGGTATGTCGGTGACGGCAGTCCCGGCCCAAGCGGCGTTTGAGCTGCCGGAAGGCGAGAAGATCACGAATCTTCCAGCCATCCCCCGGGCGATTCCGCAAAAGGAAGCGTACGAACTCTACGATCCGAAGATCGGCAAGAACTTCGATCTCAAGAACTTCTGGATGCGCGCGGATGTCCGCGTGCGGCCGGAAATGCGGCAGAACTCCTGCTTCGGCAACCAATTTAGTACCGTTGCCGGTGCTTGTAACCCAGGCTCAAACAGTACAGGCACAAAAGGACGGGCGAATGATTCGTACGTCCAACAGTGGGTGCGGTTGGGGCTCGGCTATGACCTCTCGCCGGACGTGAATTTCTACATGGAATTGATTGACTCCGCGACCTGGGGAGCCAATGGTACCGCTGGCGGCACAAATGGTGCGGCTGGTGTGGACGCTTTGAATCATAATGGTGGATCGGCTGGCGGTGGTGGAAACGGCGGACGCTTGGGTGTTCGGGCCGCTTATATGTTGGTCCGGAACTTTGCCGGTGTCCAGGGCCTCAGCCTGAAGGCCGGTCGGCAATATGTGATTTTCGGTAACCACTCACTGTTCGGCCACTTCGATTGGGCGAACACCGGTTACTCCCATGACGGTATCATGCTGCAGTACAGCACCAAGTCCATCGATACCTACTTGGGCTGGTTCAAGACGGGTGAGAATGATCTCGGCCAGGCTGCGCCGGTTGGCAGCTTGGGGAATAACGTCAGCGGTACCGGTACCACCACGGTCGGCGCCGCTACGAACAGTGCCAGCGCTGATGGCGACATGGTCATTTTCTATAACCAGATCAAGTCGGTGCCTGGTTTTCTGATCGAACCCTACTACATTTTCTATCGGAATGGCTTGGCTAACGGCACCATGGGCACCAATGCCTTTGGCCAGGGAGCCCCGAAACATGCAAACCAGGTTCGCCATACGGTGGGTAACCGCATCGAAATGCGCAAGGGAAATTGGGACGCGATCAATGAAACCGTGTTTCAGTTCGGTCAGATGGGTGATGGTGCGGCTAATGCCGGCACTGCCGGTTCGTGCGCGAATGCCGGAAATCGTTGCTTGAGCATCAATGCCTGGGCGACCAGAAACTGGATCGGCTACACGGCCTATGAGACGGCTTGGAAGCCGCGCTTGGCCTTCAACTTCGACTATGCCTCAGGCGACGGTCGCAACAATTGCGCCGCCAGTGGTGTTACCGGAGGTACTGGTGCTTGTAAGACAGCCAACACGTTTGAAAACTTCTTCCCGACCAACCACATCCACATGGGCTATATGGATGTGCAAGCCTGGAAGAACATGATGAGCCCCTCGGTGAACTTCCAAGCCCGTCCGAGCAAGGATGACCACATCGAGTTCTGGTACACCAACTTGAACCTCGCGAGTGCTCGTGATAACTGGTATCGTGGTGCGCAGGGTGCCTATGTGTTCTCGCAAAACGGCAATACCAAGAAGCACATCGGAGACGAACTGGACTTCTCCTGGACCCATATGATGATGGACGGCAAGTTGGCCTTCCAGGCCACCTACGGCTACATGTGGGCCGGTGACTACATTCACCAGAATTTGGGCGGCAGCAGCACCAATCAACAGTGGGGCTACGTCCAGCTCTGGATGAACTTCTAAGTTAGGCAAGAGGTACGAGGCGAGGGGCTAGAGGATCTCTAGCCGCTGCTAAACACTGAAGCCCCGCGGGGAGACCCCCCGCGGGGCTTCTGCGTTTCAGCGGCCCGTTCTCGCTCTCTTCCCCTCCTTCGTAAGGAGGGGCCAGGGGAGGTCGAGATTTGCACTAGCTGTGTCCGGCCGGCGAGTTCACAGCGGCGCAGCAGCCCGAGAGTCTCTACCCCTCCCATCCTCCCCTTACAAAGGGGAGAATAAGATGAGCGCACTGATGGTTGGTTCTCCAGGCTTCCCGCACAGAGCTGGTCGAGTTGCTTGTCACGGCCCAATGTCTACAGTACACGTATCTCTATTTGACAGGATGAAGCCGGATATTATGTTGCCGAAGTTCCAGCCTTGCCGGGTTGTCTTTCGCAGGGTAAGACGCATGCAGAAGCACTTGCCAATGTAAAAGAAGCGGTCGCAGGCTGGCTTGAGACGATGGAAACCAAGGCCGAGCTGGATCTGAATCAGCGCATTGAGGTCATGGTCTGATGGGTGGATCTCTCCGGCTCTGTTCAGGGGCCGAGGCGGTTCAGAAATTTCGACATGCCGGATGGACGGTCTCGTGACAGCGCGGGTCCCATGTGATGATGGTCAAGACCGGCTATGAATACACTCTTTCCATTCCGCAACATGAAGAACTCGGTCCCGGTCTGCTCAGAAAGCTCATTCGACAGGCTGGGGTCTCTGTCGAGCAGTTTCACGATCTCTGACATTGCTCCCGATGTGCTACCCCTCCCAAACTTCCTATACAGAAGAGAAAAAAGCGTCTCCGCAGCAAGTCCATTCTGATTTCTCCTCTTCCCCTCCTTCGTAAGGAGGGGCCAGGGGAGGTCGAGACTTCCGGCAGCTATGTCTGGCAGGTGAGTTCACAGCGGCGCAGCCGCCCGAGAGTCTCTACCCCTCCCATCCTCCCCTTACAAAGGGGAGGAATTAATGCGTGCCGACAGGGGTGTTGTCATCCCGAAGCTGAAAGCCGACCGCTGATGGCTGACGGCTCTTCTCCGAGCCGCCTTTCACTCGGGCCGCCGCTTGTTCAAGTCTGACGGCTCGTCTATACTTCGCCCGTACCACTATCCAACTCGTTGATTCATTGTCACCACGCACACCGTGTACGATCTACAGACACAGCTTCGACAGCAGTTTGGTCTCGCCCGGTTCAGACCGGGTCAAGAAGACGTGATGCGGGCGGTCATAGCCCGTCGCGATGCCATGGCGGTGATGCCGACCGGCCAGGGGAAATCGCTCTGTTATCAATTGCCCGCGACGCTGTTGCCGGGGTTGACCCTCGTCATCTCTCCGCTCATCGCGTTGATGCAGGATCAAGTGGAGAGCCTGAAGCAGCGCAAGATCTCCGCCGCCGCGTTCCACTCCGGGTTGACGGAGGCGCAGCGCGATAAGGTCATCCAGGGGCTCCATCTCCAGAGCCTCAAGCTGCTCTATGTGGCGCCGGAGCGGATTCAACACGAGGGCTTTCTGCGTCTGGTCAGGAAATGTCTGGTGTCGCTGCTGGTCGTCGACGAAGCGCATTGCATTTCCCAATGGGGCCATGATTTCCGGCCCGACTATATGAAGATCGGGCGTCTGCGCCAGGAGCTCAACAATCCTCCCTGTCTGGCGCTGACGGCGACGGCGACGACGAGAGTGCAGGCCGATATCGGCGAGCGTCTGGCGCTGCGTGATCCCTTGGCGGTCGTCACGGGATTCCGCCGGGAAAATCTGGCGCTGTCCGTCCGGCTGTGCGCCTCGCTGGCGGAGAAGCTGGCTGAATTGGGCCGGCTGGTGCGTCGCTGTGACACCGGCACGATCGTGATTTATGGGGCGACGCGCCGGACGGTCGAAGAGGTCGCGAGCTGGCTCGGCCAATCCTATCCCGCCGTCGGCTATTACCATGCCGGTCTGTCCGATGAAGAGCGGCGGCTCGTACATGAGGAGTTTCGCCGGGGGCAGCTGCGTATGCTCGTGGCGACCAATGCGTTCGGTATGGGGATCGATAAAGCGGATGTGCGGCTGGTCGTCCATATGGATATTCCCGGCAGCCTCGAGGCCTACTACCAGGAGGCGGGACGCGCCGGGCGCGACGGCTTGCCCGCCGCCTGCGTGCTGCTCTTTCATGAGCGGGATCTCAGCACACAGGAATATTTCATTCAACAGGCCGCGAAAGACCCGGCGAGCACGGACCGCGCGGCCCGTATGCGGACGCTGCTCCGCGACATGCTGGCCTATGTGTCCGTCCGTACCTGTCGCCAGCTGGCGATTCTGGACTATTTCAGCGATGCGGCGGAGCGGGCCATGGGGCCCTGCGGTCTGTGTGATCGTTGTGCCGGCGAGGCGCACGCCGACCCGGCCTCCGTTCAGAACGAGAGGACTTGCGCGAGCGCCGTGTTGCAGGCGGTGGCCTGGTGCGACGGGCGGTTCGGCGTGAGCCGGGTCGTGGAGATTCTCCGCGGCAGCCAGTCAAAGGCGATCTTGTCGCAGGGTGCGGGGCGGTGCGAATGCTACGGCGCCTGCCGGGATTTATCCAAGTCTGCGGTCACGCAGGCGGTGAAAGACCTGATCGATTCAGGTCACCTGGCGGTGATCGGGCAGGAGTACCCCTTGCTCGATCTGACTCGCTTGGGCCGCGAGGTGCTGAACGGGACCCGTGTTCTCGATGCCGTTCAATCGGAGAAAGCGGGTGCCGGCGCGCGAGCGCCGAAGGCGCCGGCCGAGCGGCGTTCGGCTCCCGTGATCGAACCGTCCCCGCCGGGCGATCCGTTGCTCTATGAGCGGTTGCGCCGGCTCCGGACGGCGCTGGCGGAGGAAGAAGGGGTCGCGCCGTTCGTCATCTTTCATGACAAAACGCTGCGGACGATTGCCAGTCACAAGCCGGTGAGTCAGGCGGCCTTGCTGGAGATTCCCGGCATCGGCGACGCGAAAGTCGAGCGCTATGGCCGCCGCGTGCTGGAAATTGTGAACGGGGAATAAGAAAGCCATTAGCAGTCAGCCTTCAGCTCCCAGCTCCATTTCCCCTCCTTGGTAAGGAGGGGCCCGGGGAGGTCGAATCTTCCAGTCGCCGCCACTAGCGAGCTGGTTCGCTGATGCCTGAGTTGCCTGAGCGTCTCTACCCCTCCTGGCCTCCCCTTACAAAGGGGAGGAATAATTAGTAGCTGAAAGCTAGGCCAGATTTCCCGCCTTCGCGAATCGTTCTTGCAGCTCCTGATAGGTCTGGGTCACCGGAAACTGCGGGAATTCTTTGGGCAGATGGTCGGGCGGCCGGAAGAAGAATCCGGCGTCGGCTTCACCGAGCATCGCCGTGTCGTTGTAGGCGTCGCCGGCGGCCATGGTAAAGAAGTTCAGCGACTTGAACGCGGCGACGGAATGTTTCTTCTGATTCGGCATCCGCATATGGTGCGCCACGATGCGGCCGGTCCCGTCGATTTCAAGCTGGTTGCAGAACAGCGTGGGATAGCCCAGCTGGCGCATGAGCGGCAGCGCGAATTGATAGAACGTATCCGAAAGGATGATGACCTGGCAGCGCTCGCGCAACCAGGTGACGAAAGCGGGCGCCCCTTCGAGCGGTCCCATCTTGTCGATCACGCGCTGGATATCGGCGATGGTCAATTTGTGTTCGTCGAGGATGGCGAGCCGCCGTTTCATCAGCTTGTCGTAATCCGGCATCTCTCTTGTCGTGATTTTGAGCTCTTCGATCCCGGTCTTGATCGCGACGTTGATCCAGATTTCCGGCACGAGCACGCCTTCCAAATCCAAACAGGCAATCACAGGTTTGTTCATCGTCTTCTCCTTCTGGTTCGCAGAGTGTTAACGTCGTGACAAGTGACAAGCACAAGACCGTGACCCCACTCGTGACTCATCACTCGTCACCTGTCACTGGTTTTGAAACGCCTGGCTGAGGAATCGCCAGATCTTATCCAGCGCGCGGTCGAGGATGTGGGGTCCCTGCCAGCGCGGCTGATTCTCCGGCTCGTGGCGCGCGGCCCACTCCAACGCCGTCGCGAGCGGAATCAGCTTCGGCGCCTGTTGGGTCAGTTCCCCCCATAAGAGGCTCAGGGCCGGCCCGATCCGCACCGGAACCGGCAGGGCGTCGATAGGGTGTTGCCCGGGATCCTGACACCAGTCGGCCGGCGAGGTCACCAGCAATTCGCGGCAGGCGGCCGGCCGGTGTTCGTAGATGGTGCAAACTTCCTGATCCAGAAAGGCGCAGGGGAGATGCAGCGCATAATAGGCGCGATTGACCGGCTCCAGCGCGGCGTCGTCCGGCGGGGCGGTCGATTCGCCCATCCCGATCAACGTATTCCAGAGTCCGCGGGCCAGCAGGGCCGTCCGCGTGACGGCAAACCGCTGGGCGATACGGGTTTGCTCCGCTTCCGGCAGGGACTGCACATAGTCGCGGAGGGCGAAGGCCTCAGGCGGCGAGACCGGAACGAGCATGCGGCAGCAGGCGGCGCAGCCTTTTCGGCAGGAGACGGCGCGTCCCGCCTCGACGCTGCGGCGCTCTTCCAGGGCCTGAGCTTCTTCTCCCAGTTTCCGCATCATCGGCACAATCGCCGAGACCGGCACGAAGCCGGTGGAGACGTCGACCGCGCTGGTCAGCTGTCCCGCCGGGGTATTCAGGGAGATGTCGTATCGTTCAGTCGTCATGGTTCTGTGGGTGTCAGGTTCGCGCATCATAGAGAAGCGTTTGCCGCAGGGTCAACCGCGGGGTTCTCTTGCTCCCTTGCTGTGGAATGTCGATAATGACGGCTATGTTTTCCGGCCATGTCATCGGCATTCTCAAAGAGTATATGCAGGATCTGGTGGAACAGGCCAGACAGGATGCCCTGGCTCAGGAGCGATTCGGGTTTGCCGCGACGGCGTATCGTTCCGATCAGGCCATTTCCGACCTGCTGGCGCTGCTCGATGACCGCATCGAATCCGAAGGCCTGCAGGTCGGCTTGCCGGAAGGCTTTCTCCATGAGATGTGGAGCCTCTGCAATGAGGCCGGCGCTCACGTGGCCGATCGCGTCTATGTCGAGTCCAATGTCGGATCCGAAGCGGGGAGCAAAGCGAGAACCAGAGAACTGACGTATCGGGCGTTGTTGGCGTTCATCGAAGCTCGTCCTCAGGCGCAGAGGCATGGGGACGAAGCCCTGTGAGCCGGTTCATAGAATTATGCAATGGAGCGAAGTGTTGATACGGGAGGCCCGGACCTAGCCATCAGAGTTTTCCTGCCAGCCAGTACACCAGCATCCCCGTCGCTTCTTCTGCCGCTTCGGTGGTGCGTTGTAAGGCCCAGCTTGTGGGGAGGAGATCGAATATCGTGAGGTGGTTCCACATATCCGATGCCCGATCTTTCAGATGGAATCCGCAGGCCGACGGGGTTACGCGGAATCCCTGTTTTTCGAATAAGGCGGTGGCGCGCAACAGATGGCCGGCTGAGGTCACGAGGAGGATCGAGGTTTTCTCTCCGAGCAGCCGTTTGGTCCCGATCGCATTCTCGTAGGTGGTTCGTGCGCGGTCGTCTGTGAGGATGGCCTCAGAGGGAACGCCCAGACGCACGGCCCACTCTTTCATTGCGGCCGCTTCCGTCGGGCCGGAGCCGAAGATACTCGTATCTCCTCCCGTGATGAGGATGGTCGGAGCGGCTCCCTGGTGGTAGAGTTCGGCGCCGCAGAGCGTGCGCAAGCGTGATTCCGGAGACAGTTCAATCGACGGGCGCAGGGTGCCTTTGTCGGCAATTCCGCCGCCAAGCACGACGATGGCGTGCAACGGGGATTCGGAACGTGCCGGTTGAGACGGAATCCAGCCCTCCAATAAACTTCCCAGCGGGCCGGCGATGATCGGAGTCGTGACAAGCAGCAGCAGAAGACAGGTCACTGTCGCCATGAACCTGGCCCAGCGCTGCCGGGTCGAAGATGGAGGGAGCCAGGTCAGGAGCATCGTTGCCGCGGCGAGTATGACGACCCAGGTGAGCGGGTACACGCCGTACTTGACGAGCTTATACAGGCCGAAGAAAAATGGGGTCAGCTCCATGGCAGCTCCTTATCGTGATCGGGGGTGCTGGATTCGCAGCATAGCAGGAGCGGGATTATCGACCAAGAGAGGATGGTTGGCATGGCTCAGAGTCGGCAGTATTGGCTGATGAAATCAGAACCGTCGGTATTTTCGATCGACGACCTGGCGCGGGCGCCGAAACGGACGACCTGTTGGGACGGCGTGCGGAATTATCAGGCCAGGAATTTCATGCGGGCGATGAAACCGGGCGATCAGGTGTTGTTCTATCACAGTAACGCGAATCCTCCGGCCATCGTGGGCGTTGCGGAAGTCGCCGCTGCGGCGTATCCCGATCCGACCCAGTTCGAACGGAACCACAAGCATTTCGATTCCGCCAGCGATCCCAAGGCGCCGCGCTGGGACATGGTCGATATCCGTTACGTCCGGACCTTCGACGCGCCGCTTTCCCTCGACTCTCTGCGGACGGAGAAGAAGCTCGCGGGGATGGCGCTGTTGCAGAAGGGATCGCGGTTGTCGGTTCAGCCTGTGACCAAAGGAGAGTGGGAGCACATCCTGAACCTGGCCAAGGGGTGATTCGGTCGTGCCTCAGGTGCTGGCTTTGCCTTCATCGAGGTGGCGATGCTGCCAATCCAGCCAGGCGTGCCCGAGTTCGTGCGCGAGGATATAGCGGCGTCTGGTCATCGGGAGTCGCTTCCGGATATAGATCGTCTTGCTTTCGTCGTCCCAGATGCCGTCGGCATTGGCATCCCGTTTATCCATTTCAGTATCCGTCAGCTGGCGGACCGAAATCTTGTAGCCGAACGGGAGGACGACTCTGGTCGGGATTCGTATCATGCGGGAATGGATCCTTTATCGGTCTATTGTACGGGATGATCGTAGGGCGCTTCTTCAGCCGGTCACGTAAACCGGACCTCCGTACATTACCACAAAGCTCAAGTGCGATGATGCCGGTATCTCTAAACCATATCAATGGCTTATAAAATTATTTCGTTGCCGATCGTTATCGTGACTACCCGGAGAGACGGTCTCTAAGCCGGTTTCCCTTCCGGATGAACTCGTGTATCATGCCGGACATGGATCAGGTGACGATCGACGAGATGGTAAAGGCCTACCCGCAATCGGTCCGGCTGACCGAAGTAAAGATCCGGGATCGCGGGGAGGTCAAAAAACTGGATGCCGGAGAGTTGCTTCTGCGGACCGGCGACCGGGTCTTGCTCGAAGCCGACGGCGAAGTGACCTACGGCGTCGTCTATACCGCGCCGTACGAGACTCCGTTTATTCCTCCGATGCGGGTGCTGAAACCGATTCTCCGTAAGGCGAACGGGGACGATGCCGCGCTGGTCTCGCGGCTTGAGCGGTTGTCTCAAGAGGCGATGGCCTATTGCCGGGTGAAGGCCGGCGAGATGAAGCTCCGGCTGAAACTGGTCGAGGTGTACGGCGCGCTGCAGCGCCGGCAACTGACCTTCGTCTATACCGCGGATGATCGCATCGATTTCCGTGAACTTGTGCGGGATCTCGCCAGGCGCTTCGGTGGCCGGATCGAAATGCGACAGGTCGGTGTGCGTGAAGAGGCCCGTCGGCTCGGCGGGCTCGATACCTGCGGCCTCGTGTTGTGCTGCGCAAGTTTTCTGACGGAAGTCAAGCCGGTGACGGTGAAGCAGGCGAGAACATTGGGGTTGCAGGTCGAAGATCCCCGCCTGCTCGGCGTCTGCGGACGACTGAAGTGCTGCCTCATGTTCGAGATGATGGACGCGCAGGGCGCCGTTTCTCAGCCGGCGCAGAAACTCATCACCCCTTCGCGACCAACGGCGCCCTCCAGAGCTTCCTAGGGGTGCCCCTTTTCGCCATCAGACGAATCCTTCTTCTCCGTGCCTGCGGAATTTCTGAATCCTTTTCTGCCCATTCCGCTCTCAGGAGGGTGAATTCTCAAGGAGGAGCGATGGGTCCTGTTTGTCCTGTGCCCTATTCCAACCCCATAATCAGGAGGTCGCAAGCGATGAAAAAAGGATTATTGATCATGATTGCCGTGGCGGCTATCGGTTGTGCCGGTGTCGCCCCCCAGAAGGCGATGAGCGGCGAGCCGAAATCGCCGGTCGAAGGGTTCGACATTCACGTGCAGGCCCCGCATTTGATGCCGAACGGGGAGCCGGGCGGACCGTTCCATCACTATTGCAAAGGAATTTCCGATAAGATCCTGCAATGCCTCCTGTTCGACTCCACGGATCCCAAGGCCAAGCTCGTCGCCGTCGAGTATTTCGTGTCGAAAGATCTCACCAGAAAGCTGCCCGCCATTCAGTGGCACCGCCATTTCCACGATCACAAGGTGGAGATTGCCACGGGCCGTGTGCAGATTCTCGACATGCCGGCCGATCAGGCTGCGAAAGTGGCGGAAGTGGCGGCAGGGACCGACGGAGTGATCTATCACCTGTGGCAGCACGGGCAGGAATTTCCGGACGGAACGGTCAGTTTCCCGCAGTCGCTCGGCCACAAGTTCACGGGACATTCGGATAAGTAATCGGTCGCTGACGGGCCGGCTCTGTCTTGTGTCTTGTGTGACAAGGGCCGGCCCGTCGCACCAATTTCCAGCAGAAGGGACAGCGCAATGGCCCGGTCTGGTCGATACGGAGTGGTTCTGGGGCTGTGTCTCGCGGTCGTGATCGGACAAGACCCCGCAACAGCGTCTGCCACCGAAGCCGCCGTCCTCAAACCCCGGGTGCCGGCCGACAAGATCGATGAGGCCAGAACCTGGAGCAATCCGTTCGACGCGACGCCTGAGAATATTGAGAAAGGGCGGGCGCTCTTTCACGGCAAGGCGTTCTGCGTGACCTGTCACGGGAAAGACGGCAAGGGGTTCGGCGATATTCCCGGCCTCGTCGGCAAACTCCCGCGCAATTTCACCGATAAAATTTGGCAGGCCGCCCGCACGGACGGTGAACTCCTCTGGATTCTCAAGAACGGGAGCCCGGGCACCGATATGGCTTCATTTGTCCCGCTGGTGCTCACCGAAGAAGAAGCCTGGCAGGTCCTGCTCTATGTGCGATCATTCGGGCAGCCATAGTCCGATCGGCATGGCCCGGCCTCATGTCCGCGGCTCGTTCCTCATCGCGGTTGTTCTTCTCGCGCTGATCGGTCTCCCCGGCCGCGCCGTCGCGGAATGGTCCGCCGTCGCGGAGACCAAAGTGCTCTACACCGACAACGTGTTTGAACTCTCGTCCTCGCGGCGCCTGGCTCTGGCTGAAGATCCCAGTCAGCCGGCGGTCGTGCCCGTCAAAAAAGCCAGCGACGTGGTGTGGGAACCCTCGATCGATCTGCGCCATCGTTCGCGTCCGACGAATCTCGGCGAGACGGAATTTTCAGTGAAAGCCGCGGGGTTTGTGTTCACCGACAATCCGATCTTCAATCATGGGAACTATCGCATGCAGCTCAAGCAGGCGCTCGATCCCGATACGTCTATCCTGCTTCGCTATCGGTTCGTCCCGAATCTGTTTCTCGGCCCCAATACAGAACGCCGGACGGGACTCCGCCTGCCGGAAGAGGAACGGGTGACCTCGCATATCTGGCGCGTGCAGCTTGAGCGGCGGCTGTCGGAGTCGGTGATCGGCACGCTCGTCGGCCGGTACGGCCTCCGGCAGTTCAACGACGTGTTCGCCGAACGTGATACGACCTTCTGGAGCGCGGGGCCGCAGATCGATTGGATAGTGATGCCGCGTGTCACGCTCAGTCTGGCCTATTTGTTCGAACAGGGCCTGGCCGACGGGCGCGAGCAGACCCAGTTCAGAGACGATGTCTCCTATCGCCAGCATTTTACGTCGATCGGCGCCACGGTTCAGCTCATGGAGCCGCTTGCCTTCTTGGTGGGGTATGCCTATCGGCGCAAGGAATTTACGAGTGAGATTGCGGGCGATTCGAATCGAGGCGTCGTGGACTCGACGCACCAGGGATCCGTCGAATTTCAGTACCGTCTCTCAGCCGCGGCCATCATGACGCTGGGCGTGCAGCGCTCCCAGCGCCTGTCCAATGTGACCTCCCGGGAGTTTTTTAATACCAATACCTCGCTCGGAATCCAGTATCGGTTCTAAATGACAGGATGAGTGCCACAGCTTGCGGGGAAGACGCTGCCAAGTTTTGTGAAAAATAGTCCGGTATGAACGTCGAACGGAACGAGGGGGAAAATCGGGGAGTGTTTTGGTGGGCCGTGTAGGGGTCGAACCTACGGCCCGCTGATTAAGAGTCAGCTGCTCTACCAACTGAGCTAACGGCCCACCTAGGTATGTGCGATGCGGAGGTCTGTGTGCGGTCGTAATCCTCGCCGATGCTTGCTGATGGTGCGCCTGACAGGATTTGAACCTGTGGCCCTCAGCTCCGGAGGCTGATGCTCTATCCAGCTGAGCTACAGGCGCTCCCGTAAGCAAGGACTGGCACCTTACCACAGGGTGAAAGTCTCTGTCTAGGCGGTCTTTCTACGGAAGAAAGGCATAGGGGAGCAGCAGTTCTTCTCCCCGGCTGTGCAGTTTCAGGCGGAGCGCCGCCAGTTGCTCGGCCTCTTCTCCTGCCAGCCGGTCTTCTTCTTCACGAAGCGGCGGCGAAAGGCGAATGAGCGGGACGGCAGTTTGGATGTCGCAGGCACCGTCGACATAGCCGTCCCGGTCCGGAGGGATGCCCATCGAGCGACAGGTAAGCGGCCGGAAGGCATACACCGCGCAACTTCCGTCCGAGCTGAGCGCGGGGCAGGGCAGATCCTGAAACTCTTCAGCCAGTTGCTCGGCGAGCCGGTCGGGCCAGTCATCCAGCATCGGCGATGTGGAGAGACGCGGGAAGCGGGCTTCGATGGCCGCCACCTGAGCCCGGGCCGTTTGTTGGATGGCCCGGCGTTGCGCGTCAGGAAGCCGGGCGAGCCCCTCGTGCAGATGCTGTTGATCGAGGATGGTGACGGGAAACGGGCCGATACAGCAACGGCAGCATCCCCGGCGGCAGGGCACCTGTTCTAAGAGGGCGGCCATGGCCCGTTCGAACCAGCGTGAGGTTTTTTCGGGAAGTGTGGAAAGGCCGGGTGTCGGTGCGTTCGACACGACGGCCTAGTCTTCCTGCGGGGCCATATCGACGATGAGGTCGCCTTTGGGTGAGTAAAATCCCTGGTCGTCGATCTGGACGATGCCGTTGCATTGCTCCTGGTAGAACTCCAGGATCCAGCCGTTGAAGTCGTAGCCTTCGTCGGTCATGTCGTCTTTCGAAAAACGGGTGGTGAGAATAAACTGCGCCCGATTGACGAATTCAAGGGCCAGCTGGGCCTCAATGTCTTCATAGGCCGTCAGCAGATCGCGGAATTGCCGCTGCTCCTGGGCGAACACATCCTGATAGGTGCCGCGATCGCGCACGCAAAATATCTGCACCGGTTTGCGGTCGCGATCATAGCCGAGGGAGATCTGGACCCAGGCCCATTCGTCCAGCGCCGCGTCGTCGATGTTCTTGGGCACGATGGGCGTTTGGCCGCGGGCTTTCAGAAAATCGATCAAAAGCCGGAGCGGAGGGGAATTCTCTTTCTGGCAGAATACCCGGGAATATACAAAGTTTTCAGCTTGTTCCGTTGAGTCTGCTTGCGCAGACGCGGGTAGAATCGGAAGTTCCCTGCCCATGATGATCCTTTCACTCAATCCAGTGTTCGGCGCCCGACGGCCACCTCGGGTTCGAGATGTTCCGGTACTCTACGCCCGGGTCTATTTGAACTGCAAGAGGGCGCTGTAGGCATTTCCCCACGCCTGGCCTGTGTTTTTCTCGTTGACAGCCTGGGGACTCTTGGCTACACTCTCGCGGGTTTTCATGGTGGGAGTGTTGTTGACGGGCCTTTCGCCGTACGATTTCACATTCAGCGTGTTTCAAGAGAGGCGAGTTCACATTCGTTTTGTGGTTTTTCTTATTCTCACTTTCAAGGAGGTTCCCGAATGGCAAAATCAATGACGAAGTCGCAGATCGCCGACTACATGGCCCAAAAGTCCGGTTTGACCAAGAAGGCCGCCGTCCAGATGATGGACGATTTCGCCGCCTTGGCCTACCGTGAAGCGAAGAACGTCTTCACGGTGCCCGGGATCGGCAAGTTGGTGTTGGCGAACCGCAAAGCCCGGATGGGCCGGAACCCGCAGACGGGCGAGCCGATCAAGATCCCGGCCAAGCGGGTGGTGAAGTTCCGCGTCGCAAAAGTTGCCAAGGACGCAATCCTCGGAAAGAAGTAATCGAGGCCGTTCCGTCCGGCATCGGTGCAGCGCCATGAACTCGCTGGGGCTTCATCCGCTGCAGGTGACGAGATGAAAACAGGGCCGGTTCCCCTGACGGGGGGCCGGCCCTTCGTATTTTGCACGGCCGGAAGCGCGTGTCAGGAATGTGAGGGCGCCAGGCCGCTCCCGCCCATGCCGTCGTGACCGACCAGCCTGATGGCATCGCCGTCTTGCACGAGCGAGTCTTCGCTCGCGATTCGCTTGTTGATGGTCACCAGTATTTTCTTTTCCCGCAGCAGCTGCAACAAATGCCTGAGCTGAAAGCCCTGGCGTTGAATCACCTGGCGGACGGTGAGAGAAGCCGGAATCTCGCAGGCCAGATCCCGTTCGCCGTCGGCCGTTTGCAGTTGACCGGTCAGGGTAATGGTCACCATTGATGCAGCTCCTTCGTGTTCTTGTGGGCGCGCGCGCGTTTCTGAGGAGCGGGTAGACGTTGACTCAGTCGTCCCGCCCCCCCGATAATAGCGCCATCATGCAATCGTTGGATATCTATAATCCCGGGATGCCGGATTTGCAGTTTGTGCTGTTTGTGTCGGCTCTCTGCACGTCCGATCTTTCTACCTTGAACATTCCTCAGCCTGTCAGAGACGAGCTGTTTGAGCGTTGTTGGGCCCTGGTTCATACCGGTCCGCCGCCGGTCTCGAAGCGCGAGCGCGTGCTCGATCTTCGCCATGGGAATGAATTGACCCTGGATGCCTGCATGGAGGCGATCCAATCGGTCCTGGGCGATGCCGGGATCACGACGATTACCTGGGATCATCCGCCGAGCCCGCCTACGAGGTCGAGCACCCCGGAGGCACAGCCCTTAATCGATCGGATGCAGCAACTGTACCCCGAGGCCCCCGACGTTGTCGATCCGGATGGTGGACATGCAGATTAGCGCGGCGCCGCTGGAGGGGCTGCTGATCATTGAGACGAAGATCTGGCGCGATGCGCGCGGGGCATTTGTGGAGACCTACCGTCAGGACCGGTATCGGGACGCCGGCATCGGCGCAACGTTCGTGCAGGAGAATTTTTCCTGGTCGCAGGCGAACGTGTTGCGGGGGTTGCATTACCAGCTCAGTCGTCCCCAGGGCAAGTTGGTGATGGTGGTGGAGGGGCGAGTGTTCGACGTCGCGGTGGACATTCGGAAGGGATCGCCGACGTTTGGACGGTGGCACGGGGTGGAACTCTCGGCTGAGAACGGCCGCCAAGTCTATATTCCCCCGGGCTATGCGCATGGATTTTGTGTATTGAGTGAGCGGGCCGGGTTTCTGTACCGCTGTACCGACTACTATACCCCGTCGGATGAACGGGGCATTCGATGGAATGATCCGCAGCTGGCCGTTCACTGGCCTTCGGCAACGCCGCTGGTATCCCCCAAAGATCAGGACTACAAGACCCTGGCGGAGATGCAGGCCGAACTGCCGCAGTGGACGGCAGGGCGATGAGTCCTCTGGGCCGTTGAACCCTGCGCGGGAGCTGTGTTATACGCCGTACCGTCAATGCAGAGCGTCATCACCACGAACCAGTTCGAGCTGTCGTCATAGAAGGAGGATGCAATGGGGAAAAGTTTACAGGGAACCAAGAGCCACGAGAATTTGAAAGGCGCGTTTGCCGGCGAATCGCAAGCCAACCGCCGCTATCTCTACTTCGCGCGCCGCGCCGATATCGAAGGCTATCCGGATGTGGGCGGCCTGTTCCGCGACACCTCCGAAGCCGAGACCGGCCATGCCTTCGGCCATCTCGATTTCTTGAAGGAAGTCGGGGATCCGGCCACCGGCGTGCCGATCGGCAACACCGAAGCCAACCTCAAGTCGGCGATCGAAGGCGAAACCTACGAATACACCCAGATGTATCCCGGCATGGCCAAGACCGCGCGGGATGAAGGGTTTCCCGAACTCGCCGAATGGTTCGAGACGCTGGCGAAAGCCGAGCGCTCGCATGCCAACCGGTTCCAGAAAGGCCTCGACAGTTTGAAGCAGGGCTGATCGGGCAATAGGCAATCAGATGAAGGGTGGGTCGGGCTGAGGCTTGATCCACCCTTCGCTTTTCCGCCTTGTGTTCCGTCCGATCAACAGGAGACAATACCCGCCGTGAAAGGCTTAAGTCTGATTCAGCCGGTCGATCCCGCTCAACTTGCGAAAGATACGTTGCGGATCTATGAGATTTGTGACGGCTGCCGCCGCTGTTTCAACCTGTGCCCGTCGTTCAACACGCTGCTCGACGGCATCGACCGGCACGACGGCCATGTCGAGAAAGTGATGTCGGCCGAACATCAGCGGGTGGTGGACGAGTGCTACTACTGCAAGCTCTGTTACAACCATTGTCCCTACACGCCGCCGCATCAATACGCGCTGGATTTTCCCAAGCTCATGGTTTTATGGAAACAGCGGTATGCCGCCGAACGGGGCGTGCGCTGGCGGGACCGGCTGCTGATCCAGACCGATCTCATCGGACGGCTCTCGACGATCTCCGCCCGGCTGTCCAACTGGGCGTTGAGCCTTGGAGGCGTGCGCCGGGTGATGGAGACGATGGCGGGAGTGCATCGCGACCGGACGATCATGCAGTTCTCGACCGAGACGTTCGCTCGCTGGTTTCAGCGGCGACCGGCGCCGGTGCCGTCGAAGACGCCGCAGAAGAAAGTGGCGTTGTTCGCCAGTTGCCTGGTGAACTATCAGGCGTCGGATGTCGGGAAAGCGACGGTGCAGGTCCTGGAAAAGAACGGCGTGCAGGTCGTGGTGCCGGAACAGCAATGTTGCGGGATGCCGTCGTTCGATATCGGGGATACGGCCGCGATGCAGAGAGCGGCGCAGGCGAATCTCCGTTCCCTGCTTCCCTGGGTCGAACAGGGGTACGATGTCGTGGTGCCTGTGCCGAGTTGCAGTCTGATGCTCAAGCGCGAATATCCGGAATTGCTCGGCGGTGAAGAGCCGAAAAAAGTCGGCGAACGGACGTTCGATGTCTGCGAGTACCTCATGAAGCTTAAGCGGGAGGGCGCCCTCGCGACCGATTTTGTGCATAATCCGGGACGGGTGGCCTATCAGATTCCCTGCCACCTGCGCGATCAGAATATCGGCTTCAAATCGAAAGAGCTGATGGAATGCGCCGGGGCGCAGGTCGAGGTGATTGAGAAATGTTCCGGCCACGACGGATCCTGGTCGGCCAAAACTGAATTTTTCCCGCTGTCGATGACGATTGCCAAGAAAGCGGTACGGGCCATCGAGCAGGCGCCGGCCGATATCGTGGCGTCCGACTGCCCGTTGGCCGGGCTCCAGCTGGATCAAGCCGGCGCGCCGTCGCATGTGGGGGGGAAGGCGACGAAGCACCCGATTCAGATCGTGCGCGATGCCTATGGGCTGCCGTCATGAAGGCGTTGGTCTCCAACGATATTCTTCCCTCTGCCGAGTATGAGCGGCAGCGCGAGGGGTATCGTGCCCGCATTATTGCGTTGAAGCAACGCCGGCGGATCTCGGTCGGACCTCTGGTCACGCTCGTGTTTGAAAACCGGGAGACGCTCTTGTTTCAGATCCAGGAGATGGTCCGCGTCGAGCAGATCGTCGATCCTGCCAAGGTGCAGGAGGAACTCGATGTGTACAATGCCCTGCTGCCGGCTGCGGGTGAGTTGAGCGCCACGCTGCTGATCGAAATCACCGACGACGCCAGAATGAAGGAATGGCTCGATGCCTTCATGGGGCTGGACCGCGGGCAGACGGTGGCAATCGCTGCCGGTGGTGAACGCATCTACGCCGAGTTCGAAGGGGGCCATAGCCACGACACGAAAATCAGCGCCGTGCATTTCGTGCGATTTCACGTGCCGTCTTCGATCAAGGATCTGCTGGCCGATCTGCGCGTGCCGGTGACGCTGTCCGTGCATCACGGCACCTATCATGCGGACGTGCCGGCTCCCGGGAGCATGCGGGAAGAATGGCTGAGAGATCTGGAGGCGTGATGCCGGCTGTCTTACTGACCAAGCGCATCGAGTTTTCCTCCTCGCACCGCTACATCAAGCCGGAGTGGGACGAGGCGAAAAATCGCGCGGTTTTCGGCGCCTGCTATAACCCGCCGGCGCACGGACACAACTACATGCTGGAGGTCACCGTGTCCGGTGAGGTCGATCCCAAGACCGGCATGGTCATCAACCTGTTCGACCTCAAGCAGGTGCTGCTCGCGGTGATCGAAGAATTCGATCACATGAATTTCAACCTCGATCTGCCCTATTTCCGCGACCGGATTCCGACCTCGGAAAACATCGCGCGCGTGCTCTGGACCAAGCTGGCGGCGCAATCGGAGATCGGCACGCTGGATACGGTCCGTCTCTACGAAGACGAGGATCTCTACGCGGACATCACGGCGGCCGGCGGGCTGGATGTCGCCGGTGTCACCCGGCGGTACTCCTTCACGGCCTTGCTGGACGAGCATCAGGGCCATACGTGGGATTGCTTCGTGACGGTGCACGGCGCCATCGATCCGGTCACCGGCATGGTGACGGACATCGGTGCCTTGGATCGCCTGGTGCAGGAGCGGGTCATCCGCCTGTGCGACCGGCAGGATCTTCGCGAGGTCCTCAAGGCGCCGGTCGTCAGCGGCGCGCAGCTGGCCGAATACATCTGGAACACGCTCGCCTCCCGTCTCTCCTCCGGCGCGCTGGAGAATATTCGTATCGTCCAGTCGCGCGATCTCTCGTTCGACTACCGCGGGTAGAGTCGCAGTCAGCCTTCAGTCCGGGGGGATGATGCCACGCAACGGCCAGGCCATTCGACAACTGATCATCCTCAAAAAGCTGGAGTCCTCCCGGTACGGGCTCACGCTGGAGCAGCTGGCGGAGGCCCTGGATCAGTCGGCGTCCCGGCATCTTCGCACCGTGCGCCGTGACCTGGAGGCCATCGAATCCGCCGGCTGGCCGCTCCTGACGGAGCGCGTGCAGGGCCAAACCCGATGGAAATTGCTGGAGGGCGCGCGCCACGCTCCGGCGCTGCGGCTCTCTCCGACCGAACTCATGGCGCTGACGTTAAGTCGGCGCCTCATCGCGCCGCTCGAAGGCACCGCGGTGCATACCTCTCTGCAATCGGCCCTGGGAAAAGCCTCCGCCGCGCTGCCGCCCGACGGGCTTACGCTCGTGCAGCAGCTCGAAGACGCGTTTTCTGTCGGGCTCGGGCCGCATAAGCGCTACAAGCACCACCGCGAGACCGTGGATCGCATCACCCGGGCCATCGCGCAGAAGACGCGCATCCAGATGCGGTACGACTCCGCCGCGCGGGGGCGCGTCACGCGCCGCGAAGTCGATCCCTACCGGCTCTGGTATGCCTCCGGGGGCCTCTACCTCATCGGCTACTGCCATAGCCGCGCGGAGCCGCGCATGTTTGCCGTGGAGCGGATCAAGTCCGTCACCCCCACCGACCTGCCGTATCAGATCCCGTTGCATTTCGATTTCGACGCATTCGTGGAAGACTCGCTCACCGTCATGCGCGGACGGCGCATCGACGTGGAGTTGGAGTTCGACAAGCCGACCGCCGCCTGGGTCAAAGACCGGGTCTGGCATCCGAGCCAGAAACTGACGCGGCTGAGCCGCGGGCGCCTGCGGATGGAGTTATCCATCGCGGACACCAGGGAGCTGGTCGGGTGGGTCTTGAGTTTCGGCGGCGGCGTCACCGTGCTGAAGCCCGAGTCACTCCAGCAGGCCGTGAAAGACGAAGCAAAGAAAATACTCGCCCGGCCGTGACCCCGGATGTCACAGCGCCTGACCGCGCCCGCACCGTCTGAACGCCGAATCCCTTGAACATCGCGCCGCCGCTCGCCTGGTGGCTCCGGCCCGCAGAATGACCTGCGGTGTCATCCTTCCGGCCTATCATGCGGACCATCCACCACTCACCAGGAGGTTCGCCCCATGGATCAGGCAGCGCAACCGGCAGCAGGCCACCCCGCTCAGCCCCTCTACATCACCCTCATTCTCGACGAAAGCGGTTCCATGCAATCCTGCAAAGGCGCCGCCCTTGCCGGGTTCAATCACTACCTCGCCACACTCAGGAAGGAGCCGGCCGAGACCCGCTTCACCCTCACCCTCTTCAATTCCGGAAAGACCGAAGTGCGTTACCGGGCGGTGCCGGTCTCAGCCGTCAACGATCTGGACGTCGAAACCTACCGGCCTCAGGCAGGAACCCCGCTCTACGACGCCATCGGGCGCACGCTCTCGCTCGCGAGGATGGAAGCCCCGGTTGAGGCCAGGAAACTCTGCGTCATCCTGACCGACGGGGAGGAGAATGCCTCGCAGGAATACAGCCGGAAGCAGGTGTTCAAGATCATTAAGCTCTATGAGAAGCAGGGCTGGGCCTTTCTCTATCTGGGCGCCGATCACGATGTCTGGGCGGCCGGCGGCGATCTCGGTATTGCGGGAGACAGCCGCATTGCCTTCTGCCGGGACACGGTCGATGACACGTTCAATCACCTGAGTCAGGCAACGGCGGACTTCCGCCGGGGCCACAAACAGCCGGGTGCCGATGCCTTTATTCCCAAGGAAACACCGCCTTCACCGGCACAACTGTCCGGCGAGCAGGAGCCGCCTTCGTCGTTGAGGTAATCGGGAAGAAAGGAGGGCATGATGAAGATTCCGGGTGTACTGATCCTTGTGCTGCTCTGGCAGCCGTTCCCCCTTCAGGCTGAAGACCTGGGCAATCTCAGCGCCAATCCCTTCGATGCCGATTCGATTGCCAACCCCTTCGGGAAAGGCAGCCCGTTCGCGCCGAACGGGATCAACAATCCCTTCAGTCCCTACGGCAGTCCCTTCAGCAACCAGTCGGCGACCAATCCTTTTGCCACAGAAGCGCCGAAGCTCTATGACCAGCAGGGGAATTATCGCGGCAAGCTGAGCGCCAATCCCTTCGATCCGGATTCGACCGGCAACCAGTTCGGCCGCTATGGCTCGCCGTTCTCGCCTGACTCGCTCAATAATCAATTCGGCGCAGGCAATCCCTTCAGGTCCGATTCGCCGACCAATCCCTATGGGAAGGGGTGGAGGATTGAAGGGAAGATCGATCGGCCATCATCCCTGAAGAGATAAAGAGCAAGTCTGGCCGAATGATGTACATGGGTGATGAACGCCGCGCGCTTGGTCACGTAGTAGCATATATGCTATCTTTCCAAAAGAGAGAGATTTTGAAGGGAGCGTGAAGCATGAAAACTAAACCGGCACGAGCGCGCAAGGGGTGGCTGGATAGAAAACTGGCAAGTCCAAGGTTCCGTAAAGGATTTGAAGAAGAAGTGCAGAAATTGGCCATCGGCGAGCAGCTTTCCCGGCTGCGCCAAGAGGCGGGACTCACTCAGGCACAAGTGGCGCAGCGAGCGAAGACCACGGCCTCTGCCATCAGCCGTTACGAAAACGTGGAGTACGATCGCTACGAACTCCGCACGCTTCAGAGAATCGTTTTGGCCTGCGGAGGGCGACTCGATATTGTCATGGAGCCGGGGCCGAAAACTCACCGGGCTGCGTAGTGCCGGATACCGCGCGACGGGAAATGGGGAGGGTTGGCATTTCATTATGCCGACCAATCAGTGAAGCCTTCCGACCACATTGTTTCACCGCAAGCGGGAAATTGTGCAAGGCACCGTTGCACAATTGACCTCATATCGCCACTCGCCCTTCTCGCCCGACTCGCTGAACAATCAATTCGGCTCGGGGAATCCCTTCAGTCCGATCAGCCGAAGAATCCCTATGGGAAGGGGTGGAGGATTGAGGGGCGGTAAACGTAGTTGTTGCCGTGTTTGATGATCAGCACCGTGTGATTGCCGGGCGTCACGTGCTTGAACGAGATTCGCAAATATGTGAATATGGGTGTTGACGAAAGGAGAGGGCGTTGCCGAGGACCAGGGTTGTTTTCTACAAGGAACGAGATGGTAATGTGCCGGTATTGGAATGGCTGGACACGCTGCCGGAAAAGATTCTGGACAAATGTGTGGTGAAGATCGAACGGCTGCGAGAACTCGGTCACGAACTGCGGCGGCCTGAAGCGGATCTCTTGCGAAACGGTATCTATGAACTACGTATTGGGCGGGAGGGGATGAACTATCGGATCTTATACTTCTTTCAAGGCCGAGTGGCTGCCGTCCTGGCTCACGGCCTTGTCAAGGAACGTGAGGTGCCGGCAAAGGACATTCAGTTGGCCTTGGAGCGAAAACGGCGCTTCGAGCAGGATCCTCACACGCATACGTATCGGGAGGAGTGACCATGGCAAAACGAAAACGTGCGACGACAGCAGACGCTGTCCAGATTCTCTACCGCCGCTATTACGAGGGAAGGCCGGAGCGGGTGCGTGGGTTGGAGGAAACGCGGGCGAACGACAATGTGTCACGGAAGCTGACCGCGCTGCGCCTTCAAGCCGGTCTCACTCAGCGTCAATTGGCCCACTTGGTTGGCACCACAGCCTCGGCCATTTGTCGGCTGGAAGGTGCGGAGTATGAAGGGCATTCCCTCGCCATGCTGAATCGTATCGCAGCCGCCTTGAAGCAGCGGGTGGAGATTCGCTTTGTTCCGGTCTCGCAAGGCAAAGCGTTGAAGTCGGCCTGAGGCTTCACGAGACCGAGAGGCGTTGATTGCAGGAATCCTCAGACTCCGCGACAAGCTCAGCGCCAATTCCTTCGATCCGGACTCCACCAGCAACCAGTTCGGCCGCTACTGCTCGCCGTTTTCACCTGACTCGCTGAACAATCAATTCGGCGCAGGCAATCCCTTCAGGTCCGATTCGCCGACCAATCCCTATGGGAGAGGGTGGAGGATTGAGGGAGGGAAGTGAGGTGATGGCGAGAACAGGCGAGGGGAGAGCCTGGCGGAGGTAGGGTCAGGGTTTTCCTGATGGCCAAAAGGCGGGGTGATTTCCTGGCAATAACAGGGTATTCTGCGACCTCTATTCCCTCACTGTTGCGCGGAGAATTTCTGCATGTTTGAACAAGCGTTTCGGAACATCGACGACGTCCTTCGGAAAGAAGCCGGCTGTACGACCGAGCTGGACTATACCGAGCAGACGTCGTGGCTGTTGTTTCTCAAGTATCTCGATGGATTGGAGCAGGATAAGGCCGACGAGGCGAAGCTGGAGGGAAAGCGCTACAGCTTCATACTCGACAAAGACTATCGGTGGGAAAACTGGGCTGCGCCCAAGGCAAAAGACGGCACACTCGATCACAATAAGGCCCTGACCGGCGACGATCTGCGCGACTTCGTCAACCTGAAGCTCTTTCCCTACCTGCACAGTTTCAAGCAGAAGGCCAGCGGGCCGAACACCATCGAGTACAAGATCGGGGAAATCTTCGGCGAGATCAAGAACAGGATTCAGAGCGGCTACAACCTGCGCGAGATCATCGACCACATCGACGAACTGCGCTTCCGCTCACAGAAAGAGAAGCACGAACTCTCGCACCTCTACGAAGCCAAGATCAAGAATATGGGCAACGCCGGGCGCAACGGCGGCGAGTACTACACGCCGCGCCCTCTCATCCGCGCCATGGTGCAGGTGGTCAAGCCGAAGATCGGCGACAAGATCTACGACGGCGCCTGCGGGTCAGCAGGATTCTTGTGCGAAGCGTTCGACTATCTGAAAGCCAAGGGCACCCTCACCACCAAAGATCTGAAGACCCTTCAGGACAAGACCTTCTACGGCAAGGAAAAGAAGTCCCTCGCCTATGTCATCGCGATTATGAACATGATCCTGCACGGCATCGAGGCGCCGAACATCATCCACACCAACACGCTCACGGAAAACCTGGCCGACATTCAGGAGAAGGACCGGTACGACGTCGTCCTGGCCAATCCGCCTTTCGGCGGCAAGGAGCGGAAGGAAGTGCAGCAGAACTTCCATATCCGCACCGGCGAGACGGCCTTTCTCTTTTTGCAGCACTTCATCAAGAGCCTCAAGGCAGGCGGGCGCGGCGGCGTCGTGATCAAGAATACGTTTCTCTCCAACACCGACAATGCGTCCGTAAGTTTGCGCAAGCATCTGCTGGAAAGCTGCAACCTGCACACGGTTTTGGATTGCCCCGGCGGCACGTTCCAGGGTGCGGGTGTGAAGACCGTGGTGCTGTTTTTTGAGAAGGGTGCGCCGACGCGAAAGGTCTGGTTCTATCAGCTCGACCCAGGCCGCAGCCTCGGCAAGACCAATCCGCTGAATGACGACGACTTGAAGGACTTCATCAAGCTGCAAAAGACCTGTGCCGACTCGCCCAAGAGTTGGACCGTGGATGCCAAGAGCATCGACCAGACGACCTTTGATCTTTCCGTGAAGAACCCGAACGGCGGCGAGGTCGTCGCGCACCGTAGCCCGCAAGAGATTATGAGCGAAATTGCCTCGCTGGATGCCGAGAGTGCAGAGGTGCTGGGGAATATCAGGACGTTGCTATGAGATCGCTTTGGAAAGAGAAGCGCGTCGGAGAAGTTCTCAGTCTCGAATACGGTAAACCGCTTGATGACGCTGAGAGAAAACCTGATGGCCTATATCCAGTTTATGGTGCGAACGGTGAAAAAGACCGGACAGACAAGGTGTACTTCGATAAACCAAGCATCATCGTTGGGCGAAAAGGATCAGCAGGTGAAGTGAATCTCACTGAAGAGAAGTTTTGGCCACTTGATGTCACTTATTTTGTGACATTCGATGAACAACAGCACGACCTGCAATTTCTCTACTATCTTCTGGTCACACTCGATCTTCCAGCCCTCGCTAAGGGCGTGAAGCCAGGTATCAATCGGAATGAAGTTTATTCAAAGACTGTCAATATTCCTCCGCTGCCCGAACAGCATCGCATCGTCGACATCCTCGACGAAGCGTTTGAGGGCGTCGCCACCGCCACCGCCACCGCTGAAAAGAATCTCCACAACGCCCGCGCCCTCTTCGAAAGCCACCTGCAATCCGTGTTCGCTCAGCGCGGGAAGGGGTGGGTAGATCGCACGCTCGATCAAGTGTGCATCGTCGAACGAGGCAGTTCACCCCGACCAATCAAAAGCTATTTCACCACTGATCCCGATGGAGTGAATTGGATAAAAATTGGTGACACTGAAGAAGGTGGAAAGTACGTTTTTTCCACGGCTCAGAAGATAACGCCGGAAGGTGCTAAACAGTCACGGTTCGTCAAAGAGGGCGATTTCATCCTCACAAACTCCATGTCATATGGTCGGCCATACATCATGAAGACGAGCGGCTACATCCATGACGGTTGGTTCGTCTTGAGACTGAATATGGCGATAGATTCCGATTATTTTTACTACCTGCTTTCTTCGCCTGTCGTGCAGTTGCAATTCGCTTCGCTGGCCAGCGGTTCAGTTGTCAAAAACATCAGCGGCGATCTCGTCAAGAAAGCAGTGCTGCCGATTCCGCCATTGGAGCATCAGCACATTATCGTCGAAAAGTTGTTGGCAATGTCGGAAGAAACCCAACGTCTCGAATCCATCTATCAGCAAAAGCTCGCCGCGCTGGATGAGCTGAAGAAGTCGCTGCTGCACCAGGCATTCAGTGGAGCCCTGTAGGAAGCCATGATGTCAGACGACGCTGCATCATTATGTTTCAGTTGCCCGGAAGTTCCGGAAGCCTCAACTGTTAAGCGCCACTTAATAGTTCGATCCGAGGGATGGTGGCTCGGCGGTGGGAGAGGAAGCCGGACGGCATGGTTGAGCTGTTCGACAAGCACGGCGGATTCAGGAAGCTGCACTCCTTCACGCTGGCGACGATCATCCAGATCGAGACGCTGCGGTTTTGCCGGCGGTTTCTCACGCACGATGCACGGGAAGCTGGCGGCAAGTTTTATGATCCAAAAGGGCGGCAGTACGATCAGATGACGCAGGCTGCGCGCAGCGGACGACAGAACATCATCGAGGGGTCGGAGCGTTCCGCCACGTCCAAGGATACTGAGATGAAACTCACGGATGTGGCGCGGGCCAGTTTGAGCGAACTGCGCGGCGATTATGAGATCGTGATTCTCGACCGGGGGCGGCTCCCCTGGTCGGTGCACTCGCTGGAGGCCCAAGCCGTGAATGCCGTCTCGCTGGATCCGGCCCCATTTGAGGATGACATGGTCTACGAGTCGGCGAAGCACGCCCTGGAACAGCGGAAGAAGTACGCTGCGTGGCTGGATGCCGACGACGTGGTGGTCGTAGCCAACGCCATGCTCATTATCATCGGGCGCGCGCTGACGATGCTCAAGCGCCAGATTGAAGCACAGGGCAAGACCTTTGAGGAAACCGGCGGGTTCAGCGAGCGGCTGACCGCCAAACGCATCGAAGCGCGTGAAAAGACCAAGCTCGCGTCACCGGAGTGCCCGCTGTGCGGCAAGGCCATGCGCCGGCGCAATTCCGCGACCGGGCCGTTCTGGGGTTGCTCCGCCTTCCCTGACTGCAAAGGAACGAGGCCGACGGGACAAGAGGGACCGCATTGACCATGTTGACTGCGATGACAATGAGGTCAATCACGTCAATCCGGTCACGCAGAGGGGCCTTGCTGTCATGAACGAAGCCGAAACCAGAGCGGAGCACATCGATCCCGCCCTCAAAGCGGCGGGCTGGGGTGTGGTCGAGGGTAGTCGCATCCTGCGCGAATACCCCATCACGCTCGGCCGCATCGAAGGCCTTGGGCGGCGCAGCAAGCCATCAGTGGCCGATTACGTCCTCGTCTATCGCAACCACAAACTCGCCGTCGTCGAAGCGAAAGCCTGGGACGAGGAACTCACTGAAGGGGTGGGGCAGGCGAAGGACTATGCGGGGAAACTCGCCGTTCGCTTCACCTACTCGACCAACGGCCAGGGCATCTACGGCATCGACATGGAGACGGGCAAGGAAGGCGAGTGGCCGAATTATCCTAGCCCGGATGAACTCTGGAAGCTGACCTTCGCCAAGCAGAACGCCTGGCGCGACCGCTTCTCTGCGGTTCCATTCGAAGACAAAGGCGGTTCGCATCCCAGCCGTTATTATCAGGACATTGCCGTTGAGCGCGTGTTGCAGGCCATGGCGGAGGGCGAGCCGCGCATTCTGCTCACGCTTGCCACCGGGACCGGCAAGACCTTCATCGCCTTTCAAATCGCCTGGAAGCTCTTTCACAGCCGCTGGAACCTGAGCCGCGAGCCGTCCCGTCGGCCACGCATTTTGTTTCTGGCCGATCGGAACATTCTGGCGAATCAGGCCTACAACGCCTTCTCCGCCTTTCCCGAAGATGCCCTGGTGCGGATTGAGCCGGATGACATTCGCAAGAAAGGCAAAGTCCCGATGAACGGCAGCCTGTTCTTCACCATCTTTCAGACCTTCATGAGCGGGCCAGGGGACACGTCCTACTTTGGCGAATATCCGCCGGACTTCTTCGACTTCATCGTCATCGACGAGTGCCACCGGGGCGGGGCGAATGACGAGAGCAACTGGCGCGGCATCCTGGACTACTTCGCCCCCGCCGTACAGCTTGGTCTGACCGCCACGCCCAAGCGCAAAGACAACGTGGACACCTATCGCTATTTCGGCGAGCCGGTCTATATCTATTCGCTCAAAGACGGTATCAACGACGGCTTCCTGACGCCGTTCAAGGTGAAGCAGATCTCCACGACGCTCGATGAGTATGTCTATACGCCGGATGATCAGCTTATCGAGGGCGAGATCGAGGCGAAGAAGCGTTATACCGAAAGCGACTTCAATAAGATCATCGAGATCAAGGAGCGCGAGAAGAAGCGTGTCGAGATCTTCATGGGCCAGATCAACCAACAGGAGAAGACGCTGGTCTTCTGCGCCACACAGGATCACGCGTTGGCCGTGCGCGACCTCATCAATCAGATGAAGACGAGTACGGACCCCAACTATTGCCAGCGGGTGACGGCGAACGACGGCGAACTCGGCGAGCAGCATCTCCGCGATTTCCAGGACAACGAAAAGACGATTCCGACGATCCTGACGACCTCGCAAAAACTTTCAACCGGGGTAGACGCTCGCAATATCCGCAACATCGTCCTCATGCGCCCGATCAATTCCATGATCGAGTTCAAGCAGATCATCGGGCGAGGGACGCGGCTCTACGACGGGAAGGACTACTTCACCATTTACGACTTTGTGAAGGCCCACCACCACTTCAGCGATCCGGAATGGGACGGGGAGCCGATCGAACCGGAAACGAAAGCGGAAGGCAAGACGACTCCTCTGTTGCCTCCACCTGTTGATGGGGTGAATGAAGAAACTGATGAGTATGTGAGGAAGAAGCGAATCAAGGTGAAACTCGCTGACGGCAAAGCCCGCACGATCCAGCACATGATGGTCACGACGTTCTGGCATCCCGACGGCACACCGATGTCGGCGCAGCAATTCCTGGAAATGCTGTTCGGGAAGTTGCCCGAGTTTTTTAAGAATGAAGCCGAACTCCGCGCGCTCTGGAGCCTGCCTGACACGCGAGCTAAACTCCTACAAGGCCTCGCCGAGAAAGGCTTCGGCCATGAGCAGATGGCGGAGATGCAACGGATCATCGATGCCGAGAACAGCGATCTGTTCGATGTGCTGGCTCATGTGGCGTATGCGCTCCCGACTCTGACCAGGCAGGAGCGAGCCGAGCGGGCGAAGGCGGACATCGTGAGTCACTTCAATAGCAAGCAGCAGACCTTTCTTGATTTTGTGCTCGCGCAATATGTGAAAGTCGGAGTGGAAGAGCTGGCGCAGGACAAGCTCTCGCCCTTGCTCAAGCTCAAGTACCACAACGCCATTGCCGACGCCGTGGCCGATCTGGGCAAGCCGGAGGAAATTGGAAGAGTCTTTGCGGGATTCCAGAAGTATCTGTATCAGCCTCAGGTCCAGGCGCGGCCCTAGTTCTCGGACATTGAAGGACAAGAACAGGGGCCAGGCTACGTAACCGGTAGCTTCTGTTCGCCGCCAGTCATCTCTTGAAGGGGGCACACGATGGAATATGTGGTCGGGGTTTTCTTCGGAGTAGCCGCACTGATCGGCCTTTTCTTCCTTCGCCGTCGGTCGCGGCGACAAGAGGAGCGCGTGGGTTTCCACTGCGTGACCCACAAGGCGGCAGACGGCAGCGACATGATATTTCTCCTTAGCTCCCGACCGTCTTCCACCCATCATCCCTTGCCCTGACCAGCCCTGTGTGAAGTGTCCGCGAAAGTGGAGCTGGCTCATTCCCCGGTCCTAAACTCAACCCGGCCGGCCGGTCTGCGCCGGACCATCCGCTGCATCCCGCGCCGGCCTTCGCGAGAAAATTCCAAGAAGGGCTGAGCCAGGCGGAATACAACACTCTTCGCGCTTCTGCGCTAAGCCGTTGCAGGCTGGATATTGAGTGTGTGCGGGACTACCATGGGTGCATCACAGTCCTTGATGAGAGATGGCCATGAGTGAATTGATTTTTGTTGTGGAAGAGGCTCCTGAGGGCGGGTACATTGCGCGTGCGCTCGGACAGTCGATCTTCACAGAAGCGGACACCCTGGCTGAGTTGCCGGGAAAAGTCCGTGAAGCGGTTCGCTGTCACTTTGAGGAGGGGCAGGCGCCGAAAGTTGTCCGTCTTCATCATGTTCGTGAGGAAGTCATCGCTGTATGAGGCTTCCCCGCGATCTAAAAGAGAAATGTACCGGGAGTCTTTTCTTGAAGGTCCAAGTGCACCATCTCTTCAAAGTCGTCCTCCACGAAGCATTGACCCTGGCAGTCTGATAACGGAGCTATCTCAGTCAACCTCCGCCGTTGTGTGAGTCTTAGGTTCAGGACTGAGACAGAGAGTTTCCCGCCTTCTTGAGGCCCCTGCCGAAGCTGTTCTTCTCTCCGTCCATCAATGATCTGAAAACAGCGGCCCGATTGGTTGCGGACGGCTTGCGTCAAGCGGTTTCTTTCCGGTCTGTCCCGCTGTTGCCTCTCCTCGCAGGAATCGTGTCTTTTCTACGCCGAGGAATCCGGCTGTTATAGAATGAGCCCTCGTTAGGTATCCGACAAGAAGGAGCCATCTTATGTCAGCGTCAGCTTGGAATAGCAGTCGGCAACTCCGTCGCTCTCCGATCAAGACTCCGCCGCTCCGGCTGCCCGGACAATCATCAGACGAGCGCATAGGCGATCTCCAGGATAAGTTTGGCGAACTCTTGGTGATACCGCTAGGTCTCGTCCTCTTCGCACTATTTGAATGGTTGCGATGGTGGATGGCGGCTCCGCCGAGCCCCTACATTGCCTTGGCTCTGATGCTCATTGCCATTCTTTATGCCTTGTGGAAGGGTGCTCCCCTCGTGCCGATGATCAGGAATCTTCAATTAGGTCGAGACGGCGAACGGGTAGTGGGGCAGATGTTGGAGGAGTTGAGGGAGAAGGGGTATCGAGTTTTTCATGACATTCCTGGCGAGGATTTCAATGTCGACCATGTTCTTGTCGGACCTGCGGGAATTTTTGTGATTGAAACGAAAACGCGAAGCAAACTGATGCGTGGCAGCGGCAAGGTCTTCTATGACGGCAACGCAATTCGGATTGAGGATAGGAAGCCCACGGAGGAACCTCTCGTACAGGCACGGTCACAGGCTACTTGGATAGTGAATCTGCTGAACTATGACCGATCCAGGCGCTTCGCCGTTCGACCGGTTGTAGTATTTCCTGGTTGGTATGTTGAGCAGCCTGGATCCCTGAAAAGGGAGGATGTGTGGGTGCTCAATCCGAAGATGCTTGGCGGCTGGCTCGACCGTGAGCCACGTATTCTGTCAGCCGATGCCATCGACGCGGTAGCCCATGACTTGTCGCAACTCTGCCGCCGGCCGACCACTGTGGGCGAGTAGCGAGGACACTCTCCTTTTCAGGATTCAATCCAGCCAGTTATCCTACATCCGACACTCCGCTGCATCCCGCGCCGGATCATCCCGTCGATTCCCTCCGGTAGCCTCGCCTCCGACGGCCGTCGGTGCGCTCGCGCTGCGGTGTTCGACCTGTGTTCGCGGGGGGGCTTGGATCGGCGCTGTTCGGCAACAGGCAGGATCGGGGCTGTCGGGTTTAGGCCGCGTTCAGCAGCTCGCGAACTTTCTCGATGAGTGTGTTTGGGAGGAAGGGCTTCTGGAGAAAGGGGGTGTCCTCATGAATCCCGCTGGCTTCCAGTGACTCACCTGCGTAGCCTGACATATAGAGGATTCGCGCCTCCGGCTGCATCACCTTCACGCTTTCTACCAGTACCGTACTCTTCATGCGTGGCATGATCACGTCTGTTACCAATAGATGACAGGGGCCTTTGTGCAGTTGGAGTTGCTGCAGGGCTTGAATGCCGTCGCCGGCGACAAGGACGTGGTATCCCTGGTCCTGGAGGATGGCGGCCATGAGGGTTCGAGTGCTATCGTCGTCCTCGACGAGCAGAATGGTTTCCCGTGCCGTCACCGGAGCCATGGCAGTCTGGATGACCGGAACCGCAGCGCCGGGCTGTCCGACGCGAGGCAGATAGACGGTAAATCGGGTGCCCTGCCCCGGCCGGCTGACGACGTCGATGTAGCCCTGGCTCTGTTTGAGGATGCCGTAGACCGTCGCCAATCCGAGCCCGGTTCCCTTGTCCGGCCCTTTGGTCGTGAAGAAGGGTTCAAAAATATGTGACAGGGTCTCCTGATCCATTCCGCATCCGGCGTCCTGGACCATAATCTTGACGAAGGAGCCGGTTCGGGAGCCCGGGTGCAGGCGCACGAACGCGTCGTCAAGCTCCACGGCGTCGGTTTCGATATTGAGCAGCCCGCCGTCCGGCATGGCATCGCGGGCGTTCACGGCCAGGTTCATGAGGATCTGTTCAAGCTGGACCGGATCCATCATGGCGTGCCCGGCGTCCGGATGCAGCACGACGACCATCTGGACATGTTCCCCGATCATCCGTTGCAGCAGGTCTTCCATGTCTCTGACGGAGGCATTGATGTCCAGTTCCTTGGGTTCAAAGACCTGACGGCGGCTGAAGGTCAGAAGCTTTTTGGTCAGGGCGGCGGCGCGCAGGCCGGCCTGGCTGATCAGATCGATTTCCCGTTTGGCCGGATGGGCGGCCAATTGTTGCAGCAGCCGGTGCGCATGGCCGATGACCACCATCATCAGGTTATTGAAGTCGTGGGCGATGCCGCCGGCGAGCCGGCCGACGGCTTCCATTTTTTGCGACTGCTGGAGGGCCTGGGCGGTGCGTTTGTACTCGGTAATATCGGTGATGGTCTCGATGACGTGGGTGCGGCCGTCGGCGGTCAACGCTTTGGCCCAGTGGACGAGGAGAAATTGGTTCCCTGGGAGGGAGACTTCGCTGGACACGACGGAATTGCTCGCCAGCGCTTCGGGCATCCGGCAAAATCCGCAGGGGGTCCGGCATCCCGCGATCTTGTCGTAGCAGGCCAGGCCGGAGAGGTTGCCGAACTTCTTCACACCGGTCTCGTTCTGAAGCTGAATCTGATGGGTGGCCGGATCGATGACGGTGACAATCGCCGGCTGCGAATTGAGCAGCGCCTGCGCATCGTACTGTGGAAACTCGGAGGCGTGAGAGGGAGAGGCCATTGGTTCGTTCCAGCGACAGGTGTCGAGGCAGCAAGCGGCGCCTGCTCCATGACTGACTCGACAGTACACCAGACTCCTGACGAGTCAAGAAGTTCGTCGGTTCCGGCTTGTCGCGCAGGAGGGCGATGCGGGCTGTGAGAATTACTTGATAAGGTGATCTGAAATGAGCGCGGCGAGCTCAGCCGGCTCGACCACGCCTTCGCGGGTCAGCAGGAGCTTCCCATTCGCGAAGAAGTGCGTCGTGGGATAGGTCTCAAAGGTGTGGGTTTTCTTGATTTCCCGGCAGCGTCCAGGCACATGCATCTTGGCTTTGCCGATTTTGATGTCAGGAAACTTCGCGGCGGTTTCTTCGAGAATGGGGTCATAGGTCTTGCAAGGTTCGCAGGTGGCCAGGCCGTAGGCGACGACGGCACCGGGACTGTCGGTGAACTCTTTGTAGTTCTCATCTCGAACGTCTTCGACGGCTCCCGCCATGATCTGCCTCCCGATAGAAAAGGGGAGGGTTCTCTCGAACGCCTCCCCCGTCCGGTTTTACCAACTAGCCGAGTTTCGCCAATGCTTCGAGGATGTCCTTGTCCTCACGGGCGACCTTGATTTCCTGCACCTTTGCATAGGCCACCTTGCCGTTCTTGTCGACAATGACGGTGGCGCGCTTGGAGCAGTTCAGCGGCTCGAAATAGAGGCCGTAGGCCTTGCACGTAGTCCGGTGCACGTCGGACAGCAGGCGGTGCTTGAGGTCCATGGAATCCGCCCAGGCCTTGTGCGAGAAGAAGCTGTCGCAGCTGATACCGAAGAGTTCGGCATTGGCGTTCTGGAACTTGGGGAAGTCGTCGGTCAGGCACTTGTTTTCCCCCTGGCAGACCGGGCTCCAATCGAGCGGGTAGAAGGCGAGCACGACGTTTTTCTTGCCGCGATAGTCGCTCAGCTTCACATCCTTCTGGTCTTGATCCTTCAGGTTGAAGTCCGGGGCGGTATCGCCGACCTTAATCTCTGCGGCTACATCACTCATGCTATGCCTCCTTTGAGTCTCTTGCGATATGTGGGTGTATGTGAGGTCTCAGATTGAGAGAACCCCTGTGGAACCTTGAACTTTGTACCTTGTGGTTTGAAAGGTTGTCAACGGGCCTGAAGGCCTACGGGCGTAGGCTGATGGGCTGCAACCGGCTGAATTGAAAGAGCTTTGTTTATCCCTGGAGCTCGCGGAATCCGATCATGCGACCGGTCGGGGCGACGGTGCGGTAATTGACGATCCGGATCGTCCGGCCGAGCACTGGAAGGCGGAATGCCGTGCCGACTTTGGGGGATTGCCCGATGCGGAGCAACTCCGTGGCGGACTCGGTGAGCAGGTCCTTCGCGGCGCTTTCCGGGAGCCCTTTGCCGTAGAAGGTCTCGATTTCATCGAGGCCGAACTTGGACAGGCCCATCGTATGACACCAGACCTGGTCCGGTTTGGCCTGGTCATCGTGGACGATGCTGAGATGGTCATCGGCCAGGAAGCTGGTCATCGTGCGGTTCTGCCAGTCCGAGGGATTCACATAGGCTTGCGTCGTGACGTCATAGGCCGTGCCCTGGGTCAGCAGCGTGAGGCCGCGCGCCAGACGGGCGGCAAATAAGACCATATCAGGCATATCCCGGTTGGGCATGATGGTGGGCGCGATGGCTCCCATCTGATCGTGTTCCCAGGCCAGGTTCTTCATGATATCGGCGGTATGGGTCGTCGGCAGCGGCATCACGACGTGGGCGGACCAGGGTCCATGGCCGGCCTGCCAGGATTCCGGCGCGCCGGCCTCCGGGCGAATGACGAGAGGACCGCCGTATTCGCGGTCGTACCAGGTCGCGATCTCATCCAGCCCCGGTGCCGTCCCGCGATAACCGATGAAGTAGAGCGGCGGGCGTTTCGCGGACGGTTTCGGGATTTTTTTCTTAATACGCATAGTCAGGACTCGCTATTTACCGGCTTTTTTGGCACGGCGGCGTTCATCGGCATTGAGGAGCCGCTTGCGCAGGCGCAGGTTCTGCGGCGTGATTTCCACGAGTTCGTCCGGCCCGATATATTCCAGCGCGAATTCCAGGCTCATTTCCTTCGGCGGAGTGAGCACGAGCGCTTCGTCGGTGCCGGAGGCCCGCATGTTGGACAGATGCTTTTCTTTGCACACGTTCACGTCCAGGTCTTCGTCCCGGCTGTTTTCGCCCACCACCATGCCGCGGTAGACTTCCACGCCGGGGCCGATGAACATGACGCCGCGCTCCTGCGTCATGAAGATGGCGTAGCCGGTGCTGGTGCCGTCTTCGTGCGCGACGAGCGAGCCGTGCGGCGCGACGAGCAGGTCGCGCTCTTCGGCGGGCTCGTAGGCGGCAAACACGTGGTGCATGATGATCGTGCCGCGGGTTTTGGCCAGCAAGAGGTTCTTGAGGCCCATGATGCCGCGGGTCGGAATGTGGTATTCGAGGTGCATTTCGCTGGTGCCGACGTCGGAATGGATCAGGCGCATATGGCGCAATTCGCCGCGGCGCTTGCCCATCTCCTCGATGACCGTCCCCTGGTAGGTTTCAGGCACCTGGATCGTGAGTTCTTCGTACGGTTCCGTCGCCTTGCCGGCTTCATTGCGATGAATGATGACTTCCGGTTGCGAAACCTGGAGTTCATAGCCTTCCCGCCGCATCTGTTCGATCAGGACGCCGAGATGGAGTTCGCCGCGGCCGGCGACCAGGAACCGGTCGGCGCTGTCGGTTTCATTGACCCGCAGGGATACGTTGGTTTCAAGTTCTTTGAAAAGGCGGTCCCGCAGATGCCGCGAGGTCAGAAATTTCCCTTCGCGTCCGGCAAACGGGCTGTTGTTGACGGAGAAGCTCATTTGGACCGTGGGTTCATCGACGGTCACGCGCGGCAGGGCCACCGGATTGTCCGCATCCGCGATGGTATCGCCGATACTGACTTCATCGAGTCCGGCTACCGCGACGATTTCACCGGCGCTGGCCTGGTCGGCATCCACTCGCTCAAGGCCTGAGTAGACGGCCAGGTCGGAGACTTTACCGGGGATCTGCACGCCGTCTTTCCCCATCAAGGTCACGTTCTGCCGGCGGGCGATCGACCCGGATTGAATCTTTCCGATACCCATCTTGCCTTTGTAGGGATCCTGCACGAGGGCCAGCACCAGGATCTGGAGCGGGGCGGCGGCATTGATGGCCGGAGCGGGAATTTTCTCCAGGACCGTGTCGAGCAACGGCGTGATGTCCGTGCCGGGTTTATTCACGTCCAATGTGGCCTGGCCCTTGATGGCGGCGGCGTAGACGATCGGAAAGTCGAGTTGTTCGTCGGTGGCGCCCAGATGGACGAAGAGATCGAAGGTGCGATTGACGACGTCGTCGATCACGGCGTCGGGCCGGTCGATCTTATTGATGACGACGATGGCTTTATGGCCGAGGGCGAGGGCTTTGCGCAGCACGAAGGTCGTCTGCGGCATGGGACCTTCTTTGGCATCGACGAGGATCAACACGCCGTCCACCATCCGGAGGGTGCGCTCGACTTCGCCGCCGAAATCGGCGTGGCCCGGCGTATCGACGATATTGATCTTCACGCCTTTATAGGTGACGCTGGCGTTTTTGGCCCGGATCGTAATGCCGCGCTCCCGTTCCTGGTCCATCGAGTCCATGATGCGCTCGCCCATGTCGTCGATCTTTCGATGGACGTGGGTCTGTCGCAGCACGGCATCGACCAGCGTGGTTTTGCCGTGGTCGACGTGGGCGATGATGGCAATGTTCCGGATATCGTTCCGGCGGTCGTGGGGGGCGCGTGACTGTGTCATGGTGGTTTGCTCTCGCGGTCAAAAAAAAGACGCCTCGACAGTGAGGCGCAATCGCGCAGTATAGCCGAAGTTGTTTGTCGTACACAAGCCCGGATACTGCCGCGCTCGAAACTCTCTCAGAGGAGGGATTGTCAGGTCAAAGGCCTCAGGCTCCGATCGTCTCCTCCGGATCGCTCGAGCAGCGGCGATGCGGGGGACCGCACGGGCCGGGCCGTCGAATCTGTTTGATCGGACGTGACAACCGGGGGATGAACCGCGCTCCGCAGCCCGGCGGTTCCGTGCATCGTTCCGAGAGAGGTCCGAGCCGCATCAGCGGCGGGGTCGGCCTGCGTCATCTTCATGGAGCGTTCGGTCATGGATGCGGATGCGATGCCGCGCTGCAGAAGGAAATTTCTCTCCGTTGTAATCTGCCGGCTTACCGGCGAAGACAGGGTTCGATTGGCCGGTCTGCTTGAGTTTTCGGGGGACGCATTGTAAGGTAATTTCACCATCCTCGCAGACCCTCATCCACATCAGGAGTCGTATTCGGATGCCCGGCGATGATCGCTTTGTAGAGATTCAGGAACAGCCGCGCCGGCGGTGGCGCTGGTGGCAGATCACGCTGCTGACGCTGGGCGCGCTCGGGATCGTGGGCGTGACCGCGGTTGCCGGCGTCATCTGGCATCTGGCCCAGGATCTTCCGCCTTTGGATCTGCTGCAGGGCTATCAACCGAGTTTGGTCACGACCGTCTATGCCGACGACCGGCAGCCGATCGGGCAGTTTTTTATCGAACGCCGGACGCTGACTCCTCTGGAGAACATTCCCAAGACGTTGACGCAGGCCGTGATTGCGACGGAGGACGTCCGGTTCTTCGAGCATCCGGGGCTGGACTATATCGGGATTCTGCGCGCGGCCTGGACCAATATCCGTCACGGCGGGAAGAAAGTGGAAGGCGCCAGCACGATCACGCAGCAACTGGCGCGGTCGCTCTTCCTGTCCGCCGAGCGCTCCTATGACCGGAAGCTGCGCGAGTTGATTCTGGCCTACAAGATGGAAGCGGTGTCGACGAAGGAACAGATTCTCGAGACCTATTTGAATCAGATCTACTTCGGACAGGGCTCCTATGGGGTGGCGTCGGCGGCGCAGTCCTATTTCGGCAAAGAGATCGGAAAGCTCACGCTGGCCGAGTCCGCGTTTCTCGGCGGGCTGCCGAAATCACCGAGCCGGTTTTCCCCGTTTACGAACTACGAGCGTGCGAAGAAGCGCCAGGAGCATGTGTTGTCGCGTATGGAGGAAGCCGGGTTCATTTCCGTCGCCGAACGCGATGCCGCGATCGCCGAAGAGTTGAAGTTCCGCCGGCCCGGCAGTGAGCATGTGGCGCCCTATTTCGTCGAGCATGTGCGCCAGCAGCTGGTTGCGAAGTACGGCGAATCGATGGTGTACAAGGGCGGATTGCAGATCTTTACCACGCTGAATCTCGAAATGCAGCGAGCGGCGGAGAAAGCGTTTCTAACCGGGGTTCGGGAGCTCGACAAGCGGCAGGGGTGGCGCGGGCCGAAGAAAACGGTCGATCTTGGGACCGTGCAAATCCCCGGGGCCCCGCTGTCCGATCAGCCGCTCAAGGTGGGAGATTTTCTTGAGGGCATCGTGCTGAAGCCGGCGAAGGATCACTATGTGGTTCAACTCGGGGATCAGACGGCGAAGCTCTTGTTTGACGACATGGCCTGGGCCAAGCGTGTGCTCAAGGGGCCGGATCCGACCCAGGATGCGGCGATGACGCCCGACGTCAAGAAAACCCTGAAGCCGGGCGACGTGATCGAGGTCAGCATCAAGAAACTTGCGAAGGACGGAATACAACTGGCGCTGGAGCAGACGCCGATCGTCGAAGGCGGGTTGGTGGCGGTCGATCCCCGGACGGGGGCGATTCGTGCGATGGTCGGCGGCTACGATTTCGCCCGCAGCGAGTATAACCGGGCGGTGCAGGCCCGTCGCCAGCCTGGTTCGGCGTTCAAGCCCGTCATCTATGCGACGGCGATGGCGCAGGGGATGAGTCCCGCGACGCAAATCCTCGATGCGCCGGTGGTCTATGAGCAGGAGGCCGACGACAAGATCTGGAAGCCGGAGAACTACGGGCGGAAATTCCACGGCATGGTGACATTGCGTGATGCGCTCGCGCACTCGCACAATTTAGCCACCGTGCGGTTGCTCGATAAGGTGGGCATCAAGAACGTCATTGAGTTCGCGCGCACCGTGGGGGTTACGAGCCCGCTTCCCGCGGATTTGTCGCTAGGATTGGGATCGTCTTCGATCGGCTTGCTGGAATTAACCTCGGTCTATGGTGTCTTTCTGAATAAAGGGACGAGAGCGGAATCCTTTGCGATCAAGCTGGCCAAGGATAGTTCCGGTAAGGTGCTCGAGGTGATGGAGGATCAGCCGCACGAAATCATCTCGAAGGAGACGGCCTATCTGATTACCAACATGATGGAAGATGTGATTCAGAAAGGGACGGGGCAGGCGGCGAAGGTGATCGACCGGCCGGTCGCCGGGAAGACCGGCACGACGAACGAGTATATCAACGCCTGGTTTATCGGCGGGACTCCGAACCTGGTGACGGGCGTGTATGTCGGATTTGACGATCGCCGTCCCTTGGGAGAGAGCGAGACCGGCGCCCGTTCGGCCCTGCCGATCTGGATTCAGTTCATGAAGGACGCGTTGCTGCAGCTGCCGGTCATGCCATTCGAAATTCCGGAAGGCATCACGTATGTAAAGGTCGATCCCGCAACCGGGCTGCTGGAGTCCGAGCAGGAAGGGGATACGGAAAAAGGCTCGGTCGAGCTGTTCGCCAAAGGAAGCGAACCGACGCAACCGGCCGCGCGCCGTCTCGGTCCGACCGATTTTTATAAGTTGGATCAGATTCCCGAGGGAGGGCCTGTCGGGGAGGGTGTCGCGTCGCCGTGAGTTGCTAGGCCTTCGAGTCCTGGTATTCCTCGTGCCAGGCCATTTGAATCGCTTCGAGAATTTTCTCGTTCGACTTCTTGGGGTCGTCCTTAAAGTCCGGCAGGGCCACGATCCAGGCGTGCATATCCGTAAACCGAACGGTCAGCGGATCCGCCTCCGGATGTTCTTCGACCAGACGAATCGCAATATCTTCTGTGTCCTGCCACTTCAAATCCATCGTGCGTCCTCGTTTCCAGGAATTACGTAACCTCGGAGACCTTTTTCCCTTGAAGCCCTCGCTTGAGAGAATCGTCCAGCATGGCCACGGTCAGGCTTTTTGCGGCCTGTTCGAGATCGGCCATCCGTCCCCGGATGCTGCGGGGGTCGTTCCCGTCCTTGGCGGCGGACAACGCTGAGAGGGCTCCGCGGATGGCCGCGATGTCGTCTGCGCTGACCAGATGTCCGCCGTCGGCCAAAGATTTTTCGGTTGTGGTAATCAGCGCTCCGGCGTCGAGCCGGGCCTCGATCAGTTTTCTCGCGCTCACATCATCTGCCGCAAACTTAAACGAGTCTTCGATCATCCGTTCGACTTCTTGATCGGACAATCCATAGGATGGCTTGACCTCGATCGACTGGGTTTCGCCGGTCCGCATGTCTTTGGCCATGACGTTCAGAATGCCGTTGGCATCGATCAGAAAGGTCACTTCAATGCGCGGCACTCCCGCGGGTAACGGCGGGACCTTCAGCCGGAAACGGGCCAGGCTGCGGTTGTCTTTCGCCAGTTCCCGTTCGCCTTGAAGAATATGGATATCCACACCGGTCTGGCCGTCCACATAGGTGGTGAACATTTCTTTGGCGCTGGCGGGAATCGTGGTGTTGCGGCGAATGAGGCTGCTCATGACCCCGCCCATCGTTTCGATGCCCAGCGAGAGGGGGGTGACGTCGAGGAGGAGCATGTCGGTTGTGCCGCCGCTCAGGATGTCGGCCTGCACCGCGGCGCCGAGCGCCACGACTTCGTCCGGGTTGAGTTCGCAATGGGGTTGCTTGCCGAACAGGGCGTGGACTCGCTGGCGGACCAGCGGCATTCTGGTTGATCCGCCGACCAGCACAACTTCGTCGATCTCGGCGGGCGAGAGTCCCGCATCCTTGAGCGCGAGCCGGCAGGGGCCGAGCGTTCGTTCGACCAGGGGATTGCAGAGCGACTCCAGATTCTCGCGGGTCAGGTCGCGCGTGAACCGGCCCCTGCCGTCCGGCAGTTCGAGCGTGGCTGTGGTCGTGAGTGCTTCGGACAGGCGTATCTTCGCCCGCTCGGCTTCGAGCCGGAGCCCTTGCATGTGGTCGGGGTAAGCGCTGAGATCAAGGCCGTACTGCGCGCGGATATCGCCGAGCAACAGGTCGGCAATGACATGGTCGAAGTCGTCGCCGCCCAAATGGGTGTCGCCGTTGGTGGCAAGGACTTCGAAGATGCCGTTCTTGAGCTTGAGAATCGAGATATCGAACGTGCCCCCGCCCAGGTCGTAGACCGCGATCGTGCCCTGGGTTTTTTCCTGCAGCCCGTAGGCCAGCGAGGCGGCGGTCGGTTCATTGATGATGCGCAGGACTTCGAGCCCGGCGATCATGCCGGCGTCTTTGGTCGCCTGCCGCTGACTGTCGTTGAAATAGGCGGGTACGGTAATGACGGCTTTGGTGATGCTTTCCCCGAGAAAGGCTTCCGCCCGTAGCTTCAGCTCTTTCAGGATCATGGCGGAGATTTGCGGCGGCGAATAGGTCTTCTCGCCGAGCGTGATCCGGATGACTCCGCCTTTTTCAGTCAGCGTGTAGGGGAAGTAGGCCAGTTCGTCCTGGACGTCGGCCAGACTTTTTCCCATGAAGCGCTTGACGGAATAGACGGTGCGCTCAGGATTCCTGGTCAGGTGTTCTTTGGCCGGATCGCCGACGATCAGCCCGTTGTCGGTCAGCGCGACGACGGAGGGGACCATGGCCCGTTCGTGGCGTCCTGCGATAACACGGGGGGTGCCCTTGTCCATGTAGGCGACAAGAGAGTTCGTGGTGCCGAGATCGATGCCGACGATGCGTGCCATAGTGGTGATCAGGCGATAGTCGCGATGAGGTCGTTGACGATGTTCTTGACGTAGGTGCGGTTGGACAGGATGTCCCGCATCTCTTTCAGGATACGGTCGCGTTCGGCGCGCGCCTGTTCGGTGGCCTCGCCGCGGTCCTGCAGCGCGTCCCACCGGCCGAAAAGCCGCTGAATCTGGGTTTCCATGTCCCGCTGCCGCTGCTCCAGCGTGGCGCGTTCGGATTGCAGCCGGGTGCGAAGCGCGGCGGCGTCGTCCGATGTCCGCTCGCTGGCGCGAAACTCATCGAGCGTGTCCTGCAGTTCGAGGATCTCTTCGAACAAATCGGCCGGCGGCGTCGTCCGGATGTCTTTCACGGCGCCGGCTTCCAGGTCGAGCAGATATTCGGCCCGCTGAATCGGATCCCGCAACGTGCGATAGGCGGTGTTCAGCATGGCGGAGTTGCCGAGGCTGATGGTTTGTTCTTCCCCGCTTTTGTTCTGGTAAAAGTCCGGGTGAAACGCGCGGCTTAATTCGTAGAATTTGGATTCGAGCTGCTGTTGGTCGATGGACAAGCGGCGGGGAAACCCGAAACAGGTGAAGTAATCCAGTTCTTTCGACACGGGCTGGACCTTCACGCAGCGGTCGCAGAAGTACTCCCCTGAGACTTCGGATTGGCAGTGCCAGCACATACTGCGGGCCATCTGCAGCTCGCGCCGGTCGCTGGTGTGCTGATGCGTGTGTCCATCCATGCGAGCGCTCGCTTAGGCCGAGAACGATTCACCGCAGCCGCAGGTCTTATTGGCGTTCGGGTTCACGAACTTGAAATTCCCGCCCATCAGATCCTTGTGGTAATCGAGTTGGGTTCCCTGCAGGTAGATCGCACTCTTGGTATCCACGATGATCTTCACGCCGTCGAAGTCGTAGACCTGGTCGTACTGGCCGATCTTCTCGTCGAAGTTGATGGTGTAGCTCAGACCGGAGCATCCGCCGCCTTTGACGCCGAGGCGGAGGCCGCCTTCTTCGATGCCTTGAACATTGATCAGGCGCTTGATTTCTTTCAGAGCCGCGTCCGTGAGCGTGATGACCGGGGTCTGGGTTTCCGTATTCGTGGCGTCCATAGTGCGCTCCCTTCTGCTGTTACTTCGTGTCGGCTTTCTTCTGATAGTCGGCCAGCGCCGCCTTGATCGCATCCTCCGCCAGGACCGAGCAGTGAATCTTGACCGGGGGCAGGTTCAGTTCCTGGACGATATCGGTGTTCTTGATCTTCTGGGCTTCTTCAATGGTCTTACCTTTGAGCCATTCGGTGGCCAGGCTGGAGCTGGCGATGGCGGAGCCGCAGCCGAACGTCTTGAACTTGGCATCGACGATCGTATCGTTCTGAACTTTGATTTGCAGCTTCATGACGTCGCCGCATTCGGGCGCGCCGACCATGCCGGTGCCGACGCCTTCTTCGTCCTTCTTGAAGCTCCCCATGTTCCGGGGATTGTTGAAATGATCGACGACTTTATCGCTATAGGCCATGATGTCCTCCTAGGCTTTTCGTGTCGCGTCTTTAGTGGGCGGCCCACTGAACGGATTTCAAATCGACTCCTTCTTTCGCCATTTCGTACAACGGCGACATTTCCCGCAGCTTCGTCACGATTTCAATAACCTTCTTGATGGTGTAGTCAATCTCCTCGTCCGTATTGAAGCGGCCCAGGCCGAAGCGGATGGACGAGTGGGCGAGTTCCACGCCGACGCCCAGCGCCCGCAGGACGTAGGACGGTTCCAGCGTCGCCGAGGTGCAGGCGGAGCCGGACGAGAGCGCGATGTCTTTCATGCCCATCAAGAGCGATTCGCCTTCGACATAGGCGAAGGAAATATTCAGATTGTGCGGCAACCGTTGGGTCGGATGGCCGTTGAGATAGGCTTCATCGATCTCTTTCATGATGCCGGCCTGCAGGCGGTCGCGCATGGCTGCGAGGCGGACCGATTCCGCGGCCATTTCCTGGTCGCACAGCTCGCAGGCCTTGCCGAATCCGACGATCAACGGCACCGGCAGAGTCCCGGACCGCATGCCGCGTTCGTGTCCGCCGCCGTCCATTTGGGCCGCGATCCGCACGCGCGGGTTTTTCTTCCGGACATAGAGGGCACCGACACCCTTCGGGCCATAGATCTTATGGGCCGAGAAGGACATCAGGTCGATGCCCATATCCTGCACATCGACGGGGATCTTGCCGACGCCTTGCGTCGCGTCGCAATGGAAGAGGATGCCCTTTTCCTTGGCGATCTTGCCGATGTCCTTCACCGGATTGATCGTGCCGATTTCATTGTTGGCCAGCATTACGGAAATCAGGACCGTCTTGTCCGTGATCGCCTTCCGCACGTCTTCCGGATTCACCATCCCGAATTTATCCACCGGGAGATAGGTCACCGTCGCTTTGCCCTTTGCTTCGAGGGCCTTGGCGGTGTCGATGACTGCGCGGTGTTCGGTGGAAGAGGTGATGATGTGATCGCCTTTCTCCTTGTACATCTCCAGCGCACCCTTGATGGCCAGATTGTCCGACTCGGTGGCGCCACTGGTGAAGACGATTTCTTTGGGATCAGCCTTGATCAGCTTGGCGATCTGTTTCCGGGCGTTCTCGACCGCCTCTTCAGCGGCCCAGCCGAAGGCATGGTTGCGGCTGGCGGCGTTGCCGAACTTCTCGGTGAAGTAGGGCAGCATGGCGTCCAGTACCCGGGGGTCCATCGGGGAGGTTGAGTGATTATCCAGGAAAATAGGGAGCTTCATTGTGCGACTCCTTGTGCCGTGGGAGACTGAATCGTGATGAGCGGCGTTCCGCCCATCATGTCTTGCAGGGTCATGTTGCTCAGTAACTGGTAGATGCTGTCTTGAACCTTGAGCAGCGGCGTGCGGATGTTGCAGTGTTCCCGCTGGAGACAGGGCTCGCCTTCTTTTTCATGAGAGCAATCCGTGATGCCCAGGGGGCCTTCGATGCCCTCCAGAATCTGCGCGATCGTAATCTGTCTGGTGCTGCGGGCCAGGAGGTACCCGCCTTTGGGGCCGTTGTGGCTTTCGATCAAGCCGTTCTTGGCCAGCGTCTGAAGAACTTTCGCCAGAAGTTCGAGAGGGATGTTATATTCTTCGGCGATTTCTTTCGTGTTGACCACGCGACCTGGTGTGAGATCGCCGAATTGCACCGAGGCGATGTGCTGGAGGGCCATGAGGGCGTAGTCAGCTTTTTTTGAAATCTTCAACATAGCTATTGCCGATCAGCTGGATCGGAGACTATAATGATCTCCGATCAATAAGGTCGGACTAAAGATAGCACGCATCTTTTAGGGCTGTCAACAGCGGAATCTAAGATTTCCAGGGAGAAAGGATCACGCGCATGGGAGGCACCAACCCTTATATTGAAAAGACGGAATATGAGCTTCCCCGATCCTCATACACTATTACCTATATCGAGCCGGACGGCGCGATGACCAAGGTCGCTGTTGATCCGGCAAAGATTCCCTATGGTCCGACCGGTCTGCCGGGAAGCATCCTTGATGTGGCGATGGCGAACGGAGTGGATCTGGAGCATGTGTGCGGCGGCGTCTGTGCCTGTTCAACCTGCCATGTGATTGTAAAGCAGGGCTTGGAGAGCTGTAGCGAAGGAACCGACGACGAATATGATCAGTTGGATGAAGCGCCGATGACGACGTTGCAGTCCCGCCTCGGCTGCCAATGTGTGCCGAACGGGACGAAAGACATCGTGGTGGAGATTCCCGCCGTGAACAAAAATCTCGTCAGGGAAGGGCACTAATCGAACGTTTCCGTCTTCACGTCTTTCCGGTCGTATCCGTATTCCATCAGCGCCGCGCGTAACGGCCGGACAAACCCCTTGGTGCCGCTGATCATCGGGATGACTTTCGGTTGTCCTTCCACGAGGGGACGCAACATCGCCACCGTTTGCTCAACCGCCTCTGCTTCTCCGCCCGGTGAGACCAGGGGCAGGTAGCGGAGCGAGGGGGTTTGAACGGCCATGGTGAGCAATTCCTGATGAAACAACAGCTCATCCTCCGACGGAGCCACCGCGATGAGGAGCACGGAAGTGATCGCGTGGGCTGAGACCAGTTGCTTCAACAGGCAACGAACCGGGACCAGGCCGGTATAGCGGGCGATGAAGAGCAGTTCACGATCCAGCGGCATCGGCAATACGAAGTTCCCGTAGGGGCCGGAGAGCGGCACTTCATCGCCGGATTTCAACTGATACAGGTAATTTGAGCCGAGCCCTCCGGGCACCCGGTCAAACACCAGCGTCAACTCGCCGTAGGGAGAAGACGGATCGGCCATTGAGTAGGCCCGATTGAGCGGGGGCTTGCCTCCCACCGGCAGTTTCAGCGACACCCACTGTCCCGGTTGAAACACAATCTTTTGCTGCAGAGGGCGAAGGACCAGTTGCCGCACATGAGGCGTCAGGTCGAGGGTGGAAAGTACGACTGCTGGTTGGGTAAGTTCAGCCATAGGACCGGTGTCTAACCTCATAGCAGAACCGGTCTGATTCTGTACAACACTTTTCCCTGCATGCTATAGATACCGGCCGTTTCACCCCCACAATGAGATGAACGCATGACTCAAGTCCGTGTCCGTTTCGCGCCCAGTCCGACCGGGTTTCTTCACATCGGAGGAGTCCGGACCGCCCTGTTCAATTGGCTCTATGCACGGCAGCAGCAGGGGGTGTTCGTACTCCGCATCGAAGACACGGACCAGGACCGGTCGACCGATGAATCCATTCAGGCCATCATCGAGGGCATGAAATGGGTGGGGCTCGATTGGGACGAAGGACCGTTTCGTCAAACCGAGCGCATGGAGCTGTATCGCAGCCACGCCATGCAGCTATTGGAACAAGGCAAGGCCTACTGGTGCGTCTGCAAGGCCGAGGAGCTTGAGGCGCGGCGTAAAGAGGCGGAGGCGAAAGGCCTGTCGCCCCGGTACGATGGACGTTGCCGGACTCTCGGGATCACGAATCCGCCCGGCGATGCGGCGCTGCGATTCAAGGCGCCTCAGGAAGGCCAGATCGTCGTCGATGATTTGATCAAGGGGAAGATCCCATTCGACAATAGTGCGGCAGACGATCTGATCATTCTCCGCTCAAACGGCTATCCGACCTACAATTTCTCCGTCGTGGTCGACGATGCGCTGATGCACATCACCCACGTCATCCGCGGGGATGATCATCTGACCAATACGCCGCGGCAAATTCCGATCTTCCAGGCGCTGGGATTTCCCGTCCCGCAGTTCGGCCATCTGCCGATGATTCTGGGGTCGGATAAGTCCCGGCTGTCGAAGAGGCACGGCGCCACCTCGATCATGGCCTACAAGGATATGGGCTATCTGTCCGAGGCGATGGTGAATTATCTGGTGCGGCTCGGCTGGTCCCACGGCGATCAGGAGTTGTTCACCCGGCAGGAACTCATCGAAAAATTTTCCTGGAAGAACGTTCAGTCCTCCCCGGCCGTGTTCAATCCCGAGAAGCTGCTCTGGATCAATGCCGAATACATCAAGACGACTCCGCCGGACCGGGTGGCGCAGGCCCTGGTTCCGCTGTTGGCGCAGGCCGGCCTGCAGGAACAGGTCAACGCGGTATCGTCCGAATGGTTGGCGCAGCTGGTCGTCCTGGTGAAGGAGCGGGCGAAGACCCTGGTCGAAATGGTGGACTGGGTGCGGCCCTACTTCGGCGAGTCGGTCCTACTCGAAGAGGAGGCCGCCAAGAAATTTCTCACGCCGGCCATTGCGCCGGTGTTCGGCAAGTTGCTCGCACGGTTCGAGGGGCTGCCCTCGTTTTCGAAGCAGGTTTGGGAAGAGTCGTTCAAGAAATTCGTGGAAGAAGAAGGCATCAAGATGGGCCAGATCGCTCAGCCGGTGCGCGTCGCCCTGACCGGCAGGACCGCCAGCCCCGGGCTGTTTGAGGTCATGGAGGTCCTGGGTCGCGACCGGACGCTTCTCCGTCTCCGGCGGGGGCTCGAGCGGGCGTCGGCGTAATCGACAGAATTCTGCCGATAAATCCGCATCGATCTTGACGAAATCACGATCCGTATATTACTGTGTGCGTCGGTTGGGGGATCGTCTAGCGGTAGGACGTCAGTCTCTGGATCTGACTACCTAGGTTCGATTCCTAGTCCCCCAGCCAAAAACTCTTTCCTGCGCCGTACTCTCAGATCGAGGTCTTCGTTTCGTACCGCGCTGGGGGATCGTCTAGCGGTAGGACGCCGGCCTTTGGAGCCGGCTACCTAGGTTCGATTCCTAGTCCCCCAGCCATTTTTCTATCTCTCGACCCCATTAGGAAGGTTCGGTCAATCGACTGCTGAGGAGTTCGGCAGGGCGATCGGCGGACTATTGTGTCCCGTGGGGCGATTGCCGGTTGCTGCTGCTTTGCAGATCCATTTCCAACACAACCGGGCTGTTCGGATTCTTGGGGTCGAGGCGATGCGGCATCTGATCGACCGCCAGTTTGCTGAGGGGAACGCCGACAATGTGCGGAGCCTTGTCGGTTTGATTGGAATGAAGCGCCAACCGGATGTTCTTGGGGCGCAGCTGGGGAGTCAGTAACGGTTTCAAGTCCGCGCTGACAAAGCCCACGACCAGCGCGCTGCCGTCCGCCAGTTTATGGATTTCGTAGGCATTGGCGGCCGGCGCGGTCCGTTCCAACAGCATGTCCGGACTCTGTGAAACCAGGGCCAGCCCGAGTCCCTGCTGAGGAGCAAATCCGAAACTGCCCAACGGTGCCACGGAAAAACGGGTTTGCGGGAGATCCGGCTTGAGCTCCACGACACCGGTCTTGAGCCGCAGCTGCCGGCGCAAGTCCGCCTCCGTGCCTTGGGTATCCAGAAACACCGCGGCCGGGGCCGCTTTCTGAGACGGCAACACTTCCATCTTTCCGCTGTTCGCGCCTCCGCGTGCGGCATGCAGAGAAGCCGGCAGCAGGCTTACAAACAACAGGCTCACTAGCGCATGAGTCAGAAAACGGCGGTCGCTGCGAAGGGCAAGTCGGAATGACATGGTCGTCACAGGCTCCGGTAGTGAAATGTAAGATTCATCTTTATCAAGCCCGGCCTGTCCGGCGCAATAGGTCGCAGATTGGTTTCCGTGCTGCTCGCCGCTCCGACAGCATGGGAGCCGGCGGGGCACAGGGGGAGGCTGTGGGGGGCGTGAAGGGTCATGTCGGTCGCGTCACGGGATGATTCCTTCCGATAGGTGAATGAATCAGCGTGAATGCGGAGGAAGCGGTCTGCGGAGCTGAGGCGGGTTGCAGTTATCGCACAAAGCAGTCGGGGTACAGCCTCAAGGCCGTACCCCGGTGAGGAAGAAAGGTCCGGCCTATTCTTCGAGGCTGACGATCGGGCAGTTCACCACCACACCGATCGGGCCCCAGGGCTTGCCGTCCGGACCGGAGATCTGGCCGGCGAAGGCCTTCCTTTCGACTTCGTTGAAGTCTGTCAGTTGGACGGAGCTGGAGGCCGGCATGGCCACCTGGGCCCAGACCGTCGCATGCACATCCCACATCGGGCTGTAGGCCAGGGCGCGGGGGCCGAACGGAATCTCCTGCACGATGTTCAGCGGGTCGCCTTCACCCATGAGGGCAGACGCAAGGCCCTGCCGATATGGATTCATCTTGCCCGTCGGTCCGTTCACCACCGGAGCCAGGCCGGTCAAGCCGGAGCCGGGGCCGTTCGAACCCTTGTTGGGCAACGCTTTTAGGTTCGGCGTATAGTTCGCCGCTTCCAGAGCCGCGATCGCCGGATCGGACGCGTTGAACGAGGTGTAATGCACGCGGCGGCCTTCGAAGAATCCGTCCGTCATTTTGAAGGTGGCCGTGCGCTTTTCCAGATCGATGCGGACGAGACGATCGTGCGTGCCGCTGTTGTTCTTGATCTGCGGCGCATTCAACACGATCCCGTTGGGCAGTTGGATCAAGGGTGTGTAGAGCGCCTCACCGATGGCGCCGGGCTTCGCTTCCTTCGGGGGGAATCCGGTCTCGCTCGGCACCACGACACGCTCCGGCGAGAAGTCCACACTGCCGAGGAACTGCACCTTCCCGTTGACCATACCCACGGATTGCACGGCGAGCGTGCCCTTCCCGTTCGCCATCTTCGGGCTGTAGTGCACCCCGCGCGCGGCGGCGTCGGCCTTGTCTGATGACTCAGTCACCACAAACCACACCGTCTCGCCGCTTCGCTGGCCCTCGAAAATCGGCAGCGTCACTTCCGTGAAGTCCGCGTTCTCCACCGCGCTCTTCAGCAACAGCCGGTGGCCGGACTTCTTCATGCCCATGCTCTCAGCATTGGCCGCCACGCACCCGATCGACAGCGCCGCCATCACCCCCAACATCGTCGCCTGTCTCATCTGCTTCTTCATGACTCCCCTCCTGACGTGGTGAGGTGGATCATTCCACGCTCTGCACAGGAGTCGGAGGAGGAGAGGAGTTCTTACAGATCGATTCGTCAGACTTCCAGGGACAGCTTAGTGGGGAGGCACTACTCGGGGACAAAACCAAACTCAACCGCGGTGCACAGAGTCTTCAGACAAAGACGTCCGCCCCCTTTGTGTACCTCAAGATAAGCCAGGGTGTCCGTAAGACTCTGTGTATTGTTTCGACTCGGCTGCAGTCTCAGTAGTGACCGTTCACGGATTGCTCTAGTCGGTATATCCTCCGTTGCACCCCTTCCCCCTCGGTGCTAGACTTCGCGCGATTTTTCCCCACCACGGCCCATCGACAGGTGCGCGCGATGTCGTCTCCCGATCTGGAAGAAGCGCTGCGGCGCAGCGAAGAGTTCGCGGCGCGGCTCATCGCGAGCAGCCGCGACTGCATCAAACTCCTCGACCTCGACGGCCGTCTTCTTTCGATGAACGCCCATGGCATGGCGGCGTTGGAGATCTGCGACGTCGGCCCGCTCGTCGGCTCACCCTGGGTGGACTTCTGGGAGGGGGCCGACAAGATCAATGCTCAGGCCGCCGTCGAGGCAGCGCGGCAGGGTCAGGTCGGACACTTCACCGGCTTTTTTGCGACCACACAGACCAAAACGCCGAAATGGTGGGACGTCTCCGTCAGCCCCATTCTCGATAAAGCAGGCAAGCCGAACCAGGTACTCGCCGTCTCTCGCGATGTGACGGACCTCAAACAGGCCGAACGGCTGCTGCAGGACGCGAAGTTCTCGCTCGAACAACAAGTGGCGGAGCGAAGCGCGGCGCTCGCCAGAACCAGCGCCGCACTCCGACAGATCGTGGAAGGCGTCGAGGCGAAGGTCGGCGAGCAGTTCTTTCCCGCCCTCGTGCAGCAACTGGCGCAGGTTCTGAACGTCCGCTATGCCTTCGTGTCCGAGTTCTGCGCCGACCGCTCCAAAGTACGGACGCTCGCCTTTTGGGCCGGAGAGCGCTTCGAACCGAATTTCGAATATGCCATCGCCCATACGCCGTGCGAACTCGTCCTGGCGGGCGAGCTGTATCACTGTGCGGAAAAAGTGGCCGACCAGTTCCCGCTCCACCGGAAAGAACTGGAGGAGATTCACGTCGAAAGCTATCTGGCGATTCCGGTGACGAGCGCGAGCGGGCAGACCCTGGGGCATCTCGCGGTCATGGATACCAAGCGCATGGAGCTGGCCCAACTCGACCTCTCCGTCTTCAAGGTATTCGGCGCCCGGGCCGGAGCGGAATTGGAACGGCTTCTGATGGAGCAGCAGCTGAAAGAGAACGAAGCCCGGCTGCACGATCTCTTCGACGAAGCCCCGATCGCGTATGTGAATGAAGGGCTGGACTCCAGATTCATCCGCGCCAACAAAACGGCGTTGAAGACGCTCGGGATCACGGCGGAGGAAGTAGACGGCACGTACGGGAAGTCGTTCATCCCTGACACGCCAGACGCCCAGCGGCGGCTGAAGGAGGCGTTCGACTCGATCGGCAAGGGCCTCGATACGAGCGGCGCGATCCTCGAACTGCGGCGCAAGGACAACGGGAAGCCGCTCTGGATCCGCTGGTGGTCGCGCCCCGATCCAAGCGGCACCTACACCCGCACGATGTTCGTCGACATCACCGAACAGGTGTTGATGGAGCAGGAGAAGGCGCGGCTCGAAGCGCAGGCCGTCTACCTGCAGGAGGAAATCAAGGGCAGTCATAACTTCGAGGAGTTGATCGGCTCCTCCACCTCGTTGAAGAAGGTCTTGAAGAATGTGGCGCGGGTCGCGCCGACCGATTCGACCGTGCTCGTCACGGGCGAAACCGGCACCGGCAAGGAATTGATCGCGCGCGCGATTCACAACCTGAGCCCTCGCAAGAGCAAGCCGCTTGTGAAGGTGAACTGCGCGGCGATTCCCGCCGGCCTGATCGAGAGCGAACTCTTCGGCCACGAGAAAGGCGCTTTTACTGGCGCGCTCACGAGGAAGATGGGCCGATTCGAAGTCGCCGACAAGGGCACGATCTTTCTCGACGAAATCGGCGAGCTGCCGCTGGACCTGCAATCGAAGCTGCTTCGGGTGCTGCAGGAAGGCGAGTTCGAACGGGTGGGCGGGACACAGACCTTCAAAGTGAATGTGCGGGTCATCGCTGCGACCAATCGCGACCTCGAGTCGCTGTCGAAATCCGGCCAGTACCGGCCCGATCTCTATTACCGGCTGAACGTCTTCCCGATCCACTTACCTCCATTGCGTGAGCGCGAGGGCGATATTCCGCTGCTGGTCCAGTATTTCGTCAGAAAGTTCGCCACGAGCTTCGGCAGGAAGATCACAAAGATTCCCGAGCGGATGATGACGGCGCTGCAGCGCTACCCGTGGCCGGGCAACATCCGTGAGCTGGAACATGTGATCGAGCGGGCCGTGATTCTGAGTGAAGGGCCCGAACTGGAACCGATCGACTGGCTGTCTCCTTCGGCTGCCAAGGCCGGCCAGGGAAAGCCGCTCACGCTTGACGAGGTCGAACGGCAACATATTCTCGATGTGCTCGAACAGACCAGCTGGCGGGTGAGCGGCGAGAAGGGCGCCGCCGCCATCCTCGGCCTGAAGCCCACGACGCTCGAAGCGCGGATGAAAAAGCTCGGGATTGAGCGCCACACGCAGTCGTAATTCCCTCTCTCCTGTTTGTCCGGATAATCCCAAGAACATTTCCCAACATATCGTGACGGTCCCATTATGTTGGGAATCGTGTCGGGTCAATCCCCTGCCGGTTCCGCCTGTCACATCCCGCTTTCCTCTTGTCGCCTCAAGTACTTAGCGCATCACACAGCACCACCATGCGCGGTGGCACTACTGTTGCTGAATGGTCTGCCCAGCGGACGACAGCAAAGGAGGCCGCACGGCGATGTTGAAGATCACCACCATTCGAGACAGCGGCACCGACGTGCTGCTCAAGCTGGAAGGAAAGATCATAGATCAGTGGGCCGCATTGCTCGACGGCGAGTGCCGTTCTTTCCTTCGACAGAAGAAGCTCGTCTATCTGGATTGTTCGCAGGTGGATTTTATCGATCAACGGGGAGTGGACGTGGTGAAGCACTTCCCTCCCTCACAAGTCACGCTCATCAGCGCTCCCGGTTTTGTGGCGGAGCTGTTGCAGATTGGAGGTCAGCCATGAATTCAGCCACCGCGACTCATGAATCACCGGGGCCGATCCTGTCCACCGCAGCCTTGCCGGGTGGTTTTACCGGTCCCTCGCTCTCGCAGGAGGAACGTTCGCTGATCGTCCGTCTGCGTAAGGGCGACGAAGACGCGTTCGATGAATTGGTCAACAAACACCACGGCGCGCTGATTCGCATGGCGCTGGGACATGTGGCGGATCGGGAGGCGGCCGCGGAGGTGGTGCAGGACACCTGGATGGCGGTGATCGAAGGACTACCCCGTTTCGAGGGCCGCTCGTCGCTGCGGACCTGGATCTGCGGAATTCTGATTCATAAGGCCAAAGACCGCGGTGTGCGGGAAAAGCGGCACATGACGTTTGCGGACTTCGAATCCAAGGACGACGAGCATGACGAGGCGGTCGATCCTTCCCGTTTTCATCAGAACGGCGAGTGGACCGGCCATTGGGCCTTCCCTCCGCAGCCCTGGGATGAGCAGACACCGGAGAAGCTGCTGGCGTCTCGACAGGCGGTGACGGCGATGCAACAAGCGATCGACTCGCTGCCTCCGACGTTGAAAGAGGTGTTGATCCTCCGCGATATCGAAGGGATCGAAGCGAAAGAGACCTGCGAGCTGCTGCAGATCACGGAAACGAATCTGTATGTGCGGTTACATCGTGCGCGGGAGCGCGTGCGCCGGGCAGTTGAGGCGCATTTGGAGGGGCCGGCCCTCACGGTGTAAGGATTTCAGAAATGGGGAGACTCAGGGATAGAGACATCACCGGAGGCGCTCCCCATGGCATTGAGTCCAGCCGAACAGCCGGTTCCGGACATCACCTGCCGCGATGTGGCCGCATGGACATCGGCCTATCTTGATGCGCATGCCGACGACGCGACACAGGTTCGCATGGCGCTTCATCTCGCGGCCTGCGCGGGCTGTGAGGCGTATGTGTCGCAGATTGCGGCGGTTCGTGATCTGCTCGATCGGCTGCCGGGACCTGCCGTTGAACTGACTCTGCGGGACCGTCTTCGGCAAGCCTTTTCCGCCAATCGGACTCCGCCACCATCGAAGGCGTGAGCGTGCCGGCCGTCCGCGTTGTCGGAAAACCATGATTGAAGCGGAGACATGTAGAACGTGAACACCCTGCGTGTATCAACCATCCTCGCACTCACCCTGCTGCTTACCGGCCTGACCGGCTGCCTCTCGCCGATTGCCATGCATCGTGCGGTGATCGAGTACGACCGGACGGTCAGTTATGTCGAGGCCGATCTGTTGCTGCTCAACATCGCCCGCGCCCGCTATCACCGGCCGGTGCATTTCACGGCGGTGTCCAGCGTGGCCGCGACCTTTGATTTCCGGACAAGCGCGGGAATCTCTGGCGGATTCGGGCGCGCGGTCGATCCCGATCATCGTCCGCTGAGCCTCGAATACAGCGCCAGCGTGGCGGAGAATCCGACGATTACCATCGTGCCGGTCACCGGCGAGGAGTTTACGAAGCGCGTTTTGCGGCCGCTGGATGAAGGCAAGGTCGAGTTTCTCGTGCGGCAGGGCTATGACATCAATATGGTGCTGCGGCTGATGGCGCGCGGCATTGCCACGGATGAGGCCGGAGGGCCGCGGGTGCTGTTCAATCAACCGTCCCGGGGGGAAGAGTACCGGGAGTTTCGCCGCCGGCTGCTTCATCTTGCAGGCCTGGACGCCGCGCGGCAGTTGTTCGTCGGGCCGATTCTCTTCGAGGAAAGTCAGACAGTGCGCATGAATCGTCCGCCGAATCCGGATGAAGTCGTCGCGGCGCTGGACAAGGGATTCCGGTGGGAAGGCGACAGCGAGAGTAAGGTGTACACGGTGCGGCGCAAAGCCGTCGGCCGGCTGTTGATCGCCAACTATGACCCGGCCCGTTTGTCGAACGAAGAGCGGCGGGCGCTGCACGAGCAGGCGCAACATGCGCCGACCGACTCGGTGCTGGTCGATATCAGACCGGATCATCCCGGAGGCGATTACCCTCTGCAGGGGGCGATTCTGCTCCGCAGCATGAATGCCATCATAGGCTTTGTCGCACGGAGCATCGAGGAAGAACCGGAAATGATGGTGCCGCCCGATCCGAGAACCACTGTTGTGGTGCGTAATCCGGCGAGGACCCTGGAGATCGAAGAATCGGTTTCACAACCGGGCGATTACGAATTCTCCGTGCCCTTCGACGGCCGCCACTATTCGATCAGAAAGTACCCGGTCAGTCAGGGCATGGTGCCGAGCTGGAACCAAGAGGCTTTTGCGGTGCTGTCGAATCTCTTTCAAATGACGGTGACGGATCTGACGAAATATCCGACCCCGGCAATTACCATTGCCAAATAGGCAGAACGTCGTCGTCGCTCGCCGGCTGCGTCTTTGAGCCGTTCAGGGCGTCAACGGATGCTGATCGAGTCCTTGGCTCAACTAGCGCATCGAGGCCAGATCGATGACGAAGCGAAACCGCACGTCGCCCTTAAGCACCCGCTCGTAGGCTTCGTTCACCTGCTGAATCGGAATGACCTCGACGTCGGATTCGATTTTGTGTTCGGCACAGAAGTCGAGCATGTCCTGCGTCTCGCGGATCCCGCCGATGACGGAGCCCGCGATGCGCCGCCGGTGCAGAATCAGCGGGAACGGTTCCAGCAACGTCGGCTTCTCCGGGGCGCCGACCAGAATCAGGGTGCCGTCGGTCTTCAGCAAGTTGACCAGCGCGTTGTAATCATGGGGCGCGGAGACCGTGTCGAGAATGAAGTCGAAGTGCCGTTGCAGCCGGACCAGGGCCATGGGCTGCGAGGTCACGACGAACTTATGAGCGCCCAGACGCAGGGCATCCGCCCGCTTGCTCTCCGAGGTGCTCAGAACCGTGACTTCGGTGCCGAGGGCCCGCGCGATCTTCACGGCCATGTGACCTAATCCGCCCAATCCCACGACCGCAAGCTTGTGATATTTCCCCACGCCCCAGTGGCGCAGCGGAGAATAGGTCGTAATGCCCGCACAGAGGAGCGGCGCGGCGCCGGCCGCCGACAGCGCGGCGGGAATCCGGAGCGCGTACTGTGCATCGACGACGATCTGGGTGGAGTAGCCGCCCTGGGTGACCCGGCCGTCCTTGTCGCGTCCGCTGTAGGTGAGCAGCATGCCCTTTTCGCAGTACTGTTCCAGTCCTTCCCGGCAGGAGGCGCAACTCCGGCAGGAATCGACAAAGCAGCCCACTCCCGCGCGGTCGCCCATCTTGAATGTTGTGATTTCCGTTCCGACCCCCGCCACGGTCCCGACGATTTCATGTCCGGGGACCATGGGGAAAATCGAACCGCCCCATTCGTCGCGGGCCTGATGGATGTCTGAATGACAGATGCCGCAATGGGTGATGGTGATCAGAATGTCGCGGGGACCGACCTCGCGCCGTTCGAACGAGAACGGCGTCAACACCGCTTTGGCGGTCATGGCTGCATAGCCTTTGGTCTCTAGCATGGGGAAACTCCTGGTCTGAATACGTCAGCGAAGGGTTCCGAGAACTTAGCAAGATCACGCCTGGATGCCAACTAGGAAATAACGGACCGGGGCGGGGAGGTGACGAACGGGGGGATATCCCGGTGAGGTAAGGCCTCAGCCACGGTTGCCGGTGAAACCGGTGCGGGATTCCCAAAGACGCTGTCATGGGAACCGTGTCTCAGACGGTCAACGGTCTTGCATAAGGGATCCGGTTTGCGTCGCGTCCGGCTCTTCGTCCGGCGGTTTCTCCGGATCGACCGTCAGCGGGGTTCCCGGGATACGGTAGCCTCCCGTTGCCCAGGTGCCGAGGTCTGTGAGCTGACAGCGTTCTGAACAGAAGGGGCGCCAGCGATTGTGTTCCCACACCGTGGGTGTTCGGCACACCGGACACTTCATGCCGGAAGTCTACCACTCTTCCGGGCCGGTCAGGCAAGAGGGGGTGGTGGCGATGTCAGGAGTTGGTCTGCGGCTGCGCGACGTGCAGAAAACGGTGCAGGCGGCTGCGATCCAGATCGGACAGATTCAAGAACTCGACGCCGAATTCGCCGTGATTCGCCCAGCGGACTGCGGCCGAGTGGACAGTGATCGGTGAGCCCAGATCGGTGGCGCGGATGAGGAGCCGCACTCCGGATCCGGGATCGACCGGGGCCGTGCTGGTGACGGCGCACCCTCCGGCCGAGATGTCGAACATGGTGCCTTCGCGGATCTCGGTCTGGTTGGCTGTGGAAAAGAAGACTTGAAGCTCGACGGGTATGCGGCGATGCTCGCGGCACTCGATCATGACGGTCTCCCGGCGGTGAATGAGTCGCGCAATGCTCACGGCGAGTCCCGGTGAACGGATTTTGCGCTGAGGGCATCGTAGACCAGGGCCTCATCTGTTTGAAGCAATATTCGAAAATCCGCCTCAGGTAGACGAGATTAGAAAGAAGGCGAACAGGAGGGGGACGCGATATCAGCCGGCTTGTTGTCCCTTCTCGATCTTGGCCCAGGCGTCTTTCAATGACACCGTCCGGTTAAACACGAGGCTGCTGGAGGAGCTGTCCGGATCGACGCAAAAGTAGCCGGTGCGTTCGAATTGATAGCGTGTTCCCGCCGGCGCCTGTCTGAGGCTCGGCTCCACCAGACATCCGGTGAGGCGTTCGAGCGACTGCGGGTTCAGTGACTGTGTCCAATCCTGGTCCGATGGAATTTTGGCCGGATCGGTGACGAGGAGAGGATTGTACAGGCGCACTTCCGCTGGAACCGCGTGGGCTGCAGAGACCCAGTGAATCGTCGCTTTCACTTTGCGCTGCTCCTGGGTCGAGCCGCTTTTGGTGTCCGGATCGTAGGTGCAGCGCAGCTCGGTGATCGCGCCGGTCTGCGGATCTTTGACGACGCCGGTACATTTCACGATATAGGCATAGCGCAAGCGGACTTCCCGGCCGGGAGCCAGACGAAAGAACTGCTTGGGCGGATCTTCGCGGAAATCGTCCTGCTCGATATACAACACACGCGAAAACGGCACGCGGCGGGTTCCCGCCGCCGGGTCTTCCGGATTGTTCACCGCCTCCATATCCTCGACCGTGCCCTCGGGATAGTTTTCGATGACGACTTTGAGCGGATTCAGCACGGCCATCACGCGCGGCGACCGCTTGTTCAAGTCCTCGCGAATGAAGAATTCCAGCAGTTGCATTTCCACGATCGCATCGCGCTTGGCCACGCCGATGTGTTCGCAGAAGGCGCGAATGGCTTCCGGCGTATAGCCGCGCCGTCGCAAGCCCTTGATCGTCGGGATACGGGGATCGTCCCAGCCCGCCACCAGTTTCTTGGTCACGAGTTCCAGCAGCTTGCGTTTGCTCATGACGGCGAAGGTCAGATTCAGCCGGGCGAATTCGATCTGCCGCGGCCGGTGGGGCATTCCGGATTCGGCGACGACCCAGTCATAGAGCGGGCGGTGATCCTCGAATTCCAGGGTGCAGATCGAGTGCGTGATGCCTTCAATGGCGTCGGAAAGCGGATGCGCATAGTCGTAGGCCGGATAGATGCACCACGTGGTGCCGGTCCGGTAGTGGGCGGCATGGCGGATGCGATAGAGCACGGGGTCCCGCAGGTTGATGTTCGGGGACGCCATGTCGATTTTCGCCCGCAGGACATGGGTTCCGTCGGGGAATTCCCCCGCCCGCATCCGGCGGAAGAGATCCAGATTTTCATCGACCGGTCTGATCCGGTAGGGACTGTTTTTGCCGGGCTCGGTGAGGGTTCCGCGATGTTCGCGCATCTGCTCGGCCGTCAGGCTGTCGACGTAGGCCTTGTCCTTCTTGATCAGTGTGACGGCGCATTCGTAGAGGCGTTCGAAATAGTCTGACGCGTAGAACATCTTGCCGCGCCAGTCGAACCCCAGCCAGCGCACATCGTCCTGAATGGACTCGACGAATTCCGGATCTTCGGTGGTGGGGTTCGTGTCGTCGAAGCGCAGGTGGCAGACTCCGCCGGGGTTTTCATTGGCGAGGCCGAAATTGAGGCAAATCGATTTCGCGTGACCGATGTGGAGATATCCGTTCGGTTCCGGCGGAAAGCGGGTGACGACGCGGCCGTCGTGCTTTCCGGCGGCCCGGTCCGCTGCCACGATGTCGCGAATGAAGTCGGAGGGTCCTGTGGAGGCTGGGTCAGTCATGGGTTCGTCGCTCGCTGTTCACACAATTGCGCGTCAGGCTGTGGATCGCGGAGTAGTTGTATCACAGTCCGGTGCGGGCGAGAAACGGGGGAGTGTGCGCCGATCAGGGCAGGGGTTCCGATGTTCCCGATGCTTGATGCGTCGGCATTTGAATGACGTTGAAATCTTTTTGCGCGATGAGGTGCCCTTCCATCCGCAGGCGGAATTCGTACCGGCCGGGCGCGGGAAAGATGAGCGAGGGAATATTGATGCCGAAGTCGGAGATCTGCAACCGGTCGGCGATGACGATATTGGGGAGGGTGGCGCGACAGACCAGTTGTTCCGTATTGATATAGGCGAGATCGATATCAAAGTGATAGGTACCTTCCGCGTCCGTGAGGCAGAAGTAGAGCCCCATCTGGCTATGCTGAAACGGGAAGGCGATCGCCTGTAAGTGGGTGAAGATGCCGATGAGGCTTTTTTTCTTCGTCTGGCTGTCCTCGATCACCTGGTCGCACACCAGAAAGGCTTGGACGCTGGGCGTGTGGATATCCGGCATGGTCGTCATTCTACGAGAGGAGGCGCGATTCTCAAAGAATTCTTACAAATTGGGGATGAGTCGAGGTGAAGCCGAACTGTAGGACATCTGTCGAGTCGATGGGGAGGAGCGAAGCGCCGTTATTCAACGGTGACTCAGCCAGGAGCCGCGTCAGCCGAGCCCCACGGTCCCGCCCTTATTTTCGCTGACGTCACCGAAGAGGGTCATGCCGGAGCCGATGCGGCAGTAGTGGGGCGTGATGTCCACGAGCATGCCCTTGTGCGAATAAAACTTCCCCAGTACCACCTGGATCTTCTTGTGCGCGACGGTACAGGCTTCCAGTACCGTCTGGCCGGTGGATTGATCGGTGACTCGTACCCACGGAAGGTCGCCGGGCATGCTGTCATCGGCGCGATGGACGTCAATGCTGAAATGATTGGCGGGGTTCAGTGCCGGGACATTGCGGCGAAGATGGCCGATATGTGCGCCCGTGTGACTGTACAGATCGAGCGTGACGAGGAGGAGGCCCTGCTCCGGCTTCGATTCCAGGAAAAGCTGCTCCTTCCCCTGGATCCGGACCACTCCGTTGGTGTTGCGGAATTTATTGGAACCGATGAGCAGTTCGAGCCCTTGCTTTGAGGATTCCGTGTCGACCGGGTCGGATGCGGAAGCGCCGATTGTGCGCTGTGGGACAAGAGATTCTGACATTGTGATCCTCGTTCTGGTACGTCCCCGGGCGGGCGCGCGCATGCCGGTTCAGGAAGGCCTGAGGCTAGGCTTTGGGCCCCCTCTCTGTCAAGACCGTCGATGGCCTGAAGCGGTCGAATCCGGCGCGGTCAGGCCTGCCGTCGCCGCTGAACGATGCGGCCGTATTGCTTCCTGGACGGACTCTTTTCCTGGCGATATGCAATCTGGAAATAGCCGGCATGTTTGCAAACCAGAAAGTCTCTGTGATACCGTTCCACCCTCGATTTGGCGGTTCTGCACGCTCTTGTTGTCATTGAGAGCAGGCGGGACAGCCGGCATGTCCCGGATGGTCCCATCGTCTAGCCTGGCCTAGGACGGAGCCCTCTCAAGGCTTAAACACGGGTTCAAATCCCGTTGGGACCACCAACTTTTCCCTTCATCTCTCCGTGAGTTAGCGACCTTCGGCTGAATCGTCGCATCTTCAACCGGGTGCCCATAGGACAATCCATAGGACAAAAGGGCGTTGTGAAGCAGATTCACGGCATAGCAGAGCTGTTAATTCCAGCCGTTCGGTTAGAATCATCTCTTGCGGTTTTGGGGGGCCTCGTAGAGTCGAGACACCATGGTCGCGTTAATCTCACCAGGAGGTGCTTCATGTGCATCATGCTCGTGTTGCTCTTCGTTCCCCACTTGGGCTTCGCGCAATCCGGTTTCAGCGTCGAGATCGGGGCCTCGACGTTCTATCCGTCAGCAACAGCCGAAACTGCACCAGTATGAGCAATGGATTTCAGCATATTCACAAGATGCTATTGATCTGAGGCGTTGCCAGAGGCCAGTCGTGCTGCTGTGAAAATCGAACAGGTCATATCAGGAGGACAGACCGGTGTGGACCGTGCCGCTCTGGATTGGGCAATGCAGAATGGTATTGCTCATGGCGGGTGGTGCACGAAGGGGCGGCGCGCGGAGGATGGGCGCATTCCAGATCGGTATCTTCTACAGGAGACTCCGCAGCGCCATTACCGGCAGCGGACCAAGTGGAATGTCCGCGATGCAGAGGTCACGTTGGTTATCACATCGTCATCGGAGTTGTCGGGCGGGTCGCTTTTTACCCGCGATTGCGCTGACAAACTGGGCAGACCATGTGTTCATGTGTATCCGGGTGAGGGTTGGCGGCAGTGCCTAAAACCGATATGTGATCGGCGCTCAATTCGGGTGTTGAATGTCGCAGGGGCTCGATCATCCAAAGCTCCTGGGATTGAGCGGTTTGTGAATGAGGTTCTGGACGAACTCGTGCGCGCGTTCTGAGAGTTGGGGATTTGTCCTCCGACCTTACTACAGTTTTGGGCCCCGAGCTGATTGGGTCAATCGGAGGTGATGTTCGTGAGCTTGGTACTGCGTTTCTGGTTTTGGAACACCATGACAAGGCCGGGCAGCCGAGAGGTGAACCCCTCATGCCCGACGATCTGATCGCCCTTGAGGTAGAGAATACGGAACGTCTCGAAACGGGGGTCGCGGTAGACGTGTGCGAGCTTGGCTAGATCTTGGGCCTAACGGACTTGATGGCCCGTGATGTTGATCGCACCGTCACGGATGAGGTCTGGGGAGAAGCTGAGCGCAAGGGGCCTGGTAGGAACTCCAGACCGAGAAAGTGCTCCGGTGGTGCTGGATAAGGCTTGGCTGGCGCGGTCGAGATCCCCGAGTGCGGCACTGGCAAGATCGAGGTTGAGTGTCCCCACCGTCGCGCCCCATTTCTTCCCGTACTTGTTCAGGTAGTGGGGGAGGATCTCGTCGTAAAAGCCCTTCATGCCTTCGCCACCGACGGTGAAATCTTCCCCGGCAATTTTGCCAGACTCCTCATTCAAGGCGCGATCGGCCATGCTCTTACCAATAATTTCAGGCAAGTCCTTATTGATGGCATCAGTCGGCCGAGAGTCGAGGACCTTCCCGTTCTTGTTCACGGTCATGGACAGAACAAAAGTGAAGTATTTCCCTCGATCAGATGAGGTGACTAGGTGCCGGCTTCTCTTGAGTTTGATGATCGGTACGATTTTTGGTGTTACGTTGACTGCCACGTCGACTTGGTCAGCCCTGGGGATGAATTCCGCGGCGACTTTGATAATCTGGATGGATCAACAGCTCTGCAAGCTCGAATTGCGACTTCAGGACTTGATGCTGCCACCAAACATGTCGCTGGAGTCATGCTACCTGCGCCAGGTACGGACGGATCCGCTATATACGGATTGATGCAATCTCCGGGTGCTCGTGGCACGAGGCCAATGAAGTGCATTCCTCTGCCTCGTGAAGGTTTTGGGCCCTTCCACGAAGTCTGGGGGCATGTGAGCAAGGCAAAGGCAGAGTAACTGGTCTTATGAGCACTGGATGCCTTAGCGCGGCTGTCCTATATCGGACAGCCGTTCCGTAACTCGTTGTAAATCCTTGCTACTCATCGGACGACTCCAAATCATCATCCGATTGATTTTGTTGAGTTTCCTCTGTCCTCTCAAGGCTTAAACACGGGTTCAAATCCCGTTGGGACCACCACCAATCCGTTTGCTGCCAGTGGTGCTGTGGACATTCCGTTGTTCCTCCTCCGTTTTTTAATCCTGCTGTTTCGGAATGAGCCTGCATATCGGCCGCGTGAAAATTTTTCCGCTGTCTTGATGAAGGATGAAAATACCTAGGTGTATTTTATTTTGCGCCATTCCGGTATTGCGATGTGTTCGCTTCTGTTTGTCCGTGCGGGGTGCGCGTATGTTCGGTGCGAGTTTGCCAGACGTGCATGCTTCGTGTTCGCGGGGGAGGCGGCTGCTTCATTGACGCCTCTAGCGGCGGTTGTGTATAAGGAATGCGCCTGTAATCATTATATTTGGGGACGGTGACGGGTTATGGCAACACGTGAATTTCATGATGGCGGGAAAGACGGATTAGAGGCCCTGGAGCCGCTCGATCCGGATAAAATCGGATCGTTCAACGAGCTGCTGATCGCCATGGGTAAGACGGCGTTCGGGGGCCGGCGGTTGGGTGAAGCATTCGAAGTCCTCGACGCGATGATCGAGGATCCCGATTGCAAAGTCGTGTTGACGCTTTCCGGCGCCATGACCATCGCCAAGATGGGCAAGATCATCAGCACGATGGTGGACCGCGGCATGGTGCAGTGCATTATCTCCACCGGCGCGCTGATCGCCCACGGTTTGAGCGAATCGATCGGTAAGACCCATTATCGCGTCAATCCATCGGTGTCCGATGAAGAATTGTTCGAGAAGGGCTACAACCGCGTCTACGATACGCTGGAGATGGAGTCCAATCTCAACTACGTAGAACAGGTGGTCTCGCAGACGTTGAAGCGCATGGACTATGACACAACGCTCTCCTCTGAAATCCTGACACGAGAGTTGGGCAAAACCCTGGCGGAAGAGTATGAAGGCGACGGGATTCTCAAGAGTGCCTATCTGAAGAAGGTGCCGGTGTATATCCCGGCGTACACCGATTCAGAAATGGGGCTGGATGTGGGGACCTGGGCCATGGGAAAGGCAATCGCCCAGGCCCGCTCGCAGGTCAAGCCCGGTGACGATCTGGCCGTCTTGCGCAGCATTCATCAGTCTCTCCCGACGTTCAACCCGTATCTCGATCTCAACAGCTATGCCGGCCAGATTTTGTCGGCCAAGAAGATCGGGATTTTTACGATCGGCGGCGGGGTGCCGAGAAACTGGGCTCAGCAGGTCGGGCCGTATGTCGAGATCGGGAACCACCGGCTGGGGCTCAATGTGAAACCGCCGCGTTTCCAGTACGGCGTGCGGATCTGTCCCGAACCGGATTACTGGGGAGGGCTGAGCGGCTGCACCTATCAAGAAGGCATCTCGTGGGGCAAGTTCGTTCCTCCCGCCGACGGAGGACGGTTTGCCGAAGTGTTGAGTGATGCGACCGTGGTGTGGCCTCTGCTGATGATGGGGCTGTTGGAGCGGCAACGGGCGCGGGGTAAACGGCCGTCATGAAGCGCGTGCGGTCCGGTATGGCGAGCGTCGGCCGGGTGCTGGCCGTGTGCCTCATCTTCCTTCCGTCCGTGTCCGGGGCCAAGGACGAATCCGTCCAGGCCGACCATCGCATGCGGGGCCAGGCCAATGCGCCGGTGACGTTGATCGAGTATTCGGACTTTACCTGCGGCTTCTGTTTGAAATTTTTTAAAGAGACCTGGCCGAGAATCCAGGCGCGCTATGTGGATACCGGCAAAGTGAAGTTTCTCTACCGCGACTATCCGCGTGCGGACCAGGGGCCCGGCCTGGATGCGGCGCTGGCGGCGCGTTGTGCCGGGGTCCAGGGGAAGTATTGGCCGATGCACGATCGCTTGTTCGCAGAAGGCGGTCGATTGGACCATGCGGTGATTCTGCGCCATGCATCGGCCATTGGATTAACCCAGCCGGCGTTTGAGCGCTGTCTCAAAGAAAAATCTCACGTCGCGGCGATTTTCCAGGATCGGGAAGAAGCGTACAGCTGGGGATTTCACGGGACGCCCGGCTTCATTCTCCTGCGGACGGCGAGCGGCCCCACGGAAAAAGAACCGGCGATCGCGATTCCCGGCGCCTTTCCGTTCGAAATGTTCGCCGAAGAAATCGATCGGCTGTTGGCGAGCCCCCCGCATTCACGAAGCGGTGCGGAACACGAGTTTCTCGTCCGGCCCGTGCGGGCAGTTGAAGGCGCAATGCCGCCTGTTCCTGATTCACACGTACCATAACGTAGGAGTAATTATGGCTTCCACGCAATCATTTTGGTCTGTCCCCCGGCATGAGGGCACGGCTGACTTTTGGGTGTGCATGTCCTGTCTGGGCGAAGTGTTTTACCGGAAAGTCCCTATGCCGGATTGCCCGGCGTGCCACGGGGTGTCCACGTATGAAAGCTTTACGCTGGACGCCGTGCGCGACTGGGGAACGGATGAATTGATCGCTAAAGCCGTTGCGGAACAACAGGCCGACGAGGCGGCGCAATCGGCCTCCGCTCCGACCGCATCTTAGGGGAGATCGCACGTTTGCAGGGACCACGCCCGTTCCTCGTCCACGGAGTTTGGAAGCACAGTGCCGCTACGGCCCGCGTGACGAATCCATTTACAGGAAATGTGATTGCCGAAGTCTGTCAGGCCGGTGACAGCGATGCCGAGGAGGCGATGGCCTCTTCCGCCGCCGCCGCACCGGTCATGGCGAAGCTGGCCTCGCATGCCCGCTATAATATTTTGCAGGACATGGCGGCGCTGCTCTATCGCCGCCGGGATGAATTCGCCCAGACCATTACGGCGGAAGCCGGCAAGCCGATTGCCGATGCGAAGCGCGAGGTCAATCGCGCGGTGCAGACCCTGACGATCGCGGCGGAAGAGGCCAAGCGCATTCCCGGTGAAGTCGTGCCGCTTGATTGGACACCGCAGACCGAATCGTTTCTCGGAATGGTTCGCCGGTTTCCGGTCGGTCCCATCATTGGGATCACGCCGTTTAATTTTCCGCTCAATCTGGTCGTTCACAAAGTCGCGCCTGCCCTGGCCGCCGGCAACCCGATCCTCATCAAGCCCGCTCCACAGACGCCGCTGACGGCGCTCCTCCTGGGTGAGGTGGCATTGGAAGCCGGGCTTCCTGCCGGCGGGTTGAACGTATTGCCCTGTGACAATGCGACGGCGGAGCGGCTGGTGATCGATCCCCGCTTCAAGCTGCTGAGTTTCACCGGCAGCGCCCCGGTCGGCTGGATGTTGAAGTCCAAATGCGGCAAGAAGAAAGTGACGCTCGAACTCGGCGGCAACGCCGGGGTGATCATCGAACCGGATGCGGATCTTGATCTGGCGGCTCAGCGGTGCGCCGCCGGCGGATTCGGGTATGCCGGGCAAACCTGCATTTCAGTCCAGCGGATCCTTGTGCATCACTCGGTGGCGGATACGTTTACAACCAAGCTGCTGTTGCAGGTGGCCCGATTGAAAGCCGGTGACCCGACGGATGAGACGACGACAGTCGGCCCGTTGATCGACCCCGCGGCCACGCAGCGCGTCGAAGGGTGGATCGAAGAGGCCGTGTCGCAGGGCGCCCGGGTGTTGCTCGGGGGCAAGCGCTTGGGAACGGTCTTGGAAGCGACGGTGCTCACGAACGTGAAGGCTGAGATGAAAGTGTCTTGCCAGGAAGTGTTCGGCCCGGTGGTCACCGTGTCCTCCTATCGGCAGTTCAGTGATGCCATTGCGACGTTGAACCAGTCCGACTACGGTCTCCAGGCGGGGGTGTTCACACAGGACATCAATAAGGTGTTTCACGCGTTCCGCCATCTGGAAGTGGGGGCGGTGCTGGCCAATGAGATTCCCACTTTTCGAGCGGATCACATGCCGTACGGAGGCGTGAAGGATTCCGGGCTGGGACGCGAAGGCGTTCGCGCGGCCATCGAAGATATGACCGAACCGCGGTTGCTGGTCCTGAATCTGAAGGAGCCAGCCGCCGGAGCGTAGAAATAATCCCGGGAGGATATTGCGAACCCCGGACAATCTTGGTACAACAGCGGCCCAATGTAACGTATTGTCATGATAGTGTGGTCAGCCTGCGGATAGACAAGGGAGACGACGATGGTACCTACACAGATGTTTTTGACGCGGGGAGTAGGGGTTCACAAGGAGAAGCTGGCTTCTTTTGAGCAAGCTCTGCGCAGCGCCGGTGTAGCCTACTGCAATCTGGTGACGGTATCGTCCATTCTCCCGCCGAATTGTAAAATCATCCCGCGCAAGCGCGGTGAAAAACTGCTGAATCCAGGTGAAATCACGTTCTGCGTCATGGCCCGGTCGGAGACGAACGAACGGAATCGGCTGGTGTCCTCGTCCATCGGCCTGGCGATCCCGACGGACCGTCAGACCTACGGCTATCTCTCTGAGCACCATGCGCACGGAGAAACCGATGAGGAGACGGGCGAATATACCGAGGATCTTGCCGCGCAGATGCTGGCCACGACGTTGGGTGTGGAATTCGATCCCAACATCGCCTGGAAAGAGCGTGAGCAGGTCTTCAAAATGGCCGGGAAAATCGTGCGCACGTTGAATATCACCCAGTCAGCCGTCGGCAAGCCTAATCTGTGGACGACCGTCATTGCCTTGGCCGTCTTTATTCCGGAAGAAAATATTCCCAAGTCCTCGCGCCGCTAATCCGCGTGAACCTCTTGCGTAGTTGCCTGCATCTCATGCCGGCGTTTGTGGTGGAAGAACAGCGATGACACTGCCTGCCGGTTGGGAAGGCGCGGACCACAACTTTCTAGGGATCGATGAACCCTGGTGCCATCCTGAGCAGGCGGGTGTCTACGTCCTTCCGGCTCCCTACGAACATACCTCCAGCTATATTCTCGGATCAGACCGCGGGCCCTCCGCCATTCTTGAAGCCTCCGCCCAGGTTGAATTCTACGATGAACAACTGGGATGTGAGCCGTTCCGCGAATGGGGCGGCATCGCGACCGCGACGGCGCTCGACTTGCAGGGGCGTGTGGACGGCCAGGCGGTCGATGCGATTCAAGCGTTCGTCGCGCCGCATGTCGGCACAGGGAAGTTCCTCGTTACACTGACGGGCGAGCACACCGGTGCGCTCGGCGCGATCCGGGCTCATGCCAAGCGGTATCCCGATCTCTGTGTCGTCCAAATCGATGCGCACGGAGATTTGCGACAGGCGTACGAAGGGAATCCGTTCAGCCACGCCAGTGTCATGGCGCGCGTCGTGGATGACGGGCACCGGCTCGTTCAGGTCGGAATCCGGTCGATCTGCCCGGAAGAAATCCAGCGGATCAAGACGACGAAGAGTATCTCAACATTCTTTGCCGCCTCGATTCTCGACCCATCCGGTCCGTATGAGGGCCGGGCGGTGCGCTGGGTTCCCGAGGTGGTGGCGGCCTGCACCGGGCCGGTCTATCTGACATTCGACTGCGATGGCCTGGACAGCGCCATTATCCCGGCCCTGGGCACGCCGGAACCGGGCGGACTCGGCTGGTATGATACGTTGCATCTGGTCACGGCCCTGGCCAATGGGCCTGGGATCGTCGGAATGGATATCAGTGAGATCGCTCCGATCGAAGGATTCGTGGCCCCGCAGTTTGCCATTGCCCGCTTGATCTATCGTATGCTCGGCCGGATCAAAGCCGGGCGCCGGGTTCATTAAGGCCGCCACGACGATGTCGCGCGACGTTCAGCCCGCGCCGTCCCCGTCCATTCGCATCAATAAGTTTTTTACCGAACAGGGCATTTGCTCCAGGCGCGAGGCGGACCATCGCGTGGAATCCGGTCGGGTGACCATCAACGGCGTTGTCGCCACGTTGGGTGATCGGGTGAGCCGGGCGGACGTCGTGGCCTGCGACGGAACGGCGATTCCATGGGGTCAGGCGTTCATCTACATCAAGTACCACAAGCCGGTCGGGGTGACGACGACGAGCGAGTCGCATGTGCCCAGGAATATCATTGCCGAAATCGGTCACTCCGAACGTATTTTCCCCATCGGGCGGCTCGATAAAGATTCATCCGGCCTGATTCTGCTCACCAATGATGGAAACATCGTGAACGAAATCCTGCGCGTGCAATTCGGCCACGAACGGGAGTACGTGGTGGATGTCGATCGACCATTCGACGAGGCGTTTCTCGCAAAAATGGCGGCGGGGGTCGTCATTCTCGGCAGCCAGACCAGGCCGTGCCGCATGGAGCGTGTGCGGCCGAACCGGTTTCGAATCGTATTGACGGAAGGGCGAAACCGCCAGATCCGGCGCATGTGTCAGGCGTTGGGTTATCGGGTGACGGGACTGCACCGTGTCAGGATCATGCACATCGGCATTGCCGGATTGGGACCGGGGAGTTGGAAAGAACTCTCGGCCGAGGAGCGGGCCGAACTCCTTCGGGCCGTCGGGCGTGTGCCGGGCTAATGGGCATCGCCCGGGATAGGGGAAGCCTGGGGGGCGTCCGGCAGTGCCCGGTCAGCGGTGCCGGAAGGAGTCTCAGACTCTTCCCGGATTTCGTCCCCGTTCCGTTTTTTGCGGGTACCTAAAAATAGGTTCAGCAGCGCGATAAAGAAACTTCCGCCCACCAGCGTCATACTGCTGGCCTGAATGGTCTTCGTGCCTTCGTCCCGCATATCCTTTGCCACATCCGCGACGGTATCCAGTAAATGGTCCAGGGCCAGGCTGACCTGAATCATTTTGGGGCCGGCGTTATCCGAGGCGTGCTCTTCCGCTTTCCGGCGAAGGACTTCCCGTTCCGCCGGAGCGGTCGCCGTCCATTCCTGCTCCAGAAGCTGGATGGTCGTGCTGGCCGCGGAGAAGTACTGATCGAGGCTGCGCCGGACCGATTCGATGTCCTCAGGCTCGCTCCGGCCGCTTCGGGAGACACGCAGCCCCGCCGCGGCGTACCGGTCGATGGCGTGTTGGATTTTCGCGCGTTGAACAGGGAGTGATTCCGTGATGCGTTCGAAGTCTTTTTGGCTGTCGGCTTCCAGCGCGCGGAGGATGGTGTTGCGGTAGCGCATGGCGTCGGCTGAAATGTGCGCCAGGTCGGCTGCGCCGAGCGTGTATTCCGTGTACATGATGCGCAGGTCCTGGTCGACCTGGCTGAGTGCCTGCCCGCTGTACCAGCCGAGACCGGCAATGAGCACACTGATCAGCATCTGGGCGCCGGTCGGTTTTGGAATCGGAAGGCGATCGAGCAATCCCACAACAGGGTCCTTGGTTAATCGATGATGATTCGACGGTCGACGTGAGGCGTCAGGTTGGGATCGTTGGAGACGAACACCACCGACCAGGGCTCATCTTTCGAGCAGAGCCGACGGAGGATCGTTTCCCGCATCGTCGGCTGCATGTTGTGGATGATGCCGTCAAAAATCAGGATCTGTGGCCGGGCGAGAATGGCGCGTGCGAGCAGGATTCTCATAATGTGCGTGGGCGCCAGCACTTTGCCCGGTGTGCGCACGTGGGACTTGATGCCCTGCGGTAAGGCATCGATTTCTTCCTCCAGCTCCGTAAAGCGAAGCGCCCAGCGGACATCGCTATAGGGCACATAGGACCGGCCCAGCACAATGTTTTCTTCGATCGTGCCTTCGAAGAGGGTGAGCTGGGAGTCGAGCATGAAGCCGCGGCAGCGATTGACCGCTGTTCGATCCAGATGTCGAAGGTCCACGCCGTTATAGCGGATCACTCCATGCGTCGGGGATTCCAGTCCGGCGAGGACCCGAGCCAGGGCCGTTTTTGCGACGGCCGTGCTGGCATAGATGCCGACTTTTTCCCCCGGCATGACCTCCAGGTCGAAGTTCTTGAAAATATCGGATGCGCCGGGTTGAGCCATCGCCAGATCTTTGCAGGTGAGCCGTATCCCGTGGATGGTGGGGTCGGGTAGGGGAACGGACAGCGTCGCCGACTCCTGGTCTTTGGGCAAGGCAAAAAACTGGTCGAGTTCCGTCAAGGCGGTCATAAAGTAATAGACATGGCCCATCCGCTTGACCACCGCGTCGAAACTATTCAGCAGTCCCGCCACGACTACTTCGGCCGCCACCAATTGTCCGATCGTCAATTGCCCGATCGAAAGCAGCCACCCGGCGGTGGCAATGAGACTGCTGTGGCCGATGGCTTGCCAGCCCACGGCACTGAGGTATTGGCGCGCGAGGACGGCGAAGCGTCCCCGCCTGGTCGCGACATAGTGATCGATCAGCTGATCGGATTTCTGCATCAGCAGCGGCTGGCTGTCGGTGGCCTTGAAATGGAGCAGATTGTAGGAGATCTCCTGCATCCAGTGGAGGGTGTCGTACTTCGCGTGGGAGACGTCGATGGTGGTTCGCAATCCGCCGTGCGACAGCAGGAAGAACACCACATTGAATCCCGTGAGCAGCAAGGCGTCGTACAGTAAAAAATACGGGTGGTAGAAAACGAGGATCGACATACCCACGGCGCCGCCGACGACAATGTTGATCATGTCGACGAGCAAGACGGAGAGGGCGCGTTGCATCAACACCGTTTCGAGAAAGTAGTTGGCGTAGCGCGGCTTGAATCCTTGAAACTGCATGAGCGGCAACTGCTGTGTCATGGCGAGCGTCACGCGGGCGAACACCCGTCGTTCCAGGACCTCGACGGCATAATACTGGAGCGTCTTGAAGACGCCGACGAATGCCAGTGCGCTGGCCATGATGGTGGCCAGCGTGACGATCGTGATCGGCTGGATGGCGAAGGCGAAGGTGTTGACCAGTTCCTGAACCGTCAACGGCACAATCAGCGAGAAGAGTCCGATCGCGAGCGAATAGGAAAAAATGAGGCCGAGGACTTTCTTCTCAAGGCGGAAGAGGAGCCCCAGGTATCCCAGCATAGCCTGGAAGAGATTCGGTTGCGTATCCGAATGGCCTTGCGCCATGTCTTTCAAATCCTCACGCGAATTCGCCAAGGTACGGACAAGAGAGGGAAATCTGTCACGAGGTTCGCTCGCGACCCGGCTGGAGTCTGGTCAACGTCCTCACCCTAGCAAATATCCAGTGGAAATTCCATGTATTCACGGACTTAGTCGCGCGCCCGGTAACTGACCGGCACGGCGCTGGGGTTACTCTTGGCCCAGGCGCCGATGGCCCATTGATAGAGTGCCTGGGCCTTCTGGTAGTCGGCTTTGGCACGAATGACCTGGGCTTCGGAATCTACCGAATTGCGTTCGCGAAGGTTGACGAAGAGGACGCTGGTTGCGCCCAGCCCGAAGCGGAACCGCTCGCCTTCTTCCAGTGTCTTGGCGAGACGCAGGGATTGGACGGCGGCCTCCATTCGCTCTTTGGCTCTCTCGATCGCGGAGAGAGCGTTATCGACATCGACTACCACCTGTTGCTCGCGGAATTTCTGGACCATGACGAACCGGTCTGCTTTGCCTTGAGCCTCCAGGACTTCTCCACGGCTTCTCCGTTGGAGAATGGGGATTCTCAGTTCAAGGCCGAAGCGGTAGCCGAGACCGAGAACAAACTTTTCCGGCGCGCGAGCCGGTGCCGCTTCCGCGTCCAGGCTCGGGAGCAGGTTGTTCTTCGCCAATTCCAGGTCGATATCGTTCAGCTTGGCTTCGATGCCGATTTCTCTGATTTCCGGCCGTTCCGCTTTGGCTTGAATTTTATGGGTCTTGACGGCGTCGGGTGTCGGTGTAAGCGTGTGTGCTGGGAAGTCCGGGACCCGGTCGAGGGCGGGGAGGGTCGGGGCATTATTCTCCCACAGGAACATGGAGAGTTTGAATTGCTCCTGCTCGACCTGACGCTGCGCGGCAATGGCGACTTCGCGCCGGCGTTGGACTTCCTGGTTGGCTTCGACGACGTCCAGCGGCGCAACGGCTCCCGCTTTGGCCCGTCCTTCGACCTGTTTGAACCGATCCTCCGCGACTTTGAGCGCTTTGTGCTGGACGTCGACGTAGCGGACGGCGGCGACCCAATCCCAGAATTGAGTCGCCGCTGCGAGGAATAAGTCCTGCCGGGTCTGCGCGATGCGGACATCCGCCCGGGGGTCGGCGAGTTCCGATCGCTGCAGTTCCGCATTTTCAGGGTTGACCATCAAGCCTTTCAGGAGGGGAAAGAATCCGCCCAGAAGAACCTGCTGGTTTCCATTCCCGAACGAGAGATCCGGAATCTTGGCGTCGCCGATCGCCTGACGCACGCCTGCGCTGTACCGGAATCCCATCGGATTTCTGGCTTCGATCAGGGTGTCGTTGAAGCCGACGGATTGGGTGCCGAATTTGTCTTTTGAAACGAACCGTTCGATTTCGGTGTCATTGACCAGGACGGGTTCAAAGGCTCCAAGCGCTTTGAGCATTCGTCCGCGGGCCATGACCTTCTCGGTGCCGGCTCCTTTTAGCAACGGGTGCGACCGATCGATCCAGGCATGGATTTCATCCACACTCAACGGAATAGCCGGGAGTCCCTTGGCCGAATCACCATCGGCGGCCGCGGCGTAGTACGGACCGGAGAGAGCGGCGAGTATAAGCATGAGCCCCAACCTGAACGCGTTCATGGCATCTCCTTTCACAGTGCTGTCTATCGCGGTATCGCCGTGTGCCGCATCGGGCCTCCGGCATGAGTCGGTATGCGCTGGAGAGGTGGATCAACGAAGACCGGTGCGTGTCGAAGCGGCTACTTCGCACCTCGACCCGCTTTCGGCAAGAGGGTATCGATGAGGCTGGGCGGACGTTCCTGGTAGTCGGGCGGGAAGAGGTTGAACCGCCGCCAGAGTTCGTACCAGAGCGGCACACGGTTGAGAATAACCCACCCCATGACTTTGGTGCCTTGCCGCACGTGATTCTGTTCGGGCCACATTCGATCCTCGGGATCCGGGACAACCCAGAAACGGAAGTTGCCTTTGCCGTCATCGACTTGGTCGATGACCTTGATCACACCGGTGTATGTGCCGGCCATCACCTCAGGCCAGGCAGGAAGCGGAATCGCCGGAATGCCATAGAAGAGGATTTTGACTTTCCGCCCGACATTGAGGAGCGGAGCGTCGATGCCGTCGGCGGTCATTTCGATGGCTTTGTCCAGACTGTTGGGCGAGATGCGGACGATCTTGTCGCCCTGTCGGACGGTTTCCCCGGCGCCGGCCTCAGCCATCTTCACGACAGTCCCGTCGATCGGCGCCAAAACTTTGCTTGCAATACGACGTTGTGTGGCATTCGACATGCGAAGGGAGACGTCGGCCAGCTGATCTGCGGCCCTAGCGGCCTCGCCTACGGATGCATCTCTCGCCGCTTCAGCATCCAGCAAACGTTGCAGCACTTCCGCGCTGATCTGTTCTCGGCCAAATCCCAGTGCCTTCATGGCTTGTTCGGCCGCTCTCAAATTGGCTTGCGCCCCTTCCATATCGGCCTTGCTGGCGATGGCTGATTGGATGGTCAATTCCAACTCCCGCTGGGAGACGAGGCCTTGCTCCGCGAGCTGCTTGTGCCGATCAACGTTTAGTTCGGCAGTTGAGACAGTGATCTTGGCTGATTCGACCTTTTGATAGGCTTCACGGACTTTGTTCTGGGCTTCGACCACGCGCGCCTCAGCAGAGGGAACGGCGGCCTTCACGAGGTTCTGCATTTCTTTGATGCGTTTGTCGAGCTGCTCCGCCCGCGATAATGCGGCCTGACGGGTTTGTTCGAGTGCTTTTTTGCGTTGATCCAAAAACGACAACAGGTCCGGGGCCATGAAATTCGGATCGTAATCCTCCAACTCCACGATGAGATCGCCTTGTTTCACACGGACGCCTTCGAAGACGTGCCATTTTTGAATGCGCCCCGTGATCTGGGCTTCAATATCTTGCGGCCGCTCATACGGGGAATAGGCGGAGAGCTGGCCGGTGACGGTAATCGTCTGTGTCCAGGGAACGAAGGCGATGATCAGGAGAAACAGGATGACGAGCTTGATGGCCAGCCTGGAGGAAAACTTCAATCGTTCCGGGATCTGCACGGCCTCCCATGACTGAAGTTTGCTGGAGGTCGCAAGATCATCGATCGAGATTTCGCTCAGGCCGCTGTCCTTTGCGATCAGCGAGCGGACTTTGTTTTTGAGGCCTGAGCCAAGGCGAGCCACGGCAGTGATCTCCTCAGAAGATGGCAGTATGAGGAACGTACACGATGCATCATATGAGAAATATTGGGCGGAGGTCAATTTGAACGACAGAACCGGCATACGTGGAGCTGCGTACGGGGAGCGGGTTCACCTTGACCCGTTCCGGCAGAATCGCTAAGGTGGCGCTCTGTTTTTTTGGCTTCTAAAGCTGTGGATAGAAGGAAGGAGCGCTGCTGATATGGCTGGGACAGGACGATCATCACGCCGGATAGAGAAGGCACCGGGTCCGCTCATCGGGATTCTCGGGGGCAGCAAGTCCGATTTTCCGATTCTTGAAAAAGCCGGCACGCTGCTCTCTGAATTTGAAATTCCCTATGAACTGCTGGTGGTGTCGGCTCACCGGACCCCGGACCGGCTGTTTGAATATGCCGAAACGGCGCCGAAGCGGGGGATCGAAGTGATCATTGCGGGGGCCGGGGGAGCCGCGCACCTTCCGGGGATGTTGGCGGCCAAGACTCATCTGCCCGTGATCGGTGTTCCGATTCCCACGGAAAACCTTCGAGGGCTGGACTCGCTGTTGTCCATCGTGCAAATGCCCAAGGGAATTCCGGTGGCGACCGTGGCCATTGGGGGGGCGGAAAATGCCGCGTTGCTGGCCGCGCAAATTCTGGCCGGCCGCTTCCCGCAGATCGCTGATCGTGTGAAGGCGTTTCGAAACTCTCAAACCGAGAGTGTCCTCAACTCTCCGGAGGCGCAGGGAACCAGCGTGGGCAGTCTCCAGGCGGATGGAGCAAGTCAGCGGCCGTGACCATGCAGCCTATCGGACCCGAAGCCGTCCTGGGCGTGTTGGGTGGCGGGCAGCTCGGCGCCATGTTCACGAGTGCGGCGTTGCGGCTTGGTTATCGGGTAGCCGTTTGGGATCCGGATCCGGATGCACCGGCGCATCGTCTTGCAAGTCAGTCTTTTCCCGACTCGTTTACCGATCCGACCGTGTACCGGGCATTCAGCCAACTGGTGTCTGCGGTCACGTTTGAATGGGAAAATGTGCCGGTTGCGCTGTGTGAACAACTGGCGCAGGCCCGTCCGATGCGTCCGTCCGGGTCGGTCCTTCGCGTTATCCAGGATCGGATCGAGCAGAAGAAATTCCTGCAGGGTCATGGGTTTCCTGTGCCGTCGTTTTCCGTTGTCTGCGATCCGGCTCAACTGGCAGACGCGGTCAAAGCGTTCGGGTATTCCGTGATCTGCAAGACCGCCACGGCGGGATACGACGGCAAAGGCCAGTGGGCGATTAGGCGGCCGGAAGAGATTGCGCTGGTGGAGTCGGCGCTTCGCGCGATGGTGCCGGGAGGCGCGCGGTGGATTGTGGAATCGATGGTGGAATTTGAGCGGGAGTTGTCGGTGCTGGTTGTTCGGGGAGCAGACGGGGAACGGCGTGTGTATCCGGTTGTCGAAAACAGGCATGAATCGGGGATCCTTCGTATGACAGTAGTGCCGGCGGCGGTTTCCTCCGGGGTTAGTGCGCAAGCCAGTGATCTGGCCTGCCGTGCAGTGGAAGCACTCGATGGGGTGGGTGTCTTTTGCGTCGAACTGTTTCAGCTGCGGGGGGATCGTTTGTTGATCAATGAAATCGCGCCCCGCCCGCATAATTCCGGACACTACACCTTGGATGCCTGTACCGTGTCACAATTCGAGCAGCAGGTGCGGGCATTGTGTGGCTTGCCACTCGGGGAAGTCAGGCTCATGAGTCCGGCTGTCATGGTCAACCTGATCGGTCACGATGTCGGGAGAATCACAAATCCTAGCGGATGCAGCGATCTCCTGGCCATTCCAGGAGCCACGCTTCATCTGTACGGGAAGCGCATGGTCAGGCCAGGCCGGAAAATGGGGCATGTGACGTTTCTGGCCGGGACGACCGACGAGGCGAGCCATCGCGCCGACCGGTTTCTGAAGTCGCTCGCTTTGTAAGCCAGGGTTCGTTTGAAGGCCTCGTTGTCGGCAGCGATTTTCCCCTCGGGTGTTCTCAATCCTGCTCCGGTATATTGCTCTCACCCTCATCTTGACGGCACTAACGAAGCGAAACGGACAAGGCCCGTATTTCTGCCGGCCGGCCTGTTCGATTTTGTAAAGGTTGTAGGGGGCTCATCCGTGGCCGGGTCACAGACCTGACACAGTTGCTATGCCAATCGCGGGATTCCTTGCTTCCTGAACAGGAACAGAAGTTGCTGTTCTTTCTCCGGTCTTTGGGGGGCCATCCTGTGAATACACCGACGTCTCCGACTCTCACGCACTCGAACGGTCGTTTTCATCAGATTCTTACCCAACCTCGCTCACGACTTATCCTGCTGCAATGTCTGGTCAGTGTCATTCTGTCGTACGAATTGCTGTTCGGATCGGAAGCGGTGATCAGCCGGATATTGAGCGACGGGATCGTGGTCGGAGTCTGGGCGTTCGTAGGGATGCTCGCTCTGCTGCCCGGAGGCTGGTTTGAACTGGCGTGGTTCAGCGGCGTCCTCGTGGCGGTCGATACGGTGCTGGTCACAGGGATCATTTATCTTTCCGGCAATGCGCGTCCGGATCTCTATATTGCGTACTTTGTGTTGATGCTGGTTGCGGCTTCGGTTCGGCGTTTGAGTCACATGATCGGGCTGTGTCTGCTGCTCTGTGCCGGATATGCGGGACTCCTGTATGAAGGCATTGTCCACAGTGAGACCGTGGCGGTCGGTCATCTGCTCGGTGTGCCTGTGTTGCTGGTGATGGCGGTGTTTTATGGATTGGCCTTGGAAGCTGTGACGGTTGTGCAGGCGGAAAAGTCGACGTTATTGAAGGACGTCGAATCCTTGAAGCGAACTGAAGAGCAATTGGCCGCCAGTAAGCTGCAGTTGGAAGCCCGCATTGCCGGATTGAGAGAGGATTTGACGCTGTCTCAGGATAAGCTTCAGCAGGGGCTGGCTGTGCGACAAGGATTGGAAAGGCGATTGCGTGACGCACAGAAAATGGAGGCCGTCGGGCGAATGGCAGCCGGGATCGCCAAGGAGTTCGGGGAATTGTTTTCGGTGATCGGAAAACAGACAGGCGTCATATTGGCCAACCTGCCCGCCAATGATCCGACACGAGGGGCGGCTGACAAGATTTTCAAAACCGGAGAGCGTGCGGCGATGCTGACCGCCCAGTTGATCGCGCTCAATCTGGATGACGGGCAGGTTCGCCGGACGCTTTCAGTCAAGACGATTTTGTCGGATCTTCAGGGCGCGATTCGCAGTCTCCTGCCCGAGTCGATCACGCTGGCGATTCATCATGACGAGGCTCCGATCTACGCCGAAGCGGATCGTGAGGGGCTGGAAAAAGTTCTATTTCAGCTGGTGGTCAATGCGCGGGATGCCATGCCGGGCGGCGGCCGGCTGGTGATTGAAGCCCGTTCCGGGGCAGGGCTGCAGGGCCCTGCTCATGCGGGCGGAGTCGGCAAGAAGCCGGCACACGACGTGTTGCTGCAGATCAGTGATACGGGAACCGGAATGAATCTGGACACGCAGGCGCGGATGTTCGAACCATTTTTCTCGACGAAGGAGACCAATATCGGACTCGGCCTGACGGCAGTCTACGGGATCGTGAAGCAAAACGGGGGCATGGTCGAAGTCGACAGCCGTCCGGGTCAGGGAACGGTAGTCAGAGTCTGGCTGCCGGGTGCCATGGCCGCACAGGTTCAGGAAGACCCTGCGCCCAAGTCCATCCTGGCCAAGGGAGATGAAACGATTTTGCTAGTCGAGGAAGATGAGATCGCCCGGAAGCTGGCAGGTTCGATGCTTACCCGGTACAAGTACCAGGTGCTGGAGGTCGCTTCGCCTGTCGAGGCGCTGATGCTCGCTCAGCGGTACAAGGGGATCGTGCATCTCACGGTCAGTCCTCTGGTCATGGCGGAGATCGGCGGGCGGGAATTGGCCCGCCGGCTCCTCAATCATCAGCCCACGATGAAGGCATTGTTCGTGTCGGGCTATGATGATGAGACGATGGCACACCACCGGATCAACCGGCGGTTTGTCCTTCAGCAGCCCTACCGGCAGATCGGATTGGTGGAGAAAGTCAGAGAAATGCTCGATGCCGCGTAGCAGACAGGATTACGAGTAACGCCCGGGGTGTTCCGGTGCGAAGAAGGGTACATCCCGGTGCTTGAAAAACCCTACCAGGGCCATGCCTGCCACAAACCCTCCGATGTGTGCAAAAAACGCAATCCCCCCACCGTGCGTTCCCAGGGAGACTCCTCCGCTGTATAGCTGACCCAAGAACCAAACTCCTAATACAATGACGGCCGGTACATAGGTGGTTCCGAAAAAGGGGGGCGGGATCAGTACCAGCACGCGGGCTCTGGGATAGAGCAGGAGGTAGGCTCCTAGAACGGCGGAAATGGCGCCGCTGGCGCCGACCATGGGAATTTGAGAAGAGGGATCGGTAAGGGCGTGGCTCAGTGCCGCCAGGATTCCGCAGAAGAGGTAAAAGACCGCAAATTTCAGATGGCCCATTGCATCTTCGATATTGTTGCCGAAGATCCAGAGATAGAGCATGTTACCGAGTAAATGCATCCAGCCGCCGTGCAGAAACATGCTCGTAATCAGAGTCAATGTCGCGGGGATGGAAACAATGTCGTTCGGCAGCGCCGCATGGTTGAAGAGCACGGCCGGTATCGCGCCATATTGAAAGGCAAACGCTTCGCCGGGCTTGTCGGGAAGTGTAAACTGGTAAGCAAAGACCAGCGTGCAGGTTGCAATGATGGCGATCGTCACGATCGGCGGGCGTTCGGTCGGGTTATCGTCTTGCAGGGGGAGCATGGAGCCCGCTAGGGCGCTCGGCGTCGATCCATGATCGGCCGCGGCAGATCCGGGTTTGTTGGAAGTGATCCATCGGCATTGAGAGGCACGGAGAATCCTGCCGCGTGGGTATGGCCTCCGCCGCCGAACGATGCCGCAATGCTTCCCACGTCAGTACCGTCTTCCCGGGAGCGCATGCTGAAGTAGCGACGGTTATCCCGGTCATGCCAGATCAGGCAGAACGGGTGGTCTGCCGAGAGGCGTTCGCCGATCTGACTGGTGAGGATGGCGCTCTGTACCGCCGGGATCAGCGCGTTTTGAAATTCCACCATCATGGCCTGCGCGGCGAGCTTGCCGACGAGTTCCTGTTCGTATCGAAGAATTGCGCGGCCTTCCTGTTCAAGGTCCGGCTGCTGAAAGCGGTTCCATCGCTGAAAATCGAACGGATAGGAGGCGATGGCGGCGTTGATCTCGCGGCTGCCCGGGAGCTCCCAGTTCCAGAGATCTTTGTCCTGGATATATTGGAGTAGCCAAGGAGCCGGGGTGCCGTGCGCCCATTCCCAGCCCAGCACCGCGCCCGACTTCTTCAGGTCAAAGTAGGCATAGGGGAGACCGGCAAGTGATTGTTCTGCGGTGATGTGGTGATCAAGGATCAGGAGGTCTTTCGTCTCCGCGGCCATGGTTTCGAGAATCGGCCGTGAATAGCTGAAGTCCACGATCACGACGCGCTGATCTTGCAGGTCGGCTGGCGGGGGACTTCCGTGCTTTACGGGAATAAAGCGAGTATTGGGGTACTGTTTCCAGATGGCCCAAGCTGCTCCGAATCCATCAGCGCATTCGGCATGATACAGGACGGTGCTCGGGGGATTGTTGAACCGGGGGTGTTGCGGCGAATCGCTCATAAGTGTCCGTCACCATACCACGTGCACGGGTGAGGACTAAAGGGGCGCTCGCCGGAAGCATCAGAGCCGATTGATGTGGTCGATCAGTTGGCGAAGCCTTCCGGCGCTTCGACGGTTGAACGGGAATACCAGCCGTGGAAGGTTTGCGATGGCTGGCTCGTCCAGTTCCTCCTCCAATGCCGCGCGCAGTTCAAAACGTCCTTCGGAGAGCAGGTCGCCGAATCGGGCCTGGATCTGCTCGAGATGCTCCGCGGAGATGGACGATGTCAGCCGCATCGCCATCACTCTTCCGACGAAACGAATGGAATGGTAGCGGCGATAGAATGATGCAATCTCTTCCACGGCCGCCTCGGCCGAGTTCACGACTTTGAAAAGGCTCAGATCTTCTTCGTTGATCAGGCGTCGCTTCAGGAGCTGCTTCACAATGAACGCGGACCAGTCGTCCCAGTAATCACAGCCGAGGGCCTGGATGCAGACGATCGGTTGAGGGGCGCTTTTGCCGGTTTGCGCCAGCGTCAGGATTTCAAAACCTTCGTCGTGTGTTCCGAAGCCGCCGGGGAACAGCGCGATCGCATTGGCCTCTTTCTGGAACATCAGCTTGCGGGTAAAAAAGTATTTGAAGGTGATCAACTTGGGATCATTGGCAATCGTGGCGTTGGCGCCCTGCTCGAACGGGAGCATGATATTGACCCCGAAACTGTGTTCGCGTCCGGCGCCTTCCTGAGAAGCGCGCATGATGCCGTCCGCGCCACCCGTGATCACCATGTAGCCGGCTTTCACGACCTGTTCGGCGAAGCGATGGGCGAGCTGATAATTGGGGTCATCGGCCGGCGTGCGCGCGGACCCGAAGATGCTGACTTTTCGCCGGTCGTGATATCCGTTGAAGACGGCAAACGCATGGCGCAGTTCCTTGACCGCGCGGTTAATGATTTTCAGATCCAGGAGGTCAAGATGGGAATCATGGAGCTTTAAGACCCCGGTCAGAAGCTCTTTCATCAGCGTGGCTTGAAGATCGTCGTCAGGGCTCTCCAGGAGCGTGCGAATCTGAGTCAGGACTTCGTCGTTGGAAAGGATCGTGCGGGGGCGATGTGGTGTGGGTTTCATGGGGGAGTCCATAGGCACCGTTATGTGGAGTGAACAAGCGTGAACGAAAAAATTTTACCAGTCGCGCTGTGACCGGTCAAAGAAGATCGCGAGTTGTGCTGCGACTAGGATAGATCGGTTGATTTAGGCGAGTTCTGTAGCACCCAGGCTTTGATGCGGGACTGGTCGGCCGGCATGAGTCCGGTAAATTGAACGTCGACGCTCGGGCTTCCAACGGTGCCGGTTTTCCCGGAGTCATGCAACGCATCATACTCCTCAAGAATCGTTCCGGTCACGGTCAGAGGGGCGGTCAGTTCAGGAAGTGAGAAGTTCAGAAACACCCGTGTGCCGGGGAGTAAGAGCGTCGGGGTCTGGACCATGGCGCCGACATGGCTAAGTTGCACGATGATGGCCTGGTGCCGGGCTCCCTGCGAGTCGGAGTCCATGACACCGATGGTCGCCGGCAGGTGCGTATGACAGCGTTTCGGGGTTAAGACGAGGTCGCGCGCGGTCAATACGCCGACCGGCTGCTCCTGCTTCGTGACGATGAGAATGGGAGCGCCGGATGACATCATCAGCGACGTGGCTTCATCTGCGGCACGGTCGTATTCGATGAAATGGACCGGGCGGGACATGATCGTCCGAACTTCGATATCATCGGGTGCAAGGCCTAGGGCAACGACCTTTTTCACGATGTCGGAAGGGGTCATCAAGCCAAAATGCAGGTCGGTGTCCTTGACCAGGAGGCATGGCATCTGCTCACGTTCCAAGAGCGAGGCAGCTTCTGTGACGGTTACATCACCGGGAATTTGAACGACGCCTGGAGTCATCATGTGTGAGACCACTGTGAGTTTGGGGTTCGGTGTTTTCGGTGGTTGATCGTTAGAACTTACCATCGCACCGCCAGGGGGTTCAGAGTGACCGGTGATCGCTCTGGCCGTCGCGGCGTAAGGGAAGTATAGCAGACGGAACCGGTCACCTTTGTATTCGTCAAGTCCTTGTCATTCAAGGGTTTCCAGGCATACACTGAACTCAATCGGTGCAGGAAGAGAAGGCTGGGAGTATGACGCTGTCGAGAGATGTATCCCATGATTTTTGGGACCGGGTGGCCCGGATCCCGATTCACGGGCTCGGGCTGTCGGTCGACGTCTATTCGCCGGACCTCATTAGCTTGCTCGCCGAACTGACGCGTCGTCAAGTCTTTCCAGGGTATCTGGAGGTTTTTCATGCGACGCCCAGCGCACTGGCCGCGGTTCGTGATCAGACGGATCTGCCGCTTCCCTACCATGGGGAGGGCCTCTGGGTGACGCAACCGGGCGCTGAGTCCGATGCGTTGTTTCAAGAGGAAGCGCGGGCTCTGGCATCTCATCTCGCGCTGCTCCGCAGCGCCTGGTCGAATCATGAGTGCGCGACCAAGCACATTGCCGGGTATTCGTTCGGAACCTACCTGCCGCCGCTCTACACGGCTGCGAGCGCGGATACCGTGGCCAGGAATATCCGAAAGGTACAGGCGATCTTCGATCAGCAGGCGTCGCTCCCGGGCGGCAACGCTCCGTTGTTTCTTCTGGAGATGCCGCCGCTGACGTATTTTATCGCCGGGACGCTCTCCGTTCCGGCCTATTTTCGTCGTGTCACGGACCAAGTCGACTGCGGGCTGGTGTTGGATATCGGACATCTCTGGACGGTCTATCGCTACTCCGGGGCCTGGCGTACTCAGTCGCTTCGGCAATTTCTGGATGACTTTCTGCGCGAGTTTCCGGTCGAACGGGTCGTGGAAATCCATGTCGCGGGGCTTGCCGTTCATGAATCATTGGCCGGTGTGGAGCCTGTATCCGAGAGCCTGGATGGGGACCGTCTGCCGCAGTGGACGGACGCCCATGCCGCACCGATTCCCCCGGTGTTGTTCGAAATGCTGGATCACATTCTCCGTGGCGGGCGATTGGAGCAATTGCGGGGAGTGGCGCTCGAAGTCGACACGAAGGCCAGTGATCTCATTGCCGACGAGTTGGCGTGGTTTTTAGACCGATATCAACATGTGTTTGATCAGGGCGTGCCGCGAGACCCCGGCTCAGGCATCTTCCCTCCCACGCTGGCCAGCGGGCGACTCTTGGCCGGCCACGGCTCCGGCTCCGGCTCCGGAGTCGAGACAGAGTCGCTGATCGAGGCCTATGAGCGGTATGCGCAGGTTGTGTCGGGCCGGGCAGATCCGGCCGGATTGAACTGGACGACGCCGACGGCCTGTGCAGAGGATCTCGACCGGTATCGAACACAGTATCTTCCCTACGAAATTCTGCATTGGGGCGGTGATATCGAGGCGATGTTTCCCGACACCTGCCGGGAGTTGGCCGGACGACAGATCGCGCTTGAGGGGCTGGTGTCCTATTGGTTTCGTCTCCCGCACCTGATGACGCGCTCCTATGATTTTTTTGAGGTGAAGATCGATCGGTTTGTGGAATATGTGAGTGAACAGGCGTCGGACCTGACGTCGCTGGTACAGCGGGAAGCCGCTGAACTGCGGCTGGCCTATCGGGCCGCCAATGAAGGGCCGCTGCAGTCGACGGGGATGCACCCATGAGCTTCTGGTCGACATTGCCCCGTCCGATTGTGGGCCTTTCTCCGATGGATGGAGTGACCGACGCGACGTTCCGTCGCGTCATCGCTCAGCACGGTAGGCCCGACGTGACGTTTACCGAGTTCACGCATGTGCATGACATCTGTCGGGGGCCCGAGTTCCTGCTGAACACGCTGGTCTATAGTGAAAGTGAACGGCCGGTGGTTGCGCAGCTCTATGGAAAAGATCCGGATTTGTTTTATCAGGCCACGCATGCAGCCTGCGAGTTGGGGTTCGACGGAATCGATATCAATATGGGCTGCCCGTCAAAGAGTGTCGCGTCATCCGGTTCGGGCGCGGGATTGATCCGCACGCCGGACGTCGCCCATGCGATCATGCAGGCCACCGCGCGTGCCATTCACGACTGGGCAAACGGACGCACGCTGGAGCAGGCCGGGTTCAAGCCATCCAGAATAGCGGCGATCCAGGCGATGAATGCCGGGCGTCAGGGGACGGGACCGGTGCCGCGACGTCTGTTGCCGCTGTCGGTGAAGACCCGCCTGGGTTACGATTCCGTCATTGTCGATGAGTGGGTCGGCCATCTTATTCGGGAAAAACCGGCTGCCATTACCTTGCACGGGCGGACGCTCCGGCAGATGTATCGCGGTGAGGCGGACTGGTCGGCGATCGCCAGAGCGGTTCAGCTGGTGAAAGGGACCGGAATTCTGCTGTTGGGGAACGGCGATGTACAAAGTCTCGAGGAAATCGTGAGTCGCGTTCGAGCCACGCAGGTGGATGGCGCGCTGGTCGGGCGGGCCGTGCTGGGGGCACCCTGGTTTTTTCAGGCCAAAGAACAGGCCCGGGCTCTGGCGCAGGCGGATGGGGCAGGCGGCAGCATCGCAGTTCCGCCGGTGGAACTCGATGCGCGGTTCGCGCTAATGCTCGATCATGCGCGGCAGTTTCAGGCGATCTGCGGTCCGGGGCAGTTTCATCGCATGCGGAAACATCTGGGCTGGTATTGCAAAGGGTTCCCGCATGCCGCGGCGTTACGGGGCCAGATGTTTCGCGTGTCATCCGTGGAGGATGTGGAGGCCATGATCGCCCGCTATCGGGCTCATCAGATCATTGATGGACCGGCCGCTGGTGCGGTGCCCGGCGATGACGCGACTCATGAGGCCGCAACGCTTGTGTCGCGATGCAGTTGATTCTCGCTTCCACTTCCCCCCGCCGCCGCGAACTCCTCGCGCTGCTTGGCATTCCGTTCGAGATCGTCGCTCCGGATTTTGAAGAGCTGCCCCAGCCGGGCTGGCCGCCGAGGCAACAGGTCGAGCATTTTTCGCGTGAGAAGGCGCGGTCGATCGCGATCACGCGGGCGGCCGCTCTGGTGCTCGGCAGCGATACGGTGATCGACCTCGACGGGCAGATGCTGGGCAAGCCGGCGGATCTCGCCGATGCGCGGGCGATGCTGGCCGGATTGGCAGGCCGGTCGCATGCGGTGCATACCGCCGTGGCCCTCTGCCGTCAGACCCCGCATCATGAAGCCGCGATGCTGGTGACGGCTACCGTGAGGATGAAACCGTATGACGCAGCCGCCGTCGAGCGGTATCTGGCGACACGAGAGCCGATGGGGAAGGCCGGTGCCTATTCGATTCAGGGCGTGGGCGGAGAGTTCATCGAGGCGATCAGCGGGGATTTTCTCGGCATCGTCGGGTTGCCGCTGCGCGCGGTGGCGACATTGTTGACCGGCGCAGGCCTGTCCGTTCCCGTCGATATCGATCAACTCTATCGGGACAAGCCCTATCCGAATTGGGGGCGGTTTGCGCACGATTGAAAAGGTTGGGCGCTTCCCCTACAATGCGCCATTCTTTTCTTGGCATTATCCTCAGGGAGGCGGTTATGCAGAGCAGAGCCTATCGGCGTCAAGGAACGGTTGCGGGCCTGAGTCTCTTCGCAGTTCTGGCTCTTGTCGGACCACAGGCGGCTCCGGCGATTGAGGTGAAACTGTCGGTGGAGGATGCGCAAAAAGCCCTCGAAGCCGGCCGTATTCCGATGGATAAAGCCAATTCCCCCGAAGACGTCAAGAAGGTGCTGCAGCAAGCGTCCCTGGCCACCCGGGTGGGGTCGGATCCTGAAAAAGATCCCTGCGGAGCCAGCGCCATCCTCCGCACCAAGCGATTCCGGCTCGAAGCATTCGGGCGTCAGGAAGCGGCGGAATCCAAGAAGCAGAAGAAAGAGATTCGCATGCCGGACGAATTCATTAAGAAGGTCGTCGACATGCCCAATATGGAAGTGGAAGTACAGCTCTGCGGCGATGATGAGTACTTCGCCGAAGGCGCGCAGGTTGCGTTTCAGCAGGGGAACAAAAATATCAAGCCGGTCGATGTGAGTCCTGCCGAAAAAGGCCGCAAGAACGACGGCCAGGGTCCCGCCTACCGGTCGCGGTTCACGGCGCGTTTTGCCTACGACAGTTTCGATCCCAACGGGAAGACAAAAGTCGTCGTGTTTTTCCCGGACGGGAAGACCAGCGAATTCGACGCGGATTTTTCAAAAGTCCGCTAGCGCATCAGATCCGGAGACTGCCGTTTCCTCTGCATCGCTTCGAGCTTCCGTCTTCGTTTCTGAAGCGGCTGCTCCAGCCGCTGGTTCGTCTCCCCTGTCTTTCACGTGTGGTTTCCCGGACGGACAGTTGTGGTTGTTTCGACCGACAGATCGCCCGTGAAGGATTGTGAAAATCAGCTCATTCCACGGGCTCCCCGGCCGGTATCTACGAACAGTCGATCAAGTCGCAGCTGAATAGCGTGCGCCTGCCGCGCCCGTTTCCCCGTCTCATCACGCTCATCACAGTGGTCGTGTCGGTTGCTCTTGCGACGCTAGGCTCACTTTCATTCAGTATACCTATCAAGTTTCAAGCGCGCGATCCGATAACGCTTCTGCCATGCGGTAGTTAAATACCTCACGTATGATCGGTTGCGACAACCATGAATGACACGGTGAATCGGAAGTATACCCGGATGATTCCGTTCGGGCTCGGAGTGGTCGGTGCGGTGCTCCTCGTAATCCAGCACGAGTGGCATTGGGAGACAGCCGTATCGGCTTCCGGCCTTCTCGGTCTTGGCGTTTTGGCCGGGTGGAAGTTGTCGGCGGATCACGACCGCATGTTGGCGGCGGTTTTGCGAGACCGCGATTCGGCGAGCGCCGTGGAACGCGAGGCGGCGATTCAGCAAGCGGGGGAAAATCTTCAGGCGCTGGCGTCGCAGGTTCTCGTCGTGTGGGCCAAACAAATCGATGTATCGCGGAAACGCATGGATGAGGCATTCGTTGCGCTGACGTCGCGGTTTTCTGAGATTGTTCACCGGTTGAATGACGCGGTGAACGCGTCCCGGACGGCCGTCGGCGCGTCTTCCGAGCAGAGCTCAGAAAACGGGCTCGTGTCCATGCTCTCCTCGAGCGAAAACCGGCTCAATACCATCGTCACGGCGCTGAATGAGGCGCGTCAGGACAAGGAAGACCTCCTGAACGAAACCAGAAAGATGGTCGAGGTCATTCACGAGTTGAAGCTGATGGCGGCGGAAGTTGAAGGGATTGCCGATCAAACGAATCTTCTCGCACTGAATGCGGCGATTGAATCGGCGCGCGCCGGCGAAGCCGGCCGCAGTTTTGCGGTCGTGGCGGACGAGGTGCGCAAGTTATCGACGCGCGCCGGCGAGAACGGCAAGCGGATCAACGGCAAGGTGGAAATGATCAATCGCGCCATTCTTGCCTCGACGGCGATGGTGGAGTCATCCGTTGAGCGCGATACCCGTTCGCTGGAGTTTTCCATGGCCAAAATCAGGGAGGTGCTCGACGAGTTCGGGGCGGCCGCCAAGGGGCTTGAAGAGTCTACCGGTCTGCTGCAGCGGGAGAGCGAGCGTATCACCGTCGAAGTGTCGGACGCCCTCATTCAGCTCCAGTCGCAGGACCGGGTGAATCAGGTACTGATGCATGTGCAGGCGAATATCGACCAGCTGTGCGGCAAGCTGGTCACGCCACACGGACCGTTGCAACTGGAAGACGTGGCGGCGGTGGCGGGGGCGCTCCGGAGTTCCTACACCATGGAAGAGGAGTTGACGAACCATGGTGGCGGGGCTTCCGCTCAGACGAAAACAGCAGAGATCACTTTTTTCTAGGGGGCGATATGGCTAAGACCGTATTGATCGTCGATGACTCGGCTTCGCTGCGCCAGGTGGTGAGCATTGCGTTGAAAGGCGCCGGCTATGATGTGCTTGAGGGGTGCGACGGCAAAGACGCGCTCTCCAAGCTGACGGGGCAGAAGGTGCATCTCATCATCAGCGATGTGAACATGCCGAATATGGACGGGATTACGTTCGTGAAAGAAATAAAAAAGCTCGCCAATTATAAATTCACGCCGATCATCATGTTGACCACGGAATCGCAGGAGGCCAAGAAGGCTGAAGGGCAGGAAGCCGGGGCGAAGGCCTGGGTGGTGAAACCCTTTAAGCCGGAAACAATGCTGCTGGCCGTCTCCAAACTGATTCTACCGTAAGGCTGTGTCCCCAGAAAAGGAGTGCCGTGTGGAAGTCTACGAAGACATCGCTGGGCCTGTATGTCGATTGCACGTGGCCGGAGAAATGACCATCTATTCGGCGCTCGAATTCAAAGCGCGCTTGCTGGGGGCGCTGGCTCGTTGCGCCGAGCTGGACGTGGACAGTTCAAATGTGACCGAAGTGGATTCAGCCGGGCTGCAGCTTCTGCTGCTGGCCAAGCGCGAGGCGCGATCGGCCGGGAAGCACATGCAAGTATCTGCTCCCAGCCAGGCCATGCAGGAAGCGCTGCAGCAGTTTTGCCTCAGCCCGTCGTTGGAGCCTCTCTAGCGGAGCGGAAATGCCGTCTCCGGGCGGGCGAATCGGAAGATCACAACGGGGATTGCCGCATGAATCTTGATTCAGCCGTACAGACCTTTCTCGCAGAAAGCCGGGAACTCCTCGATACGATGGAGGCACAGCTGCTGCAATTAGAGACGAATCCCGACGGGGGGGCGGATATCGATGCCATTTTTCGTGCCGCCCATACCATCAAGGGTTCCGCCGGACTTTTCGGCTTCGACGACGTCGTTCGGTTCACGCATCGGGTGGAAAATCTCCTGGACCGGCTGCGCGGGAAGCAGCTCGGGCTGGATGCAGATTGCGTCGCATTGTTGCTGGCCTGCTGTGATTTCATTCGCGCGCAGGTCGACGCCATCGCCACCGGCGAGCCGTTGACCCTCGAAGCGAAGCAGACCTGGGATACACTCGTTTCCCGATTGGATATCCATCTCGGGGGGCCGCCGGCTGCGGAGCCGTCTCCTGCGAACGCAGCCACAACGGCTCTGGCGCCGTCCCCCGGAGATCTCTCCGAGCAGAATACCGCCGACTATGCCTGGCACATCTCGTTGCGATTCGGACGGGATGTGCTCAGGAGCGGGATGGATCCACTTTCCTTTCTCCGCTACCTGGGCACGCTGGGCGATGTGTTGCATCTCACCGTGATTACGGAGTCGCTCCCGGCGGCGGACCAGATGGATCCGGAAAGTTGTTACCTCGGATTTGAAATCCGGCTGCGCAGTCAGGCGGACAAGATCCAGATCGAGAACGTGTTTGAGTTCGTGCGCGAGGATTGCCAGATCCGCATTCTGTCTCCGCGCAGCAGGCACAGTGAGTATGTGCAGTTGATTCAGGAACTGCCGGAAGACTCCATGCGGCTGGGCGAAATTCTCATCAAGAGCGGAGTGCTGACCAAGGCGGAGCTGGATCAGGCGCTTGTCCAGCAAGGCGCAGAAGATTCGTCGGAAACGTCGGCAACTCCTCCCTCGTCGGACAACAAGCAGTTGGGCGATATTCTCATTCAGCGCGGCATCGTCACCCCGGGGCTGGTGAATGCGGCTCTGGAGAAACAGCAACAGGTCAAAGAACACAAGACGCAGGAAAACCGGTTCATTCGCGTTGAGGCGGACAAGCTCGATCAGTTGATCAATCTCGTCGGAGAGCTGGTCATCGCCGGGGCCGGCACGCAGTTGCTGGCAAAGCGGGCGGGGCTGGGCGATGTGCTGGAGTCGACCTCGACTGTTTGTCGTTTGCTGGAAGAAGTCCGGAACAATGCTCTGGGCCTGAGAATGGTGCAGATCGGCGCGACCTTCCAGCGGTTTCAACGGGTCGTCCGCGACGTGAGTCACGACCTCGGCAAAGACATCGAGCTGGTCATCACGGGCGGCGACACGGAGCTGGATAAGTCGGTGGTCGAGCGCATCGGGGATCCGCTGATGCATCTGGTCCGGAACTCCATGGACCACGGGATCGAAGCGCGTGAACTGCGGCTGGAGCGCGGCAAGTCTGCCAAGGCCCGTATCACGCTGAATGCCTATCACGATTCGGGCAGCATCGTCATCGAAGTCACGGACGACGGAGGGGGGCTGAATAGAGAGCGTATTCTGAAAAAGGCCCGGGAACGCGGATTGATCGGGGAAACCCAGGTGCTCACGGAGGCCGAGACCTACAATTTGATTTTCGCGGCGGGCTTTTCGACCGCGCAGCACATCTCCAACCTGTCCGGACGGGGTGTGGGGATGGATGTCGTCAAACGGAATATCGAGGCGCTCCGCGGCACCGTCGAGCTGCTCAGCAAGGAAACGGTGGGGACCACCGTGCAGATTCGTCTCCCCTTGACTCTGGCCATCATCGACGGATTTCTCGTCGGGGTCGGCCAGAGCCGCTATGTGATTCCCCTGGACATGGTGTTGGAATGTGTGGAGATGCCGGAAAGCGAGCGCAAGGTGGCCGGACGCGAGGGGCACATCAGTTTGCGCGGTCAGGTGCTTCCGTTTATCCGTCTCCGCCGTCTCTTCGCGCTCGGCGGAGACGCAGGTCTGCGTGAGAATATTGTGGTGGTGCAATACGGCGGTCAGAAGATCGGTCTGGTCGTGGACTCGCTTCAGGGCGAGTTCCAGACGGTGATCAAGCCGCTCGGTAGATTGTTCTCGGGGCTCAAGGGATTCGGCGGGTTCACGATTCTCGGGAGCGGGGAGGTGGCCTTGATTCTCGATGTGCCCGCGCTCTTTCAGAAAGGCGCAACTCGGGATGGGTCTCTCGCGCCCGGGGGAGGTCGTCCGGACGCAACAACGACTGAAATGGAAGTGGCGGCATAACTGGTGATTCATACAGAGGGAGCGCGCGATGTTAGAGAATATGAAATTGGGAGTCAGGCTGGGACTCGGATTCGCGGTTGTGTTGGCGCTGATGATCAGCGCCAGCACGATCGGCATTCTGAGCTTGGGGAGCGTCAATGAGACAACCTTGAAGATCGTGGGCTGGAGTTACCCCAAGGTGGTGCTCGTCAACGATGTCATCAAGAACACGCTCGACAACGGGCGAACCGTCCGGAACATTCTGCTAAGCGCGAATCCGACGGAAATCGAGGGTTTCTATAAGAAGCTGGCTGATGTGCGTCAGAAAAACGGAGAGTTGCTCGACAAGCTGGACAAATCCCTGACGCTGCCGCGCGGACGGGAATTGTTCAAAGACATCACGGATAAACGCACAGCGCTGGGCACCAAGTTCACCGAGCTGGATCGACTGGTGAAGGCCGGAGACCGCGAGCGAACCGCCACCTTTATCAAGACCGAATTCGCCCCGGCCAACAATGCCTTCTGGGAATCATTGGAGAATATGGCCAAGTTCCAGGCGGAGTTGATGGACAAGGCGGCCAAAGAGACGGAAGTCTCATATGGCACTGCCCGGAATCTGCTGGTCGGGACGACGCTGGTTGCGTTGCTGATTGGTATTGGCATTGCCCTCTGGATCACGCGGTCGGTCATGAAGCAGTTGGGGGGCGAGCCGGCGTATGCGGCGGAGTGCGTGAAGCAGATCGCGGCCGGGGATTTGACCCTGGCCATTGCGGTGAAGGAGCAGGACCGCGGCAGCCTGCTGTATGCGCTGAAGGGGATGGTCGCGAGTCTGACGCAGGTGATCGGGCAGGTCCGGCAATCGGCCGACGCCCTGGCGGGGGCGTCGGAAGAGGTGAGTGCGACGGCGCAGTCGTTGAGCCAGGGGTCCAGCGAGCAGGCCTCGAGCGTGGAGGAGTCCTCGGCGTCGATCGAACAGATGACGGCGTCGATCAACCAGAACAGCGAACATGCCAAGGTCACCAACAACATGGCGACTCAGGCGTCGAAGGAAGCGAGCGACGGCGGGCAGGCCGTGCAGGAAACCGTGACGGCGATGAAGCAGATCGCGGGGAAGATCGGGATCATCGACGACATTGCGTATCAGACCAATCTGCTGGCGCTGAATGCGGCGATCGAAGCGGCGCGGGCCGGGGCGCACGGCAAGGGGTTTGCGGTGGTGGCGGCGGAAGTGCGCAAGCTGGCCGAGCGCAGCCAGGTGGCGGCCCAGGAGATCGGGAATCTGGCGGGCGACAGCGTGAGCATGGCGGAGCGGGCCGGCAAGTTGTTGCAGGAGATGGTGCCGGCGATTCAGAAGACGTCGGATCTGGTGCAGGAAATCGCCTCGGCTTCCAGCGAGCAGGCGTCGGGGGTGTCGCAGATCAATACGGCGATGACGCAGCTGAGCCAGACGACCCAGCAGAACGCGTCGGCGTCGGAGGAGTTGGCCGCCACGTCGGAGGAGATGAGCAGCCAGGCGCAGCGACTGCAGCAGGCCATCGCCTTCTTCAAGGTCGGCAGTCATGCCCCCGGAGGGAGTCCTGTCTCCACGGTCACAGACAAGGCGCGTACGGTGTTCAAGCCGGCGGGTCGGAAAGAGTCGCCGGCGGGCACCCCGCCTCAGGCTGAGGCGGTTGCGCAGCCCGATCCGGCACAGTTTGTCCGATTTTAGGAGGTCGTCATGGGAACCGCATTGTCCTCGCAGGAACCGGCCGACATGGAAGCGGCCGGAGAAGAACAGCATCAATACCTGACCTTTCTCTTGGGGAAGGAAACCTTTGCGATCGGGATTTTGGGTGTGAAGGAGATCATCGAATACGGCACCCTCACGGCCGTCCCGATGATGCCGCCGTGTGTGCGCGGGGTGATCAATCTTCGCGGGCGCGTGGTGCCGGTGGTGGATCTGGCGGCCCGGTTCGGGCGGCCCCTGACGGAACCGGGCCGGCGTACCTGTATTGTGATCGTGGAAGTGGCGGCCGAAGGGGATCACCGGGATATCGGGATTATCGTTGATGCCGTCAATCAGGTGATCGAGATTCTTCCGGCGGAGATCGAGCCGGCGCCCACCTTCGGGGCCAATCTTCGCGGCGAGTTCATTCAGGGCATGGGGAAGGTGGATGGCCGGTTTGTCATCATTCTCGAAATCGCCCGGGTGCTCTCGATCGATGAAATGGCTCACCTCCGGAGCGGGCAGGATTCCCTTGCTCCGTCCGGAGAATCTATGCCCGGACTTCTGCAGGCGGCTGCGTAGACAGCCGATGCCGCGTCAACCGCTTCGGGGGGCGCTCTTACGCGGGGTGCCGGTATGGTACGCGACGGACCGTCATCCGCCAGGAATCACATCACGACACAGCCGAGAAAACGACAACATGATGCTCTGCAATAAAGAAATTTCTATCCGGTGGCGATTGTATGCGCTTGTCGGAGGTTGTGCCCTCATTTTGATCGGAGTCGGGGGGCTTGGCCTCTTCAACCATCGTTCAGGCCTTGAGAGCTTAAACACCGTCTATACGGATCGGGTGGTTCCGCTTCGCGATTTGAAGGTCATTGCCGACTCGTATGCCGTGAATGTCGTCGATACGACTCACAAGGTGCGAAGCCGCCAGCTGAACTGGCAGGAAGGGCGTCAGAGCGTCGCGCAAGCTCGCGCCACGATTCAGCGAACGTGGCAGACGTATCTGGCCACGACGTTGGTGGAAGAGGAGCGCCGGTTGGCCGAGCAGGCGACATCGCTGATGAAGCGGTCGGAAACGGTGCTCAATCGGCTGCAGCAGATTCTCGACGCGGAAGATGCGGGAGCGTTGGAGGCGTACACGATCCACGAGTTGTATCAGACGATCGATCCGCTGTCCGACATATTTTCCAAGTTGACCGAGGTGCAGTTGCGGGTGGCCAAGCAAGAATATGAACAGTCGGTGACGGCGTATGAACGGGGGCGTGCGCTGGCGCTTGCCGCGATTGTGATCGGCGTGGCGTTGTCGTTTCTTCTGGCGTGGCTCACCGTCGCCAATCTCATGAAGCAGTTGGGGGGCGAGCCGGCGTATGCGGCGGAGTGCGTGAAGCAGATCGCGGCCGGGGATTTGACCCTGGCCATTGCGGTGAAGGAGCAGGACCGCGGCAGCCTGCTGTATGCGCTGAAGGGGATGGTCGCGAGTCTGACGCAGGTGATCGGGCAGGTCCGGCAATCGGCCGACGCCCTGGCGGGGGCGTCGGAAGAGGTGAGTGCGACGGCGCAGTCGTTGAGCCAGGGGTCCAGCGAGCAGGCCTCGAGCGTGGAGGAGTCCTCGGCGTCGATCGAACAGATGACGGCGTCGATCAACCAGAACAGCGAACATGCCAAGGTCACCAACAACATGGCGACTCAGGCGTCGAAGGAAGCGAGCGACGGCGGGCAGGCCGTGCAGGAAACCGTGACGGCGATGAAGCAGATCGCGGGGAAGATCGGGATCATCGACGACATTGCGTATCAGACCAATCTGCTGGCGCTGAATGCGGCGATCGAAGCGGCGCGGGCCGGGGCGCACGGCAAGGGGTTTGCGGTGGTGGCGGCGGAAGTGCGCAAGCTGGCCGAGCGCAGCCAGGTGGCGGCCCAGGAGATCGGGAATCTGGCGGGCGACAGCGTGAGCATGGCGGAGCGGGCCGGCAAGTTGTTGCAGGAGATGGTGCCGGCGATTCAGAAGACGTCGGATCTGGTGCAGGAAATCGCCTCGGCTTCCAGCGAGCAGGCGTCGGGGGTGTCGCAGATCAATACGGCGATGACGCAGCTGAGCCAGACGACCCAGCAGAACGCGTCGGCGTCGGAGGAGTTGGCCGCCACGTCGGAGGAGATGAGCAGCCAGGCGCAGCGACTGCAGCAGGCCATCGCCTTCTTCAAGGTCGGCATGGCGGGCAAAGGAGTACGGTAGTCGTCCGGCGGCGGCGATCGAGCGATCCCGCTCTCCGGGCGTCGATGTCTGTTGATACACCATGGGACGGCGTGGGGCTACGCCGAGTACATCGTGCACGCGTCTGTCTCCAATGCTTCCACCGGCGAGGTTGCGATCTCGGATCGGGAATTCGCCGACTTTCAGGAGTTTGTGTATCAAAGCGCAGGGATCACCCTCTCTTCTGCCAAGAAAGCGCTGGTGTCCGGCCGATTGCTCAAGCGGCTGCGCCATTATCAGCTGGCGTCCTACCGCGACTATTTCCAGTTGATCATGAGCGGGCAAGAACCGGCCGAATTGCAAACGGCCCTCGATCTTCTCACGACGAACGAGACCTATTTTTTCAGGGAGCCACAGCATTTCGACTATCTTCGCACGACGATCCTGCCTGCCCGGAAGCCGGGAGAACCGTTTCGGATCTGGAGCGCCGCCTGTTCGAGCGGAGAAGAACCCTACACGCTGGCGATGGTGCTGGCGGACCAGTTAGGGACGACACCCTGGGACATTGTGGCCTCGGACATCAGCTCGCGCGTCTTGGCCGCGGCGCAAGTCGGCCAGTACAGGATGGACCGCGCTGAAAAAATCCCGCAGGCCTATCTGAAGGCGCATTGTCTGAAAGGGATCGGGGATCAGACCGGCACGTTTCTGATCGATCCCAAGCTCAAACGCCGCATCCGGTTTCTCTCGGTCAATCTGAATGCCTCGCTGCCGCAGGTCGGGACCTTCGACGTGATCTTCCTGCGCAATGTCATGATCTATTTCAATACGGATACCAAACGGCAGGTCGTGGAGCGCCTGCTCTCCGTGCTGAAGCCGGGGGGCTATTTTATCGTCAGCCATTCGGAAAGCCTGCATGGCATCACCGAGCGTCTGAAGATGGTCCGGTCATCGATTTATCGCAAGGCTTAGGCCATGTCGCAGCCTTCGAACGTGACGGAGGTGTTTTTACAGCCGGGAGAATTTCATTTCGGCCATGCCAAGACACGGATCAAGACCATTTTGGGCTCGTGCGTGGCGATCACGATGTGGCACCCGGTCCTGCGCATCGGCGGCATGTGCCACTATCTGCTGCCGGCACGGGATACCCGGTCTTCAGAGCGGTTGGACGGGCGCTATGGAAGCGAAGCCCTGCAGTTGTTTCTGCAGGAGATGGCTAAGCGGGGGACGACGCTCAAGGAGTACCAGATCAAGATTTTCGGCGGCGGGAATATGTTTCCCGCGCTCGACAAGCGGGGGAAGGCGCTGGAGATCGGCATGCGCAACATCGAGCTGGCTCGCAAGGCGCTGGAGGATCTGGGCGCATCTGTCGTGGCGGAGCATGTGGGAGATGTCGGGCATCGTCAGGTAATGTTCGATGTCTGGAGCGGAGACGTGTGGGTGAGGCATCAACGGCTGCCCGGCAATGCAGGGCAGGATTCGGTGGGGGGCGCCTAGCATGAAAACGATTAACGTGCTCGTCGTGGACGATTCGGCCACCGTTCGCCAGGTCATGACCGATGTGCTGAAAAAGGATCCCGAGATCCGCGTCATCGGTACGGCGTCCGATCCGCTCTTTGCCATGGAGCATATGAAAAAGCAGTGGCCCGACGTCGTCACGCTTGACGTCGAGATGCCTCGAATGGACGGGATTTCGTTTCTGAAACATCTCATGTCGACCCATCCGACGCCGGTCGTGATTTGTTCATCGTTGACGGAGAAAGGGGCGGAGACGACGATGCAGGCGATGACCGCCGGCGCAGTCAGCATTGTGACCAAGCCTCAACTCGGCGTGAAAAAGTTTTTAGAGGATTCATCATCTCAATTGATTGAGTCGGTCAAGGCTGCGGCTCAGGCCAACATGAAATGTCTGAGGGGGGCTACGGCACTCGCCGCTCCCGTGGCGAAGAAATTGACCGCGGATGCGATTCTGTCGGCCAGTACCCATGCGATGGCTCAGACTACCGATCGCCTGGTGGCGATCGGCACATCCGCGGGAGGCACCCAGGCGCTCGAAGCGGTGCTCACCGGGATCCCGCGGGTCTGTCCGGGCATTGTGATCGTCCAGCACATGCCGGAGAAGTTTACGGCCGCGTTCGCGGAGCGGTTGAACAGTATCTGCCGGATTGAGGTGCTGGAAGCGAAGACGGGAGACCGCGTCATCCCCGGACGGGCTCTGATCGCGCCGGGCGGCCGGCATATGATGCTGAAGCGAAGTGGCGCGCAATATCACGTCGAAGTGGTCGACGGACCGCTGGTGAATCGCCATCGCCCGTCCGTGGATGTCCTGTTCAGATCCGTCGCGAAATTTGCCGGGCGAAACGCGCTCGGGATCATCATGACCGGCATGGGCGACGACGGGGCGGCCGGGTTGCTCGAAATGCGCCAGGCCGGTGCCCGTACGGTGGGGCAGAATGAAGCGACCTGCGTCGTCTACGGGATGCCGAAAGAAGCCATGAAGCGCGGGGCGACCGAACGGGAAATTCCCTTGACCGCTATCTCGCAGGAAATCCTGGATTTTGGATAGTGCCGTCCTCTTTTTTTCCTCTCGTGTCTATGCCGACTTTTCATCCCTGTTGTTTCCCCGCCATCCCCGGCGTTCTTCAGAATCCCCCTCATTGCGACTGGTACGTACGCCGACGAAGCCGCTATAGTCTTCCGGCGGCCCTAACGGGGGCTGTGCGGGACAGGGAGGCTCACGCGTGCCGAGAATCATTGCGCATTTCGACATGGATGCGTTCTACGCTGCGATCGAGGAACGGGATACGCCGGCATTTCGAGGGCTTCCTCTTGTGGTCGGAGCCGATCCTGCCGGAGGACAGGGGCGCGGGGTCGTCTCGACCGCGAATTACAAAGCGCGCGAGTACGGGATTTACTCAGCCACACCGATTTCCACAGCGTGGCGCTTCTCTGAGGCCGCGCGTCGACGAGGGTTGCCGCCGGTTACGTTCGTTTCCGTCGATATGCATAAGTACGCGAGAGTATCCGCAGCGGTGATGGCGATTGTTCGACGCGCCCTTCCTGTGCTTGAGCAGGCGAGCATCGATGAGGCCTATGGGGATGTGTCGGGTGCCGGCTCTTTCGAGGCGGCGGCTGAGCGATGTCGGTCGATCAAGCACGCGATTCTCGCTGAGGAGCGGCTGACGGCGTCGGTCGGGATCGGACCGAATAAAATGATTGCCAAGATCGCCTCAGGCTTTCAGAAGCCCGACGGATTTACGGTCGTCACGGAAGCAGAGGCGGAAGCCTTTCTTGCCCCGATGTCGGTCCGTGCGATCCCGGGAATCGGACCGAAGACCGAATCGATGCTGGCCGCGCAGCAGATTCGGCTCGTTGAAGAACTGAAGCGGTTGAGTCCGGCTGAGATGGAGGCGCGGTTCGGCAAGCGGGGGCGCGAATGGTATGCCAAGATTCGCGCGCAGGATGATTCGCCGGTAGAAGAACATTGGGAGCCGAAGTCCATCAGCGAGCAGGAGACTTTTGATGAAGATACGCTGGATTCACAGGTGCTGGTGGAGCGGTTGTCGCAGTTAGGCGACGGGGTGTTTGCGAGTCTGGTGCGGGAAGGATTCGAGGCCTGCCGGACCGTGGCGATTACCGTGCGGTTTTCGGATTTCACCACGGTGACCCGGGCTCATACCTTTTCTAATCCGGTGCGGGACGGGCCGGTTGTGCGTCGCGAACTGCTCAAGCTCCTGCTTCCGTTCCTGGACCGGCGTGAGAATCCGCGTCGTCAGCGGATCCGTCTTTTAGGCGTGCGGGTGGAAAAGCTGGAGTGAATGAGTGGCGGGAATGAAGGGTGACGGAGCGGTCGGGGCTAGGACGGTTGCTCCGTAAATCGGATGGTGTAGAGATAGTGGTAGAGCCCTTTGCGCTCCAGCAGTTGTGCGTGGGTACCTTGTTCGACCACGCGGCCCTTGTCCAGGACGAGGATCCGGTCCGCGCGTTGAATCGTGGAGAGTCGATGGGCGACGACAAACGTGGTCCGTCCCTGCATCAGCCGCTCCAGCGCTTCCTGGACCAGACGTTCCGACTCGGTGTCGAGCGACGAGGTGGCTTCATCGAGCAGCAGGACGCGGGGGTTTTTGAGAATCGCCCGGGCGATGGCGATCCGCTGCCGTTGGCCGCCTGACAGGTTGATGCCTTTTTCTCCTACCACGGTCGCATAGTTGTCGGGAAAAGCCGAAATAAATTCGTGCGCGTGCGCGGCTTTGCTGGCCTCCTGCACCGCCGCCTCACTCGCCTCGGGGTTTCCGTAGCGGATATTGTCGAGAATGGTTCCGCCGAACAGGACGGTTTCTTGCGGGACGAGCGCGACCTGCCGGTACCAGCTATCCACGGTGACCTCTTTCAGGTCGTGCCCGTCTACGGTGATACGACCTTCGACGGGATCGTAGAAGCGATGGAGTAGATTGATGACGGTCGTTTTTCCGGCTCCTGTCGGCCCGACAAAGGCGACGAGTTCGCCCGGGTATGCTTCGAATGACAGATGCGACAGCACCGGGGTCCGCGGGTCATAGCTGAAGCCGACCTGCTCGGCGCGCACATGGCCTTTCACCGAGGAGAGGACGTGCGCATTCGGGACATCCCGGATGTCCGCTTCCGCGTCGAGGATTTCAAACACGCGCTGAGTAGCGCCCTGGGCTTCTTTAATTTGAGCGAAGACGCGGGCCGCCGAACTGAATGGGCCGATCAGGATTCCTGCGAACAGAACGAAGGCGAAGAGATCTCCCGGGGTGACGGCGCCTTCGATGACCTGGGTGCCGCCGTACCACAGCACGGCCGCGGCGGCTGAGAACGTCAGCAGGCTGATGACGGGGACGAACAGGGCCATGATGCCGGCTCGTTTGAGCGAGAGCGCCAGGCCATGCTGGACTTGGGCCAGGAACCGGCCTTCCTCCCGCTTCGTTTGCACGAACGACTTCACAATACGTATGCCGGAAATGACTTCTTCAAGGAGGGTGCTGAGCGCGGCGGTTTGATCCTGGATCGAGGTCGAGAGTGATTTCAGTTTGCGTCCGAAGAATTTGGCGACGAGCACCAGCAGCGGGAGCAGAAGCAGGATGAGGAGGCACAGCCGCCAATTCATGGCCAGCAGGAATCCGATGCCGCCGATGAACGTCACCATCTGCTTGGCTGTATCGATGGGCGTTTCGGTGACGATGGATTGAATGACGGTGACATCGTTCATCAGGCGGGACAGCAGTTCCCCCGTTCGTCTCCTGGCAAAAAAACTGACCGCGAGATTTTGCAGATGGGCAAAGAGATGCGTGCGGAAATCGGCGACGACCCGTTGGGAAATCCAGGTCGTCAAGTAGCTGTGGCCCATTGAGCAGAGGCCTTGCAGGAGCACCAGGCCGATGAACAGCCCGATCAATTCCGTCATGCGGTCACGGTCGTGTTGGACGGTGATGACGTCCCAGAGCGTGCCGGCCAGGCGAAGCAAGGCAAGATTGATGGCGGCCACTCCCATCACGAGGAGTCCTGCCGCGATCATGCGTGGCAGATACGGTCGTATAAAGGGAAGAAATCGTCTAAAGGGCGACATGCGTGCGGGGATGATATTGATATGAGAGCAGGGCGCCTGACCTATGGACTGCCACCATCGCAACAGAACCCACAGTCGACAGGATGCCAAGCGAAGACGGCTGAAAAGGCAAAGCGCTAGAGTTGCGCGATGGACTCGATCAGATTCTTGTTGACGGCCACAAAGTCCGAACGATCTTCACCGTTGATAACCACGTCTGTCAGGCTGATGAACAGACGGGCTTCCTCGTTGATCGCATCGGACACGCGATGGCGCATTGGCGGAATGAGAAAGTCCCCCACGTAGGTACAGTTCACCGTACGGACGCGGATGCGAACCTTCTTGCCTTCCGGCACAATGTCCTCCTCCCGATAACCGGGGTGAGCTTAGCTCTTACGACGTAAGAATTTTTGGCGTCTGCGCAGCTTCTTGTACTTGTGCTTGCGCATTTTTTTTCGACGCTTTTTTAACACGCTCGACATGCAATCAATCTCCAAAGACGCGGGAGTGTAGAGACTTTCCGGTCAAAAAGCAAGCCGTCAGTGACGGGGCTTGACCGATTGTGGCGGGCCTGTTTGCCATCGATTCGATGGTGAGGTGCGCCTTGACCGATCCTCGGGACGTTCCTATACTGCGAAGCTATGGATACATCTGATAGGCCTGATCGGTTTGGTTCGCGGGTGCTTCGCTGGTGCGGGGCGGCGATGCTGATTTCAATGGCCGCCTGCTCTTCGAAGACGGTTCAGTATCCGGAGGATCATGAGCGGTTCACCCGCATTGATCGTGCCGTGGAAGCGTTACGGGAAGCATATCAGCACCGTGATCGCTCCGCTTTTCAGGATGTCATGCTGCCCGCGGAATCGCTGGAGCAACTTCAATCCGAGGCCGCGCAGGATTTTGAATTGTTTCAATTCATTCAGCTGGACTTCAAGACCGAGCGAATCATGATCGACGGAGAGAATATCGACGTCTATGTGCATTGGCAGGGTGTCTGGAAGAAAAATCCGGACGATGCCGGTATTCGTCAGCGCGGTCATACCCGGTTGCAATGGGTGGGTATGCACTCCATTCTGCTGCGGGGTGTGCAGGGAGATTTGCCGTTTGGAATGAAAGTTCGTCAGGCGTTGTCCGAACCTCCCGCCTCGCCGCAGAAATCGCTTTCTCGATGACACGTCCAACCGCCGATTCGCGGACAGCCTCCATTCCGCAAGCCGATTTCCTGGTGATCGGGAGCGGCGTGGCCGGGTTGCGTGCGGCGCTGGAATTGAGCCGGCAAGGCCGCGTCATCATGCTGACCAAGGGGCATCCACTCCAGAGCAACTCGATCTACGCGCAGGGGGGGGTCGCCGTTGCTCTCAGCGAGGAAGATGATGTGGCGATTCACCTGACCGATACGTTGAAGGCGGGCCACGGACTGTGCCGTCCCGAGGCGGTTCGGGTGCTGGTAGAGGAGGGGCCTGCGCGGATTCAGGAATTGATCCGGTGGGGCGCACAATTCGACAAGGCTGATGGGAAATTTGCGTTCGCCCGCGAAGCGGCTCATAGCCGGAGCCGCATTTTGCGTGCCCGCGGCGATGCGACGGGCAACGAAATGGTGCGGGCATTGATGGCTCAGGTGGCCAGGCAGAAGCGCATTCAACGGCTCGACTATCACTTCACCGTCGATTTGGTGGTCGAAGACGGCCGTTGTTGCGGAGCGGTCGTGCTCGATGAGTCGACGGCCAGGCAGTTCATTGTCCCTGCAAAAGCCGTCGTGTTGTCGACGGGAGGTGCCGGGCAGATCTATGCCCGGACGACGAACCCGCCGAATGCGACGGGCGACGGCATGGCCATGGCCTTTCGTGCCGGGGCGATGTTGCAGGACATGGAGTTCGTCCAGTTTCATCCGACGGCGCTCTATTTGCCGTCCAGTCCGCCGTTTTTGTTGTCCGAAGCCATGCGCGGCGAAGGCGGTCAACTGCGGAACAACAAGGGCGAACTCTTCATGCAGCGCTATCACCCTCTGGGAGCCCTGGCTCCGCGGGATATTGTGTCACGGGCCATCTGGGCGGAGATGGCCGCGACCCGCGCCCATCATGTGTATCTGGACGTCACGCATCTGGGCGCCGAGTTCATCAAGCGACGGTTTCCCACGATCTATGCGACCTGTCTGCGCCACGATATCGATATTACGGAAGAGTGGATTCCGGTCTCGCCCAGCGCGCATTACATGATGGGCGGCGTGTGGACCGATCTGAACGGAGCCACGTCGTTGCCGGGGTTGTTTGCAGCCGGGGAGGTGGCTTGCAGCGGTGTGCACGGGGCCAATCGGCTGGCCAGTAACTCGCTGCTGGAAGGGCTGGTCTTCGGCATGCGTGCGGCGCTGGCGGCGATTGAATTCGGTCTTCGGCATGCGCGTCCGGACTTGTCCGCGCACGAAGACCGGCTTCGTCAGCGAGCGCCGGAATCGCTGGACGACGCGGAAAAACTGAGGAGTTCTCTGCGCCGGACGATGTGGGGACAGGTCGGCGTCATCCGTTCGCGCGAATCGCTGGTCCGGGCAACCGCACAATTGTCCCGCTGGATGAAGCTCGTGTCCCATTGGTATGCGGGGCGGGCCGATCTCGAGGTGAAGAACATGGTGCAAGTCGCGCATTGTGTGGCCGAGGCCGCGCTCTGGCGGGAGAACAGTGTCGGGGCGCATTTCCGCGCGGATTTTCCCGAGGCGAAACGTGCCGGCTGGAAGCAGCACAGTCAGCTCACTCTGCACGAGAGTCCTACTGAGCCGAAACGGGTTGGGAAGCCGGGAGTGGTTGTGGCGATGCAGGTTCAGCGGCCGCGATCACGTGCCCGGTCAGCGTCCGGTCGTTCATGAGGAACGTCCGATAGTAGTGAATCACTTTCTTGACGTACTGGCGGGTTTCATCGATGGGCGGCAGCCCTCGGTACCGGTCCACGGTATGTTCCCCGGAATTGTAGGCGGCCAGCGCGAGCGGGAGATTTCCCCGAAACCGGTCGAGCAGCTGGCGCAGGTACTTCGTTCCCCCGCCGATATTATCTTCAGGATCGTAGAGGTCGCGCACTTCCAGACGCATGGCGGTTTGGGGCATCAGTTGCATCAGGCCGATGGCGCCGGCTCGGGATACCGCCATCGGGTCGAAGCCCGACTCCGCTTTGATGACCGCCCGGATGAGAGCGGGATGCAGCTGATGCTGCCGGGAATACCGGCTGATCATCGGTTCCAGTTCGCGCTCCGACAGGACGGGGTGGAGTCTGTTGGGTTGTTGCGGGGTCACTCGCCGATAGCGAAGATCGGTCGGCACATTGGTCAGCGAGATGGTCCCGTTGGCATCGATGTACTGGTAGATCTCCGCCTGGGCTGCGGGAATTCCTGAAAGAAGCCAGTGTGTTCCCAGGAGGGCCGTTCCAAGAAGTAGTCGGGGGGTCTTCAATCGAGAGCTCCTACTCACAGTTATGGCGTTTGGCATGGTCAAACGATAGCAGCCTGCACCTGGGTGTCAAGGATATGCACGTCTTGCGCCTTTCCCGGCCACAGGTTCGTTTGAATAAAAGCAACGGCTTGGGTGGAAGCGTCAGTCGAGGGGCTCTAAAAATCGACTGCGATTGTCGATAAAATGGCGGTGTAATTGACGGGTGAGCCGTCCCGGGGTGCCCTGTCCGATTGGCTGTTGGTCGACTGAAACGACCGGCATGACCTCCATACTGGTGTTCGTCAGGAAACATTCGTCGGCCTGCAGCAGCTCACGCCGGGTGAACCGTCCCTCGTGCACGGGGAGCTGCAGCTCTTCCGCCATCTGCACCAGAATTCCTCTCGTAATGCCGTCCAGAAGACCGCATTCCACGGATGGTGTGTACAGCCGGCCTTGCGCGGCGAAGAACACATTGCTCACGGTGCATTCGGTGAGATGGCTTTCCCAATTCAGCAACAGCGCGTCGAAGACCTGTGCGGCGATCGCTTCGCGTTTCGCCAGAATGTTGTTCAAAAAGTTTGTCGCCTTGATCTGGGGGGAGAGCGCACTCGGCAGGTTGCGCCTGGTCTGGGCCACGATGAGTGATACGCCCCGCTGGTAGAGCTCGTCAGCGGGCGGATGGAGCGGTTTAGCCATGATGACGACGGTGGGCGTCGGGCAGAGGGCCGGATCAAGGCCGATCTCTCCCGCTCCACGGGATATAGTAATTCGAAGGTAGGCGTCGGTCCGGTCGTTTCCCAGTCGATTGCGATCCATGGCTTCATGCAGGAGACCCGGCCATTCGCTCGGCGGGACGGGAATCGTCAGGCCGATCGCGTCGGCGGAGCGGTGCAGGCGCGCCAGATGATGGTCGCGCATGAAGATCCGCTTCCCGTAGGAGCGGATCGTTTCATAGACTCCGTCCCCGTAGAGAAATCCATGGTCGAATACGGAAATCTTCGCATCCTGTTCCTGGACGAATCGATCGTTGAGAAAAATCCACATGGTGAATGTTACGACAAGGCGCTCAGGAAGGCTTGCGCCTTATGCATCGTCTCCTCATATTCTCCGGCGGGATCCGAATCCGACACAATGCCGGCCCCGACTTGAAGGTAGCCTTGCCGTTCGTGCAGGACCAGCGTGCGGATGATGATGTTGAAATCGAGGTCTCCGCTCCAACTCAGATAGCCCATCGATCCGGTGTAGGGGCCTCGCCGCACCGGTTCGAGTTCGTCGATGATTTCCATGCAGCGGATCTTGGGGACGCCGGTGATGGTGCCGCCGGGAAAGACGGCTTGCAACAAATCGAATCCGGTCACCTCGGCGCGCAGCCGTCCGGAGATGTGAGACACCAGATGGCTGACGTGGGAATACTGCTCGATCGACAGGAGTTCGTCGACCGACACCGAGCCGAACTCGCACACGCGTCCCAAGTCGTTCCGTTCGAGGTCGACCAGCATCAAATGTTCGGCGCGTTCCTTCTCGTTCCCCAGCAGTTCTTCGCACAGGCGGCGATCGTCGGCATCGGTGTGGCCTCGGCGCCGGGTTCCTGCGATCGGCCGGGTATCGGCTGAGCGGCCGTCCAGCCGAACTAGCCGTTCCGGCGAGGTGCTGATGAGGCTGGTGCTTCCATTCCGCAACAGGCCGGAAAATGGAGAAGGATTCATGTGGCGCAATCGCGCATAGGCCTGGAGTTCCGTTGCGAGTCCCGTCTGTTCGGTGAAGCTCCGGCTGGTGACCGAAAAACGGTGAGAGAGATTGGCCTGATACAGATCGCCGGCGGCAATATAGTCCTGGCAGCGCCGGACCCGATCCATATAGGAGTCACGGGATTGCTGCGGGTAAAAGGTCACCGGTTCAAGAGAGGCGGCCGGTTGCGGCCGCGGCGTGGATAATTGCGCTTCCAGCGCGGCGAGTCGATCGCAACCTTCCCGATACAGCTTCTCCCGTGGTTCTCCGAGGAATCGTTCGAGCGGGGGGCAGAAGATCAACTGCCATTCGTCCGAGGTGTGGTCGAATGCCGCGACGAGATCGTAAAAGGCAAATTCCAGGTCGGGAAAGTACAGATCGTTTTCGGCGTGGTTCGGCAATGATTCGAATTGGCGTACCAGGTCGTAACTCAGATAGCCGACGGCTCCTCCGAAAAACGGCGGAGCTCCGGGAGGGCGGGCAATGGGAGATTGCCGCATCAGTCTCGCCAGTGTCGAGAACGGTGCCAGGCCGGTTTGTGTGCGTCCGTCGGCTGAACGGAGAATCCAGTTCTGGTGTGACCCGGAAAATACTTGGTACGGCTCGGTCGCAAAAAAGGAGTAGCGCCCGGTGGTCGCCGGACCTTTGCCGCTTTCGAAGAGAAAAGACGGGTTCCGGTCGGAGGCGGCGCGGGAATAGCATTCAAACGGACTGCCGTGCATCCCTCGCCGGCTCACGCGCAGGGGCTGTGGCGCCCCGTGAAGAAACGAGGCGGGGAATGAGTCTGAGGTTGTCATGAATTCAACAAGTCCGACCGGTTTCAGTGGAGTCATACTATACCGTAGCGCTACGGGGAGAGACAGAGCCTCTAACGGCTTGACATTTCAATAAGGATTCTGCTTGAATTGCGCGCTCGCAATCGGTTGAGCGCCTCATTCAGCATCTTGTTTGAGCACTGACCGGTGAGTAACAGAATGCCCCCTTCTCAAGATCCGTTTTATGCGGGGCTCGGTCAGGCGGTTCGGATCGGAACCGACCTGCTAGCTTCGTTGATCGTCGGAGGCGGGTTGGGCTGGGTGTTGGATACCTACCTCCTCGATTCGACTCCCTGGGGAATGGTGGTGGGGTTAGTGCTAGGAGTGATCGCCGGCATCCGGAACGCATACCGGTCGGCCATGCGGTGGCCAGGTTCACCGCCTGATACAGAAAGCAAGGAATAGCTGTGGAAGAAAGTCCGCTTCATCCGTTTGAACTGCATAACTACATCCCGCTCTCGCTTGGTGGACTCGATATCTCCATCAATAAGGCTGTCATCATCATGTGGGTGGTGGTCGCCTTGGTCGCGTTCCTGATGCTCAGGGCAGGGGCGTCTCGCCAGCTGGTGCCGGGCAAATTGCAGAGCCTGGCGGAGATGCTGGTGGATTTCATTCGGGGCATCATTCTCGACACGATGGGCAAAGACGGAATGCGGTTTTTCCCGCTTGTCGCAACGTTGTTTCTGTTTATTCTGTTCTGCAACCTGATCGGGCTGATTCCCGGTTCCTATACCGTCACGAGTCAGATTGTCGTCACGGCTGTGTTCGCCTGTGTGGTGTACGGGTTGAGTCTGGTCATGGGGTTTCTGCTGCACGGGGCCAAGTTTTTGGGGATTCTCGTGCCGCCCGGGACGCCGGGTTGGCTCTTGCCTCTGATGATTCCCATCGAGTTGATCAGTCAGTTGGCCAGACCGATTTCGTTGGCCGTTCGATTGTTTGCGAATATGACGGCCGGACACGTCATTCTCGGGGTGCTCTTTGGTTTGGCGATCAGCGGCGGGGTGCTCATCGGCTGGTTGCCGTTTGCTTTTACGATTGCCATGAACGGGTTGGAAGTCGGTATTGCGTTTATTCAAGCCTATATTTTTACCGTGTTGACATGCGTCTATTTGGGAGACGCATTCCATCTGCACGGCCATGATGACCACGCGCATTGATCGCGTGTCAGCCAGACAAGGGAGGAGT
>CAYPOR010000004.1:0-49389 GCA_964412445.1 uncultured Nitrospira sp.
GGTCGGCGATCGAGGCATGGCCGTAATCGAAATAGAACTGATCCCAGAATTTTTCCGAGGAATGGCCGTGGACCCACTTGATGCTGCTCTCGATGGAGTCGGGCGAGCGGCTGTACCGCGCCAGGGCATAGGCGGATTTCTCCGGTGGCATGGGCGCCACGGCGATCACGCGCCGGCTGGATTGATCCTGACTCATCGACCCGAAGACCTCACGAGGCTGCTGACAATCACAAGGGCCGAACTATACCCCCCGACTGCCTGAGGCGCAAGGCCGCTCCGTTGACTTGGCTCGGAATGCGCCGCTATAGTCCCGACGTTTTGCCTATGGTGAGGATCGACGATGATCAAGGGTATCAAGGGCGTCAAAGATCTGCTTCCGGAGGAAACCCCGCGCTGGCGCTTCATTGAAGAGAAGGCCCGGTTCTGGGCCACGACGTTCGGCTTTCACGAAATCCGCGTGCCGATCTTCGAGGTCACGACGCTCTTTGCCCGCAGTATCGGAGCCTCAACGGACATCGTCGAAAAAGAAATGTATACGTTTCAGGACCGGGACGGCACCTCGCTCACACTGCGTCCCGAGGGCACGGCCGGAACGGTCCGGGCTTTCATCGAACACAATCGCGCGGCCGAGCCGCTTCCCCAGAAATATTGTTATCTCGGGCCGATGTTCCGCCATGAGCGTCCTCAAGCCGGACGTCTGCGGCAGTTTCACCAGTTCGGCGTGGAATCCTTCGGCATGGCTGATCCGCGGGCGGATGTGGAAACGATCGCCCTGCTCTGGCAGCTACTGTCCGATCTCCAGCTCCCTGCGCTGACTCTGGAAATCAACAATCTGGGGTATACGAGCGACCGGGAAGCGTACCGGCCGGTGCTGGTCGCCTATCTCCGCCAACAGGAAAGCCGCCTCTGTGCGAACTGTGTGAGGCGCATTGACACCAACCCCTTGCGTGTTCTGGACTGCAAGGTGCCGGACTGTCGGGCCGCCACGGATGCCGCCCCGACGCTGTCCGGATCGATGTCGGAATCGGCCACCACGTACTTTTCAAAGGTGCTGGAGGGACTTCAGGCGATCGGGATTCCCTATCAGTTGAATCACCGGCTGGTTCGGGGATTGGACTACTACTGCCTGACGACGTTTGAAGTGACGACCACCAGTTTAGGGGCGCAGAATGCCGTAGGAGCCGGCGGGCGTTATGACGGCCTGGTAGAGACTCTGGATGGTCCGAAGACCCCGGCTGTGGGCTTTGCCGTCGGCATTGAGCGCATCTCTCTGATGCTGCCGGAATCCCTCACGCCACCTTCGGTCGGAGACAAGACGATCTATGTCGCGGCATTCGGGGAACGGGCTGCCCTTCAAGGTTTGAAGATTCTTCAGGAACTTCGTCTGGCCGGTGTGCGAGCCGTGACGGATTTCCGGTCGGCCACGTTAAAAGCCCATCTCCGTCAGGCAGATCGTTATGCCTGTCGCCATACCCTCATTCTCGGTGACGACGAACTTGATAAGGGCACGGCAATCCTCAGAAATATGGAGACAAAAGAGCAACACGATCTTCCTCTTTCTACGCTCGTCAGCACCCTCTCAACGAGAATTCTTCCTTCTTAGTCGGGCAGTTTTTGCGGTTGACTTTCCCTTCAAAACTTCGTAGTCTGACCTTCTGGATAATTATTACAAGTTGTTGATTTATTAATATAAATATCTGTGAATTACCTATGAATTCAAAGAAGCTCGGGCTGCTTCTTTCAGTCCCTCCGACCCATACTAGTGTGGAGACAGTTTATCGTCTTTCCCGCGCAGCTTTGCAGCGCAATACCGACGTGTATTTGTACCTGATCGATGAAGGGGTGAAAAATATTTCCGATGCCCGCTATCAGGAATTGGCGACGGATGGGGTGAAACTGTTTGCCTGCGCGTATGGATGCCAACAGCATCATGTCCCGACCGACGGGATCCATTCCAAGATCTCGTTATGCGGGCTTGTTGTCCTGTCAGGGATCATTGATGCCTGTGATCAGTTTCTCGCATTTACATAAGTCGAAGGTGTGTGACCGGGAATGGCCAAGAAAATAGCCGTGGTGATCAGGGAGGATCCCCGTACCACCCACCGTCCGGTGGAAGCGTTGCGTATTGCGCTTGGGTTAGTAGCCGGTACTCATGAGACAACGGTCGTATTGCTGAATGACGCCATCCGCCTTCTTTCGGAAGATCTCGATGATGTGATTGATATGGAGATTCTCGAAAAATATCTTCCCTCAATCGAACATCTTGAAATTCCGTTTATCTTACAATCAGATGCGGATCGATCATTAGTGCAGGAACAGTTTGCTGTGCAATATCAGACTGCCGACGATATCCGGCGTTTTCTCACTGAAGTGGATCGAACGCTCGTCTTTTGATCGTTTTTCGAGAGGTGAACGTCATGGCGTCTTGTTTGTATCTTCTCCGCGAGCCGGTTGAAGGTCTTGAAGCCAGTCTCTTTGCTCCACAGGAAGCCACTTGTGTTCTGATTGAAGGCGGGCTGCCTGTTTCTTCGACAAGTTTTGCTGAGAAGATGCCCAGGACCGGTTCGGTCGATTCTTCTCCTTCCGGCAGTTTGACGGACCAGGATCTCCTTGAATTGGTATTTGCCCATTCCAAGGTTATTGTGCTCTGACTTCTTAATATCTTTACCAAGATAAGAAACTCGTAGGAGTAGTGGGAGTCGTAGTAGGGACAAGAATAGTGGGAATTGCTCGTAGCTCATTGGAAAGATAGAACAAGCTTGTCGGACTTCCGTCTGATGACCTTGTGGATTTCCTCCGTATAGGCTTACGGAGTCGGATGGGATAAGGTGTGTGCTGCGGTGGATAGAGAAAATCCGACTCGACAATATGCGGGGGGACATGGTAATCACCGATTTCTCTCGGATGAGAGATTACAGGGAAATTTACCGATCGTGATCAGGTTGTCCACAGGTGTGAATAAGCCTGTGTATAGGAATTCTGTGGAGTTATGAGCGTCGACACGGTGTGGCAAGAAGCCCTTCACTTCATTCAGGGTAAGGTACCGAAGCAGGTATATGACACCTGGTTTATTCCTGTACACCTGGATCGGATCGAAGATTCGACGGCCCATATCGGCGTACCGAACAAGTTCTTCGGCGACTGGCTGGGGACACACTACGGTCCGTTGCTTGCCGAAGCGGTATCGACCGCCCGTGGCGGCGGAGATGTCGCCGTGTCTTTCGTCGTACATCAGAAAGCCGCGAAGCCGCTCGCCGGAGCTCCTGCTCCTGAAGCCGCAAAGCCGTCCGCGCAACCCAAGTCGCGGCGGGGCATTCAGCTCAATCCGAAGTACATTTTCAAGAATTTTGTCGTCGGTGCCGGGAACCAGTTCGCCCATGCCGCCTGCATGGCGGTTGCCGAACAGCCGGGGAAAGCGTACAACCCCCTCTTTATCTACGGAGGTGTGGGGCTTGGAAAGACGCACTTGCTGAACGCGATCGGCAATCATGTCGCGGAACGCACCGATCTCCGGATCGCCTATCTGACGACCGAGCAGTTCACCAACGAAGTCATCAACTCGATCCGCTACGATAAGATGGCGGATCTGCGGAAGCGCTACCGGCATATCGATATGCTGATGATCGACGACATCCAGTTTCTGGCCGGCAAGGAACGCACGCAGGAAGAGTTCTTTCATACGTTCAATGCGTTGTACGAAGCGCACAAGCAGATCGTACTTTCCAGCGATCGGTTTCCCAAAGATATGCCGGATATCGAAGAACGGCTCCGGTCCCGCTTCGAATGGGGGCTCATCGCCGATCTGCAGCCGCCCGACGTGGAAACCCGGATCGCCATTTTGCGGAAAAAGTCCGAGGATGAGGGGGTGCAGCTGCCCGAGGACGTCATCCAGTATCTGTCGACGACCCTGAAGAGCAATATCCGGGAACTCGAAGGCAGCCTGGTGCGGTTGGGCGCCTTTGCGTCGCTCACCGGGCAGAAGATTACGCTGGAGATGGCGAAGACGGTGCTGCGCGACCTGATCGGGGACAAGAAAAAGATCGTCGCGATGGAAGATATTCAGGATGCGGTCTGCACGCAATTTCACGTGAAGATCAATGAGCTGAAGTCCCGCCGGCGCAGTAAAACGCTGGTCCATCCCCGGCAGATCGCCATGTATCTCTGCCGCGAGTTGACCGATGCGTCCTATCCGGAGATCGGCCGGCACTTCGGCGGCAAGGACCATACGACGATCATCCATGCCTGCCGTCAGGTGGCCAAGGCCAAGGATACGGACCCGGCCATGCAGACGACATTGGAAAAACTGAAAGAGCAGATCCTACGGGGCTGATTCGTCCTGTTGAGGGAGAAGACACTATGAAGGTACGCATCGGACGCGATGAACTATTGACGGGGCTCCAGCGTGTGCAGGGCGTGGTGGAGAAACGGAACACCATGCCGATTCTCTCCAACATTTTGCTGGAAGCCAGACAGGACGGCGTCGAAATCGTCGCGACGGACCTGGAAATCGGCATGCGCGGGCTCTATAAAGCCACGGTGCTGCAGCCGGGCGGCGTGACCGTCTCGGCGCGCAAGCTGTACGAGATCATCAAGGAGCTGAAGGCCGGCGAAATCGAATTGACCTCGGGCGACAACAACTGGACGACGATTCAGGCGGGCAAAAGCCAGTTCAAGATCGTGGGTCTGCCCAGCTCCGAGTACCCGGCCCTGCCGGTGATCGATCGTGAAGGGTTGATTCCGCTCTCCGGCGACGGGCTGTTGGAACTGATCCGGAAAACATTGTTTGCCGCAGGGGACAATGATGCGCGGTATATCCTGAACGGCCTCCTCGTCACCCTGGTCGTGACGGACAAGAAGACCTCGCTCCGGCTCGTGGGCACCGACGGCCATCGTCTGGCCGTGACCGAGCAGGAAGTGGGCAAAGCCGGCAAGGGCGGGCCGCAGGAAATCAAAGCCATTGTCCCGAAGAAGGCGGCGCAGGAAATGCGGCGGCTGTTGGAAGAGGGCGGCGAAGGCGAACCGCTGATCGGGTTTACCAAGAATCTGATGATCTTCCGGAAAAGCGGGCTGCTCATGACCTCGCGGTTGATGGAAGGAAACTATCCCAACTATCAGCAGGTCATTCCCAAAGAGGGCGGCAAGAAGATCAGTGTGAACCGTCTCGAACTGGAAAGCGCGTTGCGGCGCGTGTCCGTCCTGTCGAAGGACAAGGCAAACGCCGTGAAGCTCTCCTTCGCGCCGGGCCATATGACGCTGTTTTCCAGCAACCCGGATTACGGAGAAGCGACCGAGGAGCTGACGGCGACCTATGACGGCGAGGCGCTGCAGACCGGGTTCAACGCCCGGTATCTCCTGGATGTGTTCAGCGTGATGGACAGCGACACCATCTCGTTGCAGATGGAGACGCCGCTCAGCCCCTGCTTGATCCAGGAGGCCGAGAATCCGGGGTTCAAGTGTGTCGTGATGCCGATCAAGATCTAAACTGGATGCTGAACCTGCTCCCCGGCGTCGTTCTCGGCTCGAAGAAATCCTCAACGTACCCCGGAGGGTACGCCTCCGGTTTCTTCTTGCCTGCGGCCTCGCCGGATGAGCCTGTTGAGCATCCGCAGCGGAACTCGACCAGAGAGTAGGAGACGGATGGCCACGAACGAGTCAATCAGCAAGCCCAAGTCGGACAGTTACAACGCCGATCAGATTAAAGTCCTCGAAGGTCTCGATGCCGTGCGGAAACGTCCGGCCATGTATATCGGGAGCACCGGTGTCGACGGCCTGCATCACCTCGTCTATGAAGTCGTCGACAACAGCGTCGACGAACACATGGCGGGGTTCGGCGAGACGATCGAGGTGACGATCCACATCGACGGGAGCGTCACCGTCGTCGACAACGGCCGGGGTATTCCGACCGGCATGCACTCCACCCAAAAGAAATCCGCGGCCGAGGTGGCGCTGACCGTCCTCCATGCCGGCGGAAAGTTCGAACAGGGCGCCTATACCGTTTCAGGCGGCCTGCACGGCGTCGGCATCTCCGTCGTCAACGCGCTCTCGGAATGGTTGGAGTTGGAAATCTGGCAGGACGGCCAGGTCTTTGCCCAACGGTATCAGCGCGGCAAACCCGAGGCGCCGCTTCAGGTGACCGGGAAGACCAAACGGCGCGGCACTAAAGTCACCTTCAAGCCGGACGGCCAGATTTTCGAGACGCTCGAATTCAGTTTCGACATCCTGGCGCAACGCCTGCGCGAGCTGGCGTTCTTGAACAAGGGCCTGGAAATCGCCCTGAAGGACGAGCGCAAAGAAAAAGAACAGGTCTTCAAGTACAAGGGCGGCATCGTCTCGTTCGTCGAGCATCTCAACGAGGCCAAGACGCCGATCCATAAGCCGATTTATGTGCAGGTCGAAAAGCCCGACATGATTCTCGAACTGGCGCTGCAGTACAACGACAGTTACGCGGAGAATCTGTTTTCGTTCGCCAACAACATCAATACCAAAGAGGGCGGCACGCATCTCGTCGGATTTAAAGCGGCGCTCACGCGCACCATCAATAGCTATGCCAACGCCAACGATCTGCTCAAGAAAGAGACCGAATCCCTGAGCGGCGACGATGTGCGCGAAGGCCTGACGGCGGTCGTCAGCGTGAAGGTGCGCAATCCGCAGTTCGAAGGCCAGACCAAGGCGAAGCTCGGGAACAGCGAAGTGAAAGGCATCGTCGAAGCGGCGGTCAACGACGCGCTCGGCACCTATTTCGAAGAGAATCCGCCGGTCGCCAAAAAAATCATCGGCAAGGCCATCGATGCGGCGCGGGCGCGCGAAGCGGCCCGGAAAGCCAAGGAACTGATTCGACGGAAAAGCGCGCTCGATGGCGGTTCGTTGCCCGGCAAGCTGGCGGACTGCGCCGAGAAGGACCCGGCGTTGAGCGAACTCTATATCGTCGAGGGAGATTCGGCCGGCGGGTCCGCTAAACAGGGCCGCGACCGGAAGTACCAGGCGATCCTCCCGCTCAAGGGCAAGATCCTCAACGTGGAAAAAGCCCGGTTCGACAAGATGCTCTCCAGCGACGAAATCCGCACCCTGATCATGGCGCTCGGGACCGGCATCGGCCGTAGGCGGGAAGAAGGCGACAAGGTTGAGAAAGACGCGTTCGACATCGCCAAGGCGCGCTATCACAAGATCATTCTCATGACCGACGCCGACGTCGACGGGAGCCACATCCGGACCCTGCTGTTGACCTTCTTCTTCCGCCAGATGCCGGAATTGCTGGAGCGCGGGTATGTCTATATCGCCCAGCCGCCGCTCTTCAAAGTGAAGAAGGGTAAGGCGGAAAAGTATCTGAAGGATGAAGGGCTTCTGAACGAGCATCTGGCCGATCTCGCGGTCGAGGAGGTCGAGGTCTATGTGGAGAATACTCAGGGATACGTCACGGGTCGCCGGCTTCTGCCGGTGCTGAAAAAACTCGTCGCGTTTGAAACGTTCCTCTCGCGTCTCAACAAGAAGCATCATGAAGCCAACATCCTTCGGGCCTTCGTGGATGAGCCTGGTCTGGATCGTGAGTTGCTCAAGGATCAGGCGGCTCTCAGGACGGTGGTGGCCAACGCCAAGCGGGTGCTGGAAGCGATCTATCCCAAGGCGACCGCGGAACTGGCTATCGTCGAGGACGAAGAGCATCAATCCAACAAGGTGATCTGCCGGATTACGAGTAACGGCATTGTGCTCAGCATGGATCTGACGCACGAAGTCGTCGGATCCGCCGACTTCCGCGAACTCCAGAAACTGGCCCCTTCCACCATCGGGCTGGGCCGCGCCCCCTACAAACTGAAGGCGAAGGGGCAGGAGCAGCAGTTCTCAGGCTCGGCCGACCTGGTGAAGACGATCATCGAGATCGGCAAGCAGGGGTTGGGGATTCAGCGTTACAAAGGCCTGGGGGAAATGAATCCGGCCCAGTTGTGGGAGACCACGATGAATCCGGAAACCAGGACTTTGCTCAAAGTGAAGCTGGAAGATGTGCCCGGCGTGGATGAAATCTTTACAATCTTAATGGGCGACGAGGTCGAGCCCCGACGCAATTTCATTCAGGAACACGCGCTCGAAGTCAGAAATTTGGACGTGTAGAGATGTGACGCGTCACGCGTCACTTGTGACGAGGAGTTTTGAATGCCTCCAGATGAACGCTTAGGCTATATCGCGATTGAAGATGAAATGAAGTCGTCGTACCTCGATTACGCCATGAGCGTGATCGTGGGACGGGCGCTGCCGGACGTGCGCGACGGGCTCAAGCCGGTCCATCGCCGTATTCTCTTCGGCATGAACGAAATGGGCCTGGCCCATAATCGCGCCTATCGCAAGTCGGCGAAGATCGTCGGCGAGATCATGGGAAATTACCATCCCCATGGCGACTCGGCGATCTATGACACCCTGGTGCGCATGGCGCAGGACTTCAACATGCGCTATCCGCTGGTAGACGGCCAGGGGAACTACGGGTCGATGGACGGCGATTCCGCCGCGGCCATGCGGTACACCGAAGCGCGCATGACGAAGCTGGCCGAAGAGCTGCTGGCCGACATCGATAAGGAGACGGTCGATTTCGGCCCCAACTACGATGAATCGCTTCAAGAGCCGCTCGTCCTGCCGACGCGAGTCCCGAATCTGCTGATCAACGGAGCCGGCGGCATCGCGGTCGGCTACGCGACCAACATTCCCACGCATAATCTGGGTGAAGTCATCGACGGGCTGCTCCTCCTGATCGAGAATCCCGACGTGACCATCGCCCAACTGATGAAAAAGATCCCCGGCCCGGATTTCCCCACGGCGGGATTCATCTACGGGATGGGCGGGATCAAGGATGCCTACGAGACCGGCCGCGGCCTGTTGAAGGTGCGCGCCAAGGTGAACGTGGAGTCGGATGAGCGGACCGACCGCGAACGGCTGATCGTCACCGAGGTCCCGTACCAGGTCAACAAGGCCAAGCTCATCGAGAAGATCGCCGAACTGGTGCAGGACGACCGGATCAAGGGTATCGCCGATCTCCGGGACGAATCGTCGGACCGGGAAGGCGTCCGCATCGTCATCGAACTCAAGCGGGGCGAAATCCCGCTGATCGTGCTGAACAATTTGTTCAAGCACACGCAGCTGGAAACGACCTTCGGCGTGATCATGCTCGCGCTGGTCAACAACCGTCCGGAAGTCTTGAACCTCAAGCAGATCCTGTCGCATTTCCTCGATCACCGGCGCGAAGTGATCGTGCGCCGGACCGCGTTCGAACTCCGGAAAGCCGAGGAGCGCGCGCATATTCTCGAAGGGTTGAAGATCGCCCTCGACAATCTGGATGCGGTGATCGCGCTCATTCGCCGGGCGCAGTCGCCCGACGAGGCCCGCGCGGGGTTGATGAGCCAGTTCGGCCTGAGCGAGATCCAGGCCTCCGCCATTCTGGAGATGCGGCTGCAGCGGCTCACGCAGCTGGAGCGCCAGAAGCTGATCGAAGAATATAAAGAGGTGTTGAAGCAGATCGAGTATCTCAAGTCCGTCCTGGCGAGCCCCGCCCTGGTGCGGAAGATCATTCAGGACGAACTCGCGGAAATCCGCGAGGCCTATAAAGACGAGCGACGGACCCAGATCGTCAAAGAAGAAGCGGAAATCAATCTGGAAGATCTGATTGCCGAAGAAGAAGTCGTCGTCACCATTTCCCACACCGGCTATATCAAGCGGAATGCCGTCTCGCTCTATCGCGCGCAGCGCCGGGGCGGCAAAGGCAAGATCGGGATGGGGATCAAAGACGAAGACTTCGTCGAGACGCTGTTCACGGCGTCGACGCACGACTCGCTGCTCTTCTTCACCGATGCCGGAAAAGTGTTCTGGCTCAAGGTCCATGAAATTCCCGAAGCCAGCCGCGGGGCGAAGGGCAAGGCGCTGGTGAATCTGCTGGCGTTGTCGAAGGATGAAAAAGTGACGGCGACCATGCCGGTGAAAGAATATCGCGACGATCGCTTCGTCGTCATGGCCACGAAGCAGGGCGTGATCAAGAAGACGGAGCTCTCGGCCTACAGCAATCCCCGCCAGGGCGGCATCATCGCGCTCTCGCTGGATCAGGGGGACAAGCTCATCGCGGTCCATGTGACGGACGGGTCCCGGGAGATGCTCCTGGGTACGAAGCAGGGCATCACGATCCGTTTTAAGGAAGAAGATGTTCGCCCGATGGGCCGGACCGCCCACGGGGTCAAAGGGATTACGCTTGAAGAGGGCGACGAAGTGATCGGCATGGAAACGATCACTCCCGATTCGACCACGGCGATCCTGACCGTCACCGAAGGCGGCTACGGCAAGCGGACGCCGGTGAATGATTACCGTGTCCAGGGCCGCGGCGGCAAAGGCATCATCAGCGTCAAAACGACCGAGCGAAACGGGCTGGCGGTCGGCTTTCTGCAAGTGCGCGACGGCGACGAGATCATGTTGATGGCCGCGAAGGGCAAGTTGCTGCGCTGCAAAGTCGACGATATTCGGGAAGTCGGCCGGAATACGCAGGGCGTCCGGGTGCTCGATCTGGACGGCGACGATGATCGTGTCGTGGGCGTCGCGCGGTTAGCCGAAGTGGCTGAGGCGGCTCCCGAGGACCAGCCTGAGGCCTAACCCGGCGGGCCTGTCTCGCCGCACAAGACGTTCATGCACGAGCAGGTACCTTCCTCAACGTCCCCTGCCGGTCCCAAGGCCAAGAAGCCGTTGGACACGGTCGTCAAGCTGGCGCTTGCGGTCTTCGTCGGTTCGTTCGCGCTCATTTGGGGCGGCATGTATCTCAGCCGCCCCGATCGCTCGATTCCTCCCTATAGCGTCGGGTCGCAACACGGACATCTCGTCGCGTCGCACGTGCCTCCGGGAACCACGGATCAACGGATCGAGACCTTGCTGAACCGGTTTCGAAAAGTGGGGCACCAGACGCACGATTTCGGCTCCATGAAAATCCGTCCCACTACGCCGGACGATGCCGGCAGCCGGTACCGGCGCATACTCATTTATGTGTTCGATGACGACGGGTGGACCGATCCCGAGGTGCTCGCGAAATATGTCGCCGGGGATGCCGCGGTCGCCAAAGAGTTCGACAAGTCGGTCCGGGGATATTATCTTCTGCAAGATCAGGAGGAGGAGGGCGGAATCGGCCCTCTGCCCAAGGGGGGCGAGCTGTCGGCCGTAACGCGCGTGTTGTTCAAGGGGCGTGTGACGGATCCGCTTCCGGCGGAGACGGAGTCGCCGGAGAAGGATAATTCGATATCACCTCTCTGAAACGCTGGCGGATGCCGGGGTCTTGAATGGCAGAGGTATGCGCGGCGAACTCGGCCAGTTCCCGGTCGGAGACCGGGGCTTTCGGAGGCGCCGGAATCGCCGGTGCTGACTCCGGTTTCTGCGTCGGGATTTCGCCTACACGCAGGACAATGTCCGTCAGCAGTTCCGATCCGGCCTCGGCGTTGAGTTTGGCGAGGAGCGCCGGCTTGAGAAACGTCAGCTGCTGGAGCCAGACGGAGTTCTCGACGAGCAGATAGAGCTTGTGGAAGCGGATCTGGACGGGCCAGGTGTGCGAGCCGATCGGTTCTCCGACGAGGACCGGCCAGTGCTGCTGGATGCGGACCTCCACGAGCCTGGTTTCCAAACCGAGTTGTTTGGCCACGCCGGTGAGGATGGTCCCGAACGAGACGAGCGGACTTGAGCCAGCCATAGATCATCTTAGGCTGGCAGCGTGAAGAGGGTCAAGGCGTCGGCCCGGTGAGAGCGATATGTCGAAAGAAAAGGACGATCAATATAAAGCCGTCGTCACGAACCGGAAGGCGTATCACGACTATTTTATCGAAGAGAAGTTCGAAGTCGGAATCGTGCTGTCAGGCACGGAGGTCAAATCGCTTCGTGACGGACGCGTGAATCTCCTGGACAGCTATGCGTCGGTGCGCGACGGAGAGGTCTTTCTCCACCATTGTCATATCAGCCCTTACAGCCACGGCAACATGATGAATCACGATCCGATGCGGGTGCGGAAGCTGCTGCTGCACAAGAAGGAAATCAACAAGCTGCTCGGCAAGACGCAACAGAAAGGACTGACACTCATCCCTCTCCGCTTGTATTTCAACGAGCGCGGTCGCGCGAAACTCGAACTCGGGCTGGCGAAGGGGAAAAAACTCTACGACCGGCGAGAAACCATCAAGGCTCGCGAAGCCGGGCGCGAAGTCGAACGGGCCATCAAAGACAAAAAGTAGCTCTTCCTGTCCGGTCGCATACTCTTCCGGTTGTCCATCGCGTTTCTTCATTCCCTGCCTCGCTCACGCGACCCTTCCCCTTCTTTCATTCTAAGGTCCTGATTCTATGTAAGTTATGGGCCGTCTTCGCTCAGGGTATTTTTTGCACTTGACTTTAGTACTAGCTAGAACTATCTTCGTGACGTGATCAGATTGGCAAATTCACCATGGGGGTGGCATATGAAGGCATTTTTTCAAACAGATGATGGATGGGCCGGTCTCATTTTGCGGCTCACGCTGGGGCTGGTCATGCTCCCGCACGGAGCGCAAAAGCTGCTCGGCTGGTTCGGCGGATTCGGGTTCGACGGCACGATGGGATTCTTCACTCACAAGCTGGGGTTGCCCTGGATCATCGCCTTCCTGGTCATCATCGGAGAGTTCTTCGGCAGTCTTGGCCTGTTGAGCGGCGTCTTGACGAGGTTCAGCGCCGGGTCGCTGATCGTGATCATGCTCGGAGCCATCACGATGGCCCATCTGCCCCACGGTTTTTTTATGAACTGGTTCGGGCAGCAGCAGGGGGAAGGGTATGAGTATCATCTGTTAGTGATCGGGGTTGCGGCTGCGCTGCTGGTGACCGGTGGCGGCAAATGGTCGGTGGACGGGAAGCTGGCGGAACGGATCTGACGAAGCAGGCCCCGCTCAGCGCGGTGGTGCCGACGTTCACGTCGTTCGGCTTCTCCGACGAATGGTGTAAGACAGGAAAGGAGGACGCGATGGCTACAGACATGACAACCGCAAAATCTGTACTCGGTGTCTATCAGCATGGCTCTGCCCACATGGTCGGCGACGGGTTTCCTGTGAGAAATCTGTTTCCAAGCAACGACCTCGATCGAGCGGTCGATCCGTTTCTCATGCTCGATTATGCGGGGCCGCAGTATTTCACGCCGACGGACCATCCGCGTGGTGTCGGAGAGCATCCGCATCGGGGATTTGAAACGGTGACGATTGTGTATGAAGGCGTGCTGGCGCATCGTGACTCGACCGGCAGCGGCGGCGTCATCGGTCCAGGCGATGTGCAATGGATGACGGCGGCATCCGGCATCGTCCATGAGGAGTTTCACGAAAAGGAGTTTGCGAAGAAGGGCGGGACGCTCCATGCCATTCAGTTGTGGGTGAATCTCCCGCGCGCCTCAAAAATGTCGGCGCCGGGCTACCAGACGATTCTGAACACGGATATTCCGGCCGTCGATCTGGATGGCCGCGGGACGTTGAGAGTGATCGCCGGGTCGTTTCTCGGACGGAAGGGACCGGCCCGCACATTCACAGCGGTGCAATTGTACGATGTTCAGTTGAACGCGGGAGGCCGTACGGTAGTGACGGTGCCCGAAGGGGACAACAGTTCGGTCTTTGTGTTGCAGGGCCGCGTCTCAGTGAACGGGTCGCGTGATGCCGGCGAAGTGGAACTCATCGTCCTTGAGCGGAACGGGTCGCAGATCACCATCGAGGCGAAGGAAGACAGCCGATTGCTGGTGATGAGCGGCAAACCGATCGATGAACCGATCGCCCGCTATGGCCCCTTCGTCATGAACACGAAGGCCGAATTGATGCAGGCGGTGCAGGATTATCAGGCGGGCAAGATGGGGCATTTGGCATGACGGACCGCGGATTCCCTATCGACGTGTATTCCGACGTGGTCTGTCCCTGGTGCTACGTCGGCAAACGGCGGCTGGAACGGGCGCTGACGCAGTTCGGCGGCGACGTACGAGTGACCTGGCGGCCGTTTCAATTGAATCCGACGATGCCGAAGGAGGGAATGGATCGGACGGCGTATCTTGAAGCCAAGTTCGGGAGCCTGGCGGCCTTCCGGCAGCTGGAGGAGCATGTGCAGGCTGCCGGGGCGTCGGAGCGGATCACGTTTGCTTTTGAGAAGATTGCGCGCACGCCGAATACGTTTGCCGCGCACCGGTTGATCTGGCTGGGCGAACGGGAAGGTTGCCAGGATGCGGTGGCCGATGCGCTGTTCCGCGGTTATTTCGAGGAGGGAGCGGATATCGGATCGATCGCCGCGCTTGTCCGACTCGCCGCGCAAGCCGGATTACATGGGGAGAGCGTGGAACGGTTTCTCCAGAGTGACGAAGGCACGGCGGAAGTCAAGGCGGAAGAAGCAGCCGGCCACAAGCTCGGCATCCAAGGCGTCCCTTACTTCGTCGTAGACGGGACGTACGCAATTTCTGGAGCGCAGCCGGTGGATATCTTTGTGTCGGCACTCAGGCGGGTGGCCGGCGATCGCGCTCAACGAAAGGCAGGTGTGTGATGGCGGTGCAGGTCTACGGATGCAATCACATCGTGATCGAGGTCACCGATGCCAAGAAGGCGGTAAAGTTTTATTCGGATGTATTCGGCTTGAAGATGTTGCGCGGGGGCGAGGGCGCCGCCTGGTGCAAACTCGGCGAACATCAGTTCATGGCGATCTTTGAGGTTGAGACCTTGCAGCCGGATCGCGTGAAGCACTTCGGTCTGATGGTTCGTGATGCCAAGCAGATCAAGGAAGTGAGACAGAAGCTGATGAAGAAGTACAAGCTGAAGCTGCAGCCGGGTTTCCGTTGCGACTTTCGCGATCCCTGGGGCAATCGCATTCAAGTCGGCGATCTGAGCGACGAGTCGCTCATCTGGCTCCTCCCTTACCAGGAGGTCCAGAAGGCCGGCATCACGTTCGGGAGGTGAACCGATGAAAGCGCACTATCTCGGCCACGTCGTGTTCTATGTGAAAGATCTGCAACGGTCGCTCGCCTTCTATCGGGACCTGCTGGGTTTCAAGGAAGTCGGGCGGATTTTCAACGGCGCGGCCGCAGCACTCACCTCCGGCCGCACCCATCACGAGTTGCTGTTGATCCAGGTGGGCGATGCGCCGGGTCCGCCGCACGGCCGCCGGCGCGGGCTCTATCACATCGGCATCAAGGTCGGCGACAGCCTTGATGAACTGCGCGCCGCGAAGCAGGAACTGGAACAGGCGGGCGTCACCATCGACGGCATGAGCGATCACACGGTGAGTCAGAGTTTGTATCTGCGGGATCCGGACGGGAATGAAGTCGAAGTGTATGTCGACGGGGATGAGTCGGTGTGGAAGAACGATCCGGCGGCCGTCGTGTCGCCGATCAAGCCGCTGTATTTGTAATTTCACAAGGAGGGAGCACACATGGAAAAGCCGGTCATCGCAGCCAAGCAACCCGCAGTCTTATCGTTGGAGCCGGGCACCTACTATTGGTGTCGCTGCGGTCGCTCGAAAAACCAGCCGTTTTGCGACGGGTCCCACAAGGGCACGGAGTTCACCCCTCTGGAGTTTACGACGACCGAGAAGAAAACCGTTGCGCTCTGCCAGTGCAAGCATACGAAGAATCCGCCGTTCTGCGACGGATCGCACAAATCGCTCTAGAGGTTCTGACGATACGCGACGAAGTGGAACGGCCGGCCCATATCAAGCAGCACATTACGGTGGGCTATTGAGTACTGCTCGAATACTGAACGGAGATTGTCGAGGAGTCTGTGATGCCGGATGAACGATGGTTTGATATCGGACCGGTCGAAGAGTTGAAGCGGAAGCCGGTACAGGAAGTCATGTGTGGCACGACGCCGGTCGCACTGACCTACCGGGACGGATTGTTTGCCGCGATTTCCGGCGCCTGCAACCATGTCGGCGGTCCCCTGGGCGAAGGGACGCTTGACGGCGAGTATGTTGTCTGTCCCTGGCATTACTGGAAGTTCCATCGTGAAACCGGTCAGGGGGAACCGGGGTATGAACAGGATCAAGTTCCGGCCTATCTCACCAAAGTGGAAAACGGCCGGCTCTATGTCGATTTGACTTCCGCCACGAAGCGGATGCGACAGCCGCACAAGCCTCATCCCCTCGCCCGTCCGATCGTCCGTCAGCCCGGTCCGATCCGCGTGGTGGGGATTTCCACCACGTCGATGACACGGGAGCATCCGCGCTACAGCACGTCGGATGCGTTGCTGGAGGTGGCGTTGGAGCATGCCTCTACCGCGCTGCAACTGGAGACCCAGTACATCAAGCTCCGCGAGCTGAACTTTCGCGCCTGCGAGGGGTTTTATTCAAAATCCGCCTCTGCCTGTACCTGGCCCTGTTCGATTACGCAGATGGATCCGGCGGATCAGCTCGATCGCGTGTACGAGGCCATTGTGCACTGGGCCGACGTCATTCTGATCGCCACCCCGATTCGCTGGGGTAATGCCGGCAGTCTGTATTACAAGATGGTTGAGCGGATGAACTGCATCCAGAATCAGGAGACCATCGCGAACAAGCACCTGCTCAAGAATAAGGTTGCGGCCTTCATCATCATGGGCGGGCAGGACAATGTGCAGGGCGTGGCCGGTCAACTGATGACGTTCTTTTCCGAGGTGGGCTGCCAGTTCCCGCAATTCCCGTTCATCGCCCATTCGCGCGGGTGGAGCGCGGAGGATATGGAACGGAACGTCAGTGAAGTGCAGCACAGCCGGGAGCTTCGGGAGGGAGCGCAGGCGCTGGTAGCGCGCGCCGCCGATATGGCAAGGCTCATGGTCGAGGGACGCGTACCGGAACATCCGCTGGTTCGTGGCGGGCGGAAAGCGCATCAGCTCGACAGTGAACCGACCGGGTAACGTGAACGCGCATGGCGACCTCACATCCGACCGCGACCGTCCCGCATTGTTGCGTGCCCAGCTTGGAGACGGTCCGCGAAGCGCCGGGTTGCGCAGTCTGAGTTATTCCGGTTGTCGTTTCCAGCGATTGTGCAGCCAGAGCCAGTTTTCAGGATAGCGCCGGATCACCTGTTCGAACTGGGTGCTCATCACCTGGGTATAGATCTGGATCCGTGCGGCGGGATCTTCGACGGGCGGGAACGTGACGGGTTCGAACACGAGACGGAAGCGCTCCCCGTTACGCAGGAGATAGGCAAACATGACCGGCGCACCGGTGCGGATGTGCAACAGCGCCGGCAGCGTGGTTGACGAGGCGGGACGGCCGAAGAAGTCGACGAAGACGCCTCCGGTCGACAGACTCTGGTCGACCATCATTCCGATGATGCCCTTGTTCTTGAGGCATTTGAGCGAGGCTTTCACGGCGTCTTTCGGGAGAATGATCTTCAGCCCGCTGGCGGTCCGTTTCTCGTAGACCCATCGGTCGACCAGGGGGTTGCGAACGGGCCTGGCGATGACGGTCATATTCCCGAAGACGCGTTGCACCAGCGCGCCGGTCAGCTCCCAGTTGGTGAAATGCGCGGTCAGGCCGACGATGCCCTTGCCCTCTTTGAGAGCGGCGTCCACGTATTCGCGTCCTTCGACCTCCACCAGGCGGTCGATCGAGCCGTCGGTAAAATCGGACACGCGGGCGAATTCCACCGCCAGCCGGCCGAGGTTGCGCCAGACTTCTTGAGCAATGTGGGCCCGCTCGGCGGCGGACTTTTCCGGAAACGACAGCGCCAGGTTGCGCAGGACCAAGTCGCGGCGCTTGGTGATGATATGCGAGACACCCAGACTGAGCTGCTCGCCGAGTGCGATGGCCCAGGGGCGTGGCAGGACATGAAACAGCAGATCGGCGACACGCACCAGGCCGTACTCAACGACTTTTTTCATGTTACGGGCGCACCTACCCCTTGCCGCTTTGCCGGTGAAGCGGTCGATTGACCGGAGGCCAAGAATAGGCGAGTCGATCGGGTTCCGCAATCGTAAAGATGGTAAGCCCGTAGGTGGCATCGAGATGGTAGAGAAACCGAATGGGGAAAAGGTAGACTGGCCCCTAGTGATTACGCAGGTAGGGTACTTCCAATATGAAACAGTCCACTCCGCAATCCATATTCGCCATACTGGCGCTTCTTTCATCGGCAGGCATCATCTCCGGTTGCAAGCAGGAAGCCGGATCGGCTCCGGCGCAGCCGGTGCCTCAGGTCGAGGTCGTCACCGTGACGACGCAGACCGTTCCGGATGAGCCGGAATTCATCGGCCAGGCGGAAGCCTCGCGCCCGGTCGAGATCCGTTCCCAGGTCACCGGCTTACTCAAGGCGGTGCTGTACCCGGAAGGCCGGGACGTCAAGAAGGGCGACCGGCTGTATCAGATCGATCCGGTGCCGTTCCAGGCGGCGGTCGCCAGCGCGAAGGCCAAGATCGCCCAGGCGGAAGCTAAGCTGGTGCAGGCCAAGCAGGATCTGGAGCGGGTGAAGCCGCTGCTTGCGGAGCAGGCCGTGAGTCAGAAGGACGTCGATGATGCCGTGGCGCAGGAGCTTTCGGCGAAAGCCGCCCTTCAGGGCGCCAAGGCGGATCTCATCAAGGCCCAATTCGATTTGGATAACACCCTCATTACAGCCCCCATCAGCGGGTTGATCGAACGGAGCCGCTACTACGAGGGACGTCTCGTCTCGGCGCAAACCGATTTGCTGACGGTGGTGCATCAGGTCGATCCGATGTTCGTCGTGGTCAATGTACCGGAGAGCTTTATCTTGAAGCGCCGGCGCGACATCGAGTCGAAGAAAATTCACCATCCGGGCGTCTATCAATTGCGTGGCCGGCTCACGATGATGGATGACACGGCTTACTCCCATGAAGGGATGCTGGATCTGCTCGAGCCGGGGTTGCGAAGCGAGACCGGTTCCCGCCAGACCCGGATTACCTTCCCGAATCCGGATCGTACCCTGCTGCCCGGCCAGTTCGTGAAGGTGCGCTTTACGGGGGACACGAAGACGGATGCCGTCCTGATTCCGCAACGGGCGGTGCTGCAGGGTCCGCAGGGACCGTTCGTCTACGTGATCGGCCCCGACGAAAAGGTGCAGATCCGTGACGTCGTCGCGTCCACGTGGAAGGGCGACCAATGGATGATCGACGGCGGATTGAACGCCGGGGATCGGGTCGTGGTCAACGGCCTGATGACCATCGGTCCCGGCGCGCCGGTGAAGGCGGTGCCGTGGAAATCGACGGCGGTCCCGGCAACGGATCCTGTTCCTCCCATTCAGAAGCAAGGATAGATTGTGACCTCGCACGTCTTTATCGACCGGCCGATTCTCGCGTCGGTGGTCTCCATCATCATTGTCGTGATGGGCCTCCTGGCCCTGCAGTTTCTGCCGGTCGCGCAATTTCCTGAAATCACCCCTCCGGTCGTCCAGATCGATGCCGACTATCCGGGCGCCAGCGCGGAAGTCGCCGCCGAAGCGGTGGCCAGGCCGATCGAAGTGACGCTCCCCGGCATCGACAATCTGCTCTATTTCGAGTCGACCAGCAGCAATGACGGGCATGTGACCATCAAGCTGACGTTTGAGATCGGGACGGATCCCGACATCGCCCAGGTGCAGACGCAGAACCGGGAGAAGCTGGCGGAGCCGCAGCTGCCGACGGAAGTCATCCGTCAGGGCGTCTCCGTCAAAAAGATGTCGCCCGATCTCGTGGCGGTCATTGTGCTGAAGTCCACCGATCCCCGCCACGACGCGGTGTTTCTCTCGAATTATGCGACGCTGCGCGTGGTCGACGATCTGAAGCGGGTCAAAGGCGTAGGCGATGCGCTGGTTTTCGGCCAGCAGAATTACAGTATGCGGGTCATTCTCAATCCGCCGCAGATGGCGAAACTGGGCCTGATCCCGAGCGACATCGCCGCGATCATCCGCGAACAGAATCGCGATTACCCTGCCGGAACCATCGGGCGGGAGCCGGCGCCGAAGGGTACGGAGCTGACGATCCCGATCATCTCGAAAGGCCGGCTGACCGACGTGAAGGATTTCGAGGAGCTGATCGTGCGGGCCATGCCGGACGGCTCGACGGTGCGGCTCAAGGACGTCGCCCGCATCGAGCTGGGCGCGCAATCCTATTCGCTGGAAGGTCGCTGGAACAGCACCCCGACGACGTTCATTCTCACGTTTCTCTCGCCGGGAGCCAACGCGCTCGACACGGTCCGCCGGACGCGCGCGCAGATGGACGAGTTGACCAAGAACTTCCCGGCGGGCGTGTCCTACGACATTCCCTATGACACGACGCGGTTCATCGAAGTTTCCATCAAGGAAGTGGTCAAGACGCTGGCTGAGGCCATGGTGCTGGTCGTGCTCGTCGTCTATGTGTTTCTTCAGAGCTGGCGCGCCACGATCATCCCGACGGTCGCCGTGCCGGTGTCGTTGATCGGCACCTTTATCGGGCTCTATGCCCTGGGCTTCTCCATCAATACCATCACGCTCTTCGGGATGGTTCTAGCCATCGGCATCGTGGTGGACGATGCGATCGTCGTGGTCGAAAACGTCGAGCGCCATATGCGCGAAGACCGCGTCTCGGCGAAGGTGGCCGCCAAGCGGGCGATGAGCGAAGTCACCTCCCCGATCATCGCGATCGTGCTGGTGCTGGTGTCGGTCTTTGTGCCGGTCGGATTTGTCGGCGGGATCACCGGCGCGCTCTACAAACAGTTCGCCGCGACGATCGCCATCTCGGTGACCGTGTCGGGGTTTGTGGCGCTGACGCTGAGCCCGGCTCTCTGTGCGATGGTGCTGCTGCCGCAACATGAGGCCCGCGGGGGATTCTGGGCCTTCTTCGATCGAAACTTCGGGCGCACGCAGCACGGATTTTCCCGTGTGGTCGGCTCCTTCCTGGCGAGGCCGGTCCTGGTGATGCTGCTGTTCGGCGTGCTGCTGGTCGTCTCGACCGGCCTTTTCAAGGCCTTGCCGAAAAGCTTTCTTCCGGAAGAGGACCAGGGCTATTTCATCGTCGTGGCGCAGCTGCCGGACGGCGCGTCGAAGCAGCGAACCGACGCGGTGCTCGAACGGATCGAGCGGTACTTCCAGGCGAATCCGGCCGTCCACTCAACGGACGCCCTGTCCGGCCAGAATTTTGTGTTCGGCACGCGCGGGCCGAATGCGGCGACGATGTTTGTGCCGCTCGTGCTCTGGGACGAGCGCCCCGAGCCACAGAATCATGCGAAGGCGCTGGTTGGTGCGGCCTACGCGGAGTTCGCAAAAATCCCTGAAGCGCTGATCCTGGCCTTCAATGCGCCGGCCATTCGCGGCGTGGGGGCGGTCGGGGGGTTCTCCGCGCAGCTGCAAGATCCCAACAGCGGCGACTTTAAGAAGTTCGCCGCGGTGGCCCAGCAGTTCGTCGAACGGGCGCAGAAGGAACCGGCGATCGGCCGGGTCGGGACGAATTTCCGAGTGTCCTCTCCCCGACTGTATGTGAACGTCAACCGGGAACGGGCGAAGGCCCTGGGGATTCCCATCTCGGATATCTTCGACACACTGCAAGCCTACTTTGGCAATTTTTATATCAACGACTTCGTGAAATTCGGCCGTGTGTATCATGTCCAGACAGAAGCCGAAGCGGAGTACCGGTCCACTCCTCAAGATTTGTCGAAGATCTATGTGCGCGCGCAGACACCGCAAGGCATGAACATGATCACGCTCGATACGGTCGTGTCGACGGAGTACCAGAGCGGGCCGGATCCGGTGAACCACTTCAACGGCTACAATACGGCGCTGGTGCTGGGTGCGGCGGCACCGGGCTATAGCTCGGGGCAGGCGCTCGAAGCCCTGGATCGGGTCGGCAAAGAGATTCTGGTGCCGCAGGGCTATTCGATCGATTACAGCAATATTTCATTCCAGGAACGCCGGGTCGGCGGCCAGTCCATGGTTGTGTTCGCGGTCGGGCTTCTGATGGTCTTCCTGGTGTTGGCCGCTCAGTTCGAGAGCTGGGTCGTTCCCTTTGCCGTGATTCTGGCCGTGCCCTTCGCGATCTTCGGGGCGCTGACCGCCGTGTTCCTGCGCGGGTTTGAAAACGACATTTATTTCCAGATCGGGCTGGTGACGCTGATCGGTCTGTCGGCCAAAAACGCGATTCTGATCGTCGAGTTCGCCAACACGCGCTATGAAGCCGGTCGTCCGTTGATCGACGCGGCCATGGAGGCGGCGAAGCTCCGGTTCCGTCCGATCATCATGACCTCGATGGCGTTTATCTTCGGGATGATTCCGCTGGTCGTGGCGCGCGGGGCCGGGGCGTCCAGCCGGCAATCGATCGGAACGGGCGTCATGGGCGGCATGCTCGCGGCGACGTTTCTGGCGATCTTTTTCGTGCCGCTCTTTTATGTCGTGACCCGCCGGTTGACCCAGCGCCGGGCATCCACAGGAGCAGAGCGTGAAGAACCCCCCATGCTGCCTTCATCGGAGGATGAGTCCCATCATGCGTAAGCCACTGGCTCTCGGCCTCTCGCTGCTGTTCGCATCCTGTGCGGTGGGGCCGGATTATGAGCGGCCCAAGACGGATGCAGGCGAGGCCTTCCGGATGGCGGAGACCCCGGCCGACGCGCCGTCACTGGCCAATCTGCCCTGGTGGGAACTGTTGAAAGACGAGCAGCTGCAAGCGCTGATCAAGACGGCGCTGGCCGAAAATAAGGATCTGCAAAAAGCGGCGGCCGCCGTCGAAGAGTTCCAAGCCCGCGCGCTGATCGCCAAATCCGATTTTCTCCCCGGCATCACGGCTTCGGGCAATGCGCCGAATCTCGGGCGCAAGACCATCTTCCTGTTTCCCGGTTTTGCCAACCCGTTCAACTATTACCTGCAGGGAAACCTTTCCTGGGAGCTGGATATCTGGGGACGTATCCGGCGGTCGAACGAAGCGGCGCGCGCGGATCTGTTGTCGAAAGAAGAGAACCGGCGGGCGGTGGTGCTGCAGCTGGTGAGCGGTGTGGCCGAAAGCTATTTCAATCTCCTGCAGTTCGACGATCAGCTCGATATCGCGAAGCGGACCCTGCATTCATGGGAGGAATCGGTGCGCATCGCCCAGGCCCGGCTCAAGCAGGGCATGACCTCCCGATTGGATACCGATCAATTTGAGGCGGAGCGGGCCAATGCAGCGGCGCGCGCGGCGGAACTCGAACGGCAGATGGTCCAGGCAGAAAACCAGCTGAGCGTGCTGCTCGGCCGGAAACCGTTTTCGATTCCACGCGGTCGGTTACTGAACGACCAGATGGTACCTCCTTCGGTGCCGGCCGGACTCCCCTCCGATCTGTTGCAGCGACGGCCCGATTTGCTAGAGGCGGAACAGCAATTGGCGGCAGCCACGGCGCGCATCGGGGCGGCCAAGGCCGAACGATTTCCGAAGATCTCTCTGACGGGATTGCTCGGCGCGGCCAGTCCCCAACTCTCGAAGCTCTTTACCGATCCGGCTTCTTTCGGGGTCGGCGGGATGGGGTTTGCCGCGCCGCTGTTGAGCGGGCCGGTGCTCGGGTTTCAGCAGGACGCCATCGAGGCGCAGGCGAAGCAGGCGCTCGCCCAGTATGAAAAGACGGTGCTGACGGCCTTTCGTGAAGTGGAGGACTCGCTCGTCGCAGTGCGTACGGCGCGGGTACAGAGCGAGGCGCAGATGCAGCAGGTTGCCGCGCTGCAATCGGCGCTGAAGCTGGCGGAGCTGCGCTACAAGGGCGGCCTGGCCAATTATCTGGACGTGCTGGTGGCCCGGAGAAATCTCTTCGAAGCCGAATTGGCCTTGACCGGGACGCGCCGCTTGCATGTGGTATCGGTCGTTCAGTTGTACAAAGCGCTGGGCGGAGGCTGGTCGCCCGAGATGGATCGACAATCCGACTCCCGAAAAGGTTAACGACGATGGAAAAACATGCTGCGACTCACGTGCCGATTCACGATCTCCTCGCGCGGCGATGGAGTCCCAGGGCGTTCGCCGAGCGTCCGGTAGAACCGGACACGCTGGCTTCCCTGTTCGAGGCAGCCCGGTGGGCGCCGTCGTCCAGCAATGAACAGCCCTGGCGGTTCGTCGTCGCGACCAAAGACGCCGCCGCGGCCTACGATCGGCTGCTGGCCTGTTTGCTGGAAGGCAACCGGAAATGGGCGTGTCGGGCTCCGGTGTTGATGTTGTCCGTGGCGCGCCTGACGTTCGAGGATGACGGCAAACCGAATCGTCACGCTCTTCACGATACGGGCATGGCGTTGGAAAATCTGTTGCTTCAGGCGACGGCATTGGGTCTCGCGGCGCATCCGATGGCCGGCTTCGATCTCGACAAGGCGCGAACGGATCTCCGCATTCCCTCCGGCTTCGAGCCGGTGGCCATGGTTGCGGTGGGGTATCCCGGCGATCCGAGCCTGCTGCCGGAGTATCTCCAGCAGCGCGAAGCGAAACCCCGCGAGCGGACGCCGGTCTCCGGATTCGTCTATGCCGGTCTGTGGGAGGCCCCTCTCGTTCCACCTACGTCCTGAGGCACCCGGGATGTTTGCACTGAGCGGAAAAGTGGCGATCGTCACCGGGGCGTCGAGCGGAATCGGCCGGGCCATCGCCGAGCGGCTGGCAGCGGACGGTGTGTTGGTCGTCGTGAACTACCGTCAGAGCGTGGAGAAAGCCCAGGCGGTCGTTGCAGGAATCCAAGCCAAAGGTGGAAAGGCGGTCGCCGCGCAGGGGGACGTCAGCGCGGTCGCGGAAGCCCGCCGGCTGATTCAGGAGACCGTCGCACAATTCGGCCGCCTGGATATTCTCGTCAACAATGCGGGGAAGTTTATGCCGAAGCCGCTGGCTGACACGACCGAGGCGGATTTCGATGCGATGATGAACCTGCACGCCAAAGGCCCGTACTTTGCGATGCAGGAAGCGGCGAAGGTGCTTAAGGAGCAGGGGCGCATCGTGAACATCTCAAGTGCCGGCACGAAACTCCGCTACCACGGCGCGACGGCCTATCTGGGAAGCCGGGGTGCGCTCGAACAGTTTACACAGGGGATCGCGCAGGAGCTGGCCCCGCGCGGGATCACGGTGAATACGGTCGCCCCCGGATTTACGGATACGGGGATACTGACGGACGCGTATAAGCAGATGGGGATTGAGGCGTCGCCGTTCAAGCGATTGGGCCGGCCTCAGGACATTGCGGATGTCGTCGCGTTCCTCGTGAGTGAGCAGGCGCGATGGATGACGGGGCAGACGATTCAGGCAGGCGGCGGCATTGTAATGTAATGGGGACTACCACCCTTCCGGTTGGTGGCTGTCCCCTTCGTGGTCTAGGAGGTGAATCATGGCGGATAAAAAAATCATCGCAGTGGTCGGTGCGACCGGGGCGCAGGGCGGCGGGCTCGTGCGGGCGATCGTGAACGATCCGGGCAGCGGATTCGTTGTGCGCGCCATCACGCGCGACGTCAACTCGGACAAGGCCAAGGTGTTGGCAAAGCTCGGCGCCGAGGTGACGGCGGCGAATCTCGACGATGTCGAGAGTCTCACGAAAGCCTTTGCCGGAGCCTATGGCGTGTTCTGCCTGACGAACTTCTGGGAGCATTTCTCGCCGGAGAAAGAATATGCCCAGGTGCAGGCTCAGGCCGCTGCGGCCAAGAATGCGGCTGTACACCATGCGATCTGGTCGACGCTGGAGGACACGCGCAAGTGGGTGCCGCTCACGGACAACCGGATGCCCACGCTGATGGGCAAATATAAGGTGCCGCATTTCGATGCGAAAGGGGAAGCCGATCAGGAGTTTACGAAGCTCGGCGTCCCGACCACGTTTCTCCTCACGTCGTTCTATTGGGACAATATGATTTCGTTCGGCATGGGTCCGAAAAAGGGACCGGACGGCCTGTTGACCTTCACGCTCCCGATGGGCGAAAAGAAGCTGCCCTGTATCGCGGCGGAGGATATCGGCAAGTGCGCGTTCGGAATTTTCAAGAAGGGCCGCGACTATATCGGCAAGACCGTGGCGATCGCGGGTGAACAGCTGACGGGAGCCGAGATGGCGGCGGCGATGAGCAAGGCGTTCGGCCAGCCGGTGCGGTATAACGCCGTGACGCCGGAGCAGTACCGGGCATTCGGGTTTCCCGGCGCCGACGATCTGGGCAATATGTTTCAGTTCAAACAGGAATTCAACGAGGCTTTTTGCGGTCCGCGTGATCCGGCGGTGGCGCGCGGTCTGAATCCCGCGTTGCTGACGTTTGAGGCGTGGCTGGCGCAGAACAAGAGTCGAATTCCGCTTACCTAAGACGATCAGACAAAAGGAGTGAGCATGGCACGGCAGAATGTTTCCACCGGCGGTCCCTGGGAAGCCAAGATCGGCTATTCGCGTGCGGTTCGGGTGGGCGCCCATGTGTCGGTGTCCGGATCGACCGCGATGACCCCGTCCGGTCTCGTCGGCAAGGGTGATCCCTACGCCCAGACCATTCAAACGCTGAAAACGATCGAGGTAGCGCTGCAGCAGGCAGGGGCCTCGCTCGGTGACGTCGTTCGAACGCGAATCTATATGGCGAACATCGATCAATGGCAGGAAGTCGGCCGCGCGCACGGCGAAATTTTCGGGTCGATCAGGCCGGCGACCACGATGGTTGAGGTCAAGCGGCTGATCGATCCTGACATGCTGGTGGAAATCGAGGCGGATGCCGTCATCGGCTGACAGCGCAGCTGAGGCGCATCTTGCGGAGGTCGATCCGGTCATGGGTCGGCTGATCGCCGAGGTCGGCCCCTGCGTGCTGAAACCGCGTACCACGCGCTCCCCGTTTGAGTCGCTGGCCCGCGCGATCGCGTTTCAACAGTTGCACGAAAAGGCCGCGGAGAGCATCGTGACGCGTTTCATCGCGCTGTTTCCCGGCCGGCGGTTTCCCCGCCCCGAAGACGTGCTGGCCGCCGAGGTCGCGGTGATCCGGGGCGCGGGCTTTTCCATGGCGAAAACTCTGGCCCTCCGCGATCTGGCCGCCAAGACACTCGACGGTACCGTGCCGCCGGGCCGCGCGATCCGCACCCTTGATGACGAAGCGATCGTCGAGCGGTTGACGGAGGTACGCGGCATCGGGCGTTGGACCGTCGAGATGCTGCTCATTTTTCAGCTGGGTCGTCCCGACGTGCTGCCGGTCGACGACTTCGGCGTGCGCAACGGGTTTCGCATCGCCTATCGGAAGCGGACGATGCCGACACCGGCGCAGGTGCGACGGTACGGGGAACGGTGGAAACCCTATCGCACGGCGGCGGCCTGGTATCTCTGGCGCGCGGCCGACCGAACCTCACGCGACAGTGCCATATTGTGAACGAGGCATGATGACGACTCTGTACGAATGGATCGATCGCAACATTCTGTCGCTGGGCCGGGACATGCGGCTGTCGTATCTGCCGCCCTTGATGGTGTACGTCGCCTACGGCATCTCCGGTCTGACCGGCATCGTCGGTACGTTTTTCGTCAAAGACTATCTTGGCCTCTCTGCCTCGTTTCTCGCCGCGCTGGGGTTCTGGGCCGGCATTCCCTGGGCGCTCAAGATGCCGATCGGGCATACGGTGGATCTCTTGTGGCGCTGGAAGAGCTGGCTCGTCGGCCTCGGTGCAGCCTTGCTGGCGGTGAGCCTCGGCATCATGGCGGCGTTGATCGGAAACCGCGACGCCATGACGGCGATACTCCCGGCGGAAGTCTGGTTCGTGCTGAGCACGTTGCTCGCGCCCGTGGGCTATGTGGTTCAGGACGCGGTCGCGGATGCGATGACGGTGGAAGCCGTGCCGCGGGTCGACGATCAGGGCCGGCCGTTCGATGAACAGCGGCGGAAGCTGATGCACACGACGATGCAAACGCTCGGGCGGGTCGCCATCATCGGCGGCGGCATTCTCGTGGCGCTGGTCAATGTCTCAATGTTCAGCGGCACCGAGGGACTGCCGCAGGCCGAACTGGTCAAAATCTATCAGCGGATTTATCTCATGGCCCTGGTGATCCCGCTGGTCTCGGTGTTCGGCGTGGGCCTCGCCTGGTGGCTTCAACGGCGGCAGGCGCGGCGGTTGGTGGCGACAGGATTTTCCCGCGTTCAGGCGGACCGGATGGTGCAGGCCCGCGAGGACTCGGGCGAGCCGACCAAGCCGAACTGGTGGATCCTCGGCGGCAGTCTGGCCTTCGTGCTGTTCACGTTGACGGTCGGCTTCGGCGGTTTTGCGTACAGCGAAGAGATCGTCTTCGCCGGCTCGATGGGAATCGTCCTCTTCCTGATGGCCAAGCTGGTGCGTGAACTCGAGCCGGACAAGCGGTTCACGCTGGTCGGGACGGCGGTCGTGGTGTTTCTCTTTCGGGCGATTCCCGGCTCAGGACCCGGCGCGACCTGGTGGATGATCGATCACCTGAAGTTCGATCAGCAGTTTCTCTCGGTACTCTCTCTGATCGGCAGCTCGTTGACGCTCGTGGGTATGTTCGTGTTCCGGCGCTTCATGGCCGAACGGTCCATCGCCGATGTCGTCGGGTTTCTCACGGTCATCGGGACAATCCTGGCGCTGCCCATCGTCAGCATGTTCTACGGCCTGCATGAATGGACGGCACGGATGACCGGCGGCGTCGTGGATGCGCGGTTCATCGCTCTGATCGATACGGCGCTGGAATCCCCTCTGGGCCAGATTTCGATGGTGCCCATGCTCGCCTGGATCGCGAATTCGGCCCCCGCCAATCTCAAGGCGACGTTCTTTGCCGTCATGGCCTCGTTTACCAATCTGGCGCTCTCGCTCAGCCAGTTGGGGACCAAGTACCTCAATGACATCTTCGTCGTGACGCGCGAAGTGAAGGACGCCGCGACCGGTGCGATTCAAACCCCCGCCGACTACAGCCAGCTGGGCCATCTTCTGATCTGGCAGCTGGTCTTCGGTCTCGCCCTTCCCTTTCTGGCGATTATGTTCGCCAGGCTGACCCGCTTTAAGAGCGCGTAGGAGGATGTCGAGCGCTGGCATCCCCTTGACCTGTGCGGTATGATGAGTATCTGCGCTGTGAGCAATGGAAGGAGGGAGCGTGACCGGCGAATCCTTCCTGTCGAAGATGTCTCTTATGTTTCATGATCTTCAAGAAAGGGGGGCGACCGGTTTCGACGGGGGTACTGAGGTCACTGTCGCATGTCGAGCTCTCGGGAACTCGTAAAAGTCCGAGAAAAATGCAACTGCCAATCAAGAACTGGCACTCGCAGCCTAATTTAGGCTGAGACGTCGTTCCACCTGAGGCCCGCGGGGGTGGAATGGCGCGATGCAGCGGGCTGGTCCAATACCGGTGCTCAGCGGTAACGGACGAGAACGTTCTGGGCTAGCGGCTGTTCTAAGCCTGCCGATAGGCGTGGATGGCTGCGAATCTTAAATTGTCGGCTACACATGTAGACACAGTGCACTGACGATCTTCGGACAGGGGTTCAACTCCCCTCGCCTCCACCATACGGTGCCTGCCGCTGGCCTTCTGAATAAGGCCAGCGGGCCGGCGCCATCAGGTAACAATTCTTCCCGTGTGTGTCCTGCCTCAGGTCACCTTTTAGTCTCACCCTTCTCCCCCTATCGAGAAAAATTGATTCTTCCCACTCTACTTTGCTAGAAGCTCCGCATTCATTTTTGGAACTACCAAGGAGTATTTATGAATAACGACCTCTTGAAATATCTCGGTCCGTTGGCTCCGCTCGCCGGTGTGTGGGAGGGAGATAAGGGTGCCGACGTGGCACCGTCGGACGATCGAGGCACGGAGCGCAATGCGTTTCGCGAGCGGCTGACGTTCGAGCCCTTCGGGCCGGTCAAGAATCATGAGCAGGAGCTCTATGGACTGCGGTATGCGACTGTGGCCTGGCGTCTCGGAGAGGATGCCCCGTTTCACGAGGAAACCGGATATTGGCTCTGGGACGCCTCGGCCAAGCAGGTGCTCCGCTGCTTCATTGTGCCGCGCGGCGTGACGGTGCTGGCCGGTGGAACGGTCGAGCCTGATGCCAAGGCCTTTGAGATTTCGGCGGATGCCGGGTCGGACACCTATGGAATTTGCTCGAACAAGTTTCTGGACCGGGAGTTTAAAACGGTCCGGTATGAACTCTCGATCACGATGCATGGCCGCGACAGCTTCAGTTACAAAGAGGACACACAATTGAAGATCAGGGGACAGCAGGAGCTCTTTCACCACACTGACGCCAATACTGTGAAGCGGGTTGGATAAACAGCGGCTTCCGATCTATTGCGCTGCCGGTCACGGCTTTGCTGAAACAGGTTGCCCTGACGGGAGACGGACAAGACCCTGCCATAGGCGCCGTCGTTGATTTCTCCGCAGTGTCGAGGTTGCCCTGGATTTGCCGGCTTCTTTTCGGTACCTTGAGAGAAGTGTGCCGGCCGATCTGTGATATCAGGGCCGGGTGGTTGAACTCCCCAACGAGGTTTGTGCATGGACGTTCGTTCAACGGTCACCACGTTTGTGGTGAGGATGATGTTGGGTTTGTCCTGTGCTGCAGTCCCCGCTTTGGCGGATGAGACGACGGCGCCCAAGTCTGAAACGACTCCCTCTCCCGCTCCTGTCGCTCCGTCTCCCTCGATCCCGGCTCCGGCTCAGCCGAAACCACGCGTGCAGGAGAGCGACATGAAGCCTCCGGTCAAGGCACAGGGGCCCGGTCTCCCGGCCGACGGCGCCGGCAAGGAATCGGTTCCGGTGAAACCGGAAGCCGTCCCCGCTCCGTCGAAACCCAAGTTGCAAGAAGGTGAGTCGAAGCCTCCGGCGAAAGGCCCTCACTCGGCCAACGGGGCGGCGGCTCCCAAACCTGTGGCGCCTCTTCCCGTGGAAATCACCGGCAAAGACGGCGCGCCGATGGTGCTGGTGCCGGCGAGCGAGTTTACAATGGGCAGCGACAAGGGGGACGACGATGAATCCCCTACCCACCGTGTCTATCTGGATACGTTCTATCTCGACAAGTTTGAAGTGACGAACGGGCGCTTCGCCAAATTCGTCGATGCCATTCAAAGCGAACCGCCGTGGGGCTTTTCGGATAAGGATACACCGGTCACGCATGCGGACCGGCCGGTGCGTTGGGTGAGCTGGATGGATGCGATGGGCTATTGTCTCTGGGCCGGCAAGCGGTTGCCGACTGAAGCGGAGTGGGAAAAGGCGGCGCGCGGGACAGACGGGCGCCTCTACCCTTGGGGTAATGATCCGCCGACGCCGGCTCATGCGGTATTCGGCTTAAAGGAGGGCGGAAGCGATACCGTCTCTCCTGTCGGCAATCGTGACAAGGGGAGAAGCCCGTACGGCGCCCACGATCTGGCGGGCAATCTCTATGAATGGGTCACCGACTGGTATGCCGAAGATTACTATGTGAATTTCGCCAAGACGCCCGCCATCAATCCGCGTGGTCCGACTGAAGGGACGGCGAAGGTTCAACGCGGCGGATCTTATATCAACAATCCCTACCGGCTGCGTTCCTCATTCAGAACGAAGGGTGACCCCACGGAGCAGGATCCTAACGTCGGTTTTCGCTGCGCACAGGAAGTGCCCAAACTGCCGTAGTGCAGTCCGGGCACTTCCTCATCTCGGGCCGGATCGATTCGCTCTTACTCGCCTGCCGCCATGCCTTTCTTATACGTCGTATACACATAGACCGGAATCCCGGCGTCTTTGAAGGTGGCCTGGATCAGAGGCTGGACCTCTTCCCAGGTGAGTCCTCCGACACCTGTGGCCAAACGCGGCAGCGCCAGGCTGGTCACTTTCTGTTCCTGGATTTCTTTCTTGAGCGCATGCAGGACGTGATTGATATTCGGCACCGTCGCTTTGCCAGGCCGGCTCTGATGGCCGTCGGGCGCTTCTTGCGTAAACAGATTGACGATAACGGGTGATCCCGGTCCCTTCCAGGACCACAGGGTTCCCGGTTTTGGATTGTAGGTCTGGCAATAGTGGCGAAAATCCTTGTACATGGCCGGCCATTGTTCCCGGAGGGCTAACGCGAGCCCTTGCTTGAAGTCGTCGTTCGGAGCAATGCCATGAGCGATTGCGCCGGCTTTGGAGAGGAGGATGTCACCGGTGACTTCTTTGATCATCATGCGCCCTTTCTGTAAAGAAGGAAAAGCCGTGTGTGTCACGGGTGAAGGATAAGTCCAAAAGGCACGAGGTCAACCGCAAGAGCATGGATATTTCTGTCGTCGAGAGGCAGGAAGCCGTTTGACAGGGTGAGTTCTTCTGGGCTCGGGACAAGACAAAAACGATGCAATGAAAGGCTTCGACTGTTCCGATCGTCCGGTCTTTCATCCACTTGAACAAGTACCGAATAGTGAGTAGGGTAATATCGAGCCTCGGCTACCGAATAACTAAGAAAGGATAATGTCATGAAGCACGTGTTGATGAGTATCCTCGCGGTCAGCATTCTGTTCGGTGCTGCGCTTCCGGCCGTCGCTTAGATTCCATCCGCCGGCGACATGCAGCAAAAGCTCGATCAGGAAATGGCCAATGCGAAACGGTCCGCCACAGAATCCTCTTCCGCAGCTCGACAGGGAGCCGGCAACGTGAAGTCCGAGGCCGAGCGGAAGATGGAAGAAACTGCCGCTCAGCACAAGGGGCAGGCTGAAGGGAAGATGACGGAGGAAATCGAAAAAGCGAAGCGGAAAGCCCTGGAGGCCGGGCACTAACAGAGTCCGATGATCGTGTTAGGGATGGGGGAGCAGCCGGATGGTTGTTCCCCTTTTTCTTGTCCGGAGCCGTTGTGCTCAGTGAAATCTAGGCTGTGCGGCAAGGGCGCTGTGACGGCATACGTTATGCTCACGTGCATCGACAAAAAATATTATCGCGGCCCATTGACAGAGTTTTCTAATGGGCGTACATGGAAATTGCGGCCTGTGATGTTCGGTTCTGCGGGAGATCGGGCAGACCGCGCGGCTGCTATCCAGGTCTCTCGATGATTTCATCAGAGAGGAGGGTGGACATGAGCGACGCAACGCCACCTGGTCCGTCAGGCCCGTCGATAAGCGGGCGTCTTTCTCGTCGGTCGTTCTAGCCGTTTCTCCACTGGCTGTGCCGTGATGGCATGAGAGGCCAAGGGGATGTCAGCGTGACGATCGTGGAGAGTGCCGGTTGGAACGGGGAACTCTCGTACCCGGGGGTTGAAGATGTCTCTCCCGAGCAGAAAGATATGACCGTGTCGTACGGGTCTTACGGGCCGCGACATAAGACATAATTCTCGGCGTCCCAAGCGCCACTCACGGGCGACCTCCCACCATAGTGCAAGGTCGCCCGTGTTTTTTCAGCGACTGAAATATCCCGCCGCCGTGTTCACATCTTTTTCCCCGCAACGCACTGAAACAGTAGTCGCGGAGTGTCACTCATTGCGGCCTTGCCGGTGAAATTGTTGAGCCGCCGGTGACGCGATCAACGTCAGGACGTGCCGGCCTCACATGGCTATCGATTTGCGCCGGAGATAATACAGCGGGACTCCGCCCAGGACGGTGATGGCGCCGTAGAGTGATTCTACCGGTCGTTCGAGTACGCTGGAGATGACGAGGGTGCCGGCTCCGAGAACCAGTGCGGCTGGAAGGAGTGGATAGAGCGGGGCACGATAGTGGGAAGTGCGAGTGGTCTCTGCGTCGCGCAGGCGGAAGATCGTCGAGAGGGTCAGGGCCATGAACAGCGCGAGGACGAGACCGCTGTAGACCAGTAATTGCTCAAAGGTGCCGCTCAGAATCAGGAGCGAAGCCCAGAGGCTTTGAACGATGATCGCGCGGGCGGGCACATTCGTTCGAGGCCGAACATGAGCAAGCCACGGACTGATCATACCGTCACGTGCCATGGCCCAATAGACGCGGGGTCCCGCCCAGGTCATGGCGCTCACCGCTCCGGCGATTGAGAGGCAGAGAATTGCGGCGACCAGCCGTCCGCTTTGCGGTCCCCACAGGGCAGCCGCGGCTTTTTCCGCGACCGGCACGATCGGCTCCCGTGCCAGTTCTGTGACGGATAAGGCCGACACGTACACCACGTTCAGCAAGAGATATATCACAGCGACGAAGGTGGTCCCTCCGATCATAATTCCGGGCAAGGTCTTTTGGGGATTCTCGATATCGGCGGCAATGTAGCCGGCGACATTCCAGCCGAGATAACAATAGGTCACGATCACCAGGGCGATGGCGGCTGCTCCAATCGTGGGTTCCTGCGCGGCCGGCGCACCGAGGAGCGGTCGCCCCTGCCCGATCACGGTCGATAGTCCACCGAGAATGAGTCCTCCGATCGCGACGACTTTCATCGTCGTAAGTATCAACTGCAGCCGGCCGCCTGTTCCGACGCCCCGGCAATGGATGACGGTGGCACCCCAGAGGAGGGCGAGTGAGAGGCTTTTTGCGATCCATCCCGATTCATCCTGCATCGGGACGACGCGTAAGGCGTAGGAGGAGAAGCTGATGGTCGAGGCGGCTACGGCGGCGCCGAAGCCGATCGTAAACGACGTCCAGCCGCTGAGAAAGGCCACGAGAGGGCCGTATGCCTCCCGCAAATAGACATAGTCTCCGCCGGCATGGGGCAGACGCGAGCCCAGCTCGCCATAGACCATCGCACCGCCGACGGCGAACAGCGCTCCCATAAACCACAGAAGGAGGATCAGAAGCGGATCCCCGAGATCGCGGGCCATGATGCCGGTCGTCGTGAAGATGCCGCCTCCGATGATGTTGCTGACGAGGACGCAGCTTGCGGTAAACCAGCCGATGCGCAGGTGCCGGGGGCTCTCGGTCGATGATAATCCGGATGGCATGGTCGCGGCATGATGCGCGGAATCGGGTCGGGAGGCAAGGCAGAGCCAGCCGATCGCCCGATGTGTTGAGCTGTGCCGATCTTCCATTTGTGTTCGATCGATCGCTGCTCCCGCCTTGTTTCTCCGCTCATGGCCCCTTTACAATACTCGCACTCTCATCCAAGGAGGCCGCCATGGGTCTTGCCGACAATCAGTGCGTTCCCTGCCGCGGCGGTGTTCCGCCGGTTCCCGCCGATCGAGCGCAGGTGTTGCTGAACGAATTAGGCAGGGGCTGGTCGTTGAACGCACAGGGCCATCTTGAACGGCTCTATACATTTAAGGATTTCGCTCAGGCGTTGGCCTTTGTGAACAAGGTCGGTGCGGTCGCAGAAGCCGAGGGCCATCATCCTGATCTCTATTTGGCCTGGGGAAAATGCACAGTCGAGATCTGGACGCACAAGATCAATGGTCTCACGGAGAGCGATTTCTATCTGGCGGCGAAAGCCGACCGGGAGTTCGAATCATTCCGGGTTGCGGCGACGTCATAGCGTAGCGGTTTTGCCATCATGAACGTACGAGGCAACAGATGAGCGATCAAGCCCGGGTGGCGCTCGTCAACATGCCGTTCAGCTATTCGAAGTATCCCTCGATCCAGCTCGGGACCCTCTCGGCCCTGCTGAAGTCCAGAGGGGTTCCCGTCGATTGTCATCATTTGAATGTCCGCTTCGCGCACAAAATCGGTGTGCCGCTCTATGAAATGATCTGCGAGAAGCGCGCGCTGTTCGGCGAGTGGCTCTTTTCGTATCTCCTGTTTCGAGACAATCCGAAGCGCGCGGAATATCCGCGGGTCTTTAAGCCGGTCTTCGAGCAAGTGTCCAGGGAGAGCGGCCAGCCGCTGTCGTTTTTTGAAGACCTGTCGACGAGGACGGCGCCGCAATTCCTGACCTGGGCGATGACGGCGATCGATTGGGGCCAGTACAAGCTTGTCGGCTTCACTTCGACTTTCGACCAGAATGTGGCAAGCCTGACGCTGGCCAAGTTGATCAAGGATCTCTATCCCCACGTCAAGATCGTGTTCGGCGGAGCGAACTACGACGGCGAAATGGGGATGGAATATTTCCGGGCGTTTCCCTTCATCGATTATGTCGTCGTGGGGGAAGGCGAGGAGGTCTTTCCTCAACTGGTACGCCACGTTCTTGATGGGAAGCCGGACGCGGTCCCGAACGGTGTGATCTTCAGGGAGCAGGATCGGATCCGATTTACGCCGAATCCGGCGCTGTTTGCCGACTTCGCCAGGACCGGGCCTCCGGACTACGACGACTATTACCATCTGCTGGCCGAACTCGGGGATGCGGCACAAGGGCTGGATCGTATTCTGCTCTACGAGGGTTCGCGCGGCTGCTGGTGGGGGGAGAAGCACCATTGTACGTTTTGTGGTTTGAACGCACAGAGTATGAAATTCCGCGCCAAGTCGCCGGATCAGGCCGCGCGCGAGATGACGGCGCTTTCCAGCCGGTACGACACGACCCGGTTCAGGCTCGTCGATAACATCATCGATATGAAGTATGTCGAGAATCTGTTCGGCCTGTTTGCCGCTGCGCATTGCGATCTCGACGTGTTCATCGAAACGAAGAGCAACCTTCAGAAAAGTCAGATCCGCACGCTGGCCGTGGGGGGCGTGAAGTGCATGCAGCCCGGTCTGGAAAGCCTGAGTCTGACGCAGCTCAAGGCGATGGACAAGGGCGTGACGCCCATGCAGAACATCGTGTGTCTCAAGTGGAGCGGCTATTACCGTGTCGCGGTGTCCTGGAATATCCTCCTCGGTTTTCCCGGCGAAACAAACGACGACTATCGGCGGCAGATCGATTTACTTCCCTCGCTCTTCCATCTGCAGGCGCCCGAAGCGACCGGAAAATTCTGGCTCCAGCGGTTCAGCCCCTACTTTACGCGTCCGCAGGAGTATGGCGTGAAGATTACCGGGCCGGGGATGGCCTACGAGTACGTCTACGATGCGGCGCGCCTTGATCTGCTCAAGATCGCCTATGATTTCGAGTACGAGCTGGATCACTGGCCGGTGGATCCCCATCTCTATCAGGAACTGGTCGGTCTCGTGGAGGAATGGCAGCACCGGGCGCGCGGCAGCGACCGGCCGTTTTTGTATTATTCCAAGGCGATGGACTATGTGACGGTCTATGACGGGCGGGATCCTCAGGCGCCGACCAGGCAACGGTTCGATTGGCCTGCGGCGGAGATCATTGAGGTCTGCAACGAGGCGGCGAAAAGCAGAGATCAGATTCGTGCGTTGTTAAAAGAAGCCAAGAGCGGTCTGGTGCTGTCGGATGATGAACTGAGCGATGCCCTGAACATTCTGACGAGTCGCCGTATTCTCTACGAAGAGCGCGGGAAATACTTCACGCTGGCGATTCCGGAAAATCAGTATCTCTGATATTCCGCCGCCCTGCCGCCGGTCACGACCGTCTTCTCTTACATCGACAACTTCTCGGCGACGTTGCGCATCTGCACGCCATGCACGAGTGATGCGCCTCCCCGGATGGCACAGGCCACGTGGACGGCTTCCGTCATCTCTTCAACATTCGATCCCTTTTCCAGCGAGGCTTGCGTATAGGCATCGATGCAATAAGGACATTGCACGGCATGCGCCACGGCAAGCGCGATGAGGGATTTCTCCCGTTCTGTGAGCGCCCCCTCGGCGAAGACCGCGCTGTAGTAACTCATGAACTTGTCCCAGAGTTCTTTGTTGCCCTTGCCCATCTCGCCGAACTTGCCGAGATCATGCGAATGATAATACGAATCCATACGAGCCTCCTCTGTTGGTTCAAAGGTTCGGTAGAGATCGAACGGGGTGGTAAGAAGGAGGAAAGTCCTCAGGCATGACCGGGAGGATCAGGCTCAACGTTCTGAAGGACTTCAGAAAAGCGAGTCCCGACAATATCAGTGACTTTGGCCATGAGGTCGGTCACTTCTTTCCATTCTTCCGGGAGCAGGTCCTGTTTCAATTGAGGATGAATCGCCCATTGCGCATCGACCTGCGTTCCCTTTCGGCTCACCAGGACGCGCAAAAGCTCCACGTCCCATGTGGCTTTGTCGCTAGGGTTCTCCCCTGTCGGTTGGCCGCTCATCGGGCCAGAGGGCGGTATTGACGTTGCCATAGAATGTACTCCGGTCAGTATGTTGCACAATCTTAGCGCACGGATTGCCTGGCTGTATACGGGGGCCGGAATGGTCTGGAACTGGATAACAGAGAGAGACGATTCAGCGTGCGGACGGAGGCAGAGTGTCCAGGGATTCCTGAATCACCGAGATCATCGCATCGTGGATGAGGCCGTTGCTTGAGACCAGCTCTTGTCCGAAGAGAGAGTGTGATGCGCCGAAAAGGTTTGTCACTGTTCCTCCGGCCTCTTGGAGAATGACCACTCCGGCCGCCATGTCCCATGGTTTGAGTTTCACTTCCCAAAATCCGTCAAAGCGTCCCGCTGCGACGTAACACAGATCGAGAGCTGCGGATCCTGTGCGTCGGAGTCCCTGGGCGCGAAGTGCAAACCGGGCAAAATGATCGAGGTTGTTGTTCGGAGTCTCACGGATATCGTAGGCGAAACCGGTTACCAGGAGGGCTTGATCGAGCTGTGATGTTCGAGAAACATGGATTGACCGGTCATTGACACGAGCCCCGCCGCCACGCGTGGCACTGAAGAGTTCGTCGCGAGTCGGGTCGTAGACAACGCCGAGTACACACTCTCCCTTGTATTCAAGGCCGATCGATACGCAATAGGCAGGAAAGCCGTGTGCAAAGTTCGTGGTGCCGTCCAGCGGGTCGATAATCCATCGATAAAGTGACGGACTCCGATCGATTTCGCCGCGCTCCTCGGCGAGAATGCGGTGATCTGGAAAGCTTGCGAGAATGACATCGATCACACATTGCTCGGCGGCATGATCCGCTTCTGTGACCAAATCGATCAGACTCTTATGCGTGACCCGAAAGCCGTCGCGTGCGTAGCGCAAGAGAAGCATCCCTGCTTGTGCGGCTGCTTCTGAGGCTGTTTTGATGAGCGGCTGGAGATTGATTTCTCCGGGAACAAACGGTTCAAGCATGGCGAATGATAGCACAAGGTGTACCCATAGCTATCGATATGTTCTGCTTCATAGGAAAGAGCTTGTTATGAGCGGAGTATTTTAAAAGCAAGGCACTGACATTTTGTAAGTAATAGATAAATATATGAAAATTCCATGATGATTGTAGAGCAAGCCTTGAACGTTCATTTCTTCCAACGGATTCTTGTGTGTACATAACTAGTTTTTACGTCTTGAAAAATAGTAACATATTTATGCTTGACGAATATTCTATGCAATGCTATAAAGCAAGCATGCTTCTGTTGGGGGTCCTGTGGAAGAGTTAACAGATATTCTTGTAGGTCTTGAGCAGCGCATTCATGCCTACAAAAATAGATTCCAGGAGCTTGAGAAAAAGAAACGTCGACTCGACGATGAAATTGCGACGATCAAAAAATACCTCGAGCTTGCCGAAACGCTCTATCGCGTAGAAGCCGACAAAGCGAAACTTGCCAGTCTCTCCAGTCAAATCATTCCCGATGAAAGCAAGGGCGTGCGGACTCTTCCGGTCATGGATGTGACGGATCAGTCGCGTGAAATTCTCCTGGGGCGCAGCAAGTATGTCGGCAAGAGCGTCCCCGAAGCAACCTATGAAATTCTTCGTGAGTCCAATCGCGCCATGCACGCGAAAGAATTGGTGCAGCGACTTGCGGAAGGCGGACTACAGATCAAAGGGAAGACGCCGTTGACCTCGGTCGCAACCTCCCTGAAGCGCGACAAGCGGTTTAGAAAGGTTGGTCCGAATACGTTTGAGGCGCTCGAAGATGTGTTGGTTCAGGCCGTGTAGTTTGGCAGTAGCTTTCACTTTTTAAGGCGAAGGGGGGTGAGACTCTTGGCAACGAAGAAAGCAGCAGCAAAGAAGAAGAAGAAGTAACCCGCCGGGTATTGCTCGCCGAGGGTGAGGCCACTCACTCTCGGCGTTCATTTGTGTTCCCGCCTCATCACCGCAGATCGTGCGGCATCAGTGCTCACCTTAGTCGAGCAAGTGTCGTGGAGAAATACGAGGAGCGGTACGTCGCTTATGAAGCCTGAAGGGCGACGGCCGGTTGCGGTCTGCAGTGAGACAGCGACGGCCTTGCTTCGACTGAAGCCGGTTCCGTGTTCAGCAGAACCCACTTCTCCGGCTGCTCAAGAATCTGCTCGACCAGGCGAGTGTGCAGCGCATGGCCGGACCGTTCGGCAATCAGATGGCCGATGAAGGGCATGCCCAGGAGTGAAAAATCTCCGATGAGGTCAAGGATTTTGTGGCGAACGAATTCATTCGAATAACGCAGCCCGGATTCGTTGACCACCCCGCTTTCCGAGAGCACGACGGTATTTTCAAGGTTTCCGCCCTGGCCGAGTCCTCTTGCCCAGAGGGCTTGAACTTCGTGTAAAAATCCGAACGTACGGGCTTCTGCGATATGCTGTTCAAAGGTTTCAGCAGCGCAGTCGTGTGTATAGACCTGCGTCTTGATCATCGGATGATTGTAGTGAATGGTGTAGGTAATTTTCGGCGTGGAGGATGGTTCGATACGGACGCGCTTTGGGCCGTCGCACACTTCGATCGGCGCCATGATTTTTAAATAGGGCTGGCGACGGGATTGTGACACGACGCCCACGGATTGGATCAACCGGACAAACGGCGCAGCGCTTCCATCCATGACGGGGATTTCACCAGCCGTTACATCGATGAATACATTGTCGACTCCGAGTCCGGAGAGAGCGGCCAGTACATGTTCGATCGTCTTGACCTGAAAGCCGTTGCCGTTGATTGCGGTGCAGAGTTCGGTCGGCACCAGATGTTCGATGGAGGCGGGAAGAGTGGCTCCTGACTTGCCGTTCCGGTTCACGAACACAACACCGGTGTTAACAGGTGCTGGTCTCAGTGTAATCGTTACCGGCTGGCCAGAGTGAAGCCCGACGCCGGAGCAGGTAATTGGTGCGGCCAGAGTTTGCTGATTCCTCACAAGAACCTCCAGGTTCAAAAGACACTTGGTCGTTGAGCAAGAGTCTTGCCATGATCATGTGCGTGCAAGGTATTGAAATATAGTGTGAAAACTATATTTTATCGATGTCGCACATGTTGTATAAAAAATACAACTGTGTTGTTTCTAGAAAAACGGCTGCTCGTATTACGTTCGGTCGTTGTGGGGTGTTCAGGGGCGAGGATCTAGTTCGATCAATCCTTTCCTGATTGCGAGGATAGCCGCCTGAGTTCGATCATAGACCTGCAGTTTGTGGAAGATGTTACGCACGTGGTTTTTGACGGTCTTTTCACTGAGATCCAGCGCGTTGGCGATTTCCTTGTTCGTCTTTCCGTCCGCAACCAATCGCAGGACGGTGATCTCCCGCTCGGTGAGGTCATGTTCCACCCAGCCTGGCTTTTTGCCCTTCTTTTGAGCCATGAGAGAAAACTCTGCAAGGATTTTGCTGGCGACTGACGGATGGATCAACGATTCACCCCGGTAGATTGCCCGAATGGCCGCAACGATTTGTGAAGATTCGGAATCTTTCAGAAGGTAGCCGGTGGCGCCGGCCCGAACGAGGTCAAAAATATATTGCTGCTCCTCGTACATCGTCAGCGCGACGATCCCGATATGGGGGAATTCCCGCTTGATCTGTCTGGTCGCTTCGACGCCGCCCATACGGGGCATGCTCACGTCCATGAGAATGACATCGGGCACCAGCGCTTTGGCTTTCTCCACGGCCTCCATCCCGTCTTGTGCTTCACCGACGATGTGGAGATCCTCCTTGGTCTTGAGAATAGCGGCCAGTCCTTCCCGTACAACACGATGATCGTCGGCAATGAGGACCTTAATCTTGTCCATGTTCGCTCGTCTCCTTGTTCATGAGGGGGACTTCGACCGTGATCGTCGTGCCTCGCCCCTGCTTGGAATCGATATGCCCCTCACCGCCGACCAGTTTCGCCCGCTCAATAATGCCTCGAATGCCGAAGTGATCCCATTTGTCGGGGTCGCGCAAGACGGCATCCATGTCAAAGCCGATGCCGTTATCCGAGATGGTCACACGCAACATCTCCAGGTTGATTTCCAATCGAATCGAGACGCGGTCGGCTTTGGCGTGTTTTTGGACGTTGCTCAGCGCTTCCTGGATAATCCGGAACAGGAAAATCTTTGTTCGGGGAAAGAGAATTTGTTCGTCCCCGGTGACGGTGAAGTGCGCTTTGATGCGGGCCTGAGTTTCGTAGGACTTGAGGTAGTTGGTCAGCGCGGGAATCAACTCCATCTTGTCGTAATGGAGCGGCCGCAAATTGAAGATGACCTGCCGGGCTTCTTGGATGGCCAGTTTCAGTTGCGCCTTGCTTTCTTTGATCGTGGCGAGGCTCGCTTTCGGGTTCTTGCGCACAAGCTGCTGGCATAAGTCGAGTTTGAAATTCACGCCGGCGAGACTCTGAACCAGTCCGTCGTGAATTTCGCAGGCGATGCGGGTCCGTTCTTCGGTGACGGCCGCGCCGGTTTCTTTGACATACAATCGGTAGAGCGATTGGTATTTGTTCAGCGTATTCTCGATTTCTGCCGTTGCACGGATGCGCGCGCCGATCAATTCCCACATGAACTTGGCGCTGGCGCCGCCGATGATGGTGACGCCCATCCGGTGAAAATCCTGCAGGAACTGCCAGACTTCGGCATCGCCGGACACGTCGATCACGAGGTCGACCCGCTCCATCGCTAAGAGTTTGCGATAATCCCGCGTGACGGGAATCTGAAGCTGCTTGGCGAGCGCCACCCCCGGGGCTCGCGTGTTGACCTCGGCGATTCCGACGATCTGGACGAGAGGATCGTTCGCAAAGATTTCCATCAGCGCGGTCCCGCCGCGCCCGGCACCGATGATGGCCACATTCGTGGCGCCGACTTTCGACGACTTGCGGCGGGCTTTGACGGGGCTGAGCTTCGATGTAGCCATGGCGCTATAAACCAGAATCGGGTGATGGATCACAAGCGATTGCCGGGCGGAGAAATCGGAGGAGAGAGAAGAAGAAACGGGAAGCAGGACCCGCGGGCCGGGAAGTCCTCGCGTTACCGCTCCCGGCGCTGTTGAGCCAGAGATTTGAGTTCGTCCATGAACTGATCAATGTCCTTGAACTCCCGGTAGACCGACGCGAACCGGACATATGCGACCTGATCGAGTTGGTGCAACTCCTTCATGACTTCTTCGCCGACGATCCGACTTTCTATTTCACTTTCGCCCATTTCCTGGATCCGCTTCTCGATTCGATCCGTGACGGCTTCGATCGTCGCCGTGCTGATCGGCCGCTTCTCGCAGGCTTTTTTGAGGCCCGACAGAATCTTGGTGCGGTCGAACGATTCACGCCGGCCGTCTTTCTTGACGACCACCGGAAGAATTTCTTCAACCCGCTCGTAGGTAGTGTAGCGGCGTTTGCAGCCGAGGCACTCGCGGCGGCGGCGAATGACTTCGCCTTCTTTCGCCATGCGCGAGTCGACCACCTTATCTTCGAGTTCGTCGCAAAACGGACATTTCACAGGTGGCGACCCTGCCCAACGATCTGGGGGCTAGTAGGAGTGGAAGATAGGGAAGCGGCCGCAGAGCGCCTTGGCCTGCGCGCGGACCTCTTCCAGCACGGCTGCATTCTGCCGGTTTTGCAGCACCCGGTCGATCAGCTCGACGATTTCTTTCATCTCGGCTTCCCGCATTCCACGGGTGGAGACGATAGGAGATCCGATGCGAATGCCGCTGGCCACGGCCGGGGGTTTTTCATCGTACGGCACCGCATTTTTATTGAGGATGATTCCCGCTGCGTCCAACGCGGCATCGGCTTCTTTTCCGGTGACGCCCTTGTTGGTCAGGTTCACCAGGAAGAGATGGGTGTCGGTGCCTCCGGAGACGATTTTGTATCCGCGATCGAGCAAGCCCTGGGCAAGCACACGGGCATTGGCGATGACTTGTTGCTGATATTTTTTAAAGGAGGGTGACAAGGCTTCCTTGAGCGCGACGGCTTTGGCCGCGATGACATGCATCAAGGGCCCGCCCTGAAGGCCCGGGAAGATAATTTTATCGACGGCTTTGGCATGCTCAGCTTTGCACATCACGATACCGGCACGGGGGCCGCGCAATGTTTTATGCGTCGTCGTGGTGACGAAATCGGCATAGGGAACCGGATTTGGATGGAGTCCTGCCGCAATGAGTCCGGCGATATGCGCGATATCCACCATCAGATAGGCGCCGACCGACTTGGCGATCTGTTGGAAGCGAGGGAAGTCGAGGACGCGGGCGTAGGCGCTGGCGCCGACGACGAGCATGCGGGGCCGGCATTCCTCCGCCAATTTCTGCACGGCATCGTAGTCGATTCTCTCGGTCTGGCGGTCGACACCGTAGGAAAAGGCCTTGAACAGCATGCCCGAGAAACTGACTTTGCTGCCGTGTGTCAGATGTCCGCCCTGCGCCAGGTCCATTCCGAGAATGGTGTCTCCCGGTTTAAGGACGGAGAGATAGGCCGCCATGTTGGCGGAGGAACCCGAATGCGGCTGTACATTGACGTGCTCCGCACCGAAGAGTTCTTTGGCTCGTTGAATCGCGAGATCCTCGACGGTGTCGACATGCTGGCATCCGCCGTAATAGCGTTTGCCGGGGTAGCCTTCCGCGTATTTGTTGGTCATGATGCTGCCCTGGGCGGCCAGGACGGCGGGGCTCGCGAAGTTCTCCGACGCGATCAGCAAGAGCTTGTCGTGTTGGCGGGTCTCTTCCGCTTCAATCGCGGCATAGACATCTGGATCAGTTGATTTGAGTGCCTCTAGTGATCCGATCGCGTCGCGCATCACCCCTCCACGGTGTGTCACCGTTATGCTTCAACGGTTTCCTGTTCCTGCTTCTTGACCACGCGGACGGTGATGGTGGCCGTCACTTCCCTCGGCATCTTGATCGGTACCGTGATGGTGCCCAGTTCTTTAATAGGCTGAGCCAGCTGGATTTTGCGGCGGTCGATCGTAAACCCTTGGGCCGCCAAGGCTTCGGCCAGGTCTTTGGAAGTCACGGACCCGAACATCTTGTCATCTTTCCCGACCTGCGCCTCAATGGTGAGAGTGACGGCCGAGACGTTCTTGGCATGGGCTTCGATTTCGAGCTTCTCTTTTTTCGCCTTTTCGGCTGCAACACGCTTGACGTGCTCAAATGCCTTGATGCTGCGGCTGTCGGCCAGCACGGCTTTCTTTCTGGGCAAGAGGAAATTTCTGGCAAATCCGTCCCGAACATCGAGCAGGTCGCCGAGGTGGCCGACCCCGTCCATCGTTTCTTGTAAAATGACTTTCATAACCCTAACTCCTTCTGTTGGAAAGGAAGTGAGAATACGGGGGATCAGGTTGAAAAGTCAATTATCTAATCCTTTTCCTGGCCCTGTCGGCGACCTGGACAGGCGGAGACGGGCCCCTATATCATGCCCCACCGGTAGCCTATCACTTGAGGGGAGCAATGCAGTCAACAGCGAGAGACTGTCTGGAGGTCTATGCCGCACAGTTGGACCGTGAGGTCCAACTGACGAATGATGCCGGGTTGGATGCTCCTGTCATTGTCACGCGGGGAACCCTGCGACATTCGGTGGGGGCGCTTCACGTGTACGAGTTCACGCTTCCGGCCGGATGTGCCCTGTCGATCGATCTTCCCGTGTCCATCGTCCCCGGGGATGAGCTGGAGGCTACGGAGGGAACGGTATTGAGTTGTCAGGGGCAGGTGGTGCTGGTTCAAACGGTGGATGCCTTAGGAGCCTCTGTTCCTTCAGCGACACTCATCCCGGATCGTGCCGGCCACCTTGGGACCATTGCGACGCGACTGCGGGACATGATCAGCCAGGCGGATGCGTACAATCTCGGCCCGTCGGAGCGGCTGGTTCCGCTGCTGGTGTCATCGGAGGACCCCGGTCAGGCCGCGCTCGGTTCTTCGGCGGTGTTGACCACGGTATGGCTGGAAGAGCAGACCCTGCGCCGCCAGAAGATTGCGAGTCTGGTGCTCGAGCTCATTCGAGCGAACAAGCGGATCTTGCTCATCGGTCCGGATCACCGGTCGTCCGACGAGATGGCCGGGACGATCGCGAAAGCGATGAAGGCCGGCGGATTGACCTACAAAACCTGGATCAGCCGGTATGAAATGAGCCTCGTCGCTCACGCCTGCGGCATCCCCATCCAGGAGCTGGGGTTTGAGGCGCAGATGCATCAGTTTTTTGCCAAGTCCAGGGCGGATAAAGCGTCGCTTCGGCGAAAGTATGACCGGTTTCGCGAACTGACCCCTCTGTTAGCCTATAAAGGACAGAAGCAGAAGGATCTGGACGAAGTCCGTTTGCTGGAGTGGAGGCTGTTGACCCAGTTGAGCGAACTCCAGACGAAGATCAAGGATGTCACGGCGATTCTGACGGAGTATGAGAATCTCCCTCTCTGGCGTCGGATTGGCATGCAGACGGTCGGGAAGAATGTCGAATCGCTCCAGCAGTATCGGGTGCTCTATGAGCAGCAGATCGGCGAGCTTACGAAGGAATTGGACATCGCCAAGGTCCGGATTGATGAATTGGTTCCCGAGGCGGCCGTCCCGAAAGATTTGCGGCCGGAATTCGACGATCTCAAAGAAGACATCACGAAGCTGGGCGGCACCAAGAAAATTCGCGAATTGTTGGCCGCTGAAGAACATACCAATCGCCAGGCGTTTATCCAAAATCGTCGTCTCGTGATCTCAACTCCGGCGCGGATTGCCAGTGACCCGCTGTTTTCCCGCGTGCGGTTCGATGTGCTCATCGTCGATGATGCGCCCCGGATCGATGCGACCATGCTGCTGGCAGCGGCGGGGCTGGTGCGAGAGCGTATCGTGCTGAGCGGGGATCTTCGGGATCTTGCCGCGCGCGGCGGCTGGGCGAAGCCCGGGATCGAGCCCCAAGTGACGAAATAAGCCTCGCATATAGTTGCTTGACGCCGGCAGTGATAATTCAGGATAATCTCCCCTCTCGACCCTTCTTGCCGAAGTGGTGGAATGGCAGACACACTGGTTTCAGGTACCAGCGACCGCAAGGTCATGCGGGTTCAACTCCCGCCTTCGGCACCACTCCCCTTCCCTCACACATTCCCGCAAACGGCATAAGTCTGCCCGCAATGACCGCGGTCTCTGTTTACGTTCTTCTGTCTGGAAGCTGCTGTTTGAACGACCGTCACATGTCGGCGGGTTTACTCTACGGCGCGAGCGGACAGCATGCGGTTCGTGGTGAGCTGCAAGAGTCGGCTATGCAGAGAGGGGAGATCGTCGAGCAGTTGGATATTTCTCTTGTGAAGAAGATGGGACATGGTGCGTGCGCCTCGGCCGCCGATGGCAACGGGCCAGCGGCGGGCGACCGGTTCAAGGGCTTTGAGGCGCTGAAGTGCGGTTTCCTCGGTTTGTGACTCCGTGAATGAGAGCAGCACGAGATCGGGAGCGATTCTTTCGCAGAATGCAGCGAGATCTGCTGTGGGTAGATTGGCGCCAAGATAATAGACGTGACAGCCGCGATTGGCCGCGATGTAGGCAACGGCTTGAGCGCCGATTTCATGTGTTTCGCCCTGCGGACAGGCAATGAGGACGCGCGGACCGAATTCGTTGACCGGCAGTTGGTTCATGACCGAGAACAACTTCTGCTGGACCAGCTTCGTCACATAATGTTCAACCGCGACATTCAAGCGTTCTTCATGCCACAGTTCACCGATGCGCTGTTGCAACGGAAGTAAGATGCGCTGAAGGGCTTCTTCAAAAGGAATCACGGCCACAGCGCCGTTCAGTTTCCGTTCGAACGCTGCCTTGTCGAGTGGATCGAGCGATCCTATTAATTCATCGAGCAGACGTTCGTGCGGTGTGTGCTCTTCCGGAGAAGACGGCGTCGCGAGTCGCATGCGAGCGACAAGCGCATCATGTCCTTCTGCTGCCAGTCCACCGATCGTCGCGCCTTGCTCCATCTGTGCTTTCACAAACCGGAGCAGTGCCACTTCCTCATCACTATATTCTCTATAGCGGTTCGAGCTTCGTGACGGTTTGACGAGCCCATATCGCCTTTCCCAGACCCTAATAACATCCTTCGACAGGCCGGTGAGTTTCGCAACCCTATGAATTCTATGAGTATTCATGGTTATGTTGTTCATTATATTTATGTGTCCAATGTTTGTCAAAGAAAATATATCGCAACACTTGACACATTGGACAACATGGTTTATACATTGGACATACTTGATTCAAACATTGGACATGCGGCCTACGGAGGTGAGTATGGGAACAGCAGCGGGAGCAAGAGCGGGTCAGCCGGAAACGCGAGCAGCGTGTTCTGTGGTCACCCATCAATCAATCTGTAGCCGATGTGGCGGACTGATGGTGTGTGACTTCTGCATGGATTTACTGAACAGCACCGGTGAATTGGAGTTTGCCGCACAACGTTGCGTGCAATGCGGCGAAGTCGTCGATCCGGTCATTGAGCGCAATCGAAGAGTGCGGCAGGAAGCGAGGACGATTTGTCCTTTGGAGGGATCGGTTCAGTCTCGAGCGTGCCAGGTGCGGTCGTAGCCAGGTTTTCAATCGGCCAGGAGTTTTCCTGGGGTGCCAAACCAAGGAGGTTTCTCATGCGGAGTCAAACGGTTCTTCAGATGGGATTAGGAGTAGCGTTACTGGGGGGAACTATCTCTCTGGCCGCGGCGGATTCGCCTACCGGCGACAAGGATATGGTGTTGATCCCCAGAGGCGAGTTCACTATGGGGAGTCATGAGCATGTTGACGAGGCGGCGCATCAGGTCGTCCTCGATGCCTACCTCATCGACAAGTACGAAGCATCGAATGCGCGCTACAAGGAATTCATGAAAGCAACCGGCCATCCGGCGCCGGCCTATTGGGACGATCCTCGCCTCAGCAAAGCGAATCAGCCGGTTGTCGGGGTGAGCTGGACCGATGCGGATGCGTTCTGCAAGTGGGAGGGCAAGCGGTTGCCGACCGAAGCTGAATGGGAGCGGGCAGCCAAGGGACCGGACGGTGACAACCATTATCCCTGGGGTCACACGTTGGATCCGAAGAAAGCCAACTATGGACAGAATGTCGGTCGTACCATGCCGGTCGACTCCTATCCGGAAGGCGTGAGTGGATTCGGGGTCTACAACATGGCCGGTAATGTGTTCGAGTGGGTGAACGACTGGTACGACCCGAAGTCCTATAAGGACAGCCAGGCCCTCAATCCCAAAGGGCCGGACAAGGGCTATAACTTTGCTAATCAGGGCCCGGTCAGAGTGCTGCGCGGAGGCTCCTGGCTTGCTCCGGAAACATCTCTGCACACGAGCCACCGGTTCTGGAATCAACCGGAGAATAATTCCTACGGTGTGGGGCTTGGGTTCCGTTGCGCCAAGTCGGTTCAGACGGTATCCGACGATGCGGTACAGGCCGGTCGTGATGCCTTCATTCAGGCGTTAGTCGCGATGGGTGCTGAGAAGAATGCCGATGCGATGGCCTCCATTGAGAAGGCGCTGGCGTCAGAACCGGGTAACAAGGAGTACCTGGCCACCCGCGATTTGATCAGGAGGAGCATGAAGAAGAAATAGCCGGAGAAGTGATTCTGGGGGGGGGGGGGGGGGCGCGGGATCGCCAACCCCCAGAACGAAGCGCTTTTGATAGGAATCCGGGGGGGAAGCAGTTGGTGTTGACACGAA